>DAOUEL010000033.1:0-23544 GCA_034430595.1 Anaerolineales bacterium | reverse complement strand
CTGATCCCGATCTCGGAAGCCGCGCGCGACTTCATGAACAAGCGCTTCGGCGGCGGCGAGGTCTACATCGGCCTCGACTCAGCCATCCTGATCGGCCACCCGGCCCCGCTGACCGCCTCGCTTGTGCTGGTCCCGATCGTGATCATCCTGGCGTTGATCCTGCCCGGAAACCGCTTCCTGCCCTTCGCAGACCTTGCGGTCTTCCCCTTCTTGTTCGCCATGATGGCCCCCATCACGCGCGGCAACGTAGGCCGCATGATCATCATCGGCACGCTGGCGTCCATCATTGGGCTCTATATGGGCACCTGGATGGCACCCTACATCACCGAGGCTGCCCCGGCGGCTGGCTTCGCCATCCCGGCCGGCGCCTCGATGATTTCGGCCGTCGGTGATGGCTGGGATATCTGGACCTGGCTGCTTCTCTGGCCGACCACGATCAGCGCGGCTTTCGGCTGGATCGCATCGGCCGTCATCCTCGGCCTGACCGTCTTCGGCGCCTTGATGTACAAGCGCAACCGCCAGGCCTGGGATGTTCTCGCAGGAGCACCGGTAGAGGCAGAAGTCGCACCTGCTATGGCTGCTATGGACTGAGCAAGACCCGCTCGCTTCAACTCGCTTGACAAACGCAACCGGGGGGCGGACCGTCCGCCCCCCGGTAGTTTTTACGGCCGGAGAAACTTAAGGGTTGCACGGCCGTGCATGATCCAAATATCGTCATCGCCTGTAAGTTGGTGTAAACTCGTTGCGATCATTCGACACCCGGACGTACTTCGGATAAAGCAGGTAGAAAACTCAATGTTTCAGGAATTGTTATATACACTGATCGGATCCTGGGGGCGGGCAGTGATCCAATGGGCACTTGCCAACCCGGTTACAGTTGGCCTGGCCTGCGGAGCCTGGCTGGCGGTTATCGGCTCCAGCAAACTGCAGTTGAAATGGCTCAAGGATCGAACAGCCGAAATGACGATCAGCTCGGCGCGGATTGTGCTTGAGAAGGAACCCCAGCTTCAGATAGCAAAACTTTACGAACGCCTTTACCCGATCTGGTCGGATATGGTCCGCAAGACAGCTTTCTTCATCCCCCACCGCTGGGAGATCTGGCCGGTCCCTGCCACGCCGAAACGTGTCGCTGAACGGCTCGAGTTTTCCCCGGAATGGCTCGGCGAGCACCTGTGGGCGAACGGCATCGAAGTGCGCGGCGCTGCACCAAAAAAGAAGGATAAGGAAAAAGAGATCGAGAAGGTGAAAACGAAATAGAAGAGACTCATTCTTTTCGAGGTTTATGTAATGAACTGGACTCAACCTTCCTTGATCGAAACCCAGCTGGAGGCGGCCGATAGCACTCAGGCGATAACCACGCTCGGCGCCTTGCTTTTCGATCAAGGGTATGTAAGGGATACCTTCATTCAGGCCGTGCTCGAGCGCGAGAAAGTCTTCGCCACCGGTCTGCCGACGGTCGATATCCAGGTCGCGATCCCGCACGCCGATGTCGAACATGTCCTGCACTCGGCGATTGCCATAGGCGTGCTAGCCCAGCCGGCCCTCTTCGGCGAGATGGGCAACCCGGACGGCACAGTTCAGGCTCGAATCGTGTTCATGCTCGCTGTAAAGGAGTCCGATTCTCTGGTATCATTACTCCAGAATCTGGTCGGAATATTTCAAGATTCATCCTTCTTACGCCAGATGCTTGAGATCCAGGACCGCGAGGCAATTGCTGCCCTTTTTAACGCAAGACTTCCAAGTTATCAGGAGGCATAGATGGTGAAGAAACGAGTCCTAGTTGCATGCGGCACGTCCATTGCGACAGCGACAGTTGCCGCCCACGCGGTTTCAGATATAGCGAAAGCTGAAGGCCTCGAGGTCGAAGTCGCACAGTGTAAAGCGGCCGAAATTCACGGCAAAATTCAGACCTTTTCACCGAATGTGATCGTTGCTATGACGCCTGTCCCAAGCGACCTTGGAGTGCCCGTGTTCAACGGGGTACCTTTTCTCTCCGGTATCGGCCTGGATCAACTCAAAAGTGACCTGATCGAAGCCCTGAAGAAAGAATAACAACCAACTTCTCATCCGCGTTGTTTATTAAGCGGGGCGCCTTGCATGCTGGACTGCGGGGCGCCTTGTCGTTTTCTGCCACTGGATGACCCTCGGAATTCCCTCTTCCACTACAGGATGGATTACGCTATACTTGTAATGAACATTTGTATTTACCATTGAACTTTTGTTCACTATCCTGCCCGTCGGCCCCTGAGGCGTGGCGTACGCAAGCCCGAACTCAGCCCAGGCGGAGAAATGAGCCCCGATGGACGTCGGAAATGATCGATCCCTCTTAGGCAAGATCAGCTGGAACTATTACGTCGATGGCCTGACGCAGAAGGAGATCGGCGCGCGGCTTGGGCTCTCGCGCCTGAAAGTCGTCCGCCTTCTCAAACGCGCCCGGGCTGAAGGCGTGGTTGAAATCCGAATCGCCCCCGATGTCAGATTGAATACCGAGCTCGCCCGCAGCCTGGAAGATCGTTTTCAACTGCAGGAAGCGATCGTAACCGACCCGGTCGACGATCCCGAGACTCGCAGTACGATCGGACGAGCCGGAGCCCAGTATTTGGAACGAAATCTAACGAATGACCTGGTGCTCGGTATTGGAATGGGACGGACGGTTTCGAGCATCCTGCCGGCCATGATTCCCCGTAAGCTGGACAACATCACGATCCGCACACTCGCCGGCGCCTACGAAGAGCCGGGCCTGCACTCGAACGCCTACAATATCGCCTGGCGCCTGGCTGATCTGCTCAATGCGACCTGCGAGCAACTTTACTGCCCGTTGATCGTTCCCGACAAGGCCACTCGCAAGGCGCTCCTTAAAGATCGCACGCTGCATGAGCTGCTGGAGAGCGTGAGCGAATGTGACATGGTGCTTGTCGGCCTCGGCGCGCTGGACAACGACTCGCCACTCATCCGCCTGGGCTATGTATCGCCGGACCAGCTGGCAGAGCTGCGGTCGGCCGGTGCCGCAGGGGAGATTCTAGGCCGGTTCTACGATCTTCAAGGTAACCCTCTGGTGACCGAATTCGACCAGCGCACCCTCGGTATCGATCTCGGGCAATTGTGCAACATCGAAACTGTGATTGCTCTGGCGCACGGGTCAAACAAGGTCGGGCCGATGCTCGGCGCGCTACGCACCGGCTGTATTAACGTCCTCATCACGGACCGCTGGACAGCCGAGTCGGTCCTTGTTCGGGATGATCTCGGCCGAGCCGAAGCCATTCCTGCTCGACTGGGTACTTGAATATCCTTCTGATTTCAGACCGGGAATTCGGAGCTCATTAATAAAGGAGAGGCTTACCATGAAGCTCGGGAAATATGAAGACCTTCAGGCTCTACCGATTGCATTGCCGGAAGGTGTTGATTACGACGAGAATATTATCGCCACTTACGTTATCCAGTACCCGGCCCGGATCGACATGCGTGAGATGTCCCAGGCGATCGCCATCGAGCAGTCGACCGGCACCTGGACTCCGGTGCCCGGCGAGACACCTGAGCTGCGTAAAAGGCATGTCGCTCGAGTCATCGGCCTGTGGGAAATTCCTTTCTACGAATGGTCCATTCCGAGCGAGGGCGAGCGAAAGTACGTCCTGCAGATCGCCTTCCCGATTATCAACTTCACTTCGCAGATACCGATGCTTTTTACCAGCGTGATCGGAAATATCTCAGCATTTGGGAAATTAAAGCTGGTCGACCTGCGTCTGCCAGAGAAGTTCGTCGCGGGTTTTCCGGGACCCAAATTCGGCATCACCGGTATGCGCGAACTGCTCAATACGCCAAAGCGACCGCAGATCAACATCATGATTAAACCCTGCGCCGGATGGACCCCCCAATGGGGTGCAGACACGTTTCGTGAACTGGCGCTCGGTGGGGTCGACATCGTTAAAGATGATGAGCTGATCGCGGATGCGGAGTACAACCGCATCTCAGACCGTCTACCGCTCTTCGTAGAAGCGGAACGCCAGGCTTATGAAGAGACTGGCGAGCATACACTCTACGCAATCAACATCACCGATACCCTGCCGAATGTCCTCGACAATGCTAAACGGGCGATCGACCTCGGTGCGACCTGCTTGATGGTCAACGTGTTCGCCACCGGCTTTCCTGTGCTGAGAGCGCTGGCCGAGGATCCCGATATCCAGGTCCCTCTCCTTGCCCACCCAGACGTCGTAGGTGCAACCTACATGTCTCCCGATCACGGCATTTCAGCCCAGCTCCTGCTCGGAAAATTGGCGCGCCTCGCCGGGGCCGATATGGTCGTCTATCAGCATTATGCCGGTAAGGTGCCGATCACACGCGACAACTGCATCCAGATCGGCCGCGAATTGACATTCCCCTTCTATAACGTTAAGCAGGCCTGGCCGATGCCAGCTGCCGGAGTCCACCCTCACACCGTCGAGAGTCTGGTCGAAGATTTCGGCCTGGATGTGATGGTCGGGGCCGGAGGTCCGGTGCACGGTCACCCCCTGGGCGCACGGGCCGGCGCCCGTGCATTCCGCCAGGCCGTGGATGCCGTTACGGCCGGGATTCCTCTCGAGGAAGCCGCACTTGAATTTGAAGAACTGCGTGTGGCGATCGATACCTGGAAGGACCCGCACAAGGAGCATGATCTGGCAGAACGCAGGATTTAGAGCGGTGGAGAAACCCGGCGTTTCCATTTCACCAGCCGAATTCAAGGTTGATGCGGAACGTGCCTTCGGCCATCTGCGCATGCTGGCAGAGACAATCGGCCCGCGCGGCAGCTGCACATCTGGAGAACGGGCAGGGGCAGAGTACGCTGCAGAGCAATTGGATAGCCTGGGCCTGCAGAGTACCGCACTTGAGTCCTTTTTTGGCGCCTCATCGACCTATCGCCGCTTCGCGCTCATCTGTGCTGTGGCAGCCGCAGCTACGCTCGTTGCGCTCACCCTGCCAACCCCTTTTGCACAAATCTTCGCCTGTTTCGTGCATCTCGCCGCTGCTCAAGCGATGCTGCTCGAAAGCGATTTCCGCTCGAACTGGTCCCGGCGCATCATTCCAAGTAAGCAGAGCCAGAACGTAACTGCCCGCCTGCCATCGATCCTCGCGCCAATCCAAACCATTGTCTTCATCGCTCACCTAGATACCGCCCGCACACCATCATTTAACGCAAGCCGGCGTGGGCAAGCTGTATATAGCTTGCTTTTCCGGGCGTCCCTGTTGAGCTTTCTCGCGGCAGCCCTACTCGACCTGGGTTTCACCCTGCAATTCAATCTAGCCCTGAGCTGGGGGTTGGCAGCAGTGCTCGCCCTGCAGCTCTTTATGCTGGGATTGTTCTTATCGTTCGAACAAGCCCCCTATTCCCCGGGAGCCTATGACAACGCCTCCGGTGTGGCGTGCGTCCTGGCACTGGCCAAACGACTCGTAAATAACCCGCTGCGGCGGAGCGAGATCTGGTTCTGCCTGACAGGTTGTGAAGAGACGGGCTGCGGCGGAGCTGTGGACCTGTTCGAACGTCATCACTCCGATTGGCGAAATGTGCAGATCATCAACCTCGACCAGGTTGGCTATCCTCGCCTCTATCTTCGTACAAGAGAGGGACTGCTGCACCGGTATTCAGCCTCCCCTGATAGTATTTCCCTGGCCAGCAAGATCGCAGCAGATCTGTCATCGGTCGACTTCCGGCTACAGCCCAGCCGGGCATTCAGTGACGCCGCGCCAGCTTACCAGCGCGGCCTGCCGGTGTTCTCGTTCGGTACCAGCCCAGCCAAGGGCACCCCTCCACCCCACCGGCACAGTCTCTCCGACCTGCCCGAACATTTGTCGACGGAGGCTTTCGCAGAAAACCTGTGCTATCTATGGGGTTTGGTGCAGAGGTTGGAAGTCAATATTCAGGAGACATCGAATGGATGATCGCCCGTTGATCGCGATCACAATCGGAGATCCGGCCGGAGTCGGGCCTGAGGTCGTTCTGAAAGCGCTCGCCCGGCCGCATCTGCACGAAATCTGCACTCCACTCGTCATCGGCGATGCTGCTTTGCTGGATCTGGCCGCCCGTCGATTGAAACTTTCAACCGGATTAGCCCGAATTTCAAGCCTCGACCAGCTCCGATCTTCGCCACAGAGTGCGGTCGTATTCCATGTCCCAGGGCTGGATCTCGGCTCTTTTCAGCCCGGATCCCTCACTGCAGATTTTGGCCAGGCATCCCTGGATTATCTGAATTGTGCAATCGATTTCGCCCTCGACGGCAAGGTTGCTGCGATTGCGACAGGACCAATCAATAAGGCAGCTCTTCATCTGGCAGGCTCGCCCTACCGGGGACATACTCAACTTCTAGCCGACCGCTGCGGGGTGGAGCGAGTAAGCATGATGTTGCTCTCGCCCGGCCGTCTGACAGAGCCGCGCTGGTTGCGCGTCACGCATGCAACCACGCACATTGCGCTTAAAGAGGTAGCCACCAGCCTCACCCCTGAAATGCTGAGAAGCACGATCCGGCTTACCAATGAGTGTCTGCTCACGCTGGGAATCGAAACCCCGCGGCTAGCTGTCGCAGGCCTCAACCCGCATGCAGGCGATGAAGGCGTGATGGGTGATGAGGAGATTCGCTGGATCCACCCGACGGTGATGCAAAGTAGGGCTGAAGGGATCAACGTGAGCGGGCCGCTGCCGGCGGATACGGTTTTCCTGCGGGCGGTCCATGGCGAATTCGACGCTGTTGTGGCGCTCTACCACGACCAAGGTCACATTGCAGTCAAAATGCACGGATTTGAGAACGCCGTAAATCTCACGCTCGGCCTGCCGATCATCCGGACGTCTGTTGACCACGGCACCGCCTTCGACATCGCCTGGCAAGGTAAGGCAAATGAGGCCAGTATGGTGGCGGCGATCGAACTAGCGGCTGCCATTGCTACAAACCCACAATCCCGATCGAGGTGAACACCATGAAGCTAAAGACATTAAGGGAACAGGTTCTTGAGACCGCGTTGCAGATGATTCGCGATGGCCTGGCGTTTGGGGCGGGCGGGAACATCTCTGCCCGTGACCCGGAAAGCGGGTTGATCGCGATTACACCCAGTGCGATTGAATATACCCGCATGTCGCCAGAGGATGTCGTCGTGATCGACGAGCACGGGGTGAAGGTGGAAGGCCAATGGAAGCCAACCAGCGAAACCCCGATGCACACGATTTTCTATCGCGAGCGCAAGGACGTCGAAGCGGTTGTGCACACGCACGCACCGTTCGCCTCCGTTTTTGCAATCAGCGGTCAGGAAATCCCAATGGTCGTTACAGAATCAGCACTGTGCATCGGTGGCACAGTACAGGTCGCGCCTTATATCCGGCCTGGAACAGAAGAGCTGGCCCGGGTCGTGCTAGAAACAATGGACTCGGGAGTCTCGGTTTTGCTTGCCCAACACGGTATGATAGCGGTCGGCCCTGATCTCCACGCAGCCTATTCCACGACGATCGCCACGGAAGTGTCGGCCAGGCTGACGCTCCTTGCTCGGTCTGCCGGCATGCAGCCGATTACAATTGATCAAGCCGAAGTTGCCGAGCTGCGGCAGCTCTACATTGAGCACTACCACCCGACGAAAGTATGAATGATCATGTAGACTCTAGCCGGGACCACCCGGTCAACGGCTGAAGGAGCGGAGAAGATGAGCTCAGGCGAGATGCGTGCGGTAGTTTTTCTTGGTCCTGGTGAGCTTGAAGTGCAGGAGATCCCAATCCCGCAGCCCGGTCCGAAAGACGTGCTGGTGCGGGTGCGCGCTGCGACCACCTGCGGGACTGACGTTAAAACCTATAGGCGCGGATATCACCTGATCATCCCGCCCAGCCCCTTCGGACACGAGTTCGCCGGCGAGATTGTCGCCGTGGGCAAGGATGTGGAGCGATTCAAACCGGGGATGCGCGTCGTACCCCACAACTCTGCGCCGTGCCAGACATGTTATTACTGCAAGCATGGACAGGAGAATTTATGTGACAATTTGCTATTCAACTTCGGCGCCTTTGCGGAATATGCGACCATCCCGGGGCCGATCCTGCGCTTGAATACCTTCGAAATTCCCGAGCACATCAGCTTTGCAGAAGCTTCGCTGCTGGAGCCGCTGGTATCGGTGATGCACGGCCAGCGGGTGATCCAGATCCAGCCCGGTGAACATGTCGCGATTATCGGAGCTGGCGGACCGATTGGTCTGATGCACCTGCAAATGGCACGCTTGAGCGGCGCTGCACAGGTGATCGCCGTCGATTTGAGCGACGAGCGGCTGAAAGTCGCCGAACAGCTGGGCGCTTCTGCAACCATCAACCCGCAGCAGGCTGACCCGGTGGAGATGATCCATGAGCTGACTTCCGGACGGGGTGTGGATGTCGCCATCGAATCGGCGGGGGTTAAGGAAGCCTGGCTGACGGCAATCCAATCCGTTCGCAAAGGTGGCCGGGTGCTCTGGTTTGGTGGGCTGAAGGGTGGGACACCGATCGAGCTCGATACGCATTGGATCCATTACGGCGAGCTCTCACTTCACGGTACTTTCCACGGAACGCCGCTCGATGTGCATAAATCGTTCGAGCTCATTAAACACAGCGTGCTGGATCTGGGAGCTCTGATATCAGGACAGGCGCCGCTGGAAGGCGTGGAGGACGCGCTCAAGCAAATGATGTCCGGCCAGATCGTCAAGATGGCGATCATCCCAGACATGACCGTTTAGGTCTTTTAAAAGTGGATGCCAGCTGGAGGTAAGAGCATGAACGGGGTGAACGGGAAAATGCGGGTTGCGATGTATTACAAGAACGATGACATCCGCATCGAGGAGCAGCCCATTCCCGAGATAGGACCAGGCGAGATCCTGGTTCAAACGGCAGCCTGCGGTCTGTGTGGCGGAGAAACCTTGGAGTGGTACCTGGCCTCACGGGCGCCGAAAGTCCTCGGGCATGAGCCAACCGGAATCGTGGCCGCCGTCGGACCCGGTGTCGAGAATTTTATTCCGGGTGATCGGGTCCACGTTCATCATCACGTACCCTGCATGTCGTGCCATCACTGTCATCGTGGACGCTTCACACTGTGCGAATCGTTTTCGAAATCCAATCTCGATCCGGGTGGTTTTGCAGAGTACTTCCGTGCGCCGGCAGATCTCGTGCGGTTCGACACGCTCAAGCTGCCTCCGAACGTAAGCTTTGAGGCCGGTACGATCATCGAGCCGATGGCCTGTACGCTGAAGGGCATCCGCCAGACTCCACTTCACCCAGGAGACACCGTGGCCGTAATTGGCCTTGGCTTTATGGGCATGTGCTATCTTGAACTCCTGGCGATCGCTCCGGCCGGTGAAATCTTTGCTCTCGATTTCAGCGATTGGCGGCTGGAGAAAGCCCTCTCTCTCGGTGCTACGCATGCGCTGAATCCATCCAGGGAGGATGTCGGGGAAAAACTCCGAGATCTCAATCACGGCCGTGGAGCGGATGCCGTGATTGTCACAGCTCCCACGCTCAAAGCCTGGGAATCCGGATTGGCTCTTGTTGAACGCGGTGGGCAGCTGCATCTGGGCGCCCCACCCCCGCCTGGTGAGATCTGGCCAGTCGATTCGAACGCGCTCTATTTCAGCGAGGTCCAGATCAACTCCACGTACTCTGCGAACCACGTCGATACCCGGGCTGTGCTCGACTTGCTCGAAGCCGGCCGAGTCGATGCAGAGGCTTTGATCACCCATCGCTTCGGGTTGGATGGAGTCGGGGAGGCGATCCAGCTCCTGCTGGGAGCCGGAAGTTCTCTCAAGTCATTAATCTATCCGGCTGGGGTTCCAGAATAAATTCGGGAGGAAGCGCTTGACCGAACCTAACGTACATCTGACCTGGACCGGTGGACAGCAATACGTCGGGACTGACAGCGGCCGTCACTCGATTGTTATTTCATCACATGATGAACAGAACCACACCGGGGTGCGGCCCTCCGACCTGCTCCTGCTGGCACTCGCCTCCTGCAGCGCCTACGACGTCGTGAGCATCCTGCAGAAGAAACGCCTGGTCCTGAAAACCCTGCAGGTCGAAGTAACCAGTGAGGGGGATGAAGAACCACCCTGGACCTTTCGTCGAATCGACCTGGCGTATCGGTTGAGTGGAGATGGACTGACACAGAAAGTAGTGAACCAGGCGATCGAACTCTCGCTTACCAAGTACTGCTCGGTTGCGGCAACAATCTCCGGTCGAGCCGAGATCTCATTCAGCAGTCAAATACTGGATGGTGAAGGATGAGCCCCTCGCAACGGATTGTCTATCTTATCGCCCGCTGTGGCCAATGAGATCCTTCCACGATGATAGAATGGGGGTTTCATTCAACCTGGGCAGATCATGTATGTACGCACCTGGATCCAGAACTTAGGAGACACTCGATGAATTCCATCCGGATCACCGTCAACCACCCGGTCGGCCTGCATGCTCGACCGGCCGCCCGCTTCGTCCAGACTTCTTCGGCCTACAAGTCCAAGATCACCGTTGCAAATACGACCAAGGGTTCGGCGCCGGTCGATGCAAAGAGCATCCTGATGGTGCTCACACTTGGCGTGCACCAGGGTTACGAAATCGAGATCCAGGCCGATGGTGAGGATGAAAACGAAGCCATTGCTGCCCTAAAAGCCCTGGTCGAAGATAATTTCGGGGAGTGTTGATCGATCAGCTGCCTGCGAAGTACAGTCCTCAACGTCGGTCTTGCAGGCTTCAGTTAAGGTTTCAAATGCCAACCTACTCTGAGAACAAAACCTACAGTAATCATAGTGCGGATGAAGCCTTCCAGCTGCTCGTCCGCGCGCTACCGGAAATGGGTTATGCGGTCTGGAAAACCAGGCCTATCGGTTGGCTTATCATCGCCAATCGAGAAGTTGAAAATGGGAAGTTGAATGCTACCGTCTCCCTGCGACCGGGGGCTGGGGCTGTTATGAATTTATCGCTAGCATCTGAAACGTTGCCCGAAGATGAACTTAAAGGCTATCTTGAACAATTGCTGCAGATGATCGACGAGCGATTTGCCTGACATGAGATGCCACCAGGACCTTTCGAATGAGCAAAGCTGAGCGTACGTCAGATTTCAAACGGGTGGCGGGCGAGACCCTTGAGAAGGAGCGCGGCGCACTGGATGCACTCGCCAACCGTCTCGATTGGAAGGGGTTGGAGAATGCCTTCGAACTGCTCCTGACTTGCGATGGCATGCTCTGGATCACCGGCGCCGGCACTTCTGGCAGCATCGCCCGTCGCCTGGCTCATATTCTCACCTGTTCAGGCGCGCCGGCCGCATACCTTGATCCAGGCCAGTCTGCACACGGATATAGCGGCATCGTCCGGGCGGCTGATATCCTGATCGCCTTCTCGCGCGGCGGCGAAACCGATGAGGTCAACCACCTTCTGACGGTCAGCCGGCGTCAAGGGGCGCGCGTGATTTCAATCCTCGAAGCCGAACATTCGGTCATGGCCGACTTGAGCGATGTCATCATCACCTGCAGCATCCCAGCCGAGTACGATGCCGAGGGGTTCATCCCACTTTCGAGCACGCTGGTTCAGGCGGCTATCGGGGATATGCTGTGCGCGGGCGTTCTGAAGGCGCGCGGGTTCTCAGATCACGAATTTGGGCTGCTCCATCCAGGCGGAGCTGTCGGCAAACGACTCGAAGAAGGAGCCAGCCAGAGCAAACTGATCCTCGAGGCACCCGAACTGGGCAAGCTGCGCGGGCTGGTCATTGATATGGACGGCGTACTCTGGCATGGTGACGACCCGTTGCCCGGAGTTACCGAATTCTTTGATACGTTAACCGAGCGCGGGATTAAATTCGTCCTGGCAACGAACAACCCATCGAAACGGCCGGAGGAATTCGCCGAGAAAGCCAGGCGCTTTGGAGTACCGGTTGAACCAGAGAACGTCGTAACCTGTGTTCAGGCGGTGATTTTCTACTTGCAGCAGAAATATACGCCTGGCAGCCGGGTGCACGTCATCGGAGAGCTCGCATTAAAGGACCAGATCCGGGAGGCCGGATATGTGCTCGCCGACGAGGAAGTTGCTGCAGTCGTGGTTGCCCTCGACCGCAACCTGACGTATGAAACGTTTAAACGGGCGACGCTCCTCATCCGGGGTGGTGCCGAATTCATCGGGACCAACGCTGACCCATCCTATCCAACCGAGGAGGGCTTTGTTCCGGGCAGCGGCATGATGGTCATCGCATTAGCCGCAACCAGCGGTACAAATCCTATTGTGATGGGTAAACCCGGGCGGGTGCTGTTCGATCTGGCGCAAGCCAGGTTAGAACTACCCTTTGAAGAGCTTGCATCTATCGGCGATCGGCTTGACACGGATATTGCAGGTGGCAGGCGGCTCGGGATGCGGACGATCCTGGTTCTGAGTGGAATTGCCTCACATGAAGACCTTGAAAAAAGCGCGGTAAAACCGGATTGGGTTTTTCGGAATTTGCTCGAACTGAACCAGGCTCTCAGGGGTTAGCCCGTGCTGGCAGCCCGGGCAGCAGCCCGTAGTTCCGAGATCGCCAGGGCGGGGTTTATCGCAGACCAGATCGCACGACCTGCCACGAAGACCGCCGCACCGGCATGAGCAGCGCGGCCGATATTCCCGGCGTTGATGCCTCCATCGACCTCGATTTCGATCGGACGACCTGCGCACAGCTCTCGCACGCGCTCGATTTTTCCTAAAGTGCCAACCATGAATTCTGCACCTGCACCAAGCGGTTCTGCTGTCATTAAATGGACCACATCAAGTTCATCCAGAACTGGCAGAATACCCTCCACCGGGGTCGCGGCATTGAAAGCCAGCCCTGAACGCACACCCATTCGTTTCAATATTCCCAGAGCCCGGTAGGGGAAGCGGGTCGACTCGAACTGCAAGGTGACGATATCCGCTCCTGCGTCCACAACCTGTTCCAGATAGGATTCGGGAGCGTGTACCTCCAGGTGAACATCGAACGGCAGCTGGCTTAGCGGCCGCAGATCACGAATCGTTCCCGGGCCGAAGCTCAAGTTGGGGATAAAAACTCCATCTTCCAGGTCAAAATGAAGCAGATCGGCTCCGCCAGCCTCCGCCAGCTCAACCGCCTTGCTCAGATTGCTCTGGTTCGCAGATGCTAGTGAAGGCGCAATCTTGATCACGCGCTCCCCCGGCTCATGTCGAGCCCGGCATCGAAATGGACAGCGATTGCCGTGAGCAGGTCGACACAGCGCGAGATGTCTTCCAGGTCGCAAACTTCGTGCGGGGCATGCGTATAGCGGATTGGTACGGCCAGCGCTGCGGATGGCACACCTTCGGCTGTGAGCATCTGGCTGAAGGCAATATCCGTGATGATCCCGATCAGGACTTCGCGCTGGAGCGGGATCGAATGCTCAAGGGCCTGCCGTTCAATAAAACGCCGCAACCCGGGATTCGGAATCAGCCCACCGAGGGTTCCACGCCCATGAAATTGATACAGGCCAATCGCTGGTCCCGCTCCCAGCCTCACTTCAGAGAGATGTGAAAGCTCGGGTGTATCACAGGCGATCGTGACATCCAGGCAGATTGCGGCGTCAGGAGAGAGCCTTTGGAACACCGGCCACACCCCGCGCACATTGAATTCTTCCTGCACGGAGGCGGCCAGGTGGATTGTTGATTTCGGTTGCTGCTCAGCCAGCTTTTCTAACAATTGAATCAACAGCAAACAGCCGATGCGGTTATCGAGCGATTTGGAGGCGATCCGCCGGCCGGCAAGCTGGATCATCCCGGGCTGGTAGGCAACCATATCCCCTACCTGAATCCCGAGTGCTTCGACCTCTGCCCGAGAACCGCAGCCGACATCGAGGTACATCTCAAGTCGCCCCGGCACAACGAACTTCTTCTCGGGGGGCGTCACGTGGTGCGAAGTCGTCCCAACCAATCCCGGAATGCGAGCGCCGCTGTCGGTTATGACCTCGATCGGCGTTCCAAGCAGTGATTTTTCAGGGACGCCGCCCACTCGTTCGAAGCGTAGAAATCCATCCTGCTCGATCTTACGGATGATTAAGCCCAATTCGTCCATGTGTGCGAATATGAGTAGTGAGGGCGATCCGCTCTCACCCTCGATCGTGGCAGTGACATTACCAACTCGATCGACATGCACCCTATCAACCAGCGCTTCGAATTTCGAACGCATGATGTCGATCAGCGCGTCCTCGCGACCCGAGACAGCTGGAGTCGAGGTCAGATTTGCCAGCAGGGATAGCGTATCGCTCATTAGCTGCAGCTCCTTAGCGGCGAGCCTTCCGTACAGTTTGCATGAAGGCTGCCACCCTCCCTGCGTCAACAGGGTTCCATGTGTGGCCGTCTACCTTGAAGGTTGAACCAACGATGGCTCCATCAGCCACCTGGAGAAAATCGGCGATATTGTCGATTCTCGCACCGGTGTTCAGCAGCACGGGTAGCGCCTCGCCGACGGCCTCCTTTGCGTCCCTAACCCAGGCCAGATCCGGTTCAGTACCAGCCATCGGCCCCGCAATCAGGATCGCATCCGGGGCCGATGATACGGCTGCACTCCGTGCGCGTTCCGCGACAGTGCGCGTGCCAAGTGCCGAGGCGAACTCGGGGGTGATATTCATGTAAACCTGGACCTGTTCTGCTCCCAGCATACGACGATAGCGCAGCAATTCAGCTGCATCCGGGTTCCATAAACCCATATCGCTCTCATAGACGCCGGTTATGACCTCCCGAATAAACGAGGCCCCAGTGGCGGCTGCGACGGCCATCGCCGCGCGTGGATCCCACATCAGATCCACGCCAAAGGGCAGGTCGGTTGGTTTACACTCCGTCACAACGCGCGCCATGGCAGCAACAGCCTCATAGCCAACATCGAAGCTGTACGGCCGGTCATCTTCATTGCAGAAGAGAATCCCGTCCACCCCTGAGTTGAGAAGGATCTCTACATCACGCTGGACCCAGCTGACAAGCGCTTGCATGCCGCCTTCGGCATCATAACGTGGTGTACCAGGAAGAGCCGGGAGATGAGCCATTGCGATGATGGGCTGGGATTGACCAAATAGTTCCGATAAGGGTATCGTCACTTCTTCTCCTCCGCCTCGAAATTGCCCCGGCAGCTCAGGCTGCAAGCAAGGTACCAGCTGCTATCAGCCGTCCAATTTGAACCCGTCTAGATCGAGAAAGCTGAGAATCCGGGATGGATTTCTTTCACGCCAAGTTCGATTATAGACTGGGAAGGGTAGGCCATCAACCGAATCAAAACGCCAGGTTTGTCACCTGGCGTTCGAGGACCTATCTTATGCAGGAGGGAATTCGCTCAGCGCCAGCGAACGGGGACCGGAGCGAGCCGCAGGTCATCCGAGCCGATCATTAAAATACCGATAATCTCGGCGCAGATCAAGCGCAGATGAACCAGAACCGCTTCTTCGCTCAGGGACACCCAACGATCTAGGCGCAGTGCTTGAAGCACCAGCCGTTCGGCACGCTGCATCGCCAGCAACCCGGCCGATAACAGAAGCAGAAGCTGCTGAGGACCGTTTGCCGGGGTGTCAAGCAATTGGCCCAGGCGATCGAAGGAACCGATCATTTCTGGTTCTTCCTCAACCGTCAAGTCATGTGTCTCGAGCATGGCTCTTTCGATCAACATTCGGATCTCTGCTTCTCTTGGCCAATTGTTCATCTCTCACCGCCTTCTACCCTTATCAGGAGACCTCCTCCCTACCAAAATTATGGAGGAGGAATCATACTTCTACGCTTTCAATCAACTTTCAATACGATTGTATTGAACAGTATGCACAGAAAGCTTAAGAACGGATGACAAAATGAGGATCACTGAAAAGGTGCTTGAACCGTCTGGTGATTCAGCTTTTTCCTGCCACCGATGGAATCAAGGTACATTCAAGATCCAGGAACCAGCCCATGCTTTTCACGAATGTGATTTACCCTGATTGCGTTCACGGTTTAGAATTCAGCCAAATTCCTGAACAAGGCACTGTAACCAGGCGGAGGTAGCGAGACATGTTAAGAGCCGCTCAACAGCTGGAGATCGATCTGGCAAATTCAGAATGGGCAAATGGCCAGGCTTTACCTTCCGTGGAGGACCTTGCTGCCCGCTACGCGTGCAGTCCAGTCGAAATGGAGAACGCAGTTGGTGACCTCATATACGAAGGGCTTCTCGAACGCGATCCATTCCGGCGCGAGATCTTGAGGCGGGTTAAATCTCCGCTTTGGGGAACGATCACAGGAAATCACAGCCTCACAAAAGAAGCCAAGAAACGAGGCGAAGAACCCGGCACGGAGATCCTGACATTCGATACTGTCCCGGCCTGGCCTCTCGTTCAGAAGCGCCTGCAGCTGCAGCCTGGAGATGAAGTAATCATCATGGAACGCCTGCGGACATCTAATGGCGTGCCTGTGTCCCTGGAGTTTTCCTATTACCCGGCCAAGCTCTATCCGGGGATGACCATCGATATGTTTACCGGCGGCGGTGAGGGCCAATCCTCCTTCAAGATCATGCAGGAGAAATTTAACCTGATCCCTGACCGTGCAGTCGATGAGGTAACGGTGGCTGCGGTCGAAGAGCGAGAAGCGAATTTGCTCGGCATCGATCCAGGAACACCAGTTTTAATCCGCTTCCGACTCACCATCGCACCGAACGGACAACCGATTAAGGGGTCACGCGCGATCTATCTGTTTAAAGCCGGTTATAGCTTGTCGATTTGAGTTCTCGAGTTGCCCGGTAAAAGTTCGGGAAACATGAAAGGATGATCGATGCCTGACAAGAAAGAGAACCCTGAACTCACCTTAGCCCAGCTGGCAAAGTTGATCGACCATTCGCTGCTGCAGCCTCAGCTCGACCAGGTTGAGCTCGAACAAGGGATTGCCGATGCGCTCAAATACAGCATGGCCGCTGCCTCGGTTAAACCCTGCGATGTCCAATTCACTTCAAGCAAGCTCGCCGGCAGCGATGTGCTGACCGGGACGGTTATTGGCTTCCCCCACGGAGCAAACACGACCGCAGTCAAAGTGTATGAGGCGTTGGAAGCGATCGCTGCTGGAGCCGGGGAGCTGGATATGGTCATGAATATTGGTCGCTTCAAATCCGGCGAGTACGATGATGTCGAGGGCGACATTCGGACCGTCGTGGAGGCAGGTCATGAGCATGGCATCGGCGTGAAAGTCATCTTTGAGATCCACTATCTCACTTCCGATGAGATCGTCCGCGCATGCGAGTTGAGTGAAATGGCTGGTGCCGATTTCGTGAAAACCTCAACCGGCTATGCGGCCAGTGGAGCGACGCTTGAGGCGGTGCGCTTGATGCGGGCCAGCTGCGGGGCGCAGGTCAAAATCAAGGCGGCAGGGGGAATTCGCACCCTCGAGCAGCTGCTCGAGTATCACGCTGCCGGTGCAGATCGCATCGCTACCCGGTCCTCGGTGACAATCCTGGAGCAAGCTGCAGCACACGGATTTATGTGAACTGCGGGGAACCAGGCTTGCTTGGTTCAAACACGCCCGAATTCGCGGGTAACTTGAGGAGAGATTCGATGCTCACACCAAACACGATGAACGCAGCGCAGCGGATCCAGGCGTTGTATGAACGAAAACCCGTCGATCGGATCGCCTATATTCACCGTGGATATGGTTTCTGTGCCCGGAATGTAGGTTATCCAATTGCCGATATTTATGAAGATCCCAGGAAAAGCTTCGATGCCCAGATTCGAACGGCTGAACAATATGATTCAGATGGCACACCGTTTTATACCTTCGTTTCGTACGGTGCCTGGGAGTTCGGAGGGGAGATTAAATGGCCTGATGATCGCTATGGTTCCGGACCAGCCATCGCTCGCCGCCCGGTAGATTCTCCAGAGGCACTTATGCAGCTCGAACTCCCGGATGTGAAATCAGCCGGATCCCTGCCGCGCATGATGGAGTTTGCCCAACTGCAGGCCGAGCAGGATCTGCCAATCGCCTTTATTTGCGGGAGCCCATTCACGCATGCAGCCAACCTGGCGGGTGTGGATAACTTCCTGATGTGGACGATCACCCATCCTGAAGCCGTGCATCACGCCTTGCGCTTGATGACGGATCACATCCTCGAGGTTGCGCATTGGTTCATCGGGACCTTCGGCAAGGACCGGGTCCTTGCCCGTTCTGCCGCGCCCACCGACGGGCTGCTCTCGCCAGGACAATTCGAGAGCCTGGCGCTGCCCTACTTGATCGAGCTCCACTCGGAGGTCCTCAGTATGGGTGCAAGCAGCATATACTGCCACATCTGCGGTGATCAGAATCATCTTCTCGATCTATGGTCCAGGGTGCCATTTGGTGATCCGGGCATGCTTAGTTTCGGGCATGAAGTTGATCTGCTCGATGCAGCCCAAGCATTTCCCGGCCAGATTATAGCTGGCAATGTGGATCCACAGATCATCGCGCGCGGCACGCCGGAGCAGATCGACGCGGTATGCAAGGAGGCGATTGAGAAAGGGGCGCAAATCGAGGGCGGCTATGTACTGATGGGAGGATGCGAGCTGCCGCCGATCACGCCGCCCTATAATATCTACCTGATGAGCAAGGCACGCGAGAAATACGGCCGGCTGTGATGATGCGAGGGATCTGCAATCCCCGTCAGCTCAAGCTGAGTTCACCTCGGACCGCAACCGCTGTCGGAGCGTTTCCAGCGATTCAAACTGAAAATCTGCCTGACTGAAATCCCGGCCGGAGAGTTCGGGATTGGGGATGACGATCGTGCGCATCCCGGCCGCGCTGGCGGCCATCACCCCAGCGGGAGAATCTTCAATCGCAAGGCACAGCTCGGGATCGATCTGCAGGCATTCCGCAGCCGCCAGGTATACATCTGGAGCAGGCTTCCCGGACTGTACTTGATCGCTTCCTACGATGCAGGGGATTCGCTCTATAAGCCCGATCGCAGCCAGGATTCGCCTGACATAAAAGAGCGGACTGTTGGAAGCCACAGCCAGCAGATATCCAGCTCCGGCGATTATCTCAACCAGGTCGAGCAGTCCGGGTTGTGGCTCGATGCTGCGTTCCATGATTTTGGTGCGGTGCGCCCAATACGTTTCCAGCAGTTCATCAACCGAGAGCGGCAGGTCGAAGGTGTCGACCATCATCTCCGCACCCCGCCTGGGTTCTAACCCAATCACGCGGCTGTAGACCTCAGCAGAAAGCTCGACATCATATGGCGTCAGGACGTCACGCCAGACAGCTAGCGCAATTGGCTCGCTGTCAATCATCAAGCCATCAAGATCAAACACAACCGCTTTCAATCCATCCATGATCGACATACTGGAGAATCCTCCCGCTCGAAATGACAATCATACTCGAAACAGCTTGTCCTACCCGCACACAATTTGACAATCGACGATGGAGGCTTTTAATCGACGAGGAAACAAGATGACCGATGCCCAACTGCTGACTACTTGCCTGGTCGATAGCCTCTTCCCCGACACGGCACGTGCCATCAAAACCGTGCTGTCAACGGCCGGAATTGCCCTGCACGTACCGGACGAACAAACTTGCTGTGGCCAGCCTGCATTCAATGCGGGGCTGTGGGAAGATGCGCGAAAACTGGCCCGCCGCACAATCCAGGTTTTAGAAGATGGTGCGGAGATGCCGGTCATTGTCCCATCCGGCTCCTGCGCCACGATGATCCGCCATGGTTATCCCGAGTTGTTTTCAGAAGATGCTGCCTGGCTGGAGAGAGCCCAAAAACTGGCCAAGCGGACCTACGAATTCGTCGAATTCCTCGACCGGCGGACTTCCTTCGTTCCACGGGTTTCGGCGGCGGAGCTTCGCTTTGCCTATCACGCCTCCTGCCACCTGGCTCGCGGCCTCGGTGTCCGAGCCCAACCACTGAATCTGCTCAACCAGCTAGCTCCAGACGGTTTTGTGATCCTGCCGCAGGACTGCTGTGGTTTTGGCGGGGCCTTCGCGCTCGAATACGCACCGATCTCGAGCGCCATTCTCGACCGCCGGCTTGATCAAATCGAGGCTGAGGAGATTGATTTCGTCCTGGCCTGCGATGTAAGCTGCCTGATCCAGATCGAGGGCGGTCTGCGCAGGCGAGGCTCGCATATCCGCTGCTCCCATATCGCCCTGCCCCTTGCAGGATTTGAACCGGGATTACGATGAGAAAAGCTTTCGTGGAGCGAGCGGCCGATGCTATCGAAAATAAAGCCCTCGGGCGAGCGCTCGACGCAAATGCCGACCGTCGTCAGCACGGTCGACATTTAGCCTTCGCATCGCTGCCGGATGTGGAGAGTCGTATTCAAAAAGCTCACGCCCGGCGGCTGGAAACGATTCACAGGCTCGATTTCTACCTCGATCAATTCAGCCGTTCACTCACTGCCCATGGGGTTCAGGTCCACTATGCTCCCGACGCAGCGGTTGCCTCCCGGCTTGTTTTGCAGATCACCCAGCGGGCCGGCGCGAAGCGGGTAGTGAAATCCAAGTCGATGCTCAGCGAGGAGATCCAGCTGAACCATACCCTCGAGGAACACGGGCTGGAGGTTGTCGAGACCGACCTGGGTGAATTCATCGTGCAATTACGCGGTGAAACGCCGGGCCATATCATCACACCCGCCATTCACCTCACCCGGCAGGATGTCGCCCGGACCTTCAACGAAAAGCTCGCCATGCCCTACTCGGAGGATGTTGCCGATCTCAACAAGCACGCCCGCAAAACCCTGCGGCAGGTCTTCCTGCAGGCCGACCTCGGCATTTCAGGAGTCAACTTCGGCGTGGCTGACACCGGCACGCTCTGCCTGGTAACCAATGAGGGCAACGGCCGGATGGTGACTTCACTGCCGCCTCTGCATATCGCGCTGATGGGCGTTGAGCGAATCGTCCCGACTGCCCAGGACCTCGATCTGATGCTCCAGCTGCTGCCGCGATCCGCTACGGGGCAGAAATTGACCAGCTACATCTCGCTGCTTGGCAGTTTACGTCAGAACCTCAAGACGCACGGAATTGTCGAGCGGCATGTGATCCTGGTCGATAATGGCCGGCGTTCTCTGGTTGCCACGCCGCTCGAAGACGCTCTGTTGTGCATTCGCTGTGGAGCCTGCCTCAATGCCTGCCCGGTATTTCGCGAGATTGGCGGCCATGCCTACGGGAGCGTCTACCCGGGCCCGATCGGCTCATTGGTTTCCCCGGGCTACTTTGGAATCGAACGCTTTGGCCATCTCGCTCATGTTTCGACGCTGTGCGGAGCATGCAACGAAGCCTGCCCGGTTGGGATCGACCTGACGACATTGCTCCTGCGTACGCGCCGGATGTACCGCGAGGCAAAACCCGGAGCGCCCGGCTTGCGCCTCGGTATCAAGCTCTACACATGGTTGGCAACGAATACGAAGCGGTTTCATGCCGCGCAGCGCTTTGCCGGTCTGCTTTCACGAATGCTGCCAAAACGCGAAAGCTGGATTCGCAGATTGCCGCCACCGCTCGACGCCTGGACTTCAACCAGGGACTTCCCACCGTTCGCCACCCGTGTAGGGAATGCAGGTGCGCTCGAAGCCAGCGATGAAATGCCCGAGGCCGGGCACGCTCAGGCCGGCGCGGACGAGATACCCGATTCGAACCACCCCCCCGATGCAAACCACACCAAAACCTTCGCCCAAGAATTGGAGGCTGTCGGAGGCGAAATACGTCCAGTCTCTGAAGGAAATCTCTTCGTGGAACTGCGTGCTCTATTGAACGAAATTGAGGTGGATAAGGTCCTTTATTCAGACCCGGATTTTGAAGGCCTAAAGCCACAGCTTGAAGCAGCGGGAGTTGAATGCCGCGTCCCGATGCTTGATGGCGGGTTGGACAATGCTGCACGGAAAAGATACCTGGCAAGCCTTGACGATTACCGGGCTGGCGTCACCGGCTGCCTGGGAGCACTGGCGGATACGGGCAGCCTTCTGATTGCCTGCGACGGGGCAGGGAATTTGTGCTCGTTGCTGCCGGAAATTCACGTCGCCATTCTTCGCGAGCGTGATATCCACGGCTCATTGGCAGAATGGCTGGAGGCCGGTGGCAACGAATACTTGTCCGATGGCGCTTCCGTGACGATCGTCAGCGGCCCTTCTCGTACGGCAGATATCGAGATGACCCTCACGATCGGGGTCCATGGACCCCGCCGCCTGATCGTCCTCTGTATTGAATGAATCGCAAAAAGGTTACAGCAAATTCGTGCCGCTCATCGCTTCCAGAACGCCGATGACCGCCGAGTTGTCTAACTCGCCCATTCCCATTTGAAGCATCGCCTGGAACAGCTGGGCGGCGGCAGCAGTAACCGGCAGCGGCATCCCGTAGGCTCGAGCCGTATCGAGCACGATTCCCAGATCCTTGAACTGCATATGTGCCTTAAAACCCGGTGAGCGCTCACCCCGGAAAAGACGCTCGGGCTTATTATCCAGTGTCCAGCACTGCGCCGCTCCACCTCGAATCGCTTCCACTACCCGGCGAGGGTCAACTCCGGACTTCACCGCCAGCAGCAGCAGTTCGGCCATGGCCACCATCTGTGCCCCGACCATGACCTGGTTGCACGCTTTGGCCACCTGTCCGGCACCACTTTCGCCGACATAGGTAATGGTTTTGCCCATCGCTTGAAAAAGCGGCAGGGCCTTCTGATAGGCGAGCTCCGGACCACCAACCATGATGGCGAGCGTGCCCGCCCGAGCGCCGATATCGCCCCCGGAAACCGGCGCGTCGAGGGCGGCTACACCGACCTCACCCATTGCGTGTGCAACCCGGCGGGCAGTCTCCGGCTTGATCGTGCTGTTATCAATGAACACCTGTCCTTCATGGGCGCCTTGAAGAATGCCATTTTCCCCGAGAACAACCTGCTCGACGTCTGGAGAATCAGGCAGGTTTGTGAAAATAAATTCCACTTGTCGTGCGACTTCCATCGGTGAACCGGCCGCGCTTGCTCCTTCTGCGACTAGGTCGTTGACGGCGCTGCGGCTGCGGTTGTAAACGGTCAGTTCGAATCCGGCCCGCATCAGGTTGCGCGCGATCGGTTTGCCCATCAACCCGAGACCGATGTAGCCGACTCGAATCGTCATAGCGTCTCCTCCTTAGATGAAACGTCGTGCGTATGAGGTGATTTTCCGTTCGTGAAGAATGCTCGGCAAGCAAGGACGAGGTATCTTGCAGTTGTATTCCGATCGAAAGGCTCGGGGCTGTTCTCAGCTCACATGCCCGAGTCGATCAGATCGTCCTCGGGTCACCCCAGATTCAATTCTGCCAGCCGGCTGGTATCAATCGTCCCCGTCACTCTTCCCCTGCTCAAGGCTGGCTTCCAGCTGGTCCACCAGCTCATTCAAGCGCTGATTTACATCCTGCAGGATCTTGACCAGGTCCGTCCGTGCCTGCTCGGCCAATTCGCCGCTCCGCACCCGTTCGGCCAACTCATCGACGCCTTCCCGCAGCCGCTGGGCCGCGGGGTCCTGGGAAATATTCTCGGCCGCGTTCGACAGGGCTGTGCCAACTTCGTTTAACCCGCGCTGTACTTCCTGGCTGGCCCGTTTTCGCTGCTCACTTGCCCACGCGCCTTGTATCAAAGAGCGTAAGTTTCCGCCAAG
>DAOUEL010000032.1:0-5438 GCA_034430595.1 Anaerolineales bacterium | reverse complement strand
CATAGGTATCGGGGACTCCCAGGAGGCTGGCGGTTTGAAAGGCCAGGAGCAGTTTTGTGATTTCGTCGTGTAGATCCTGAGGGTTGGATAGGCATGGATCGAGATCCTCGATGGCGGCGTCGAGCCCTTCGGCGGCGATCTCCTGGGCTCGCTCCAGCGTCCGCTGAGCGATGTCATCCTGCCCCAGCCTCTGAGCCTCGTCGGCAAGACGCAGAGTCTCTTCGAAGGAGGCACTGTTGAGTTCACCGTTCGCCATTTCGCTGAAGGTGGTGTTAGCCTGATCGATGAAGTCCTTTCCGTCCCCCCCGAGTGCGAGGTCGAGACCTGCGGCCACGAGCAAGCCCCGGATGAAAGACCGGGCTTGCCCCGGGGTTTGGATGCGCACGCTCAGAAGGTAGCCCCCACCAGGAAGGGAACCTATATCAAGGAGCGATTCGAGCAGCATGCGTGCGCCGGCTTTATCACCCTGGTCCGCAAGTTGTTGGGCTTTTTCGAGAATGGGCTGGAAGGCTGCGGGCGGCGCGGCCTCACAGAATGTGCCCTGCGGTTGCAGCTGGGCGGCGAGCGCCTTGGCGCCCTCTGGTCCCAGCTCTCCCAGGGTTGGTGAATCTTCTTGACCGATGAGTGCCGGTGCCGAAGCCGCCGCCTCCAGGTCAAGTGCCAGGCCTGGCAGATTGCCGCAAGGATCCCAGCTTTCCGAGGAGTGCGTAGTCTGATCTACGGCCTCCTGCGGCCCTCCGCAGGCAAACAGGCCGAATCCAAGCAGGAGCATTACCAAGCGGACGCTTCCCTTTGGCCGCGTATTCATCCAGGCCGCCTCCCATTCGTTCCCCTTAAAAACAGGCAAATTGTCTATTCGTAAATCCGTGAAGGTGCAGTCTCCTTAATGGCTATTACTCATCATCGCTTTACAGGAGGCAGGATCAGACAGGGGAGGTTGGTACGTGTAGCATGCATGCGTGGAGTCGATCGATCTTTCAAACTTCGCCCCCCAGCGAGGTCGAGCCTTACCGGAAACAGTTCCACCTCATCATATACCTGTTTTTGGACTCGCAGTCGGAGAGGAGATGATCCTTGGAACCGTGGCTCTTCCGCCGTGGCATCGGAACAATGTACATGATGAGAGCGATCAACCCGAGAGATGGAGTGAGCGAAAAGCTGAGCGTGGATTTTGAGGTGCTCGCCCGGCCTCGTTTTGCTCCTGGCTGACACGAAGGGCGCGATCGGCCTGCGCAGGGCGCATCCGTTGTAGAATGGATGGATGGTTAATCGAAGTCTCACTGTGCCAGAATGGCTCGAACTCACCGCCGAGGATAGAGCGCAGCTGGAGGGCGAAAGCGGTCCGGGCAGCCAGATGGCGATGCGCGTTATCGTCCGCATGGCAGTCGTCCAGCGCGCAGGTCGGCTGATGGATATCGAGGCCGCACATATCGACAGCTCGCTCTACATGGGGCAGGCAACGCTCGATTTCGCCGAGCGTTTGGTTGCCCTCGGAGCGAAGGTGCGCGTGCCGAGCACGCTCAACGTCAGCGGAGTCGATGAAGCCGGGTGGAAGGCGTGGCCAGTGCCTCCGGAGTGGGCCGAGAAGGCGCTGCGGCAGATGCGCGCCTACCAGTCGATGGGCTGCATCCCCACCTGGACCTGCGCGCCCTATCAAAGCGAACATCGACCCCATTTTGGCCAGCAGATCGCATGGGGTGAGTCGAACGCCATCGCCTTTGCCAATTCGGTAATCGGCGCCCGCAGCGAGCGTTATCCTGATTTGCTCGATATCTGCGCCGCCATCACCGGCCGTGTCCCGGCCGTCGGCCTGCACCTGACGGAGGGGCGCGCTGGACGCGTACTCATCCGCTTGGTCGGCGTGCCGCAGGCGATCCAGTCCAGCGATCTGTTCTACCCAGTCCTGGGTCATATCTTGGGTAAAGTCTCGGGGGAAGAGAACCCGGTCGTGGTCGGTCTTGAAGTTAAACCCTCTGAGGACCAACTTAAATCGCTCGGCGCGGCCGCGGCTTCTTCAGGCAGCGTTGGGCTGTTCCACCTGGTCGGCATCACGCCGGAAGCGCCCACATTAGAAGATGCGCTTCAAGGACAGGAGCCGCTAATCACAATCGAGATCGGGATGCCTGAGCTGCGCCGTGCGCTGGCTGAGCTTTCAACCGCGGAAGGTTCGCAGCTTGACATGGTTGTGCTCGGCAGTCCACATTTCTCGTTGGCCGAGTTTCAGCAGCTCGCGGCTTTGCTGCCGGGCAAGAAGAAACACCCCAAGCTCGAGTTTCTTGTCACATCAAGCCGGGCGATGTGCCTGCTTGCCGAGCGGGCTGGCCATCTTGCCGCCCTCAAGTCGTTTGGCAGCCGGGTGACGGTCGATACCTGCATCCTGACGACACCGATGCTCCCTGAGCGGGTGAAGCTGCTGATGACCAATTCGGCCAAGTATGCCTACTACGCACCCGGATTGCTGGGCACACAGGTAGTCTTTGGTTCGCTCGAGGATTGTGTTAACTCGGCCGTCGCCGGGCATGTGGTCCGGGAGAGGTCGCTGTGGGAAGTGTGATCCAAGCACAGATCCTGGTCCCGGGTTCGGCCAGCGGCACCCTGCTGGTAAGCCATGAGCCACTCAGCTTCTGGGGCGGTTATGACGCTGCAAGCGGCGAAATCATCGATCGCCGCCACCCACTCTCGGGAGAAAACGGAAGCGGACGTGTGCTGGCGTTGCCGTTTTCACGTGGCTCGAGCACGACCACGGCCGTGCTGCTGGAAGCGATCCGGCATGGCACTGCGCCAGCAGCGATCCTGACTACCGGAGGAGATACTTTTTTCGCACTGGCTGTGATTGTGGCCGAAGAAATTTATGAGAAGAGCCTGCCCATCCTGGCTATCCATGAAAACGATTTTCATGCGCTATCTACTGGCGACGAGGCCGAGCTACACGAAGACGGGACGGTCCTGATCCAGGCCGCCGGGTGTTGATTGGCTTTTTAATGCTCGGCCTTGCCGGTGTACATTTGGGTGAGGGTAGCCGAGGTATCGGCTTGGTAACCACCTTGTTAAAACTGCTGGATGAAGCTCAATCCCAGATCGAGATGCATCCTGGTCATCCTGGCAGTTATCGATACATCTCGATCGAGAAATGGACTGTCTGGATATGCGCTGCCTAAATTGCCAATCTGACAACCCCGATACCGCCAGCTACTGCGTGAGCTGTGGAGCCTTGCTTGAGCCGGCTTCTAGTCGGGCTTGCCCGGCTTGTGGGATGGAACTCCCGCCTGGTGCAAAATTCTGTCCTACCTGTGGGGAGAAAATTGACCACACAGACATGACTCCGCAGGAATCCAGGCTTCGGTTGCTTCAGCAAGCTGCCCCAAACGATTTGCAGAAGAAAGTGCAGCAGGCAAGTTTGTGTACCGAAGGCGAGCGCAAACCAGTCACGATCCTATTTGCCGATATTGTCGGCTCGACCACGTTGGCTGAGAAGCTGGACCCGGAGGAGTGGAAGGAGATCGTCAATGGCGTTCATCGGCGGGTAGTAGAGGCGATCTACCGCTACGAAGGTACCGTTGCGCAGCTGTTGGGCGATGGCGTGCTGGCCTTTTTCGGGGCACCGGTTACACATGAGGACGATCCCATTCGTGCTGCGCGGGCCGCCCTAGACCTTCAAAGCAGCATCCGGGAGTACGGCCGCAGCCTTGCAGGGTATATCGACAACCTGCAAATGCGTGTGGGAATCAACACCGGCGAAGTGGTGATCGGCAATGTTGGCACGGATATGCACGTCGAGTACCTGGCGATAGGCGATGCGGTTAATATCGCAGCCCGGTTGCAGTCGGCTGCGGAACCCGGCTCGATCCTGATCTCATCCTCTTCTGCGCGCATGATCGACGATGATTTTGCACTGAAGAATATGGGCGAATTTTCATTAAAGGGAAAAACTGGCCCCATACAAGTCTTCGAGGTGCAGGAGGCACGCGGGATACCAACCCTGCGACGCGGTATCGCGCCACAAGCAGTTCCCTATATCGGCCGGACGCAGGAAGTAGAGAAAGTAGGGATCTGTCTTCGCGCGTTATGTGCTGGGCAGGGAGGAATTGTCGCTCTCCTGGGGGAAGCAGGTATCGGGAAGAGCCGCCTGCTGGAGGAAGTACGAGCACATATTGCGAGGGACGACGAGAGCCTGGACGGGGCGTCTATGCCGCTTTCTTCGATACGCTGGTTGGAAGGGCGGGCACTCTCGTATGGTGGTTCGCTCTCCTACTGGGTGATCACCCAGCTTCTATTGGATGATCTGGGGCTTTCGGACGGTGCGCCGGAAGTGAAGATCAAGGTCGCACTGCGAAAGCGCCTCGCTGAACTGCATGGGGAAGCAGAAAATGCATCTTTCGCATACCTGGCTCGTTTATTGGGCCTCACTCTTGAGCAAGATGTTGAAGATCAAAGGCAATCAATCGACGCGGAAACGGTGAAACGTGAAACGCTTGCAGCGCTTAAGGACTATTTCTGGCAGGTCGCCAAATCTCAACCAACTGTGCTCATTCTGGAGGATCTGCACTGGGCGGATCCTTCAAGCATGGATGTACTGAGCGAGATGATGGCGCTCACGGATCGCGTACCGCTCTTGCTCATCCTGTTGATGCGGGTCGAGCACGAGCATGGCTCGTGGCGTTTAAAGCAGCTGGCGGAGACCGAACACCCTCACCGTTACACGGAAATGACGCTTAGCCGTCTGTCCGATGATCAGGCAGACCGACTGATGAACCATTTGCTGGGTGAGGGAGAGTTTCCTGAGCAGATCAAGGAGCTTGTCCGGACCCGTTCGGAGGGTAATCCCTTCTACCTGGAAGAAGTGACATACCACCTGGTGGATAACGGGTTGATTGAACGCGTGGGTGGTGAGTGGCAGGTAAATGACGCAATCGAAGTGGTCGGAATCCCTGAGACGTTGCAAGGGGTGCTGCTGGCACGCATCGATCGCCTGGAGGAAGATGTGCGCCATACCCTCCAAATGGCGTCGGTGATAGGGCGGAGCTTCCTCTTCAGCCTGCTGGAGGCAATTTCGGAGGCCGAACTGGAACTGGATGAGCATCTTTCAAAGCTCCAGCGCATGGATCTGGTCCGGGAAAAGACCCGCCTGCCAGAACTGGAGTACATCTTCAAACACACGTTAACCCAGGAGGCGGCCTACAACTCTCTGCTGCAAGGACGCCGGAAGGAATTTCACCTGAAAGTTGGGGAGGCGATCGAGACTTTATTCCCAGAGCGGAGGGAGGAGTTCCTCGGCCTTCTGGCACACCACTACGAAGCGGCCGGGTCGCTCGAGAAAGCCGGGGACTACCTGCTCCGCGCGGGAGACCAGGCACGCCTGGCGTATGCCAATGAAGAAGCAATCGAGTATTACCACCGGGTGCTGCCTGTGTTACGGGAGATGGGAGAGGATGAAACCG
>DAOUEL010000031.1:0-134680 GCA_034430595.1 Anaerolineales bacterium | reverse complement strand
GAGAAGAAACGCATCCATTCATCGTTGGGATATCTGACTCCCGTTGAGTTTGAGGAGGCCTACTGGATGATGCAAGCAGAACAAATGTCTTCCCTAAGTTTGGCCTAAAAAGTGTCCAACTTAATGGGTCCACCACCGTCCATTGACCATTTTAGTGAAACAAATAAAGAGCGTATGAAACCCGGCCAATGTTCATGAGCCAGCCGCGCCGGAAGATCCTGGCAAGGACTCCCGTCTTCTCGGCATGGGTCAGGAAGATCAGGGTGGCATAGAACACACCGAAAAGCAGGATGTTGTTCAGCGATCCCAGTGGTTGTGTCAGGGCGCAATAGACAAGATAGAGAAACAGAGCGCCACACGCGAGCTTGATCCATGAAAGCCGTGCCTTAACCTGGGTGAGAAGCACGGGGGCTCGGATTAGCATTGCCAGGAGCACTCCCAGAAATAGGCTGTCCAATCTCCATGGCGTCAGGACAAACGCCGAGAACGTCCCGCGTGCAAGGGTCGTCCGTAAGATCAGGCTGAGCGAAATGAGAAACAGTAGATTCAGAGGCAATCGCTTAGGGCGGCTGACCCATACAATCATAGGCAGCAGCAGGTAGAAGTGTTCCTCGATTGCCAATGACCAGGTGACAGCAAGAAACTCATTTCCAAACGTCCCTCGTAACGCCATGATAAAGTTCTGCACGTACAGAAAATAGGGCAGCGTCGGGAGTCTATTGACGAAGATGCTTGCGCTGAATAGCCCCGGGCGCTGCGCGAAGTGTGCCATCAAGAGGAAGATTCCAAGGAAGAAGTAGTAAAGGGGAAAAATGCGGCTGATACGCCGGGTGTAGAAGACGCTGAAGTAATTCGTCGCGCTCCGGTTGTCGATCAGGATTCCACCGATCAGGAAGCCGGACAGGACGAAGAATAGATCCACGCCACTCCAATTCTTATAAAAAAAGCTGCCGAATAACATGGAGGCCGCCGGTTGAATCTGCCGGAATGGAAACGGCAACATAGTGGTAGAGCAGGACCAGGATGACGGCAAGACCCCGGAGGCCATCCAGCTCCGGGATCCGCTGTGGTGCTGAGGACAACTCGTTCGGTCCCTGATCACTCAATACGGCAGTTCTCCATATTCAAGGTCCCGCTTCAGTCTGCTGGGATGTGGTCACGCATAGGTCTCAGTCATGCAGTTGACCGACGCCCGGCCACATCCGACAAGTCACAGCAGGCCTCACGACTTCAACATTGCCCTGACGCCGCAAAGCCGCCCAACTTTTAAAACCGCGAATAGACAACCTGATCCGTCAACGGGTCGGGTTGTCCCTGAAACACTCAATCAAAAGGACGAGTTGGGGATGGATCAACGAGCCCTTTAGGTAACAGTTCCCCCTGCGACCGACCTTTTCAATTTTAGGACTCCTACCATCACCCCGCCATCACCCCCTGGTCCCACGCTGGGGTACAATGGGGCCGCTGACGTTGGTATCCACAAACCCCAAGGAGCCCCCATGAACGATCCACGCGTCGACCGCATGGCCACTGTCCTCGTCCACCATTCCGCCCGCATTAAGCCCGGCGATCGAGTGCTGGTCGAAGCCGAGCCGCCAGCCGAGCCGCTCGTGCGGGCCCTCTTCCGTGAGATCCTGCTCGCCGGCGGGCACCCGCACCTGTTCGTATCGCTCGCCGGCCAGACGACGATGACCGGCGTGGACGACGTCTTCCTTGAACATGCCAAAGACGCCCAGCTCGACTACCCAGCCACGTTCTATGACCTTGTCTACGAACAGTTCGAATCACGCATTCGGGTGCACTCGGTCTCGAATTCGAAGCTGCTGATGGGCTGCGACAAAGCCAAGCTGGCCCGGCGTGAGAAGGTGACCGGGGCGGTGACGGCGGTACAGTTCCGGCGCGGCGCCGACGATACCTTCAAGTGGGTGACGACGCTCTTCCCAACCCCGGCTTTCGCCCAGGACAGCAACATGAGCCTGGATGAGTTCGAGCACTTCGTGTTCTCCGCCTGCCACGTACAGGATCCTGAGGAAGACGCCCTGGCCTATTGGGCCGGGCTGAAGGCGAAGCAGCAGAAGATTGTCGATGCGCTTGCCGGGCACGACGCCGTCGAGGTGAAAGGCCCGACGGTCGACCTGAAGCTGTCGATCAAGGGCAGGGTCTTCAAGAACGCTGCCGGCCTGAATAACATGCCCGATGGTGAGGTCTACACCGGCCCGGTCGAGGACTCGATCGAAGGTCATGTCGCCTTCTCCTACCCGGCCGTCTACCGCGGCAACGAGGTCGAAGGCGTCGAGTTGACCTTCAAGCAGGGCAAAGTGGTCGAGGCGGTGGCAGCCCGCAACCTGACCTTCCTTGAAGCGATGCTCGATACGGACGAGGGTGGGCGCTACGTGGGCGAATTCGCCGTCGGCTTGAACTATGGCGTCCAGAACTACACCAAGAACATCCTCTTCGACGAAAAGATCGGCGGCACCTTTCACATGGCGCTCGGCGCCGGCTATCCAGAGACCGGCTCGAAGGCCAAGTCCGCCATCCACTGGGACATGATCTGCGACATGTCACACGATTCCGAGATTCGCGTCGACGGTGAAGTCTTCTACAAGGATGGCAAGTTCGTTATCTGACCGGGAGATGTCCATGCGTCGTTTTTCGCCACTTTTACTCTTCTCGCTGATACTCATCCTGGCCGCCTGCGGTGGGCCGACCCCGGCCGCTACACCGCACCCTACCGACACGGTTCGGCTGCGTCCGACGAACACTCCACCACCGACAGCCACGATATTTGTCACCGCCACCCTGCCGGAAGAAGAAGTGGTCCGCAAGGGCGAACCGCTGCTGGCCAAGATCGGAGATTATTTCTCCACCTCCGGAGCGTGCGCCGCATGTCACATGAACCAGACCGACGACGCCGGAAACGACGTCTCGATCGACGCTGCCTGGCGGGCCTCGATCATGGCCAACTCGGCCCGTGACCCGTACTGGCAGGCAACGGTCAAGGCTGAGGTAAGCGAGCTGCCCGACTTGGCCGAGACGATTCAGAACACGTGCACGCGCTGCCACATGCCGATGGCGCAGTTCACGGCCGAGGTGGCGGGCGAGAATGGAGTGGTCTTCGGCGCCGATGGCTTTGTGAATCCGGATAGCAGCCTGCACGCGTTCGCCATGGACGGTATCTCGTGCGCCGTCTGCCACCAGATTCGATCCGACAACCTTGGAACGCAGGACAGCTACAGCGGCGGGTTCCAGATTGACACGCAGTTGAGGGCACCTGACCGCGTGATCTTCGGGCCGTTTGAGATCGCCGCCGACCAGGCGGGGATCATGGCCGGCGCCTCCGGCTACCAACCAGTGCAGTCGGCGCATATGGCCGAATCGGAGCTGTGCGCCACCTGCCACGTGCTCTATACACCCTACATCGACGCCCTCGGCCAGGTGGCGGGTGACTTCCCGGAGCAGATGACCTATCTCGAATATTACTATTCCAGCTTCCGCAACCGCGACACCTGCCAGGGCTGCCATATGCCCGAAGCGGAGGGCGGGGTGAAAATTTCGCTCACTTCCGAAACGCTGCGCAGCCCGTTCTCGCAGCACACCTTCGTCGGCGGCAACGCCTACATGCTGAAGATGCTCGACCAGTACGGTGAAGAGCTGGGCGTGACTGCCTCCAGTGAGCACTTCGCGGCCGGAGTCGAGCGTACTGTTGCGCAGCTGCAGAATGACACCGCCACGCTCAAGCTCGAGAAACCCCAGCGGGTCGGCGCGCGCGTCTCGGCCGAGGCGGCTTTGACTGTCCTCGCCGGACACAAGTTCCCGACCGGCTTCCCTTCCCGCCGCGCCTGGCTGCACGTTACGCTCACCGACGGCGCCGGGAACCTGGCCTTCGAATCGGGTGGAACCAACCCGGATGGCTCGATCGTTGGCAACGACAACGATGCCGACCCGGCTCAGTTCGAGCAGCACTACCAGGCGATCGTACAGCCGGAGCAGGTGCAGATCTACGAAGCCATTCTGCGCGATACCGAGAACCACGTTACCACCGACCTGCTGCGTGCAGCCGGCTACTTGAAGGATAACCGCCTGGCCCCGGAGGGCTTCGAGAAGGCTGCCCCGTACGAGGACTTCGCCGTGCGCGGTGGGGCGCGCGACGATGTCGATTTCGACGGTGGCGGCGACCGAGTGCTGATCGCGATCAACACCGGCGAGGCGAGCAGCCCGTTCACGCTGACGGTCGAGCTGCTGTACCAGTCGATCGGCTTCCGCTGGATGGAGAATTTGAAGGCTTATGCCGACCAGACCGAGGTGGCCGATTTCGTCCGCTTCACGGGAGGGCTGCCGAACTTTCCGGTCGTGATCGCCTCGGACAGCGTCACGCTGGAGTAGCGTGCGGGAAGAGCTCATTCTCGTAGGGGCGCACGGCCGTGCGCCCCTACGGCGTTAAAGGGTGGATTGGTCTCGGATCAGGGTGGAGGAGCCATCCCGGTTCAAGGGGTTCTGCTGCATGCCGGAGGAACCGGCCGCTTTCTCTCTCTTTGGAATCCGGGAGCTTTACTCCCGGCCATCAGCAGAGCTGAAGGATTCCATAATCCACCTCATTCTGTAATCAGCTCCCTCAAAACCGAGAACCAGCATGGACGAAAACCCTGCAAACCATCCGCGTTGTTCATGCCACGGTTGATGGAATGGTTATCTCCACCATGGCGTTCTCAAGAACGGGCTTTAAGGGTTGTGTAGGGCCGAGTAGGACTTCTTCAAGGAGCTTGCCCTCACGTCCCTGGTTATGGCTGCTTTTTCGCAGCCATACTCTAGAAACGGTGGATCCCCCCTTCCTCGGTGAGGACGAATGTCACATGCAGGCGATTGTGATTTCTTGTACTATAGAAAAAGCTAGCAAACTATAGCAAACGATAGCAGGAGCACCGTTGTCAGATCTTCTGACCGTCCGCCAGCTGCAGGATTTACTTCAGTTGGATCGCACCACGATCTACCGCATGTTGAAGGACGGCCGCCTGCAGGGCATCAAGGTCGGCGGCCGCTGGCGCTTCGACCGCTCGGCGATCGAAACCTGGCTGCGTGCTTCGGACCAATCGTTCAGCCCCCCGGAGCAGGCAGGCGCTGGCAGTTCGGGCGCGGTGCTTCCGCTGCATTGCATCCAGATCATCCAGGATGTGTTTGCCGAGATCATCGGTGTCGGAGCGGTTACGACTGGGATGGATGGCGAGCCGCTGACCGAGATCAGCAACCCGCAGCCATTCTGCCGGGAAGTGCTGGCCAATGCGAGTGGCCGCCAGGCCTGCGTCCGATCATGGCACGAGCTGGCCGTGAGATCGGGCGGCTCGCAGGCCTTTCACCGCTGTCATGCTGGCCTGCAATACCGCTGCGCGAACATTCGCGTACACGAGCGTGATACGAACCTGATCATCGCCGGCCAGTATTACAGTCAGCTGCCGGAAGGCGAAGAGCAAGCCCGCCGCCTGGGGCAGCTTGAGCGAGATCTGGGTTTTAATCCGGGCCGGCTGCAGGCATTGGCAGCCACCATCCCAGTGCTCGAACCAAGTGTGCATGAGAAGATCGGCTTCTGGCTGGAGCGGGTAGCGAATTCGTTCTGCCAAATCGGTCAGGAACGGCTCGATCTGATCAGCCGCCTGCGCCAGATCGCCGAGATGACGGCCATCGAGTGAGACACCGGGCGGCTAAGATACGCTTAAGGTGAACTTGGAAGAACATTAAGGATAAGAGTTTTTCGCGCGTGATATGTTGAGGGTCGGTTTGCATTCGAACTGATTTTAGGTGAGAAGAAGGCAAATATGCACAAGTACGGGAGCGGCTTAACCGGAAAATTTCCGGGAAGGCGAATGAGATGGAATCATGGGAGACCGCAAGCAAGCGGTCTCCTCGCTTTTTAAGTCGAGTTAGACGAGATAAATAGTCGAGTTACACCCCGGCCTGGCCGGTGATAGCCAATCTATAGAGACCAAGGAGCGAATCATGAGTGAGAAGTTTGACCAGACGTTGGATTGCAGCGGATTGAACTGCCCAATGCCAATCCTGAAGACCAAGAAGGCCGTCGATGCTCTGCAGGTAGGCCAGGTGCTGAAGATGATTGCCACTGACCCCGGGTCGGTGCCGGATATGACCGCCTGGACCACCCGGACCGGCCACGAGCTGCTCAGTCATGAGCAGGACGGTGACAAATACATCTTCTTCGTGAAAAAGACCAAGTAGATAGCCCGTACAATGCCTAACGGCATCACAGAGGCTTACTTAAAGGAGAAACCAATGACTGAAAATACTGCTTCCCGCATGGCGATCATCGCCGCCCACGGCACGATGGACGCGGCCTACGCACCGCTGATCCTGGCTACGACCGCCGCGGCACTCGAGATGGAGGTGGGGATCTTCTTCACCTTCTTCGGGCTCGAGCTGCTCAAGAAGGGCAAGATTGATCACCTGCAGGTGGCGCCGATCGCTAACCCGGCCATGCCCATGCCGGTGCCGAACATCATCGGCATGCTGCCCGGCATGACCGCCGTGGCGACGATGATGATGAAGAACATGATGAAGAAAGACAATGTGAGCAAGCTGAGCGAACTGCTCGACGCGGCAATCGAGATGAAGATACGCCTGATTGCCTGCCAGATGACGATGGGCGTGATGGGCGTCAAGAAAGAGGACCTGATCGACGAGTGTGAGATCGGTGGCGCGGCAACCTTTGTCGAATATGCCTCGCATAATGCGATCACGTTGGCGTTCTAAATAGAGGAGCTACTGCAGAATGGACGATAAGATTCTAATCATCATGACCAGCGGTACGGATACCCCGCGCCGCTGCGCAACGCCCTTCTTCATGGCCACCCTGGCGGCGGCCATGGATTACGAAGTGACGATGTTTTTCACCATCGACGGCGCCCAGCTGCTGGTCAAGGGCGCAGCGGATAAGGTTTTTCCCAAAGAGGGCGGACGGGCCGCCGGCGGCTACCTGCAGGATGCGATCGATGCCGGGGTGCGCTTTACCGCCTGCACCGCTTCCATGGAACTGCACGACCTGACCAAGGACGATCTGATCGATGGGGTCGAGATGGTGGGCGGCGCTTCGATGTGGGAGATGGCCGACGAGGCCAAGACCGTGGTGAGCTTCTAGGGAGGAATCGATATGACTGTCATCAACGGGTGCAGCCTGCCCGATGACCTGTACTACATGATTGAAAAGCACGTCTGGGCCAAGGAGATCGAGGGCGGCAATGTGCGCGTGGGCATGACCGCCGTGGCCGTCAAGCTGGCGGGGGGCAAATTCATCGCCGTCACGCCCAAGCGCAAGGCGGTCGGCCAGGAACTGGCCCAGGGCAAGAGCATGGCCACTGTGGAGAGCAGCAAATTCGTCGGCCCGGTGCCGGCGCCGGTCTCCGGCGTGGTGGTGAAGGTGAACGAGGCCGTGGCCGAAAAGCCTGACCTGGCGGTAGAAGACCCGTACGGTGAGGGCTGGGTGGCAGAGATTCAGCCTACGAACTGGGATGCTGATAAGGGCAGCCTAGCCCACGGCGACACGGGCATCGCCGCCTATAAAGCCAAACTGGAAGCTGACGACGTCCACTGCGACGGCTGAGTACCTCGCCGCGCCTGGCGGCGCAGACAAGGAGTGAACCATGGGTGAGCGTGAAACGGTGTACGAAGGCTTGAAACGCCAGGGGGTCAGCCGGCGTGGTTTCTTCCAGCTAAGCAGCCTGCTGGCGGCTTTTCTCAGTTTGCCCAAGAGCGACGGCACGCGCCAGCTCGGGTTGGGCGAATTCAAACCCAAACCGAGCTTGGTGCGGCAGGTGCGGAAGGCGCTCGAGAGCAAACCGCGTGTGCCCGTCATATGGCTCGAGTTCCAGGATTGTGCAGGGTGCACCGAATCGATCTCGCGATCGCTGTCGCCGACACTGTCTAACCTGGTATTGAACACGCTGGATATCGAATACCAGGAGACATTGATGGCCGCGGCCGGCTTCCAGGCCGAAGGGGCAAAGCAGGCGGCAATGGAGAAATACGCCGGCCAGTACCTGCTGGTAGTGGAAGGCAGCGTAACGACCAAGGACGGCGGCGTTTACTGCACGATCGGCGGCAAGGCTAACGATGCCCTGCTGCGCGAGGCTGCGGCCGGGGCGGCGGCGATCGTCGCCGTTGGCAACTGCGCCGCTTTCGGCGGCATTCCAGCTGCCGCTCCAGCCCCGACCGAAGGTGTGGGTGTCGATCAAATCATCACCGATAAACCGGTCATCAACCTGCCCGGCTGCCCAGGCATCCCCGAGGTGTACACCAACACCGTCGTGCACTACCTGGTCTTCGGCGCCCTGCCCGAGCTGGATGAACTGAAGCGGCCGAAGGCGTTCTACGGCGTGGCGATCCACGACCGCTGCCTGCGGCGACCATTCTACGATGCCGGCAAGTTCGCCAACGTCTTCGACGACGAGGGCTACCGTAAGGGCTACTGCCTCTACAAGCTGGGCTGCAAAGGCCCGACGACCTATAACGCCTGCGCCTCCATGCGCTGGATGAACGGGCTTAGCTTCCCGATCCAATCCGGCCATCCGTGCCTGGGCTGCTCGCAGCCGAACTTCTGGGATGGCGGGGGCTTTTATCAGGGCCAATCGGCGCCGCTCGACCGACCGGATGCGCTGGTAATCGGCGCTGCTGCCGGGGCAGGCCTGGCGCTGGGTGCTGCAGCAGCGGCCGCCAACCGGGTACAGAAGAAGCGAGCCCGGTCCGAGAGTGAAGAGTCGGGAGGCTGACATGACCTGGGATGAAGTACTGCGTTTCGCACGCGGGCCGTTGTTTAAAGTAGCGTTGATTGTCTTTATCGGCGGCATGGCATACCGCTTGATGCGGGTGCTGCTGCTCGGCTGGGGACGCGACCGCGTGCCCGCCATGGGCAGCAAGGCCGCTGGCGTGGTGAAGTCCTATCTGAAAGGCATACTGATCTGGCCTTTCATCCCCTGGGTGAAGGGTACCTTCCGGCGCAACCCGCTGATCTACGTCGCCGGGGGACTGTTCCATCTGGGGCTGTTTGTTGTCATCTTCCTCGGCACCGCGCACATGCTGGTCTGGAAGAGCCTGCTGGGCTTCGGCTGGCCAACCCTGGCGTTGCCGATTGTGGACTGGCTGGCAGCGGTTGCGATCGTCGCCATGTTGGCCCTGCTCGTCAACCGCCTGGTCAACCCGGTGCTGCGCATGATCAGCGGCCCGGCCGAGTGGTTGAACTGGGGCGTGGTCTTTCTACCGATGGTCACCGGCTACATCATGACCCATCACCTGTGGTTCGGTTACACGACGCTCTTCAGCATGCACATGCTGGCAGTGGACCTGCTGCTGATTTACATCCCGCTCAGCCGCATCTCGCATTTCATGTTCTATTTCTTCTCACGCACGATCCACGGTACCGAATTCGGTAAACGTGGCGTGACGCCTTAGGAGGCCGCCGATGCTCGCGACACAGGAAGCACTGAACCAGTTTGTCGAGGAGACGGGCGGCTGGATTGCCTCGCAGCTCGAGGCCTGCACGCGCTGCGGTATGTGCACCGAAGCCTGTCACTTCTACCTCACCAGCGGCAACCCAGCCTACAGCCCGGTGTGGAAGATGGAACTGCTGCGGCGGGCCTACGAGGGTCGCTTTACGGTGAGCGGCCGGCTGAAGCTTGCGTTGGGGATCGAAAAACCGATCTCCCAATCCGACCTCGAGGCCTGGCGCACGATCGATTACGAAGCATGCACGCTGTGCAACCGCTGCTCGCTGGTCTGCCCGATGGGCATCGACCTCGGATCGCTGATACATGGCGTGCGCGGCGCGCTCGCCGCGGCCGGCGAGGTCCCGGACGACCTGGAGCAGGCCACCCAGAAGCAGATCGAGGACGGCAGCCCGCTCGGCGTCGACCTCGATGCCTGGCGTGACCGCATAGACTGGATCCAGGATGAGTGGGACATCGAGCTGCCGATCGATGTGCAAGGCGCCGACACGATGGCCGTCTTCACCTCGATTGAGCTGATGAAGTTCCCCAGCAATTTCGCCTACATCGCCAAAATCATGGAGGCTGCCGGCGAGAGCTGGACCATCAGCAGCAAGGGGCGCGAGGTGGTCAACTTCGGTTTGTTCGAGGGAAATACCGAGCACACGGTCCTGTTCCTGAAACGTGTCTTCGACGCCGCCCAGGAGTTGGGCGTGAAGCGCGTGATGGTCACCGAGTGCGGCCATGCCTACGAGGCACTGCGCTGGACGTCGTTCAACCTGATGCAGGTACCAGCCGGGCTGGAGGTGACGCACATCGCCGGCGTTCTGGGCGAGTTCGTCGAACAAGGCCGCATCCAGCTCAAACCGGGTGCAATGGACGATGGCACGATCACCTTCCACGACGCCTGCAAGATCCAGCGCAAGGGAGGCCACATCAAAGAACCTCGCATGATATTGAACATCCTGGCGCCGGAGAGCTTCGTCGAGATGACACCCAACAAAGAAGAGGGCATCTGCTGCGGTGGCGGCGGCGGCGTGATCTCGATCAAGGAAGCTGATCAGAAGCGCTTCGATGCCTTCGAACTGAAGATCGACCAGATGAACCAGATCGGCGCCCAGCGCGTGGCGATGGTTTGTTCCAACTGCCGCCTGCAATTCGCCGACTGCGTGCAGCACTTCGGCCTGGATTGGAAGATCTATGGACTTTCGCAGATGGTCGCTGAATCACTCGCAGGTGATGGAGATGCAGGTGGGGTCCAGCCTGCGAAGGAGGGATGAATGATGGCCTCGTTTTTCTTAAGCCCCGTCGAACGAGGGGTGATGCGCTGTAAACATACCAGCAGCTTCACACCGGAAGATGTGCAGGCGCTGGCCCAGTTCTTTGAGGACTACCGTGGCAAGTTGCTGATTGATCTGACCGATACAACCGCCGAAGAGTGCGCCAAGCATTTGAAGCACCTGCGCCCAATGCTGCCGACTAGTGCCGTCTTCGGGGCAGAACTCGATCCCGAACTGCTGGTTCTTCCGGAGAGCTACTACCTGCATGAAGTCCGCTATTTCCAGACCGAAGGTGAAGCACTAGCCTGGTTGCGCGAGCAGCCGCGATAGGAGCATGGAGCATGAGCCAACGATTGGTAATCGACCCCATCACACGAATCGAAGGTCACCTGCGCATCGAAGCGGAGGTGGATGGATCGGGTGTGGTGCAGAAGGCATATTCCTCCGGTACGATGGTGCGCGGGCTGGAGATCATTCTCAAGGACCGCGACCCGCGCGAGGCCTGGGCTTTCACCCAGCGCGCCTGCGGCGTGTGCACCACGGTGCACTCCTTTGCCTCGATCCGGGCGGTGGAGGATGCGCTCGACATCCAGATCCCGAAGAACGCCAACCTGATCCGCAACATCATGATTGGACAGCAGTACGTGCATGATCATGTGATGCACTTCTACCATCTGCACGCGCTGGACTGGGTTGATGTGGTCAACGCGCTGCAGGCAGATCCGGCCGAGACCTCCCAGATCGCGCAATCGATTTCATCCTGGCCTAAGAGCTCGCCCGGCTACTTCAAGGACATCCAGGCCCGGCTGCAGAGCATCGTTGACAGCGGCCAGCTGTCGATCTTCGCCAACGCCTACTGGGGCCATCCGGCCTATAAACTTCCGCCGGCGATCAACCTGCTGGCGACGGCGCACTACCTGGAGGCGCTCGACTGGCAGAAGGACGTGGTTGCGGTCCACACCATTTTCGGCGGCAAGAACCCGCATCCGAATTTCCTGGTGGGCGGCGTGCCCTGCCCGATCGATCTTAACAGTGACGTCGCTTTGAACGCCGAGCGGCTATCGGTCGTGGGGGATGCGATCCAGAAGATGGTCGAGTTCGTCGACCAGGTCTACCTGCCCGACCTGCTGGCGATCGCGCCTTACTACCTGGACTACGCCGGGCTGGGCGAGGGCCTGGGCAACTTCCTCACCTGGGGCGAATTCCCCGGTGAGGATATCAACGATGCAAGCAAGTATCTCGTGCCGCGCGGCGTGATCCTCGGCCGTGACCTGACGAATATCGTCGAGCCTGATCCGAAGGACTTCGCCCAGGTCCAGGAGTTCGTCTCCCACGCGTGGTACGACTACTCGGTGGGCGATGCGACCGGCCTGCACCCCTTCCAGGGTGAGACCAATCTGAACTACACCGGGCCGCAGCCGCCCTATGAACAGCTGAACGTCGACCAGAAGTATTCATGGCTGAAGGCGCCGCGCTGGAACGGCACGCCGATGGAGGTCGGCCCGCTGGCGCGCGTACTGATGATGTACGCGAGCGGCCACGAGCAGACCCGCCAGCTGACTGAAGCGGTCCTGAACACGCTAAATGCGCCGGTCGAGGCGGTATTCTCGACGCTCGGCCGCACGGCCGCCCGCGCGATCGAGACCAAGGTCTTCGTCGATGCGCTGCAGGGCTACTACCAGGACCTGCTGGCGAACATCGCCTCCGGCGATACGGCGACCTTCAACGGCGAGCGCTGGGATCCGCTCTCCTGGCCGGGGCACGCGGAGGGCTTCGGTTTCACCGAAGCGCCGCGCGGCGCGCTGGGGCATTGGGTGGTGATCGACGGCCGCAAGATCAGCAACTACCAGCTGGTTGTCCCGACGACCTGGAACGCCTCGCCGCGCGATGCGCAGGGGCAGGCCGGCGCCTACGAAGCCTCGCTGGTGGGCACGCCGCTGGCGGTGCCCGACCAGCCGCTTGAGATCTTACGCACGATCCACAGCTTTGATCCATGCATGGCATGCGCCATCCATATGATCGATGCAGAAGGCAAACCGCTCACCGAGGTACGCCTCGGTGGAAATACTTGCTGAAAAAATGACGGAGAGTAGGTTGAACGTCGTTTCGAAATCGACCCAGGCCGGGCAGGGGGCACGCAGCGTGCTTGTGCTCGGCCTGGGTAACTTGCTAAATTCGGATGAGGGCCTGGGGGTACATGCCGTGCGGGCGCTGCAGGCAGATCGCGCCGCTGATTTTCCACAGGTGACCTTTCTCGACGGTGGGACGCTCGGCCTGAACCTGCTCCCGTTGGTCGAGGATTCCAGCGCACTGCTGCTGCTCGACTGCGTCGACGCCGGACTCGAACCGGGGTCGGTGATCGAACTGGCGGGAGATGAGATCCCGCGCTACAGCGGCGTGAAGCTCTCGCAGCACCAGACGACCTTTCAGGAGGTACTCGGGCTGGCCGAGATCCGCGGGGCGCTGCCGGCGCGGCTGCACCTGATCGGGGTACAGCCGGCCAGCCTGGCTCTGGGAACCGAACTCAGCCCGCAGGTACAGGCTTGCCTGCCCGGGGTGCTGCAGCGGGTAGAGGCTCTGCTGCAGGGATGGATTTCCGGGGAGGGAGCGCGGTGAGAGGTTAGCGTGGATAGCTATTTTCTTGATCGGGTCGATTGGGATCGGAGTCAGACACTCTACCATGCCGCCGCGTACCTCGGTCGTGAGGCGCTCTTCATCCTTCGGCCGGCCACACCTTACGTCTGCGTTGGCTATCACCAGGATGTAAAGCAGGAGATCGACCTCGAGTATGCTGCCCAAGAACGGCTGCCGGTCTTCCGGCGCGAGGTTGGGGGTGGGGCGGTCTATCTCGATTCAGGCCAGCTCTTCTATCAGCTTGTGCTGAATGCTGACCGACCCGGGATTCCAGCTGCGAAGGACGCCTTCTTCGAGATGCTGCTCATGCCGGTGGTCGAGACCTACCGCGAGTTCGGCGTGCCGGCCATCTTCAAGCCGGCGAACGATATCCTGGCTGGCGGGCGCAAGATTTCAGGCAACGGCGCAGCCGAGATTGAGAACATGAATGTGCTGGTGGGAAATTTCATTCTCACATTCGATTACGAGCATATGAGCCGCGTACTGCGCGTGCCGGATGAGAAATTCCGCGATAAGGTCTTCAAATCGCTCTCGGAGAACCTGACCACGATGGATGCCGAGTTGGGGGAGGCGCCACCGGTAGAGGCGCTGGCGGAGGCGTTGATCGGAAGGTATGAGACGCTGCTGGGGACCATGAAGCGCTGCGACGCGCCTGATGACAGCCTGCAGGCGGAGGCCGATCGCCGTTTCGAGGTCATGAATACCACCGAATGGCTCTACCAGAACGACCATCGTCAACGAGATCTTCGCCAAGTGAAAATTCGTGATGGGGTTGAACTGGTCCACTCCAGCCGCAAGGCGCCCGGGGGATTGGTCCGGGTGACAGCGCTGCGCGAAGGTGGTCGCCTGCATGATGTGCATCTCTCCGGTGATTTCTTCATCTTTCCGGCCGAATCACTGCCCATGCTGGAGCGCGAACTCGACGGGCTGCCCTGCGAGACAGAAGCGCTTTCGCAGGCGATCGGCTCCTTCTACCTTCGGCACGAAGTGCAGTCCCCAGGCCTGACGCCGCACGAGCTTGCGCAGGCGATCGTCGGGTGAGCGGGTTCCAACCGGCCAGAATATCACCCGCTCTCGCCTATTTCGGAACGGGGTAGCTCTGCCCCCGCCCGTCAGCAGCACCTGTGGTTTCCGGTAAGGTCCATCCCGCGATAAGCTTCCCTTAAGCTGAGCACTAGCCTCGTTTAAAGCAGTACAAACCCCGTGAGTCGTATCCTATCTACGGTTGGTGGGATAAGGGTCGCGGCCGGGTATTCTCCGGCCGAGACCCCCTCCTCAGGGTGTGGTTCAGGGTGGTACGAACGGAAAGGGGAAGTTCTCTTCAAGCATCTTCTCCTCACTTCCCCCGAAAGGGCTGCTGGAAAGCAGCCCTTTCTCCTTGGACAGGGTGTAGGGTGACTGCAAGCGCGCTCAAGCTCAGTCTGTGATAGAGTCCTTTCCAAACGCAGCTAAGTATCTGTGGAAAGGCAAGGTATGGACCGCAGGCGTACGAAAAGCGACAAGATACACATCCCCTGGGGCTGGATCGGAGCCGCCTTGGGCGCGCTCATCATGCTCTGGTTCCTGCTCGCGCCGCCTCGTTTCTGGACCAACATCGTCAAGGGCGTCAGCCTGAAAGACCCGGTCGCCTCCGGCGAACAGATGGTGTCAGACTACGACTGCCGCGGCTGCCACATCATCGGCACCTATGGCGGCTATGTCGGGCCTGACTTGCGCGGTGTGACCAGGCGTCTTGACGCCGAACAGCTCGATACCTGGCTGCGTGATCCGACTTCGATTCGCGGCCCGAGCGCCATGCCCGATTTCGATCTTTCCAACAGTCAGATCAAGGCCATTATCGCTTACCTGCAGGCGCAGGATAAACAACCGTAGCAGCCAGTGAAAAATATAAAACGCCGCCCTGTTCTGGGGCGGCGTTTTCGTTTCAATTGCCGTAGATTAGAGTTCTTCACGTTCGAAGCGCCATAAACCCAGCCCAAGAAAGACGGCTATTGCCACACATGCCACATAAAACGGGGTCATGTCGCCCGGAGTTCGGCCAATCATGATTGCGGAGATGATGGAGTACTCCGACGTGCCGAAGGGTATTGCAATTGTCCAGGGCAACACCTTGACGGCCGAGGGGAGGAGGCTAAAGAGCAGCTGCTGGCCGAAGGCTAGCGCCAGCGGGATGCCTATGACCGCCGGCCGGGCGCTGAAGAATGTCCCCAGCATGAGCGTGAACATAAGGTAGAAACACTGGTACACCCAAAGCATGGCCATTCCGAGTGCAAACCGGCCGGGCTCTAATCCGCCTTTGCCAAAGACCTGCACCTCAAGGAAAGCGATCATAGACGGGATGAGCACCAGTGAAACCAGGATACCGAGCGCATAAGCAATCGCCTTTGAGAGCACAAAGGCAATGCGCGAGACCGGCTTGGAGAGCACCCAGGCCGCGGTGCCCTTCTCCTTCTCGCCTACGATCGCATCCTGGGCTCGGATTACCACCGCGATCGAGGGGAACATCCCAGCGAAGAGCACGAAGAGGGTGGCAATATCCGGCGTTCCCGTTGTATCGTCCTGGAGCAAGATCGCTAGTGCGAAGCCGTCGATGATCAGGGTCCACATCAGTGCCTGCGTCCACCAGGTACGGGTGCCGAACCAGCGGTCCAGTTCGCCGCGCAGCATGTTTCCCAGGCCGCCGCGCCAGCCGCGGCTGTATACAGGCGTGAGATCCTTATTGGCTGGCATGGCTGCCTCCTTCGATGATATTCATGAATACTTCTTCCAGTTCGTAGCGCTTGCGGCCGTAGTCGACGACGATCACGCCGCCACCCTGCAGCACGGCTGGCAGGAGCTCGGCCTCCGCTGCTGCTTCATTATTCACGCTTACAAGCCAGCGCGTCAGGTCAGCTTTCTCCGATGTCTGGATATCGTCCACCCAGGGAAGCTTCGCGACACGAGCTTGAGCCCCTCTGGTATCACCCTTCAAGCCGATCGAGAACACCACTCCTCCGCTGCCCGCAAGCAGCGTCTCGATCGGACCGTATGCAACCAGCTCACCGTGGTTGAGAATGGCGACGGTGTCGCTGATCTGCTGAACATCGTCCAGGATGTGTGTCGAATAGAAAACTGTGGTGTGCTTGCGCAGGCGGCTCATCACCTCCAGCACGTCGTGCCGGCCGAGTGGGTCGAGCGAGGCAGCTGGCTCGTCCAGGATGATCAGGTCCGGGTAGTTAATCTGGGCCTGGGCGATCCCCAGCCGCTGGCGCTCACCGCCGGAAAAGCCCTTTAGCGGCCGGTCAGCCTTGTCCGCCAGCCTGACCAGTTCGAGTGTCTCTTCGATGCGTTCATCGAGCAGCGCCGAAGGTCCGCTGAAAAAGAAGCGCAGCGTATAAGCGAGTGTCTCGCGGGCTGTCATGTGCTCGTAGAAGCGTGGATCCTGCGGTAGGTAGCCGATGCGTGAGCGGATCTCGACGCTGTCCCGGCCAATATCGAGCCCGAAGACCTGTGCCCCACCGGCTGTGGGATGGATCAGTCCCAGCAGCAGCTTCATCGTCGTGGTCTTCCCAGCCCCGTTCGGGCCGAGAAAGCCGAAGATCGAATTGTGTTGGACGGTTAGATCAAGATTTTTCAGTGCCACGGTGCCGTCGTAGGACTTGCTCAAACCGTGGGTTTCGAGGATGGGCGATCCCGCCATCGTGCGATCCTTTCTGGTTATTGATTGAGACCTTTAGCCAGCTTTAGAGCTGGCCGATTATACCGGCAGAACCTGCATTCAACATCAGATGCTATGGGCGAATTCGCCTTAGGAGAAAAAAGAAAATCATCAGGGTGGCATGTTCTTCCATCGGCACAAGGAATTAGCAGGATCGCCGCACCAATTTTCGTCACAAGCTGGGGGCGGGATTCAGGTCAGTTAGGTGACGTTTTCCACTGGAGGGAAAACTAGCCAAAGATTATCCTTAATGTATAGGAGAATGGCGTGCATGAATTACCTGTGACCGAAAGCATTCTCGAGATCGCGCTGCGCCACGCGGAAGCGGCCAGTGCCACACGCGTGACGGATATCTATTTGGTGATTGGGCAATTGGCTTCGATCGTCGATGATTCGATCCAGTTCTACTGGGATATGATCAGCGAAGACACCATTGCCGCCGGCGCAAGGCTGCATTTCAAGCGCATCCCAGCCGAAATGCTGTGTTTCGATTGCCAGGTGACCTACCAACCGGGTGAGGGCGAACTGGCCTGCCCGCAATGCGGTGGGAGGCACGTGAAGGTCGTCTCGGGTGAGCAATTCCGCATGGAAGCGATCGAGGTCGAGAGCGCGGAGGGTGCGCTCTCCCGAGAATAGAGGAGCAAGGCATGAAGGAACGCGTGCAGGTTGTAGAAAATATTCTCAGCGCAAACGACAGGCTGGCGGGTGAGAACCGCGCTCGGCTCAACCAGAACCGTGTGCTCGGTTTGAACCTGATGGCATCGCCCGGAGCGGGGAAGACCTCGCTCATCGAGCGCACGCTGGCAGGTTTGGTGGACGAATTGCGTGTGGCTGTCGTCGATGGCGACGTCGCCACCAGCATCGATGCCGATCGCGCTGCCGCGGCCGGAGCGACCGCGGTGCAGATCAACACCGGCGGCGAGTGTCACCTTGATGCGGTTATGCTGCATGGCGCACTGGAAGGCCTAGCGCTGGACGAACTCGAGCTGCTGATCGTCGAAAATGTCGGCAACCTGATTTGCCCGGCCAGCTTTGCACTCGGAACTCATGTCTCGGTCTTGATCGCCTCCGTACCGGAGGGGGATGACAAGCCCTATAAATACCCGGCGATGTATCGCGGTGTCGACGCGCTCGTGATCAACAAGATCGACCTGCTGCCCTATGTAGAATTCAACCTCGATTATTTCAAGGCCGGGGTTGAGATGCTCAACCCCGGCATAGTGACCTTCCCGCTTTCCTGCCGTACCGGCGTGGGGCTGGGGCCGTGGCTGGATTGGGTGCGGGCCGGTTTAAAGGACCTGCGGCGATAGCTATTATGACGGCCAGACGGGCAGTACAAGTCCACATCCAGGGCGTGGTGCAGGGTGTCGGATTCAGGCCATTTGTCTACGGATTGGCGCAGCGTTATGCACTGACCGGCTGGGTGCGCAACACCTCCGGCGGAGTGGAGATCGAAGTCGAGGGCGGGGCGAGTGCCCTGGATGACTTCCTGCGTTCGCTCGAAGACGATACGCCGCCGCTGGCGCACATCGATCAGTTGGACTACCAGGACTGCGCCCCGCCGGGTTTCACGACATTCGAGATCCTGTCCTCCGAGCCCCAGCCCGGCCAGTACCAGCCGATATCGCCCGATGTGAGCCTGTGTGATGACTGCCGCCAGGAGCTGCACGATCCATCCAACCGACGCTATCACTACCCGTTTATCAACTGCACCAATTGCGGGCCGCGTTTCACGATCATCACCGACATCCCTTACGACCGGCCTAATACGACCATGGCGGAATTTCCACTCTGCCCGGACTGCGCCGCCGAGTATGAGAATCCGCTCGACCGCCGCTTTCACGCCCAGCCGGTCGCGTGCCCGGTCTGCGGACCGCATATCTGGCTCGAGGTACCGGGTGAGCCCCAGGTTGAACGCGCGCAAGCCCTCCAGGCAGCCCGCCGCATGCTGGCGTCGGGTGCCATCCTGGCGATCAAGGGCCTCGGTGGTTTCCACCTGGCTTGCGATGCGATGAACGATCAAGCCGTACATCGCCTACGTGAACGCAAACTGCGGGTCGATAAGCCCTTCGCGCTGATGATGTACGACCTGGCTGCGGTGGAACGGGAGTGTGAGCTCGAACCGGCCGAGGCAAAGCTGCTGACCTCGATCGAACGCCCGATTGTGATAGCTCGGCGCCGGGTTGGTGCCTCGATCTCGAATGCAGTCGCGCCCAGCCAGGCCACGCTGGGCGTGATGCTACCCTACACCCCGCTGCACGAACTGCTGCTCGAGCCGGAGGAGGGCTATCCCACGGCGTTGGTGATGACGAGCGGTAATTTGAGCGAAGAGCCAATTGCTACCGGGAACGACGAAGCACGCCAGCGATTGAGCGATCTGGCGGACGGCTTTCTGCTGCACAATCGCCCGATCCGCACCCGCTGCGACGATTCGGTCGTGCGCAATTTCGATGATGGGCTGTACCCGCTGCGCCGGGCGCGCGGCTATGCACCCTATCCGGTCCATCTAGCCTGGGAGGGACCTTCGATCCTGGCAGCCGGCGGCGAGTTGAAGAACACCTTCTGCCTGACGCGCGGACGCTACGCTTTTCTCAGCCACCACATCGGAGATCTCGAGAACTTCGAAACACTGGGTGCTTACGAAGACGGGATCGAGCACTACAAACGGCTGTTCCGGTTGGAGCCGGAGCTTGTCGCCTACGATCTGCATCCCGATTACATGGCGACGCGCTTCGCAAAAAGCTACGCTGAAGGGACGGGGCTGCCGCTGATCGGCGTGCAGCACCACCATGCGCATATTGCGGCCTGCATGGCCGAGCATGGGCTCGAACCGGGGAGCCGGTCAATCGGGCTTTCCTTTGACGGCACCGGCTACGGCGAGGACGGCGCCATTTGGGGTGGTGAACTGCTGTACTGCGGATATGAACACTTCCAGCGGCTCTCGCACCTGGCCTATGTGCCGCTGCCCGGTGGCGATCAAGCCGCCCGCCAGCCGTGGCGGGTGGCGCTGGCCTGGCTGCGGCAGGCAGGCCTGGAGTGGTCCGAAGATCTGGCACCGGTCGGAGCTGCCTCTGCAGCAGAATTGGGTGTGATCGAGCGCATGCTTGAGACCGGGCTGAACTCCCCGATGACGTCCAGCATGGGCCGGCTATTCGATGCTGTCTCGGCGCTATGCGGCATCCGCCAGCAGGTCAACTACGAGGCACAGGCGGCGATTGAATTAGAAGCCCGCCTCGACCCCGATCAGCGCGGTGAGTACCCGTTCGAGATGAGTGAAGATCAATTTGATGCAGGGCCGGCAATCCGCGGCATCGTGGAGGATCTGCGGGCCGGGATCTCAATCGCCAGCATCTCGGCTCGTTTCCACAATGGCCTGGTGAGAACCGCACTCGAGCTCTGCCGCTCGGCGCGCGATCGCACGAATTGCGAAATCGTCGCATTGAGCGGTGGGGTGTGGCAGAACATGGCGCTGCTCACTCGGACCGTGGACCTGCTGCGTGCAGACGGCTTTGAGGTCTTGATTCACCGCCGCGTTCCAGCGAACGACGGCGGACTGGCGCTGGGACAGGCGGCCGTTGCCGCTGCACGTTGGGTGGCGCAAAAGATTAAAGAAAGCGCAGGTGCGAAAGCGCCGGCGAAGGAGGTCTGAACGATGTGCCTGGGCGTACCTGGCAAGGTGATCGAAGTACACGAGGAAAATGGACTGTTGATGGGCACGGTCGATTTCGGCGGTGTGCAGCGCGAGGCCTGCCTCGAGTATGTACCCGATACGCAGGTCGGCGATTATGTCATCATCCACGTCGGCTTCGCCATCAGCAGCGTCAGCGAAGAGGAAGCGCAGGAGACGCTGGCGTTGCTGCGCGAGATCGCCGATCTGGAGAGCGAGCTGGGCCCGGAAGGCGGCGTGGCGTGAAGCACCTGACCGAATACCGTGATGCCGGCCTGGTCGAGGGTGTGCTGAAGGAGATCAAGCGCACCGTCACAAAGCCCTGGACGATCATGGAGATCTGCGGCGGGCAGACACACTCCATCGTGCGGTCGGGCCTGGATCAGTTGCTTCCGTCCGAGATCGAATTGGTGCACGGTCCGGGATGTCCGGTGTGCGTAACGCCGATCGAGCTGCTCGACAAGGCGATGGCGATCGCTTCCCAGCCGGAAGTTATCTTCACCTCCTACGGTGATATGCTGCGCGTGCCGGGATCAGGCCGTGACCTGTTCAGCGTGCGCGCCGCTGGTGGCGATGTGCGCGTGGTGTACTCACCGCTCGATGCCGTCAAGCTAGCCGCGGCCAACCCTGAAAAACAGGTGGTGTTCTTTGCCATCGGCTTCGAGACGACCGCACCGCCAAACGCGATGAGCGTGTTCCAGGCGCAGGCACTCGGTCTGGAGAATTACACTGTCCTGGTTTCACACGTCCGCGTACCTCCGGCGATGCACGCCATTCTCAGCTCGCCGCATAACCGGGTGCAGGGTTTTCTGGCAGCCGGTCATGTATGCGCCGTGATGGGCTACTGGGAGTATCCGCCGATCGCAGAAAAATATGGCGTGCCGATTGTCGTGACCGGATTCGAGCCTTTGGATATTGCGCGGGGCATCCTGGACGTTGTGCGCATGCTCGAGCGGGGTGAGGTCGGGGTCGGGAATGCGTACGCCCGGGTGGTAACGGAGGCTGGGAACCGCCCAGCGCAGGAGCTGATCGGGCGTGTATTCGAGAACTGCGACCGCAAGTGGCGCGGGATCGGTGTCATTCCTGACAGCGGCTGGAAGCTGCGGCCGGAGTTTGCCGCGTTCGACGCGGAGGGGCGTTTCGATGTAGCGGCGATTGCGCCCCAGGAATCACCCCTCTGCATCGCCGGTGAGATTTTACAGGGGTTGAAAAAGCCGCTCGATTGCCCGGCGATTGGAGCTGAGTGCACGCCCGAACACCCGCTGGGGGCGACGATGGTCTCGGCTGAGGGCGCCTGCGCAGCTTACTACCGGTATGGCCGGGTGCCTGTGGGTTGAGGTGGTCGAGAGGGGGAGCGGATGGGGGAGTAGAGAAGTAATTCACACACACCGGGTCATCTGGACCTGTCGAACGCCATATACATGATTACAGCAGGGACCTATCGGAAGAGAAATATATTCGAGCGCAAGGAAAAATAAAAATTACTAGAAGACTCACTGATCGAGCGTTGTGGGGTGTATGGGTGGGAATTGCAGGCGTGGGTAATCCTTCCGAATCATTATCGCTTCCTTGCTCAGTCGCATGATTGGAATCCTAATCTAGATCGTCTGGTATGGAGTATTCATTCGAACTCCGCCTTGCTTGTAAATAGACTAGATCATTCTCCAGGCAGGAGAGTCTGGTACAACTATTTCGATACGTGTATCCGGTCGGAAGCAGAGTATTATGCCAGACTAAAATACATACTACTGAACCCGGAGCGGCATGGTCTTGTTGAAGATTACTGAGAGTATGACTTTTCGAGTTACTCAAGGATGAAATATAGAAACCCGTTCGAATCTAAGAACAGTGATTCAATGGATGAAGTGTTCAACTTCGCGATATTTGATAACTTCTGAAATGGAGTGCGGAAGCTTTGCTTCCGCGCCGGCAGCAAGGCTGCCGGACTCCCGTAATTGGGAGCGAAAACTGCGAGGGTGTAATGTCAGAAGATTCTGAGTCGGTCGTCATTCACGGGCTGGTCTGCCCGCTGCCGCTGGTGCATGACAGCACCGTTGTGCTCGGGCACGGCAGCGGCGGCAAGATGACGCATGACCTGATTACGGGCCGCTTTTATCCGCCGCTGGCGAACGACGACCTGCTGCGCGGCGATGACGCCGCGGTGCTCGTCTCCCCGGGTGGTGAACGACTGGCGCTGAGCACCGATTCGCATATCGTCTCGCCGCTCTTCTTCCACGGCGGCGACATCGGTCGCCTGGCGGTGTGCGGCACGGTCAATGACCTGGCTGTGATGGGCGCCCGGCCGCAGTGGCTCACAGCCGGATTCATCCTCGAGGAAGGTTTGCCGATGTACCTGCTCGAGCAGGTCCTGAACTCAATGCAGGCCGCGGCTGAGGAGGCCGGTGTGCGCATCGTCGCCGGGGATACGAAGGTCGTCGAGCGCGGCAAGGCAGACGGGCTGTTTATCAACACCGCTGGCGTCGGGTGGATCCCTCAAGGCCGGGAGGTGGGCGGTGCGTATGCCAGACCGGGCGATGCAGTGCTTGTATCGGGACCGATCGGGAATCATGGTATTGCAGTGCTGTGCGCCCGCGGCGAATTGCAATTCGAGACCGAGATCGAATCGGATGTTGCACCGCTGAATGGCCTGGTGGAGGCGCTGTTTGAGTCGTGCAGCACAGTTCATACACTGCGCGACCCAACTCGCGGCGGAGTGGCGACGACGCTGAATGAAATCGCTCACCAGAGCGGCGTTTCCATCCGGCTGGAGGAGAGCTCGATCCCGGTTGAAGAGCCGGTGCTGGCTGCCTGTGAGATGCTTGGCTTCGACCCGCTCTACGTCGCCAACGAGGGCAAACTGATCATTGTCCTGCCCGACAACCTGGCCGAGACCGCACTGGGAGCGATCCGGTCGAAGCCGTACGGAAAGGGTGCCTGCCGGATCGGAACCGTGGAAGAAGGTGAAGCCGGCCGGGTATTAATGCACACCGCGATCGGCGGAACACGCGTCGTCGATGTGCTGGCTGGTGAAATGCTGCCGCGCATCTGTTGAACCTGCATTTACGCAGAAGGAGAACATCTTGTTTGAGAAAATACTCGTTCCCCTCGACGGATCGGCAAGGGCGGAGGCGATCCTGCCACAGGTGGAGTCGCTGGCCCTGGAGTTTGGCTCCAAGCTGATTCTGCTGCATGTGAACGAACCGGGGTCCAGTTTGATGGCGCCGCATGGATCGCATCCCGATGTGAGCATGGAGCTCTCACGGCAGAGGAAAGATGAATTGGAGGGGTATCTGGCTGGTAAGAAGGGTGAATTCCGCGAGAAGGGAATTCAGGTCGAGACGGTGCTCGCTCAGGGTCCCGTAGTGGAGACGATCATCCTCACAGCGGCTGAAAACGACGTTGACCTGGTCGCGATGGCAAGTCATGGCCGGACCGGCTTACAGCGGGTCTTCTACGGCAGCGTTGCTGCCGGTGTGCTGCAGAGCGTCGACCGGCCGCTGCTGCTGGTGCGTTCGCGGCGGCTGTAAAGCTGCAGCCATGGAATCCGGAAGCTCTGCTTATGGCCGGAATGGGAGATTAAGGGATCGAAAATTATCGAGAAGTGGTTTCAAACTGCCCCTATGACAGAAGCACGAAAGCTGTACTTTCGCTCCGGCAACAAGGCTGCCGGACTCCCGTCCGGGATTGTTGAGTGCTCACACCGCAGGATGAGCGCTCAACTTTTATTTTGTGTATATCGCTGATTTGGTCTGAGCTACTGTGCTCTGAGCGCGGCATGCATTGCAGCGATATGCTCCGGAGTGCTGCCGCAGCAGCCGCCGATTAAACGCGCACCCAGGTCCCGCACACGTACTGCATGCTCGGCCATCACAGCCGGCGTGGCATCGTACACAATTTGATCGCCGTCGAGCCGGGGCATGCCGGCGTTCGATTTAGCGATCAGCGGAACCGGCGGATTGGCGGCCGTCATGTGTTCAATCACACCTTCAATTTCCGTCGGCCCGTTGCCGCAGTTGGCGCCAATCGCAATCGGTTCGTACGGCATCAGCGTTTCGAGCGCCGCTTCCGGGGTCACGCCCATCATCGTCCGCCCGCGCGATTCGAAGGTCATCGTGACCGCGAAGGGCAGCTCGACTACCGCGCGGATGCCCTCCAGGGCGGATTTGACTTCGGTCAGATCGCTCATTGTTTCCACCCAAAGCAAGTCGACTCCGCCCGCGGCCAGGGCGCGAGCCTGCTCCGCGAAGCCCACGCGAGCATCCTCGGGCGAAAGCGGTCCGAGCGGCTGCATCAGCTCACCGGAGGGACCCATGGAACCAGCGACGAACACCTGACGATCGGACTGGTCAGCGATTTTACGCGCAATCTCAGCCGCAGCACGATTGAGCTCAGCTCCACGTTCCTGCAAGCCATGCTTGCTCAAGCGGAACGGGCTGCCGCCGAATGAGTTTGTGAGGATGATCTGGGCGCCGGCGTCGAGATAGGCCTGGTAGATCGCGGCAATCTCATCCGGCTGTTCGGCATTCCAGAGTTCGGAGGCGGTGCCCTGCGGGATTCCGGCTGCGATCAGCAGGCTGCCCATGGCACCATCGAGCATGATCCATGGCTGTTCTTCGATCCAGGAACGGAGGTCTTGCGTCATGATAACTCTCCATCAGGTATGAACATCCCCTGCCGCAGGACAGGGGATGTTGGAAGCTGGGTTTGTTCGTCGAAAGTCCAGGAGTTGCCTACTCCTCGGCTTCAACCGCTTCGACTAGTTCGGTGATGCTTGGGTGCGGCAGGCCAGCCTCTTCCACCAGGCGAGGAACGATGTCCTCCCAGTGGACGGCCATGATATGCATACCGCTGATTCCGGGGGTCGCCTTGAGCTTCTCGATCATTTCAAGCGCGATCGTGACACCGGTTTCCTGCTGTGCTTCCTTATCGTCGCCGGCGGCATCCATACGGGCAAGAATGTCCGGGGGAATGACTACGCCGGGCACATCGTCAGCCATAAAGTGTGCCGCGCGAGCACTCTTGAGCGGGATCAGGCCCGGTAGGAGATACACCTTGTCCAGCAAGTTGCGCTGGTCGAGCGCTTCCAGCCACTTCAGGAAGCCATCATAGTCGAAGATGGGCTGGGTTTGAATGAACTGTGCCCCGGCGTTGATCTTCTTCTCTGCACGGATCGCCTCATATTTCGACGGTGCACCAAAGGGCGAGCCGGCCGCACCGAGGAAGAACTGCGGGCGCTGCTTGATCGACCGACCATCGAGGTATATGCCATCGTCACGCATGCGGCGCAGCATCCACAGCACCTGCACGGCGTCCATATCGAACTGGTCAGGCTTGGTCATCGGCGCCGGGCCGAAGCGGTGGTGGTCGCCGCTCAGGCAGAGTATGTTGCGGATGCCGAGCCCGGCTGCACCCATCGCGTCGGATTCGATCACCACCCGGCTGCGGTCGCGAGCCTGCAGCTGCATGATCGGCTCGAGACCGGTCTCGAGGCAGATGTGGCTCGAGGCCATGCTGTTCATGCGGGCTGAGGCGGAAGCGTTATCGGTGAAGTTCGCCGCTGTGACCAGACCCTTCAGCCAACCGGCTTTCTTATCAATGATCTTACCCGAGGCACCCAACGGCGGGGCGATCTCGGCCGTCGTGACAAATTCGCCGGTGCGCAGGTTGGCTTCGAGCAGTGAGATCGGCGCGTCGTACGCAGGGGGGTGGTAGAGTGCGTCGCCCAGCCACCAGTCGGGCTGGCGGACGGCATAGAAGAAGTCGTCCCACTCCTGGTTGAATTTCTCACGATTCACGAAGAAATCACCTACGTGTGGACCGGCATTGCGCTCGCGGTACACCCGCACCAGATCGAGCCAGGTCTCATGACCGACACGGGAGCCGTCAACGGGAGCATTGATCTCCAGCAGGCGTTCGGTGCGCCCGAGGCGTTCTGCCCGCTCGTAGATCTTGTACCAGGTGCATGGCCGGGATGGGTCGACCTCGCAGTGTTCGGATGAGGCGCCGCCGCACAGGCCGTTGCGCAGGCCTTTGGGGCAGGTCATCGGGCAGATAAAGGCCGTTTCCTGCAGAATGCAGTTGCCGCACATGCGGCAGCTGAAAAGCGCGCTTTTCACGGTCTGCTCAAAGGCGGTGAAGGCGCGCAGTGGCAGTGTTTCCTCATCACGGCGGTACGGTTTAAAGGGTGCCTGATAGCGGCGAGGTGAAAATACGGACATGACCGGCTCCCGAATAGCTTTTGGCCAGCTGTGCTCAAGCTGGCGATAGCGTGTCTGGTTGACTTCTCTTCTGAGTATAGGGCTTATCAACCTCGAGTCAATTAATATTGACCAAAATCAGTCCAAAACAGGAAATTTGTCGTCCTGCTGATATGACGTATGCCCCGTAGAGCTTTATTCGTGCGTCAGCACGCTCTCCAGACCATCGATGATCTGGTTCGCCGCGGTCACGAGCTCGGGTGCCAGATCGTAGACCGATTCACCCTGACGGTCAGCCTGACGCACCAGCGAATCATCCGGCAGGTACCCCAGCACAGGCAGGCCGGGCGAGTTTTCCTTTATGAAATCGCGATCAGCCTGGTTCTGGACCTTGCTGCCGACGATAAAGAGCTGCTCGAGCTTGATGTCCTGTGCCAGTTCCTTGATCTGCTCCGCGGTGCCCAGGCTGCGAGCGGTCGGTTCGACCACGATCAGCATCGCGTCGACGGCATCAGCCGTTGCCCGGCCGAGGTGCTCGACGCCGGCGTACATGTCGAGCAGCACGACTTCATCGCGGCGGAGCAGGATGTGCGTGATGAGCGAGCGCAGGATGGCGCTTTCCGGGCAGATGCAGCCTGACCCGCCCAAGTCGACCGCACCCAATTCAAGCATCTTGATCGAGCGGTGTTCGGCGGCGAAGCGGTCAGGCAGGTCGTCGACGCGCGGGTTGAGTTTGAAATACCCACCGGTCGTGCCCGGCTGCGCACCGGTGCGCTCGAAGATCAGCTCATCCATCTGGGAGATGGGGGTGAGCTTTTCGAGCAGTTCGGAGGGCATGCCGAGCGCTTGCCCAAGGCAGGGCGAGGGATCGGCGTCGATTGCCAGCACATGGAAGCCCCGGCTGGCGTAGGCGTAGGCAAGCAGGCTGGTGAGCGTGGTCTTGCCAACTCCCCCTTTGCCGGTGATTGCTAGTTTCATCGTGATTTCCACCTCCCCGCCCGGTGCTCGTCAGCGGCCATTTTCAGGTGGCGGTTCGTAGCCGCGCTCGATAGCCTCGCGCTGCAGGACGAGCACAATCGATGCGATGTCGAGGCCGGCCTGGCAGCGCAGCGCCCGGCCGAGCAGGTCGTCCGCAAGCCAGAGCGTGCGGCTGCTTAACGCCCGGCCTTCATCGCGCGTGGCGGACTGCATCAACTCACCGATCGTGAGATCCATTCCCGGCTGCAGATACTTCTCGCACAGGTCGCAGTGGGTGCAGCGGCCGATATCTTCACCGGTCGAGGCGAGAATAATCGCCCGCAGAGGGCCCCGGCGGCTGGATTGTGGTGAGGCAGTGCTCGTGTTTGATGGTTCCGGGCCGGTGTCCAATTCGAATGATCTCCGGATGTCACTTGCGCTTGGTTCAACGAGCCACCGATATTTGGTCAATTTGCATCCAAAATGGTAACCCTCGGGCTCCTCCCTGCACAGTGCAGGAAGTCACCCGGCGTGAGGGAGGTTCTTCGCATTGAACGAGGTGTGCGCGAGCCTGGTCAGGAAAGCTGGTGTGAGGCGATTTCCAGTGCAAGCCAATCCTGGTCCACCGGCAGACGGCGTAGACGAACCGCGCAGGCATGGTAGATCCCATTCAGGATCGCCGGTGGTGTCGGCATGGTTGAGATCTCGCCCACGCCCTTGGCGCCGTACGGACCCTCACGGGTCGGATGCTCGACAATGATTGAGATAATTTCAGGTGCCTGGTGGATCGATGGCATGCGGTAGCGAGCCATACGGTCGGTGACGACCTGACCGTTTTCGAGAATGAACTCTTCCGTGAGCGTGTGGCCCAGGCCCATGACTACGCCACCCTCGATTTGACCCTGCAGGCCGAGCGGGTTGATCGCCTGACCCACATCGGTCGCCGCGATCACGCGCGGGACGTGGACCTCGCCGGTCTGGAGATCGACTTCGACCTCCGCAGCCTGTGCGGCGAAGGAGAAGGCAAAATGCATATCGCCACCCTGGCCGAGCGGCTCGGTCTGCGGCGCCCAATACTCATAGGCGGCGCGCGGTTCGCGACCCTCCTGTCGCATCAGCGCCGCTACCTCTGCCAGCGGCACGCTGTATCCGTTCACTTGAGCCAGGCCGCCGATGTAGTGGATCGATTCCGGGGGGACGTCGTACTTTTCGGAGAGCGTGGCGCTCATCGCCTGGCGCAGTGCGCCGGCAGCATGCCGGACGGCGTTACCACTCACAAAGGTCTGGCGTGAGCCGGTCGTCGGCCCGCCATCCAGCGTCCGATCGGTGTCCGAGAGCAGCACCCGCACCTGGTCCAATTCAGTTCCCAGTTCTTCGGCTGCGATTAACTGCAGCACGCTCACCAGGCCCTGGCCGATCTCGGCCGAGGAAGTGCGCGCTTCAATCGATCCATCGTCGTAGAGTTCGACCTCGGCGCCAGCCTTATCGGGCGCGCCTCCGCCCAGGCCGGTGTTCTTGAAAGCGATGGCGAAACCCCAGGCTCGCCGCAGATTCGGATGGCCTGCCACCACCTGTGCCTGGAACGGATCGATTTCCCCGCATTGGCGGTGAAGTTCAGACTCGACCCGTTCGATACATTCCAGCAACCCGACGCTGTGATCGAGATGCTGGCCGGTGTTCGTGATCGAATCATCCCGCAGCGCGTTCAGCTTACGCAGTTCGATCGGATCCTTACCGATTTGATGTGCGAGCTCGTCGATGGCGATCTCGATCGCAAATGCAGCCTGCAGTGCGCCGAAGCCGCGAAATGCCCCCGCCGGTGGGTTGTTCGTATACATCGCACGGCAGACGGCGCGCACGTTCGGGCTGATATATGGGCCGGATGAGTGGGTCGTGGCGCGCGTCATGACGTGCTCACCGAGCGAAGCGTAGGCTCCCGTATCGCCATAGAGCTCGGTCAGCACCGAGGTCAACCTGCCGTCCGCTTTTGCGCCCAGCTTGATCTTGATGCGCGTGGCGTGACGTTTGGGGTGGACGAGCAGGCTTTCGTGCCGGTCGAAGAGCAGTTTGACCGGACGCCCGGTAGCCTGCGCCAGCAGCGCGGCGTGGATCTGGCCGGCGATGTCCTCTTTGCCGCCGAATCCGCCGCCGACCAGCGTCCCGATGACATGCACCTGCTCCTGCGGCAGGCCCAGGCAGGCCGCAACCTGCTCACGGTCGGCGTAGGGGATCTGTGAACCGACGTAAATCTCCATCCGACCATCCGGCAGCGGGCGGGCGATGCTGCACTCAGGCTCCATGAAGATATGTTCCATCGTCGGCGTCTCATAGGTGCCTTCGAGCAGCACGTCGGCGGCTGAAAATCCCGCCTCGAGGTCACCTTTGGCAACCTTTATCTCATCCAGCAGGTTGCCGTCTTCATGTACGAGCGGTGCGCCGGGTTGATCGGCATCGACGGCGCTGGTGACAACCGGCAGTGGCTCGAGTTCGACCTCGATCTGCTCGATCGCGGCCGAGGCAATCCTGTAGCTATCAGCAGCGACAATCGCCAGCGCGTCACCGACGTAGCGGGCTTTCTGGCCGATTCCGATCAGCGCTGGCCAGTCGCGAGTCACCAGGCCATGGTTGATCTCGCCCGGAATATCCGCCGCCGTGAGGACGGCATGCACTCCCGGCAGCGATGCGGCTGTAGAGGTGTTGATGGATTTCACGCAGGCATGCGGGATGCCTGCCCGCAGTACACGGGCATAGAGCATGCCCGGGAAGCTGAAGTCATCGGTGAACATCGCGCTGCCGTCGGCCTTTGCCTGGGCATCAGGGCGTACCGCTGGGCGACCAATATATTGGTAGTTGCCGCTTGGGGTGAAAACCGGTCGGGCGACCGGCTTTTTCTCCCGCAGGCTCTCGGCTGCTGCCTGCACGGCATGCACGATGGAGGAATACCCACCGCAGCGGCACAACGTATCCTTCAGGGCGTAGCGGATCTCACCTTCGGAGGGTGAAGGGTTTCTCTCCAGCAGAGCGAGCGCGGTCATGATCTGGCCTGGAATACAGAATCCGCACTGGATCGCGCCGTGCTCGATAAACGCTTCTTGAAGCGGGTGGAGGGCGCCGCCACCTCTGAGCGATTCGATCGTGCGCACCTCATTCCCCTCGGCCTTCAAGGCCGGCAGGGTACAGGAGAGCACCGGCTGACCGTTGAGCAGCACCGTGCATGATCCGCATTCGGCTTCGTTGCATGCGATCTTGGTACCGGTCAGGCCTAACCGCACCCGCAGCACGTCGGATAGCATTTCGTCCGGCTCGATTTCGAGCCGCTGATCCTGCCCATTAACCTTGAAAGAGAGCATGTTCGTCATGGATGGCACCCTGTCATAAGAACGAATAAGCGCTAAGTGCTCAGCTCTCCGGCATCATCGTGTTCAGGTTTTCCAGAGCAGCCGTGATCGTTCGATCGAGCAAAGGACCCGTTAGATGAGCGCGATATGCATGCGTGGCGCGGTGCCTGCTCGTACGCAGCTGCACTTCACTGAGCAGCGTTTCAGTTGCGGCAGTTAATGCCTCCTGAGTAGCATTTCCGCCGCGCAGGGCGTTCTCAGTCAGGATAGCCCGGAACGGCACCGGGCCGCCCGGTCCGATTGCCAGCCGGATGTCATCCAGCGTGCCATCCGTGGCCTGCCGAAGCCAGATTGCCATATTTAGAATAGCGATCGCCACACCCTGCGGCCGCATTACCCGCCGGAAGGCGGACCCTTCCTTTATACCTCTGAGCGGCAGTCTGAAACCGACCAGGATCTCCTTACTGCGGTCGAAGGAGGTTTCGCCGGGTCCGGCGAAGAGATCGGACAGCGGTTTCCATGTCCGGCCGCCTCTCGAAGCGATCATTGCTTGGGCGTCCAGTGCGAGCAGGGCGATGGTACCGTCCCCGGCGGGCAGAGCGTGGGCGACATTGCCGCCGATCGTGGCGACGTTGCGGACCTGCGGTCCGCCAATCAGTCCGCAGCCCTCGACTAGGCAGGACGTGTGCTCTTGAAGAAGGCCATTGGCTACGATCGCCGAATGTGTCACCGCCGCTCCAAGGAAGATATGGTCAGCGTCACGTTCGATTAAGGACATCTCCTCGATCCGGGTCACGTCCACGAGCAGCTCAACGGGAGCATGTCGGCCCTGCTGCATGTCGAGCAGCAGGTCGGTGCCGCCGGCGATGATTGCGGTTTGACCGGCGCAGTCTGCCAGGGCTGCGAGCGCATCGTCGACCGAGGTCGGCTGTGCATACGAGTTCCAAAGAGGCATGATCACGCTCTCGATTGTAATGTTGGTGTGAGCTAGCTGGCACTTTTCGAGGGATGGGGAGATCCGACGCCGACCCCGGATCAACTAGGGCCGACCGCCTGCTCATGACCAGCACATGGTAGCAGAATCATTCTTCAGCCTCAAGCGTGTGGGTAATGCCATAACTCGCTTGGGAGCTGTAGAGCTGGACATTCAGTTAAAAAAAGAGTGCCCGAGTGAAGCGGCCTTCGAAATCAGGATGGGTTGTCAGCTCGATGTACTCGACCTGGGAACGAATCTGATCGGCGATGTGGCGGCGCTCGGCCGAAACCAGCATTTGACGGGCGCCGGTGCCCGCCGCGTTCCCGACCTGCTGAAAGCGATCGCGCGGCAGGTCGGGGAACATCCCAATCGTCACGGCGCTGCCCACGTCGAGGTAGGTGCCGAATGCGCCGGCGACGATAAATGAATCGATATCCAGGGGCTCGATCCCGGCCTCCTCAAGCAGGATTTCAATCCCGGCTCGAATAGCTCCCTTCGCCAGCTGGATTTCATTTACATCAGAGCGGGTGACGACCACTTCCCGGCCATGGCCGCTCTCACCGGCCGGAACCAATAGATACTGCTGATGTTTTGAGTTGTCGCCCTTGCGGACTCGCGGCGCGCCTGCTTTAAGCGACCCGCGCTGATCGATGATTCCAGCTTTGATCAGCTCGGAAACGGCGTCGAGGATGCCCGAACCGCAGATTCCGACCGGTGCTTGACCACCAATTGTGAATACCATCGGCTCGCCATCCAGAATCTGCACCCGTTCGATCGCACCCGGTGCAGCGCGCATGCCATCGCGAATGTGTGCGCCTTCGAAAGCTGGACCGGAGGCGCACGAGCAGCTTAAGAGCCGGCCGTGATGTGCCAGAGTGATTTCTGTATTGGTACCGATGTCGAGCGCGATTTCCGTCCTGTCTGTCTGCCACAGATCGGTTGACAGTACCATGGCGACGTGATCGGCACCGACAAACCCGGCGATGTTGGGGGGGAAATGCACCAGCGCACCTGGAGCGATCATCAGTCCCAGATCGGCGGCGTAGAGGTCGAGCGCTTCACCGACTGCAGGCACGTAGGGCGCCATGGCAAGTTGATGGACAGGCAGTCCGGCGAGCAGGTGGTGCATGGCGGTGTTGCCGACGATGACCGCTTCTACTATCTGGTCCCGGTCGATCTGCGCTTCGCTGCACAGCTCACCCAGCATGCTGTTTATCGCCTCGATCAGCTTCGATTGGAGTTCAACCCTTCCTTCGGTGTGGGAATCCGTGTAGGCAATACGGCTGACTACATCCTCACCGTAGCTAATCTGCGGATTCATGATCCCGGCCTTCGCCAGTGTCTCGCCCGAATCCAGATCGAGAAGATAGCCCGCTACCTTAGTTGTACCGACATCAACTGCAAGCCCAGCTAAGGTAGTCTCGGCTGGCAGCAGTCCGACGATTTGCTCACTGCGTACGGCAGCGCGAATGTGCCAGCCATTCTCCCGCAGCACGCCCGAGATCGTTCGCAGAACCTGCGGGCTAAAATGAATTCGCTCGATGCCGGCATCCTTCAAAGCATCTTGCAGGCGGCCGGTGTCCGAGCGCAGATCGTTGAGGGAGGCCGGTTCAATCTGCAGGTCAAAAGCCCTTATGATGGGCGCACCAAAGATTTCGACTTCCTGGCCTTCGATCTGCAGGCGCTGTGTTGTGGCCAGCGATTCGGGCGGCACCTCGACTTTGACATCCGTCTGCGGAACGGATTGGCAGGCGAGCCGATAGCCTGCTTCCAGTTCCTCCGGTTCGAAGATGTCATGTTCCTCCAGGGTTGGTGGATTGAGGTCGCCGACCATCAAGCGCACACGACAGCTGTCACAGGAGCCGTATCCTCCACAAACCGAGACCAGGTCGACGCCGGCGCTCCGTGCCGCCTCGAGCAGATTCCGACCCGGTTCGATCTCGGTTCGCCGACCGATGGGCTCAAAGTCAATGGTCAGATGTCTTTTTGGCGTTGTCTCAGGCATAGTGATCCTGGTAGCGGCAGGTGTCCTGCAGGCTGCAGCAGTCACAGGTCCGGGTGGACTCGTTCATCTTCTCGCCGAACCCGAGCACGAAGGTTAAAGATTTACGTGGGATCATGAGCATGTTCGCTGTAAGCTGCACGCCGATTTCGGCCGGATCGAGGAGATCGAAGATCTGCGGCTGCCCGTGCTCAACTGGCCAACCGACCATTCCCGGGCTGAGCGGGATGCTTGCCTGCAGGCCGGATTCCCTGGCTTCGGCTTCAAACGAGGCGCAGACCGCGTTGGCCAGTGCCTCGACGCTGGCCGAACCGACGCCATCCAGTGCCAGACCATAAACGATGTTCTCTTTCGCGATCTCGCTCGTATAAGCTTCGAGCGCATCACCGATCGTGCACAGCACGACGGCCAGCTCGCGCGCACCGCCAAGGTGCTGGGCTAGGCGTCCGCCCTGCAGGTGTTCCCCGCCCTGGAGATGGACCTGTTCGTGGCGTACCTCTTTCACAAACAGTCGCTCGTACAGGACCTGCGGCGCGAGAAGTACAATGGCTTTTTCGAGCGCCTGCCCGGCCGCCTCAACCAGCCGCGGGCTGCGGCGACGGATTTTATCCGGATCCGCACCCTGTCCACGCAGCACGGCATCGACGTCAATTGCCAGCGACCAGTCCGTCAGCACCGGCATCCAGCGCTACTTGCCTTCCAGGGCGGATAGATCCCGGAAGTGCTTAATGTAGCGGCCGGCGAAGTCGTCCCGACCGCGCAGCAAATCGATCGCCCGTATTGTCAGGCTGAGCTTGATTGGATCGGTAATAGCGCAGCTGGCGCCGGCACCGATCGCCAGGCCCAGGAAAGCCTGGTTGATGATGTGGCGTTCGGGCAGACCGAACGATACGTTGCTGGCACCCAGGTTGACGTTGGTGCCGAATTCCCGGCGTACCAATTCAATGGTTTGCAGCGTAATCCAACCGGCCTTGCTGTCGGCACCGACCGTGAGCACGAGTGGATCGATGATGATGTCTTCGGCAGGAATGCCGAGCTTGCCGGCGCGCTCGATGATTTTCTCGGCGATTGAAAGCCGCACTTCCGGGTCGTCCGGGATGCCGTCGTCATCCATGGTCAAGCCGATGACCGCCGCGCCGAACTCCTTCACCACCGGCAGCACGGCCTGCAGCGATTTTTCCTCGCCGTTGACCGAGTTGATGAGCGGTTTACCGGGGACGACAGCCAGCGCAGCTGCCAGTGCCTCGCGATTGGCGGAGTCGATGCAAAGCGGCATGTCTGTGGCTTCGGCTACGACCTTACAGACTTCGGGCAGCAGCACCACTTCATCCTCGCCTGGAACGCCAACGTTGACGTCCAGTAAATCGGCTCCGGTCGCGACCTGCTTGATCGCAAGGTCGCGCACATAGTCAAAGTTGCGTTCTTTGAGCTGTGCGGCGAGCTTCTTGCGGCCGGTTGGGTTGATCTTTTCGCCGATGATCACGAACGGACCATCTGTGTCGATGACGATTTCCTTCGTTTGACTGCGGAGTGTTGTCTTCATTGGTGAGGTCGTTTTCCTTTCAAACTGGACTCTCTTGGTTCGCGGACTGGAGTGCCACGGGAACGAAATTCCTGCATCCAGTGAGGGGTCAGGATAGCATAAATTTTATACCTTCGATGGGGCTACGCCATAAAGTTCGTCGGAGGTCGAGATCCGGTTTCTCGACGGTGATATGGGGCACCGCTGAAATGTCAGTTACCCGCTTTCCCTCCGCCGGTCAGCGCGCAGCCAGCCCGCCTGCAGGATGAACCCCACGACGAACACCAATCCAAACACCAGCAGTGATTGCGCTTCGGCAAGATCCAGGCTCTGGGCGATCAACACGGCGCCGCTCAGTGACGAAAGCAGGACCAGCGCCCAGTCGAAGAAGGCCGAAATGAGCGCTGCGCCTATTATTCCCGCCACCAGGTAGACCAGCCAGGTCCAGCCGCCGAGCTGCAGGTTGAACAGCTCAACCAGGCCCAGGGCGAAAAGCAAACCGCCCAGAAAACCTGCCAGGCCGATCGCCAGGCGCTGGATAAAGACCGCCAGCAGCGCCCCGAGCAGGCCAGCGCCGATCGCAATCAGCCACACCAGCCAGCTGTCGCTTTCGGCTATCACGCGCGAGGCGAGTGAGAAGGCCAGGACAAAACCCACGGCAGCGACAAAGAACCAGAACAGCTTCCGGCCGAGCGTGACCAAGGCGGCACCGATCAATAATCTGATTGTGAGCATTCGGATCTCCTCAGAAGCGGTTAACCCTCGCGTAGAAGTCCAACGGCGAAACCAAGTCCAAGTAAGCCCAACAGGGCAAGCAGCCCCGACAGCCAGCGATGGCCGCTCCGGCCTGCGGCAACCGCTCCCGCCGCCAGTCCAGCTCCCACCATCCCATCGACAACCTGCACCGTCCGATCGGCCGCTTCCTGAGTGCGGCCGCGCTCGACCAGCGACCACTTCAAAATCGGCCCACCGTCCAGCCCGGGGTATGGCAGCAGCCCGGCACCGAGAATCAGCAGTGAAGCGCCCATGGTCGTGCCAGCGACCTCGTGCCCGGAAGAGCCCGGGCTGCTCAGCGTGCGCCAGATCCCAGCCGCGGTTGCGGTGAGCACGTTGAAAATCGGTCCGCCGAGCGCACGTAGAATGTGCTGGCGCGGGGTGACGTCCCCCGGATCGAGATCGTAGTATACGCAGAGCGGCATCCCGAAGACGATCCGCAGGGCGTCCATCGGCCGCCCTACGAAGTGCGCGGCTGCCACATGAGCCAGGTTGTGGCCCCACTCGACGCCCAGTGTGCTGAGGGTCGTCACCGCGCCGATCACAGCCCTTTCGGCCGGTCCACGCTGCGGGTCGAGCCGTCCAGCGCGCCAGCTCATGATCGGCCAGAGGGCTACTTGGGTGAGTGGGACCCAGCTGCAGTCAACCACGACGACCGGCGTGTCCCATATTCGGCCGATGATCCGGGCTGGCATCCCGGGTTCGTAGACCGTTGGTTTCTTCATCGCACGATTCCTGACTACGACTTTGTCAATTGGATGCATTTGCTCTAAAAGCTTGCTTTCCCAGTATCGCTATCACGGGAGTTTGAAGCAAGCGGAATCACGACGCATGCCGCCGCTCGAGAATATGCTAAGATGGGCTCGACTGTCGAAGGGAATATCCCGCAGATGATCGAAATCACCCGACTCCAGAAGAATATTGATGGTGTAACCGTCCTCGATCTTGAGGCGCTGCGTGTACGCACCGGCCAGATCGTAGGTTTGGTCGGTCCGGCTGGCAGCGGGATTGACGAGTTGTTTGAGATCCTGATCGGGCGCGCCCGGCCTACCGCCGGCACGGTTCTTCTTGGCGGTGAGGATCTCGATGGCAGTTCTTCTTCGCTGGGTGTGCTCTTTGCTGATGACGGCTTATACACTCGTCGGACTGCCCGCTCAAATCTGAGATTTTTCGCCCGGCTTTATGGCCTGGAGACCGACCGTGTCGAGGATGTGCTCAGCAATGTAGGACTGGGGGATCAGGGGTCAAGCATGGTCGAAGACCTGTCGGGCGGGTTGGCGCGGCGGCTGGCGTTCGGGCGGGCGATCCTGCACCAACCGCGCATCCTGATTCTGCGTGAACCCTTTGCCCGCTGCGATCAGTCCTCGATTTCGCTGCTGCAGCGTTTGATCCGTGAACAGGCAGAGGGGGGCGCCGCCGTGCTGATCCTGGGGGACGATGACGCCAACCTCCCCGGCCTCTGCCACCAGATCCACCGTATACAGCGTGGACAGGTCGTCGAAACGTCTGAATCCACCGCTGACGCCGGCCCTGAATCACCGTTGAAAATTCCGGTCAAGAACGAAGGCAGCGTCGCGCTTGTGAATCCGTCGGATGTACTCTTCGCCACTGCCGAGGAGGGAAAGGCGACAATCCAAACCGTGCACGACGAGGCTCTCAGTACACAGTTTACGTTGAGCGAACTCGAGGCCCGCCTGGTCCAGCGTGGGTTCTTCCGGGCGCACCGCAGCTACCTGGTTAACCTGCAGCACGTGACCGAGGTGATCCCCTTCACCCGCGACAGCTACAGCTTGCGGCTGGACGATGCGCAGGGCACCTTGATCCCGCTCAGCAAGACCGCTGCGGGCGAACTGCGCGAGCTGCTCGGCTACTGAGCTGTTCCATCGCAAGCAACTTATGGCGTGATTCTGCGCCATTCAACCCACGAAAACCGCCGTTCGGCGGTTTTTTATTGCAGCCGCTTCCCCGATATCGTAGTCTGCAGGTGGCTTTCAAAACGAGTATTGGCCGGGCACATGGATCACGAACGAAGAGACCTGGCCACTTGAACAAGGGAGTTTGCAATGAAAAGTATCGAAGCTACCGACCTGACCCGGACATTCAACGGGCTGACCGCCGTCGATCACATCACCTTCGACGTGCATGCCGGCGAGATCTTCGGATTTCTCGGTCCGAATGGTGCCGGCAAGACGACGACGCTGCGCATGCTGACCGGTCAGCTGCGCCCGACATCGGGCTGGGCGCGTGTGATGGGCTGCGACATTGTCGAGGAGCGCGAAGATCTCAAGCCGCAGATCGGGGTGGTTTTCGAGCAGCAGAACCTGTACACGCGATTCAGCGCGCTCGACAACCTGAAGTTCTACACCCGCCTGTACGGCATACCGCAGACACGCGTTGGCCAGGTGCTGGAGCGGGTCGGCCTTACCGACCGCGCTCGCGAGCAGACGAGCAAATACTCGAACGGCATGCGCCAGCGCCTGATGATCGCTCGAGCGCTGCTGCACCAACCGCGTGTGCTCTTCCTGGATGAGCCGACGCGTGGCCTGGACCCTGGAGTGGCACGAGATATCCGTTCACTTGTAGCCGAACTGGCGCAAGAGGATGTGACCATCTTCCTCACCACGCACTACATGGAGGAAGCCGACCGGCTGTGCAGCCGGGTAGCCATCATCAACAAGGGTGCGATCGTCGCCCTTGCGCCGCCATCCGAGTTGAAAGCCGAGCTGGGCGAGATGGCGACGCTGGAAGACGTCTTTCTTGAGAAGACCGGCTACGAACTCTACCAACCGACAGCGGTCGCTGAAGAACGCGGCTGACCGTTTGACCAAAAGAATGGAGGTACGTACCATGGAAACTACGATGAACGCACACCGAGGCATGCCGTTCCGGGATAAGCTCCGGGTTATCCTGGCGATTACCGCCAAGGATATGTTTGAGGGCATCCGAAATAAAAACACATTGACGGTGATCGTGACGGCGGTCATGATGGTCGCCCTGTACCGTTTCATGCCGCTGATCAGCGCCACCGATCCGGCGCGTGTTTTCCTGTATGAGGTCGGTCCGGCTACATCACTGGCTGACCTGCAGTACAGCAGCGAGATCGAGGTAAGGAGCAGTCCATCCCTCCCGGCGCTCCAGCGCCGGATTGGTGACGGGAGCGAGCCCGAACTCGGCCTGGTGATTCCGGCTGATTTCGATGCCCGAGTTGAAGCCGGAGAGACGCCTGAACTGCAGGGATATATCGTGCAGTGGGTCTCGCGGGACGAGGCGCAGGAACTGGTCCAGCAGGCAGAGACTGCAATCTATAATGAAACCGGTTTGGCGGTTCGTATCGAAGTTGGCGATAACCGCATCTCCCCGGCGGTGGACAACGACGGCACAGCCTTTACAGCCTCGCTAGGGACGATCTTTATGATGTGCATGCTGGGCATCTCCTTTATCCCAAACCTGATGATGGAGGAAAAATCCGCCCGCACGCTCGACGCGCTGATGGTCTCTCCTGCCTCGAGCTGGATGGTCGTCGCTGCCAAGGCGCTGACCGGGCTGTTTTATGGCCTGTTGATCGGCATCCCCTCGCTGTTGATTTACGGACCCGTGATCCAGCACTGGGGAGTAGCCTGGCTGGCAATCCTGGCCGGATGTACCTTCACGGTAAGCATCGGCCTGCTGCTCGGAACCATCTTGCACACACGTCAGCAGCTCATGGGTTGGGCCTGGGCTGCCGTGATCCCGCTCATGCTGCCGCCGTTTCTGGTGGTGCTAGATGAGCTGATTCCAGGGTGGCTGGTCAGCCTGATGCCATGGGTTCCGACGGTCGCCATGAGCATGCTCATCCGTGCCAGCGCCGCAGCCCAGATCCCGGCCGCTGTCATCCTGCGCAACCTGGCGATCATCCTTGTCGGCACGGCGTTGGTGCTGGGCTTTACTGCCAGTCGGATCCGGCACCGGGATCGCTGAGGGAGGTCGATGATGACAGAAACACAAAGGACTTCTGGCAGCGGGCTGCGCATAATCCTAGCGATTGCCTGGAAGGACATCCTCGACTCGCTCAAGAACCGGGTAATGATCGGGATCATGATCGGAGTAGCAACTCTGATGGTGGGAGCCTTTGCAATGCGCATGCTGGTTGGCATGTCCGACCAGCCGCGCGTCGGCTTCGCCGGGCCCTCCGGGCGTGAGCTCGTGCGAGATCTTCGCCGGGAAACGGAGTTCCCCGCCTTCGCACTCGAGGACCAGATGGCGCTGGAGGTCGAACTCGGCCAATCCTTCGCTCCGGCCTTGGGCGTGCTCCTGCCAGATGAACTGCCTCCGTCCGTTGCCGCGGATGGCACTCTTGAACTCACTGGCTACTATCCTTACTGGATCGACCCGGAAGTCGTCCGTGATACGTTTGAATCCGTGGAACGCCTGCTGAGCGAGATGTGGGGTGCGACCGTAACCATCAGCTATGCGGGAAACGCAGTCTACCCCACGCTCGAGTCGACGGGACAGATGGTGATGGTCGCGACAGGCCTGGTGAACGCGCTCTTCATCATCGGCGTCTACATGACTCCGGGCTTGATCCAGGAGGAGAAACAAACCGGGACGTTTTCAACGCTGCTGGTCTCGCCGGCCAGCATGACCCACATCGCGGTCGGCAAGTCACTAGCAGGACTGGCCTACTGCCTGGCGGCAGCTGCCGTCTTCTGCTTGATGGCTGCCGGGTTGATCGTGCATTGGTCTGTGATCGTGATCGCTGTCCTGGCAGGATCAGCTTTTGCGGTCGTGCTGGGGTTGGTGATCGGGACGTTCTCGGATGAGCCGGCGTCGATGAACCTGTGGCTCGGGCTGCTGCTGGTGGTGCTGCTGCTGCCGGTTTTTGTCGGGCAGTTCGCAAGCAACCTTCCGGCATGGTTGGCTACAGTTTTTAGTCTGCTACCCACCGTTGCACTATCCGAAATGGTCTGCATGAGCATGACCGCCAGCATCGACTGGCCGCGGCTAACGGTTGACCTGCTGCGGATGTTCATTCCAACCCTTTTGCTGCTCGGTTTGAGCATCTGGGGGATACGGAGGCGGGAAGTCTGAGTGCCGCCAGAACGAGAAGCGGGGGCTGCACAATTGTGCAGCCCCCGTATTGATTCGCCACCTGATCCAGGCAGAGGTTTTTTGAGAGTTATTGCCAGTCGATCGTTCCTACACTGATGCTTGTAAACCACAAGTGGAGGTAGGGTCAGATGAGACATCGCTGGTTCAAGGCGTGGGGCTGGATTTACCGCCCAGCTTCGTGGCAGGGCGTGGCCGTTATTCTGCTCGCATTGGCGTTCTCTGTGCAGGTTTTTCTTGCCGTCGACGCAAGGTCGCACTCGGTATCCGACACGCTTTATGGCATCTTTCCTTTCATCGTGCCATGCTGGATGATCGTTTATTGGGTGGCGACGAAAACCGCCGCTTCTGAGAGGTGACAGACAGTTCTGGCGCCCTCCATTTCATCTCGAGGAGTGCGGCGACGAGAGATCTCCGAGACGATGCCCCGAAAAAAGGTGACGATCCCGGCGACTGCATGTTTCAAGCGAGCATCATGGGTATTCCTCGCCCTTTGCGCTCGGAATGACAAGCGGAGGAAGCTCGGAAGGACAAGAGGCGGAGGCTCGGAATGACGGACACTCCTAGAAAAAATGCGCCGGCGAGTCCGCTGGCTGCTGCGCCTTCCAGCGCGCATACAACCTGGCCAGCGGGTAGATCATGGCCAGCCCCAGCAGCCACAGAGCGTACATGACAACCAGCGAGGAACCGTGCGGGGTTAGCACACGCCCCAATCCCAGGTAAAGGAATAAATGCAGCACGTAAACGAAGAGCGGCACACGTCCGAACACAGTCAAGATTGACAGCCGATCCTCACGCACGCGTCTGAGCCAGTTGAAGCCAGAGAGAAGGATCAGGTTGACGCCGGTTGTGAGCAGGGTGTAGGTCATGCTCGGCGGGTATTTAACCGGGTTGAGAAAGTCCATCCAGTCGTTTCCCGGGCGCGGGCGGATGTTCCCCAAACCGTCAAGGCTTCTCAACACCAGGAAGAGTGCCAGAAATCCAAGGCCAATCATCCATACTCTTGAGAGTGTTTTCTGGCGTGCCTTACAAATCCATCTGCCGAGGAGCATACCGAAGGTCACCAGCTCCAGCCAGGGTAGGACCGGGTAATTCGACCACAGGTCCGCGTTTCCACCAGGACGAACCAGGAGCAGGTCAATCAGGCCAACCCTGATGATCCCCCACTGCGCAGGCGAGGGATGCAGCAATTCTGTCCCGATAAATAGAGCCAGCGTGATTCCCGCCAGGGGCAGATCGCCCAACGGTAGAAAGAAGCTGCCAAGGATCATTGTCCCACCCAGCGCAATCAGCACACCAATGTAAATTGAAGGAAAGGGAATTGACCCCCAACCCCATGCAAGGTTGACCACCAGCAGCTGAAGGCCGATAAGAATCCCTCCCCGGATCAGGAAGTGGCGCCGCACAGCACCCCATGACCAGCCGCGCGCTCGCCGTGAGGCAGCGAACAGCGACATCCCGGCGCCCATCAGGAGGAAGAAACCGGGCGCGCAGAAGTGTGTTACGAGGCGCGTCAGAAAAGACGGCAGGTCGGTGTATACAGGAAAAGGGCCTCCCCAGTATTCGCCGCTGCTGTGGCGTTGGGCGATGAAGTAATTGGCATGATCAAGTGCCATGAAGACGATGATCAGGCCGCGCAGCGCGTCGAGAGCCACCAGGCGCGAGCTTCTGGATCCAGGTTTGTCAGTTAGTAGGGTGCGTTCGGACATTGTCATTCACCCTTTGATCTTCAAGATCGGGCCGGGGAGTTTGGCGTTTCATCTGCCTTCCGGAGTTCCAACCTACAAGAAATGAATTTAAATACTTACTCGCTAGGCAGTCTCTGGTTTCATCGCCTTCTCCCATCCGATTGCCATTAGTGAGGTTCGGGACTCAGAAGACTACGTCTCTTCGGAAGAATCGATCAGTTCCACACCGAGCAGCTGCAGGTTGAGGCTGGCCAGCTTGGCGAGGACCCCCTGAAGCGCAGCCTGATCCGGGACAAAGCCGCTGAGTGCTACAAACGGCCCACGCTCGTCAACACCCTCCTGCAGCCTGAACCCATTAAATCAATCGGACCAATTGCTGAGCAAGGTCGTCTTGCCAAAGCCGGCTGCGGCTGAGACCAGGATGAAAACCGGGAGCGGAACGTCCTCCAGCTATGCCACCAGAGTGGAACGGGAGACGACTTCAGCCCGAGAGGCCGGTATGTGAAGCTTTGTTTTTAAAAGCCTCTCGGCCATCGAGGCGCTCTCTTTACTGCCTGAGCATGTGAGCTGGAATATTTCAGGGAAGGGGTCCTGCGACCGCTGAAGAATATTTCGGGACCCCGGGTACCAACAAGTGGAGACGTGCCCGCATCTTGCGAGCCAGAACGTTGACTATGGATTAACCTGCAGCAGGTCCGCCAGCCAGGACATGTACGGCAGTTGAACGAGTTCATTCTGAAAGAATAACTGGGAATCGGCGAGCACTTGATCCCGACACGATCCACTGGCTGTCCCATATATGGCAACACATTGGGAATCGGTCGAGTTGAAGACTTTTACGCCGGCCGGCTTGTCGAGATAGATTAGCGTCATACCGTCTGGCAGACTTGGACTTGGTTGGGCGATCAGGATTCCCGGTCGCAGGATGAGCCACATCGCGCCGAACATGATCACCAGCAGCAGAAGTATCCCCTTCGCCATCGCAAACTCCTCAATTCATGTTCTGCAGATGCCTGCATTTTCCCTGCAAGTGTGCCGCGATGCAAGTACATGAAACATCCCCCTTTCTGCTGCCCCGTGGATTGAATCAACCTTGAGTATTTTCAGCGGTAGTCCTCTCGCACAGGACAGAACACGTCGATCAGGCGGCATGCGGTCTGTGCAACCCCGGAATGGAGAACGTTCGGTGGTATCTCGGCCACCAGCCTGGTTCCAACAGGTGGGTTTCGCCAGCGATCGTTAGCTGGAATTTGCCCGAGATGACGTTTGTAAGCTGTTCGTGGGGATGGGCATGCTCTGGAAGAGCGGCGCCAGCCTCGATATCCCAGTAGGCAAGCGTGACCCTATCACTGTGTACGAAGCGGGCCCGGTAGCCGGGGACGACTTCGCGAGCTGTCTGATGCGATAGATCATTGATATGCATATCTGGCCTCGTGATCCAAAGAATGATCGGACTGACGATTTCAGCGATCGATGCGCGTCGGCTGTTTGCCAGGGGTTAGCGTTTCACAGACGACTTTCGTTGAATCTGACATTGCGGATCTCCCTGCAGCCATCCCGACGGTCAGACCTTAGCTCGATTTCAAGCGAGCTGCGTAGGTTTTACGGAACTTGCTGACCTTCGGCGCGATTACGACCTGGCAGTAGCCCTGACCCGGATTCTTTGCGAAATAGTCCTGATGGTAAGCCTCAGCTGGATAGAAGACCTGGTAGGTCTCGACCTGGGTCACAATCGGATTAGGCCAGATCCCTTCATTTGAGAGATCCTCAATCACCGAGCGTGCAACCTGCTCCTGTTCTGCGTCATGCGCGAGGATGATCGAGCGGTACTGGGTGCCCGCATCCGCTCCCTGCCGGTTGAGCGTGGTGGGATCATGCACATTGAAGAAGATTTCTAACAATTCGCGATAGCTGATCCGGGAGGGATCAAAGGTTACCTGAACGACTTCAGCATGCCCTGTACGTCCCGTGCAGACCAGTTTATAGCTAGGGTCGGCTTTATCTCCGCCGGCATAACCCACCACGACCTGCTCTACGCCGACCAGATCAGAGAAAACCGGATCGAGGCACCAGAAGCAGCCACCGCCGAAGGTCGCCAGCTGAAGTTGGGCTGCCGGTTTTTTATTCTGTTCCATTGCGCACACTCCCTTCACCCGTTTGAATTCTATCAGGTCCGCTCGAGCGCGCGTTCATCCCGCCACTACGTTTTCGGCCGGGCGCACAAATGCGATGAATTGCTCGGGGAGGTGAGGTTTGCAAGGCAGCGTAGGGCGAGTGGCTGCTCGCCCCTCCGAGATCAAGACCAGGCGTGCAAACCGAGCGGTTCGGTGGAGCAGGATTACATGGGCTGAGGAATTGGCGTATTGTCCTGAGCTCTACGAAGATTCCTCCAGCAGCTCTTTCAAACCCGGGGATTCGTCGCGCAGGATGGAATACATGAGCAGGTCGACATACTGGCCGCGGTGAAATACGGCTTTTCTCAGCGTGCCCTCATACTTCATGCCAGCCCGCTGCAGTACGGTCTGTGAAGCCTGATTGCCAGGCAGGTGGGTCGCATGCAGCCGGTAGACGCGCTTGGTATCGAATAGCCAGGCGATCAGCATCGGTAGAGCTTCGCTCATAATGCCTTTGCCGCGCTCCTGCGCTTGGAAAATCATGCCGCCAATCTCGAATGCATCGACATAGCTCATCGATTTCCAGAAGAACAATCTTCCCAGCATTTTATCCTTGTGATCCGTGATGAGCAGCGTGCCGCGCTCTTCTTCCCACCAGCCGTTCTCCTTGAATTCATTCCGAGAGCGAACTTCGGGCATCAGACCTGCCGGCCAGTAATCGCCACGGGCGAGGTAATCATTGGCATATTGGAAGAATTCATCCAGGTCTTGCTCTCGCACCTGGCGCAGGATGACGTTCTTGCCATGGATCATTTGGCTCTCCTCTCCGATGTAGATCTCCTGGCTGGCAGCGAACTGGCCAAGCTGCTTGTCATTCGATGGGCATATTCTATTCGATCTCGCTCAGGTGGACGGGTCAGACCAGGGCTTTGGTAAGTGTACTTCGTCTGTCGGATGTTCACATTTGGACGGGGAGTCTTTGCTGTTGATCTGGACCACTTCTCACGGGTCATGGCCACCAGTTTAGCTCTTCGATCGTGGATAGGAGAGAATGACCAGCAAGGTGCGGTGGCAAACGGCAGGATGCCTCGCTGTGGAAAGGGGAGCATCCGGGTACGGAGCCTGAGATCAAGTTGCTGTAGTGCGATCTTCGTGTCTCTGCTTCGCAGGATCATCCTGGCGCTACATAGCGGCGTAAATTCCAGGCGGCAGATGGATGGCAACCGTGCAGGTGTCGTCACCGGAGAGGACGCTGCTCACGACCTCGACTTTGACCGGTTGGTCGAGAATAGTCTCCCACAGGTTCTGGTAGTAGCCGGCGCCGCAGTAGCAGTAGGTTTTTGAGAGCTGCTGGCCATCGGCCACTGCCGAGCGCACGCGGGGACAGTGGCAGTAGAGAGCACGGCGGCGGTCGCGATCTAGCTCCTGCAGGTACTCGAGCAAGTAGCCGCTCTTGGGGATCTTGGTGGCGATAATCGTGTCGCCTACGAGCCGGCCGGCCAACCCCCAGCCGCGCGATACGACCTCGTCCAAGCATTCACGCGGCAGCTTGATTATGCTGGTCAGGAAGTGCTCGAATCGCTCCTGCAGTTGTGCCAGGATCGCATACAGGTCGCCAGCGTGGGCGAAGGCCTCCCGCAAGGGAATCAGCTCCTCAGCTGGATAATGGCAGGCGCAGCCCGTGAAGACCTGCGCCAGTTCTCCTTCATCGAGAGCAGCTTCCGCCCGCGCTAGCATTTGGCTTGTCCACTGGACGACCTCCCCGCGAGCCGATTGGTCGCTAAGCTGCCCCCCGCCTTCAAGGATCAAATGCCGGGTGGCTTCTCCGGCAGTCTGGGCCAGCGCTGTCCTGAGTTTCCCCTGCCATGCCCGCTCGAAGTCGAAGGAACCGCCCACTCTCCCTCCCTGTCAATCCGATAACCATACACCTGGCATCGGTTTCAGGTTCATGCGGTTCGCTGAAAAAGGGGTCTTATATGCGAAGCTCCACAACGTCGCCATCGTGGAGTTCATAATCACGACTGACCATCTGGCCTTCGAACTCACCGCTGCCCCAGACGCGAGCGGCTTTTAGATTTCGGGAGAAATCCTGGTGGATTTTCGCTGCAAACTCGTCCACCGTTCCGCCGCGTTTCATGACGAAGGGGGAGTTGTAATCTGGATCCCGGCCGGGCGCTTTGGAGTAAACCCGAATAATCTCAAGCGCCTCGAACACATCCTTCTTCATCGCCTCGATCCCGCGTGCGGCCAGGATGGATATTGGCAGCGTGGGCCAATCCGCAGGAATAAATTCACGAAATACCTCGTAATCCTCGTCATGGCTTTCATCGTCGACTTTGTTCACCAGGATCAGGAAAGGCGGTGATGCCCAGCGGATATCCTGTGGAAACTGTTCGCGACGATGGGCCGGGACGATTCGATTCGCTTCGAGGAAGGCAATGGATTCTTCAAATTGCTCGATTGGGAATGCTTGCAGGTCGACCATCAACAGGACCAGGTCGGCCCGGCGGATCAGGTCGATCAACTCTGGCTCTACGAATTCGCGATCGATGGGCGGTGTATCGATCAGCTGCACCTGGATATTGTCGATTGGCATCATGCCCGGGGTTGGCTTGCGCGTTGTGAAGGGGTATTCGGCGACTTCCGGCTCGGCGTTGGTCAGGGCGGCGACAAGGGAGGATTTACCCGTATTGGCCGGCCCGACCAGCGTAACCTGCCCGGCACCTTCACGGTCAATATTAAAAGCCGAGGTGAAGCGGCCAACCTTCCCCTTGGCGCCAACGGAGTCCTTGAGCTTGGAGAGCTTGCGGCGCAGGTCGGCGCGCAGGTGGTCAGTGCCCTTATGTTTGGGAATCAGGCTGAGCATATCTTCGAGCAGCGCGATCTTTTCCTCATTCGTCGTCGCTTCTCGAAAACGCTCCTCAGTTTTGTAGTATTCCGGGGTCAGGTTGGTGGGCATGGCCTTGTTCGTATGCACTCACGGTTTGGGTGCCAGTCAAGCAAGTGTTCCCGCCACTATTCTAATGGAAAACGATATCTCCGGAGGACCGAAACCGCCGCCCCGACTGCTTCGGTGCAAAGGGGCCTCAGGTGGCTGTCGTACGTGAGGCTGTGGGACCGCGCATCATTCGTTTGGAATTGAGGCGGACATGTTTTCGGAACGAGAGTTGGAAAGCAAGGTCTCAATCTCACGTATTGGCCGGATGATGAAGCAGCTCACACCGACCGCCGCGGTAAGCAAGCCGCCGATGAGGACAACCAGCCCGACGCCTGCTCCGGGTCCTGTCCCAACCAGCACATCGAAGAATCCAGCCAGACCATTAGAGGATTGCATGGCTGGTTCAAACCAGCGGTCGGCGGCAAGCCCGGCCATGAGTTGTCCAATCAGAAAGGAAGCCGCCGTGGCCAGGTATTCGATGCCGAAGACGCGGCCCTGCAGGTCGGGCGCGATCTTGGCTTGCAGGATAGTTATGTAGAGCGTGTTGACGATGGTGATCGAAAGCCCGGTGACGAGAAAGCCCACCATCCAGGCCGGGGCGCTTCGGCCGAGCCCTAGGATCGCTGCCCCGAGCAGCCCCTCGACGATAAATCCGACTGCGACCCCGTAGATCCGCCGCCGCGGCCCCTTCCAGGCGCTCATCAGCAATCCGCCAGCGAGAAATCCAGCCGATCCAGCGGACCGCACCAGACCCAGCACAGCTGCGTCATTCCCGCTGCGGGAGAGCACGAGCGGGTTGATCATCGGGGAGATAAATCCGGCCGAGATATTGGAGGTCATGAACAATAAAAAGATTGCAACCAGGCTGCTGCGATCAAGGATGTAGCGCAGGCCGTGCAGGGTCTCCAGCCAGAAGGTGCCCTGCCCGCCTTCGCCATCCGGGGTTTTAACGGGCTGCGGGATGTGGATGATGAGCAGCGTGGCCAGGGCCAGGAAGAACGTGACCAGATCGATAACCAGGATCCCGCTGATACCGATCCAGGCGATCAATCCACCGGCGAGCAGCGGAGCCCCGATACCGGAAGCCGAGCTGATCAGCGATTGCAGGCTGTTGGCGCGCGAGAGCTGATCCTTCGCAACCATGGTAGTGATGACGGAAGTCGTAGCCGGATACTGGAAGGCGCCAAAACCACCGACGAAAAAACCGGCCAGATATAGATGCCAGATCTGAGCCTGACCGGTAAAGAACATCGTAAGCAGGAATGCGGTGGCAAGCGCCGCGCCGGCATCGGAGAGTGCCATGACCAGCTTGCGGTTCCAGCGATCGACGAGCGTTCCGGCGAAGGGGCTGAGGACCATACGTGGGAGAAATGATGCCAGGCCAACCAGGACGAGGGTGGTGGCGGATTGAGAGAAATCCCACGCCCAGAGCGTGATAGCAAACGAAGTCATCTGGGAAGCGAAGATCGAAACGAACTGGCCGCTCCACATGACGTAGAATGCCTGCATGCCCTGCAGGCGGGGACCCTTGGCGTTTATCATGCGGATTTGTGAAAGAGATCGACCGGACAGCGAGTTTGCGGCATCATCGACGGTGTGCCCCCTTGGTAGGTTGCAGGGGCGAAGTCTAATCCAGGTTGAAGGGACATGCAACTTCGGGCGGGTTTACAGAGAGCGACGAGGTATGAATGGAGCTTAAAGGTCCTGATCAACCGAAGCGCTGCAGCAAATCCTGAGCGTAGAATGTCGGCCAATCAATTTCCGGTGCCTGCTCCGCGTATGCTGCTTGCACATTCGATAACGCCTCACTCAGCTCCGCGAGCGATGTCATTTCAAGCCCGAGGGCCTGCATCGGCTCAAGCAGGAACCCGGCATACCAGGAAGGCCATTCGGGATCTTCACCGTCTACGGCGAGGTAAGCCTGGTGGTGAGCTTGGCCGGCCGCACGCAGCAGATCGACCAGAGGCTGCAGGTCAGGTAGTTTCGTGCTTTTCTCCAGCATCGGTTTATCAACCCTCGCATCCAATCCGGGCCGTAGAGCACGCCCAGCTGCTTTGAAAATCCATTGGCAGCGTGCGAAAAGGGAGCGAAGCATAAGCACTGCAACCTGGAAGTTCGCTTCTTCCCCGTCCGCCAGCGAATGGGTAAGTTCGTGCAGAAGTGTATCAGGTTCACACCGCTACATCTGGCTTCGCCCGGAGAGGCTTTGTGCCTTCGAGGTAGAACGGGGAGGTTATTTCCCGAGATCGATTCCGTAAACGATCTCGCCGCCGCAGCAGGGTGTGACCATGACAGCATGGACACCTGGTGCGAGATAATCCTCGAATGGGGTGGTGATCAGGAATTCCTGTCCCGGAGCGAGGCGGGTATCGAACGGGCCGAGGGTTACCCCAATTGTGTCTTCGGTTCGATTGGTAATGCTGAGCTGCTGCTCGCCGCGGACCTGTACACAGCGTGGATCAGGGATGCCAGGCAGGATCTGCATGGTCACGAGCAGTCCGTCGAAGCGGGCGCAGATGCCGGCAGCGGGAGAATCGGCGACGGGGGTAGCCAGGCCAGCGTTGTGCGGCACCGTGACCGGTGTCTGAGCTGGTGTGCTCGCCACCGGGAGCGTTGGAATATCTGCAGCGATTGCTGACGTAGGTGAGACGCTGGCACGCGAGCACCCGCTGAGCATGAGCAAGGAAAGAAACACGATCCGTGTAAGCCGCTGGCAGAACATCATCGCAACCTTTCAGAAAGCATCTTTTCGGTTGAGCCGGTCAGGACCTTGATCTTCAACCGGCGAAAGCTTACACCCGGCTTGTGAGGGCCGCGCCCAAAAAATGTACCGGGAGGATGGAAATATAGGCTTTGCCCTGTGATTCGTTGTTCCAATCACGTATACAATGCAGGACCTGCTGCCAATTCGTGGCTTCATTGTCCGGGGTGGAAGTTCCACCCCGGTTTAACGAGAGTAGTATTCACTCATCGGTTCGAAGTAATTTTCACGCCAGCCATCTTCGTACTGCTGCCCGTGCTCTGGGAGTTGGGTGTGCCTTAGAGTGAGCTGGGTTCCGTCCCCCTCCGGTTCGAGCAGCTCTTCGAGCCTTGAATCCGCCTCTTCCGGGCTGAACTCATCCGTGCGCCAGGACTGCAGGATGCGCCGGCCTGGTTCAAGCTCGAGATTCACCCCGGTGATGTACCCGTCCCAGGCATCAAACGAAGCTCCCGGGATGGATTCGATCCTGGCCGGGCTGCCGGTCATCGCGCCATGGCCATTCGAATCCATCCAGGTGCTGTAAACCTCCTCCGGAGTTGCAGGGATGTACGTTGAGATTTCGAAGGAAACGGTCATTGCCTGGAACTCCTCTTGAAGCGACTTCGATTCACAGCTCACTAGTGGCAGGGATGATCTCCCGGCCGAAGGTCTCGAGCGGGCTAATCTCGTGTAGATTCGGCATGTTGAAGATGGCATGCGAGATACCAAGCCCGGCCAGATCCTGGCAGGTCGAGATGACATCCTTCGCGGTCATTTCGTCCGGCGCCAGGTGAACCGTCCCGAGGGTAGTGCATTCAATTTCCTCAAAGTCCCTTCCCAGGTCGTCGCAGTGGCGGCGCAGCACGTCCATTTTATGGACCAGCGTGTCCAGGCCAGCTCGTAAGAACAGGTTGCAGGCATCTGCATACTGTGCCACGAGGCGTAGCGTCTTCTTTTCACCCATTCCGCCGATCATGATCGGCGGATGCGGGCGGCTGATGGGCTGTGGACTGTTAATCGGCTTTTCAAGCCGGTAATGCTTTCCTTCAAAGGGCGAGCGATCGTCAGACCACATTTGATGTGCGATCTGGAGTGTTTCCTCCAGCCGTTCGAAGCGCTCTTTGATGGGAGGAAACGGAAAGCCCATACCATGGGCTTCCTGCTCGTACCAGGCTGCTCCCACTCCGAAGTACGCCCGGCCGCCTGAGAGCACGTCCAGTGCTGTGACGATTTTGACCAGATAGGCTGGCTCACGGTAGATGACACCGGTGACAAGCGTTCCGAGGGTGGCATTTTTTGTGACGCCGGCAAGGTAGTTGAGGACACTGTAGCCTTCGAGCATCGGGTCGTCAGCCTGGCCCAGGCCAGGCGCGATCTGGTAATAATGGTCCATCACCCACAGGCTGGAGAAACCGGCCGCCTCGGCTGTTGCGGCGATCTCGGTCAGCTTGGCGCCGGTATTTTGGGGTGAGCCAGGCCAGTTAAAACGCGGAATTTGTAATCCGATCTTCATCGAGGTTCTCCTGAATCATGCGTGGTTATATGGGGAGTATATCGAATTTGGCCCAGCCGGGCTTTCGTTCACCTGGCGAGACCTCCAGGAACTGTGCATCAAAATCCCCCGGTGAGAAGTTCAACCGGGGGACGGTGGACGATTGAAGAATGTGCCTGAGTGTACTCAATTCGTGCTTAGCTTCATCTTCTTCGCTCCAACCGCACGCGGTATGCTCCAGGCGGCAACTATCGCCAGCACGATCCAGAGCACGTCGTAGGGTGAGAGCAGGTCGCCGAATGATTCAAAGAAAAGTGAGACGACATCGCCGGAGAAGATTCCCACCTGGCCAGCGGCAGCCGGGCCATATTCGGAATTTACGAACTGCTTCAGGAGGGCGAAGAAAGTGAAGTACTTCCCGACCAGGATGCCGGCCAGCGAGGAGAGCACGGCAATAATCTGTAGCGGCCTGCCCTTCTTCTCGGTAAAGAAGGTGACGGCAAACCCGCTCAACAGGCCGACCCCGGTCGCCATGAACCCGATCTCATAGTCGGTCAGGATCACGATTCCACCCCAGATCGCTCCGCCGATGATCGAGGCGACGACGGCCGCAACGACCGCAATGACCAGGGCGCTGGCTGAGAACTGCTCCTTCTCTACCTCCTGTACCAGCTGGCTGTGGATTGATTCAACAAAGGTCTGCGCCGCATCGCTGGCAACTCCATTCTGTGTCAGGCGGGCAATGATGGTATCTTTAGGAACGCCTTGCTTGAACTGGTTGATGACATACTCGACCGCCTTCTTGCGTGCTTCCTCGCGCTGCTTTTCTTCACTTTTTGCCATTGCGGTTGCCCTCCTGCTCCGAAATAACTTATAAACGCGCTGAAAGCTAGGCTCCCCTTATTCGACCCTACCTTCGCGCCATCTCTAGCAACTATCCAGTGGAAGCAATATATGGGCGCGGGTCGGTCCGGTTCAATGGGGCGTTGGTCATAGAAGAGGAACCTGGCTATTTTGGCAGATCTTTTGAAGGGTAGGTTCGTATAAAGGGCGGGTTAGATCGGGATCTCGTCCCGAAGCCGGATCGTCGACTCGAGCCCGGGATGCCGGCCGCGTTTATCCTGATAGAAATCCCGGATGCGGCCCATGTCGGACTGCATATCCCCGCTCGGGGTGAAGACAAGCCCGATGCCTGCTCGCCGGCCTGCATAGTCGAGGTAACCACAGGCGATTGGGACGCCGGCCTGAAGAGCGATTCGGTAGAAGCCTGATTTCCAGTGGTCGACGTGCTTGCGCGTTCCGGAGGGAGCGACAGCGAGCAGCAGTTCATCCGCCTGGTCGTAGCGCTCGGCTATCTGCGAGACGACGCCGTGCGAAGCTTGGCGATTGATCGGGATGCCTCCCAGTCGCCGGAAGAGGGCTCCGAAGGGGGGCTTGAAGAGTGTGTGCTTGCCCATCCAGGAGACCTTCACCCGCATGACATTCGCTGCAGCGAGCATGAAGATAAAATCCCAATTGCTCGTATGCGGCGCGCCGATCAGCACAAACTTGGTACCGGGCGGGAGCAGATTCTCCACCCTCCATCCGAATACGCGCATCCAGATCCGGCTGAGCCAATATCCAAAGCCCCACTTCGAAGGCTGACGGGCAAGTGTCCTCTGGGGCTGATATTCCGCCAAGTTGTGCTCCTTCGGTAGGCATCGACGCTTGGGAGGGATGCTGCGAGGACCTAAGTGTACTCCATGATGGTCCCTTACCGTCCGAAAATGATCGCGTCCTCAAGGTTCAGGGGTGATGAAGTCTTCCAGCGCCAGGTCATAGAGCCAACGTTGATCAGCGAGTTTAAGGTTCTTGCTTCTACATGCGGGCTTTACTCAACCCGCAAGGATTGCAGGACGTCATCTAGCGTTTCCAGCGTGTCGGGGTCGTGGATCGAAAGTCCGGTCAGCCGGCCGTCCCGTTCAAGGAAGATCCACTCGATGACGAACGGTACACCGCCACTACCGAGCGTGGCGCGCTGCACCTTAATCCCATTCAGATTCGAGGTCGTGAGTTCCGCCGGGGGGCAGGTGAAGCACTGTGATTCGAGGAAGGCCTCCACGGTTAGCGCCTCATCCGCAGCGACGATTAGACGGCTGGCGCCCGGTCCGGCTTTGGTCGAGGGGTCAGGTCCGAGCAGGTATAGATTGTAGGTTGAGCTGCCAACTGCAACTGGAAACGGACCGGCCGAGTCCCAACCCTGGGGAAGCGCCAGGCTGAGCTTGGCCTCATGATTGACGTAGCGCTCGGTCACCTCTTCCGTGCTAGGGCTGGCCAGGTCTGGGGCCGTTGGGACCGGGTCGACCGGAGCTGCGCCTGCTGCGGCACAGCCGGCGAGCAGTATGGCCAGAACTCCAGAAATGGCGGCTATTCTCCAGGTTCGCATCATCACTCCACGCGTAAAAACTGGAGAGATTTTACCCGAATACCGTCATGGATCTCAACCTGAATCAAAATCCCGGGTTCGGCAGGACATGCTGCAGGCGAGTAGTGGAACGAGTCGCACGACAGCGGCCCGAGGGAGTGATTGGGCGAGGGCTTTGAACGCTTTAAAACTTGGTCGCAGCATCAAAGAGCAGCGGCTGCACAGCTGAGGAAGACCAGCTGTGGACAAACAGTTTTTCGTGTTCCGTCAGCCCTGTTTCGATCGCCTGCAGGGTCGGCGTTACCCGGTTTGATTTAATCAGGGAGTAGGCCTCGCCCGGCGCGGCTGCCAGGCTTCCTGCCAGCTTGCGTGCCTCGGGGATCAAATCCTTCAGGGGGAAGATTCGATCCACCAGCCCCAACTCCAGGGCGGCACGTGACTCGAAGAAGTCGCCCGTTTCCAGCACCTGGCGTGCGATCCGGGTTCCGACCAGCGCATGCAGCATGCGGTCAGCCGGGAAGGGAACCGGCAGACCCAGCTTGATTTCATTCAGGCCGATCAGCTTGTGTCCTTCGGCCATCAGGCGGTAATCGCAACAAAGCGCCAGGATGCACCCGCCGGCGGTGGCATGTCCACAAAGTGCAGCGACCGTGGGAAGCGGTAAGCGGTAGAGCTTCAGGCAGAGTATGTTGAAGCTGTGGTAGAACGCACCAAAAGCCGGCTCGGGGAGCGTGAGTAAATAGGGCAGATCGAAGCCGATCGAGAAGAACTTCTCTCCACCGGTGAGGACCAGGCCGCGCACCCGCCCGTCGGGCACAATCTCATCCAGAACCGCATCGAGGTCGGCAATCAAATTGGGATGAATTGCATTTGTCACACCACGATGCAGGTGAATCTCAGCAATACCGTTATCAAGTTCCGTTTGGATGATCGTTTCGGCCATCGGCGCAACCCCCGGGTCAGGCCCATCCTGCTGGCAAGTTCGTGGAAGGACAACCAGGAGCATATTCAAAGCGTCTGGTTTTGTCCACGCTCTCAGCATTCGCGGCGCTCGGCGTGCTTTCCGGCGGTTGTACTCATTGTGTCTGGATGGGCACCTGGATTTCGCTGGAGACGTTAGCGGATCGCGTTTGATCCTTCAAGCTGGTATTTGGAAGAACAAAGCCGGTGCGTTTTATCGCACCGGCTTTCTGCCGAGCTGAGGTCTTACGTGAGGCTGCGGTCGCAGTAGATCTCGATCGCAGCGCGCATGAATTCGGCCAGGCCTTCCGCGCGCTGCTCATAGTAGGCGCGGAACTCGGGGTGTTCGACGTACATCCGGCCCAGACCACGGTAGACCTCGGCCGGCGCCGGGTAGAAGTTCTCGATCCAGGCATGATGCAGGGCGATAGCCTGCTGGACCTGTGGGTCGTCTGCCGGCCTGCCGACGAGTGCGGCCACTGCCTGGGTGGCGTCCTCGCCTTGTTGGCCGATTTGTGCCCACTGTTCTTTCGAGAGCTTGCGCACCCTGTCCTCGGCCTCCGTCACCCGCTCCTCGCCCCAGCGTTCGCGCGCCTCACGCGGGTAGCGTTCGGCCTGCTCTGGTGTCAGGCCAAAATACAGCTCTTCGTCCGATAAACTCATCTCATTCTCCTGCAGATTTGCGAGTGTTCTGTCCACTGTCTTAATTAATCGCCCCAGCCGGTCTCGGCGTTGTTCCAGCGCCTGGCGATGCTCCTTCAAGGCCGAGAGCGGGGCGAAATCCGGTGCTTCGATTCGGGCCTGGATCTCGGCCAAGGGCATCTCGAGTTCGCGAAAGAGCAGGATCTGCTGCAGCCGCATCAGCTCAGCCCGGCCGTAAATTCGGTAACCGGCTTCCGTCCGCCTGGCAGGCGGGAGCAGCCCGATCTGGTCGTAGTGATGCAGCGTACGCACGCTGATCCCCGCCAACTCTGCCAGCTGGCTTACTGTGTATTCGGCCATGTTTGCCTCACTGCGAGCAGTCTAAACCATAACGTTACGTAAGAGTCAAGCTGTGTTCAAACAGAGCTGGCCTAAATTCCGCGAATATCAACTCAGGTAAGGATGCAAAAGGATGCGCGCGGCGATTGCCCGCCAGGGTTTCCAGGACCCAGCGATCTCGTGCAGCTGGTCCGGGTTAGGCCAGGCAGGCAGGCGCTTGACCCGTTGTACGGCCGCTGCCAAAGCGGAGGAGGGCTAAGCCTTTGCACGACATCGGCCAGCTCCAAGTCGGTCCGGACGAGATAGGTGATGCCGGTGGCAAGGGAGGTTTCGAACAGCGGTTAAGGTTTGATCAAGCCTGGATGAGCTGGTCAGGGCAGCAGCAGGCGCGCCAGTGAGACGGACAGCCATTCCGAGAAGCGGTCGGACGGCCAGCCCCGGTCGATCGTTAGCAAGTTGAAGACCTCCGGGCTGCTAAGGGTCCAGACGAGATCGGTGGCCGCTTGTAAGTCCAGACCCGCCCGTAGCGGTCCATGAGAGGCAAGCGCCTGCACGAATTTAGCCAGGTTTTGCCGGCGCCCCTCGAGCAGTTCCCCCAGCAGTTCGGCGATCTCCGGTTCGGTCATGGCTGCCGTGCGTAGGATCGGGAAAAGCGGTGCGATGCGTTCCAGGACGCTCGTGATGTCGAGCGCAAAGAGCTCGATCTGCTGGCTCTGGTTTTCCTGAGTCAGGACCCCTTTCGGTCCGGGCCGCTCGATGAGAGGGATGGCCTGGTCATCCCCTCCGACCGTGACATCGATGAGCCGGGCCAGTAAGCCGCGTTTGCTGCTGTAGATTGAGTACACGGTCTCGGGTGCGACCCCAGCCTTTTCAGCGATGGCCTCGATCGTTGCGCCTGCATACCCGAGTTCGCTGAAAAGCTCGCCCGCCGCGCCCAACACCAGGCGGCGTGTCTGGCGGGCCTGCTGCTGGCGGAGATTCGAATCATAGGAACGTTTGGTCTTCTTGGTTTGGGCCATTTACTTGACATTCTACCTAAATAGATGCATAATATCCATATTCAATACAGTATTACTGTAATGAATGCGGATCTGCGCACAGCAACACTTTACTCCAGATCCGCGATTAAAAAATCTAATAGGATGGATTGGAAAGGAGTTTAACATGTCTGGTTCAAAGAATGAGAGTGTCTTCCGGGAGATCATCAGCGAGGCTTTCAATCAAGGGCATTACAAAGTGCTGCAGCGTGATGTAGCACCCGATTTTGTAGAGCACCAATTCGGGTTGAAGGCGACCATCGAAGGGATGCAGTCCGACATCGAGTCCCTGCGTCAGGCGTTCCCCGATTTCACGCTGACAATCGAGGACCTGGTTGAAGACGGCGAGATCTTGTGGGCGCGCATGACGGCCCGCGGCACCAACCACGGCGGTTTTATGGGCCCACCGAACGGTAAATCGTTCCGTATTACCGTTTTCGACCAGCTGCGTTTTGAGAACGGGAAAATGGTCGAACACTGGGGTTCACCGGATCGATTTGCACTGCTGGCACAGCTGGGCCTGCTGCCGCAGAAAGCGCCTGCAGCAGCCTGAATTGCTCCGAGTACTTGAAACAAAGCGGACGGATTGTACATCGATCCGTCTGCTTTGTTCTTCCTGCATACATTTTCCCGCGCGCTCTGGAATTCAGAAACAGGGCAAAATGCGGGGTTTATCGGCCTGGACGGAGATACGGTACGCCGGCTAATGCCCCGCAAACGTATAGCTCCAGTTCGGCTTGCCCGAAGCGTTCAAGAGGGGGCTCCGGGTCGCATAGGATTTGGTCCAGGCTTTTGATCTTTCGAGCTCGCTCTGGACCAGCCTTCAGTCGCCGCCGTGGTACTTGAAGGATACCTTGACCTTGGCCCGGTAGGCGAGCACCTTGCCTTCCTCCAGCTGCATATCGAGGTCGACCACCTCGGCGATACGCAGATCGCGCAGCTGTTTGCCGGCCAGATCGACGGCTGCCCTGGCTGCATCCTCCCACGACTTCTCGCTGGTCCCGACCAGCTCGATTACCTTGTACACACTCTCAGCCATTGCGCCTCCTCTATCTTGATCAGCCAGAATGGACACATTCATCATAGCGCATCCTGACCGGTTGAGTGATTCGAGGCCCTCTGGTCTGAATTAGAGCCAGAGCAAGATCCCTTCGGCCGTCTCGGATTTAGTTATGCTGATCGTAGGTGGATGACGTGATCTGACGGGTTCTTCAGGAGGGAAAGTAGGCCAAATTTTGGTTGGAATTGAAGCGCACGATGCCGTCGGTGATTTTGATCGAGGTTTGGAATTAAATCCGCTCAGGGAGCGATCAAGCGCTGAATAACTATCTGGATCAGGAGCAGCAGTGTCGGGAGCAGGATGGCCGAAGCGACGCCGGTGACGGTGCCCGGCCGCCAGGGCCAGGTTGGCAACCGGGCCAGTACCTCGCGCTCGATGACCAGGTTGTTGAGCGCCTTCTGCAGTTGATCCATTTTCGATAGGTCATCCACCTGCAGCTCCGCATCCAGTTTCTGCAGTGTTTCCTTCATTCGACGCTCGGTGCTGGCTTGAAGCCCTCGCTTCTGGGCCGTCAGCCGGGTGTGAGCACCCCAAAGCGGGATGATGAAGGCGGCCACCGCAAGCGGAACGCCGATGAGCTCGAAAACGACCACTCCGGTATCGAGCGCATGGAGTGGGATCGCCACGACTAAGTTGGAGAGCAGGAAGAAGGTCAAAACGACGCTTGTGCTTGAGGTTACCTTTGAGAACGCAAAGATTGGCTCGCGATCAAATAAATCAAAAGGCCGTGCAAATTCGTAAATGCGCCTGACCATGCGTAGTTGATGTAGCGTATGGTAGTAGAAGGCGCTTCCGGGAAGGAAGGAGAACGTTGCCGACACAATCAGTATGGCGAGACCGCGCCCACGAAAGAGATCCAACACCTTGATCGGAACGACGAAAGCAAAGACCAGGAAGAAAAGGACGAAGATGATATTGGTGATGATGATTGGCCGTGCGGGCATGGTCGTGAGGTGGGATTCGAGTTCCTCGTACGCTTGGTCATCCAATGGGAGCAGCAGCCTGAATTTGGCCAGGGCTTCGATCGAGGTCCGATCGAGATAAATGATCAATGCCAGCGAGCCCCAAGTCCAGAGCGGCGGGCTGATGAAAACCGACCGCAACTGTGGGAATGGCGTGGTGCCTCCTATCCAGGAGATCACATGCATGAGCAGGAACTCAAGGGCGAACAGCAACAGACAGGTCAGCCAATAGGGCAGGGCCAGCCGCTCGATTGCATCAGCAAAGCGATCCACCCAACTGGGCGGATACACACCAAGAAGACCACCGAATTCGGTGGGTGAAGCCTCTGTTTCGGAAGTCGGAATTGCCATCTTAACTCGCGAGCAGAAGCCGATTATATCAGATAAAATCTGTCAGATATTTTGCTGTTTGACGCTGGCAACCAGAGATATAACCTTACGGCCCGTAATTAATCCAGCGGGTCGAATCCGGATTATTTTCCCCACAAGCAGCTCATCTTGCGAAAAGACGATAGAGCTCTTCGTATGCTTTGAAGGTAAGTTCTTCAGCATGCTGGCGGCCGATCTGCAGGCTGGCCTGGCCGAATTGCTCGGCCAGTGCAGGGTGTTCGAGGATCCGGTCCAGTGCAGCGGCGAAAGCGGCTGCGTCTCCGGCCGGAACGAGATATCCATTGCGATTGTCGTGGACTAATTCGGGCAGTGCGGCGGCATTGGCGGCGACGATCGGCAGGCCGCTGGCGGCGGCCTGGAGCGTTGGGATACTCTGCACCTCGACGTCGGAAGCGATGGCAAAAATATCCGCTGCCCGGTACAGCCCCGGCAGATCTGCTTCGGGGACGTATCCGAAGAAATGTACGCGTGGTTCAACTCCCAGTTCACGCGCAAGCTCTTCCAGCCGATCCCGGTCATCACCGCGTCCGACAATCAGCAGGTGCGCATCGCCCAGTGCGGCCAGAGCCCGAACAAGAACTCCGATCTTTTTGTCGCGTGCTAGGCGCCCGACGAAAAGGATGCGTTTAGCTTCAGGCAGGCAGTATTTCTCAGCCAAACCAGCGTCCTCGCCTTCCGGTCTGTAGCGCGAGGTGTCGAGCCCGTTCGAAATTACGCTCGATGGGACTTCCAGCCCCTCCTGCTCGAAAAGCGAACGCTGGGTCCCGGTAGGAAAGATGACGTGATCGAACCCGCTCAACATTCGCAGCGTCACATCCCAGGTGATTTCCTCGACCATTTGCTCGACTGCCTCGCCGGCATGCACATAGTAGGTCACGAAGCGAGGCAGAAAATGGCAGGTCAGGACTTCCGGCACGTGCCCTTTCTGATGCTCGAGCCGATAGAGCTGCCAGCTTAAGAGCGCGCTGTCATGAGTATTGATGACATCCGGTTGGACCTGCGCCACGATTTCCTTCAAACGGTCATAGGTCAGCAGCGGCAGCCGTCCTTCGGACCAAAACGGATTCGGCGCCGAGCGAACCCGCCACAATCGGACACCCTGGTCTTCACTCTGATAGGGCGCACCGTGATCACTGGCGGTGACGACCGTCACATCATGACCACGCTCCACCATAGCCCGGGCGACTTTCTGAACCACGAGAGTCACACCACTGATCGTTGGCGGGTAGCCGTGGCTAAGCATCAGGATGTGCATGTTCGATCTCCAGTGCACCGGGGGCTGATTCGTGGTTCCTGCGCAATAGCCCACGGTAGAGTGTCAGACTGATCAGGTAGGGTACGAAGAAATAGAGCACACGGAAGAAGACTGAAGCGAGCACTGCCCGATCGAGGCTGATACCCAGAAGTGCGAAGATGCCGGCCATTGAGCCCTCCTGTACACCCAGGCCTCCGGGAATCATTGAAGCGACGCCGGTCACAATCCCGATGACAAAGCCCGTGACAGCCTGGCCGGGTAAAAGCGTCACTCCGAGCGAGCGAAAGGCGAGCCAGAGCGTTGTGACGCTGGCGGACCAGTCGATGACCACCAGGGCCAGGATGATGACGATCGACGTTGGCTGCTTGCGCATGGCGTGCACACCCTGCGCCAATGTCTCATCAAATCGCATCAACGAGGCTTCCGGATCGTGCCTGGTAAACCGGCGCATGATCCTCACCAGCAGTTTAATTGCCCGTTGGCGGAGACGGATGGAGAAAAGGAGCAGCGTCGCCAGGATTGTGGCAAGAATCACGCCTCCGGCCAGAGAAGCCAGCAGTGCTGCAGTTCCTTGGCTGATGGCAGCATGCTGGACAAGATACAACAGTCCGATCGGAAGCATGCCTATCATCACCAGGCTCGTCAGGTAGAAATGCAGGAAGGAGACCGCCAGCACATCACGCATACCGACATCGTGACGGTTCATCAACGCGAAGCGGACAGAGTAGCCAGCAGCTCCACCGCTGGAGACCACATGGTTGAGGACGGTTGAGACAAATCCGACCAGCGTCAGGTCGCGTACGGTCATTTGGACCCCGAGCAGTTTGCTGACCCGAGCGAAGCTCAAGCTGATGCAAAGGTAGGAGAAAGCCGTGGTGGCCAACGCGAAAGGGACCGGTTTCCAACTGGCTTGAGTCAGCACCGAGCGAACCTGCTGCCAGTCGGCAAGGATAAACACCAGGCCCAGCAGGGCGATGATTAGGATGATGCCAGGCAAGAGACGGCGCATATTACTGTGTGATGTACTCAGATGTGACCCTCGGAACGGGCTTCCCTATTCCAGTTGAACGCATCATCGATCTTACCAAAGAGGCACAGCTGGACCTTTAACGCCGCTTAAAGGGAGCTTTAAACTCCGTGGAGCGGACTTGAGCCGGGGAATACGTTTCTAATGATGGAGCGTTCAGGTCTGAAGGCGCAGAGTTGTCAGCGTGCCAGGGAGTTCAACCTCCAGCTCGCCATCAACAACGGAAAGCGGTTTCAGGTCTCTTTCGCGGGCGTCGCACAGGCAGGCAGCCTTGATCCTGGTTGACCGCAAGCGCAGCCGAACCGTATCGCCGCCGTCCAGCGAGTACAAACGGATGATCCTGCCCTTCCCGCGTGCGGCTTGCTTATAAGCAAGCAGGATGATATCTGGCCGATCGAGGAGCACTTCGGAGCGCATTTGCCGATGCAGGGTCTCGAAGTGACTCCCTGGATCGGGGGTGTGGAAACGTTGGTAGGCTTTCTCGGCAAGATGATTGGTCTGCCAGTCTCCCTGGGGTGTGAATTCAAGTGCGTAGTCGAAGGTGTAGGCTTCCTTCTCGTAACCACGGGCCGGATTGCCCGAAAGCGGAAGCAGGCCGAAGGCACGCTCGATAGCTGCATTGCGTAATGCGATGATGCTAAGCTGCCCACGGGGGGTGAGCGAGACAGCCCCCGGCCAGCGTTGGTAGAGTGCCAGCCCGCGCCCACTTTCCCGATCACGAACATGGACAAAATGCTGGAACGGCCAGAACGTGGGGGAATAGACTTTCTCGCGTGGTCGTTGAATGACGCCCCCCGCTTGGTCCATCAGCAAGCCGTCAGCCACCAGGCAGGTATGAAAGCGGACGGTCATCGTCCGTCGCCGTCCGGCGCGGCCGACAATGCGGAAATAAATGCGTGGATCGTCGTCATAGATCCACATCTCACGTTCGAAGATTTCGCCGTCAAATCCGTTGACCCAGCGGATCTCGAGGCGGTGCTCGTTTTCTTGCACAGCCAGGTCCGAATGGTGCTGGCTGCTGCGACCGGCCTCCTTCCACCTGCCGCCGCGAAATTCGTACCCCATGCGCCATAAGCCGCCTGATACTCGGTATCGGATGAGGTCATTCCCGGCTCCACCCAGCAGAGGTTCGCCGGTCAGGGGATCCTCGGCACGTACGATCGCTCCTCCGGCCGCCTGGTCGAGCTCGAGGGTGTAATGCGCGGTTCGGATCTCGACCTTATCGGCATGCCGTGACCAGGAAGGCATGGATCGTTCCAGCTCCGGAGCTGGAACGGCTTGGATGCTGGGAGCTGTCAGTTCGATCGCGCGCGTCACACTTCCATCAGCCCTCTCGAGCCATGGAATTTGCTCCTGGTAGACCACACGGTCAGGTGATGTGCCGGTAATGAAATCGTGATGGTTGGAGACCGCGGCTGTCCACCAGGCGTCTTGAAGAAGATTGTCGACTGTCGATCTCGCACCCCCGGCTTTCACCTGCAATGCGAGCGACTCGGCCAGCGTTAGCTTCTCAACCAGTTCATGGCAGCGGGCTTTAAGCGCCGGCCGGGCGGTGTAGAAACCGGTCCAGTACGGATTGGGGTCGAGCTCCAGCGTGGGGAGAGAATCGCGCTGGCAATTGACCAGGTTGAGATAATCATCCAACCCGGCATTCACGGTCCAGATGCCGGTTTGCGGGTAATAGCTGCGGTTATAGCGGTCGAGAAGTGCCACCAGGTCGGGAATCGGAGCGACGAAATCAAAGCCGATTGGGCAGAACAGGTACGGCGTCCGGCTGACTGGCTTCAACCTGCTCGCAAATCGATTGATACGACGGGCAACATGCCGGTCAGAACGGGCAGGCACCGCGAAGGGGAAAAGGTAAATGCGGCTCAAGCCGCGGTAGGCCAGAAGATCTCCCTGGCCGTAGGTGAATGCATTCCAGTGTGTGAGCACCTCGCCGCCGGCGCGATCACGCCAGATGAAATCGAGCGAGCGTTCCTTTTTCAGGAGCAGCTCGGCGCTGGAGCCTGGCCGCGGGTAGCGGCGGGGGTTGTTCGGTTCAATCCCGAGGAAGTACATGCCGTCGATGCGGGTGATCGTCGTTTGCGAGAATCCTGCCGCTTGAAGCAGCGAAGGCAGGGCTGGTGAGCTGCCAAAGCTGTCCGAGAAATATGCCAGAGCAGGTTCCTGGGTCATGCCTTCCCGGCGCAGCCATTCCTGCCCCAGAAGAAAATCTCGCAGGATCACTTCCGGACCAGGGACAATCGTATCGGCGGTTGTGACCCCCGAACTGGTCAACCGCAATCGGCGTTCGTTGATGTACCTGCGCAGCAGTGTCCGCCGTTCTGGCTGGCGCTCCCAGAACATACGCAGGAAGAACATGCACTCAATGGAGTACACCCGGCGCGGCTCGTGTTCCAGCTCGTCGAGTGCCTGGTTGAGGTTCGCCTGGACGAAACGCTCGTAGTACTCCTCGGAGGTGTAAAGCCAGTCGGGGTCCCAGTGGCTGGATTCGGCGAAGATCAGGACTCGCTCGGCATCCATCGGGATGCCAAGCGCGGCACGGAGTTCGAGTTCTTGAGCGGTCACGGCGCTAATCATACCGCACGCACCCGGCCAATGGGTCCCGGCAGTGTCCGCAGCTGGTTGAAGTCGAACCTCGGCTAGAGCTGGGGTTTAGAGGCCCAGGAGTCGACCTACGAATCCGCACCTACAGAATCTCGCAGGATGGCGTCAACCACCTGCGGAAAGATGCCAGGCGGGAATTCGTGTCCCAGTCCTTCAATCATTAACAGCTTTGCTCCCGGGATCAGTTCTGCCAGGCGATGGGCATGACCGGGTGGGAGCAGCGGATCCTGCGTGCCATGGATCACGAGCGTGGGAACGGACAGCTTCCGCAGGGAGTGTGCCTGGTTCCCATAGGCCGCAATGGCTGCCAGCTGGCGTCCCGTTCCGGCTGGCCGGGGCGAACGTTCGATCAAGCGGCGAGCATGGGCTCGAAGTTCAGGCTCATCCAGCGGGAAGCGTGGACCGCGCAGGGCCCGCTTCACGCGCAGGTGGTGTTCGACCTGCGCTTCCAGACCGACGGCAGGGGGGCTGAACAGGACCAGTGAGCGGGGTCGTGGAAGGGGACGCCGATTACCTGGCGCGGCAGTCAGCATCAAGGTTAGCGAGCGGATACGTTCTGGATCATTGAGTGCAAACGCCTGGGCGATCATGCCGCCCAGCGATGCGCCCAGTATGTGCGCCTGATCGATACCAAGGTGATCGAGGAGCCGAAGTGCATCGCCGGCCATGTCGTTCAGCGTGTAAGGCACCTTCAACGTGGTGTTGAATATGAAGGCCATGGCGATGGCCAGCATGTTCGGTGTGTTTGCTTGATCGAAACGGGTTGCAAGGCCGGCATCGCGATTATCGAAACGGATCACGAACAATCCGCTTGCCGCCAGCTGGCGGCAGAAGTCTTCACGCCAGCCGATGAGCTGGTTGCCGAGCCCGGCGATCAGCAGCATGGCCGGGCATTGCGGATCACCAAAGGCATCATAGACAAGTTCGACGTTCTCGAACTGCACACGGGTCTCTGAAGTGTGCTGGACAGTAGGCATCCCGTTTCCCCGAAATTCTTTCTGGAGCGATGCCAGGTCAGCGCAGCCGCTGGCTAAAGCTCCCGCTGGTAGAGCCTGTGAGTTTTGTAAAAATCGACCCCCAATTCGCGCAGCTCACGCTGCATGTTTGAGTTCTCAACCCCGATCTGTACCAGGTCGGCATGTTCAAACCCACCCTCCCGCACGCTCTGGTACATCTCGCTGAAGAGCAGCGCGGTGCCGCCCAGGCCGCGGTAGCCTTCGATCATCCCGGCGCCATTGACGTTCACCCAGCGAGTGCGGCGCAGCTCGAGCAGGCAATCCGCCCAGCCGAAGGGGAACAGGCGGCCGCCCGTTCGCTGCAGCGCGGCCGAGATATCGGGGTAGGCGAAAAGAAACCCAACGGGCTCATCCTCCTTCATCACGACTTTGATCAAACGCGGGTCAGCGAACCACAGCAGCTGATCGGCGATCGCCTCGGCTTCATCATCGGTGAGCGGGACGTTGCCAGAGGTGCCTCCCAGGGCTGAGTTGTACATCGACTTTAATTTCGGTGTCAGCCGCCGGAGATCGCGTCTTGTGCGGTAGCGGGCGATCCGCAGCCCACGCCGTTTCCGCACAAGCTCAGCGAGCTGGTGGATCCGGTCTGGAAACTCCAGCTCGGAGCCGAGGTAGCCTGAAACGACTTCCCCTCGCTTTTCAAAACCGGCCTCCTCGACCAGCCCCACATAGTATTCTGGGTTGTAGGGAATGCCGAAAGCGGGACGGTGTTCAAATCCCTTCACCAGCAGACCCATTCCGTCCAGCGCGCTGAAACCCTTCGGTCCGAGTATCTTGTTCAGGCCGTGCTCACGCGCCCAGGCAAATCCAGCCTCAAAAAGCTCGCCCGAGACCTGGCGATCGTTCACACATTCAAACAGGTAGAAGAAGGCCGTCTTTTCCTGGTTGTGGTCGTTATAGCGGTGGTTCTCAAGCACGGCCAACCGGCCTGTAGGTTCACCGTCGCTCGAGGTTGCGAGAAAGAAAACCGCCTCGGAATGTTGAAAGAAGGGGTTACGGTGAGGATCCAGCATGCGCTGTGATTCGAATCGGAGCGGTGGCACCCACTGGGGAAACTCTTGATAGAGGCGGAATGGCAGTTCAAGGAAGCTGGCTACAAGGTGGCGATCAGCAAGGTCGATTGGAACGATTCGCATGTCCGTTACTCTCGCCCGGACTGCACGGTGCCGGATCCCGCGGGGGATGCACCCGGTTGGCTGCGCAGCCATGAGGCGAGATGCTCCGATGCCGAAAGCCCGTTTAACGTTCGCGGATATTCGAAGGTATCTTCATACACCGGGCAGATGAGTTCATCGAGGCTTTTCGCCTGCCGCTCCAGCGGAATGGTATCGTGCAGGTGCAGCGGATAGCTGTACTCCATCGGAAGGATGCGGATCTGATTCCAGGCTAACTGCTGTGTGAGCAGCGCGCTGAAGAGCGCCTGGTGCAGGAAGATCCGGTGTAGATCATCCGCGCAGTACTCCAACGTGAATTCATCGTCTTCCGTGAGCTCTTTGAAGGCGTCGAGCCAGGCCTCGAGCAAACCGAGCTTGGGGTTGATGGCGAACATGTGCGTATTGAAGTAGGGGCGGATGCGCTGGAGGTCGACGTATGACTCTACGCTGTTCAGCGATCCGTCAACCCCTAGAAAATCGTAGATTGCTTGCCAGAAGGGATCCGGGTGCTGATCAATCGGCGAGCCGATATTCTTGATGTGAACAGGACGGAGCGCAGCACGATGGCTCTGGTCAAGCTGAAACGCGACTGGTGGCTGGATGATCAGGGCCCGTGGGTTGATCCAGACTAACGTTTCGATCTCGCCCGCAAGATACCTCTCCGCGTGGGCACAGGCGCTTACCTTGGCTCCGAAGGGGATGCCATGGGGGGTGGGTTCCAGCTCCAGGCTTACCGGATGCACATCTTTCGCATCGAAATCGAAAGCTCCGGGCAGGGTTGATTCAGCATGAAAGACCCAGAGCGGTGCGCTGCTGATATCACCCCCGAACTGGCGCAGGCTTGAGAGCAGCAGCGCACCATCCGCGGCCACGTGCTCAGAGCCGATCAGTGTTACAAATCCAAGACGCTGCATTCGGCTGGCCTTCCCATGTTACATACATCTGAAGCTGCTGCCCAGGTGCCAGCCAAATCCCATCTACGTTCCGGTTGCCCCAGGCAATGGTATCTGGATGATGCCCGTTCAGGGGAGGATGTATTCATGAACTCCACTTTCATCCTGGACCCATAACGAGTAGCCCGGAACTGCCCAATCGATGATCTGCCAGAATGTACCCATGGTTTCCGGCTCCACGAGAGTGTAGTTCGTGCGCTCGAGCCGGTAGCGAATCAGCGGAGAAGCTCCGCCCATCTCACCTTCACCGTAGAAGGCGTCTGGATTCGTGTAAAGGTGCTCGCCATCCGGATCCCAGAGCAGGAATGGTAAGGTCAGGTCCCACTGTATTTCGCCGGTTTCGGTCAGCAGGCCCAGGTCGTGAACCTCACTCCCGTCAACCCGGGCCCATACCACCCGGGCGGGAGGTGGCCCACCGTAATGTGAAAGGATCACCTGGTTTCCGTCAAACGACCAGTAGGGGAAGTCTGCGGTGCTGCCGGTGCCGGATTTATCGACATCGGAGAGTTTCATTTCCTCACCCGTAGCGACCTGCACAATGTAGAAGCCGGGGGCCATGTCGAGTTCATAGCCGGTTTCGCGCGTGAAGGCGACAGCCCCGCCGGTCGGCGATATGCTCCAGGTGAACGTGACATCGTGCGCAAGCACCCGGTCGGCGCCATCAGATGTGCGCCAATGGAGTTCGTACGTCTCGGAGGTAGCGAGGATGTAGGCGATTGCGTCGCCACCTGGTGCCCACTGCGCCTCGACGACGTTATCGCTGATGAGTGTGGACACCTGGCCGGTGTTCAGATCGAGAATTGAAAGATCGCTGACCGATACGTTCCCCGGTCCGGCTCCATGATCTCCCCATTGGGCGGCCATCAAGATGCGGTTTGTCGTCGCTGTATACCCGTAAAACCCACCGATGCTGACCGGAAGGGTGCGCTGATAGGGCAATCCATCGCCCAGGACCCAGATCTGATCACCGCCTTCGTCATAGGTCATCCACAAGGTGGTTTCGGGGGCCGGGAGGGTTGGAGTCATCGTCGGCGGGAACAGCGTGGGAGAGGCGATAGATTCAAGCGTTGCAGCCCCGGCAGTCTCCAGCTGGTCCCCCTTAGGAGCGCTGGCTCCTGGTGAGCAACCGTATAGCATAAGCAAGCCGCACAAGAGAGATAGCATGGGATGGTATCGGCGGGGCATCATGTATCTCCATAGGACGTGTGCAACGAAGATTTGGTTGCCAGATTTTAAACTTAAGGGACCTTATGAAGGCCAATCTATCATTTACTTGGAGAAGTGTAAAGTACGTATGGTTCGATATCCTAAAGATCGTAACTGCAAGTTCATCTCAGGGAAAGCGTCGCCATATAGCTTTTACCCCAAGCATAGCCGAATCCACGATATAGGAACTTGCGCCGGGAGAGATGGTGCTTTTCCAACAGCTGCAAATTTAGGGTGATCAACTCTCCACAGCCGCCGCTGAATCCTTCCCCCCAGGCGTAGCCGTAACCGAAAAATGGGAAACTCCAGCCGCGAACTCGACCGACGCGTTCCACTTGGAGCAAGGCCGGATTGCCGCAAACCAAGCCCTCCAGCGTTGAAGCCCAGGCGAAACCAAAGCCTCGCCATGCAAAACCCAGCGCCCGACTCCGACCAACTTCGATGCAGCGAAAATTTGCCCAGACGTCACCTTCCTCTCCATGAAGCTCTGCCTCGAACGCTTCGCCGAAACCGAAGTATGGGAAACGTATCGTTGATCTCCGCTTGACAGCATGCGTGTGGACATCGAAGCGGATTTCACCACCCGCCTGACGCACCCGCTGGACAAGCTCCTCATACTCGAGAGCTACTCGCTCCAGCGCTGTGTCATGTGAGCTTGCTGGAAGCAGTTGTGCGTGACAAACCGGACATGTGTAAGACCAGCCGTCGAACGTGCAATCGCAGTTACTGCAGTACATCCAATACCCCTTTATCCATACTACCCGGGCGAGGCGTGGGCAGTTCATGTTCCAAGCATCGCATAGACCGCAGTAGATAGGATGACAATCTGTTGACATTCAGCGGGCAGATGCTGACTTTGGATGAGGGAATCCGCAGCCGCAATCGCATTATTTTTCGTCTCGACCGGGCTTGATGATCAGTCTGTGCAGGCGTTGGTCGAGGTTGGCGGACATGAGCGTCAGCTGAATCGTATCGATGAAACCATGCACCAGAACCACGAGCCAAAGGTTCGATCCAGAGAGCAGGTAGAGGAGACCGATCAGCAACCCGATCGTGCCGGTGCTTATGATCCCGCTCGGCCCCTGGTAGGCGTGCGCCAGGCCGAAGATGGCCGAGCTGAGCAGTAGATTAAGGATCAAAGCTGCCAGGGATGTGCCGAACAAGTCCGAGAGTGCGCTTATCAAGTAACCTCGAAAGATGAGTTCTTCCAGCATTGCCACGAGAATCCAGACTACCAGCAGCCATCGGATAAGCGCCAGCCAGCTGCCCCGTACGCCCTCGACGATGCTGACTTCATGGACGCGGCCGGTCAGGCGTTCGATCCCGGGCTCGAGGATGATCGTCGAAAAGGCAGCGATCGCCGCACCGCAGAGAAGCGCCAAACCTACCGTCCCGGGCCAGCTTCCCTGTGGCTGGAAGCCCAGCCATGCCAATCCATCCGGGTGTGACCATACTACGTAGGCGATGATGGCCAGGCTGAGAAAGATCCCGATTCCCGGCGCGCGCTTGAGCCCGCTGTAGACCAGCAGGAGGATAATCGTCAGAAGGGCGAGCAGGTTCAGCAGTTGTGGCTGCATCTCTTCTTCAAGTTCTCCGTCAAGCCCCGGCATCCGCTCCACCGGTTTCAAGCCAGGAAAGTTGTTCGCTTTTCACCCAGCCGGGTGGAAAATCCCGTGAATCGTCGGTCAGGAGAGCGATTGCCTTCCGGGTGCGAGTGCGAATCGCGATGCTTGAGTCGTTTGCTGTCCTGGACAAGCGGTCGAGGATCAAGCCCCTTGCGTCGGGTTCAAGCCGCCCGATAATGCAAAGCGATGAGATCGCCCAGCTGCGGGAGAAAACGCCCGGACCCTCAAGCAGTTCCAGGAGGACGTCCAGCAGCTTCTGGTGCAGTTCGGGGTAAACGGCCAGGTGCCCGAAGATCATGCTCAGGTGCATCCTGACCGCAGCTGGTACAGGCTGCTCCGTTCTGGCGATTAATGAGTCGCATGCTGGCTTGATCAGATCAGGCCGTGTCCGCCCAACCTTCTCGAGTGCGTCGGCGGCATGACCGCGCACGACCGGATCGCGATGATCCAGCGCATAAAGCAGTTCATCGATCAGCTCCGGGTTCTGCAGGATAAATTCAGCGGCTTCGTCTGCAAAACCGTCCGAGCGCAGGTCGCCGTCGGCAAGCCAGTCAACCAGGCTCATCACACCCGTTTCCTTCGACGCAGCAGGATTGCAAGCAGCAGGAAGGTGGCAAGCGGCCATATCCAGGCCAGTTCGCCAGGTCCTCCCGGACCTGTCAGCGGACCGGTTTTGCGAATGCGCACGAGACGATAGCCTTCGAGCACGGATTCGAGCTCATTATCGCTCATTCGGCGCGGGTTGACACCGAAGAGCGGTCCGGCGAAACCGGAGGCAACCAGAACCTTGCGGAAGTATATGATTCGCTGGGGATCATGGCTGGCGTCTTCGGCCAGGCCGCTCCAACGACCATCCGGCAGCCAGAGTTCGACTCTGGGGTCTGCCAGCAGGTTGCGGTACCAGTGCGTGCCGGGTCCAAAACCAGCCGTGCAGTAAATATCATCCCCCACTTCGGCGTAGTTCACCGGCGTATAGCGGGTCAGCCCTGTTCGATGACCGCGGTGCTTGATGATCATGATCCAACCGGCGTATTTGTTGCCGTTGCCGTACCGGGCGAGGCCGAGACGCCAGAGCAGAACCATAAAACGGTTAAAAATCTTGAAGAAATTCCGTAGGCGGGCTTCAACTGCAGGCGTGGGATCCAAGGCTACTCCTGAGTCTGCTGTCTCAAATATTCAAGGAAAATGCAGCCGTTCACCGCCAGCGCTCCACGTACGCAGCAGCAGCCCGTAGCAGCGCTTCAAGTTCCCCCCAGGGAGTTGCTTCAAGCGAGTCGACCTGCAGGCAGCGCTTGGACTTACGGTCGCCTTGAAGCAGGCCGGATGGGTCGGGCAGGAACGCACCGTGAATAAAGCCGATAATCACGTGATCACCTTCGATCGAGAGCTGGCAGATGGCGCCTTTCACCGGACCACCAATTTGTGCGTCGTGGTAGGAGAGGCCGTTCCACAGGATGCGTTCGCTGGCATGGGGAGCTGCCTTGAAAACCAGCCCGCGCAGTTCGAACAGCAGGTCCTGCAGGTACCGGGGCTGGAACTGCAGGAAGCGTTCTATTTCATGAGTCGAGAGACGTTCGCCCGGCATGGGATAGGTTCCGGCATCATTCAAGGTCTGCACTCCCTTGAGGATTTGCCCGTTTCCACATCGAGTGCAGTGCCATCATCTCCCCCAGGTGCCGTGTGAGATCCCAGAGGGCATGCCTGATCCAGTAGTAGTTGGTTTGCTTTCCCTCGAATCCGGCCGATGGCTGGGATAATTCCACGGAGGGCGTGACTTCGAGGTAATCCTGGATGGCTGTCATTACCTGATTGAAATATGAACGAAGCAGCTCAGCATTCATCTCCGGGATTGCCTTGACTTCTTCCAGGCTGTAGCCCGTCACGGCGCCCCAACCAAGCGTACCCAGTCCGCGCGGATCGTAGCTGGAACGAGCGCTCCAACCAGCTGTATACCAGATCTCGTCTTCCATGGATTGGCTCGAATATGCTGCGTCAGGAAAACATCGAAGATGCGAACCGCATGCCAGAGCGTGACCGCGATGCTGTTTGCCTGACCGTCGGGAGACCAACGCAGGCAGGCTGCAGGACAGTCATCCAGAAGCTGGTGGAGGCGGCGAGTATCGTCCTCGATTAATTCGAGCAGGCAGTCGGCTTTTGTCATTTTTATCGGACCATCTTCGTCCCTGGATTAAATCTAGCGAGGAGTGAGGGACTTTGCAAGCTGACGATTCCGATGGAAGGCGCGGCTCAACGGGAGGTCTACAAAGGGGTAAGGATCCGGAACAGCTGAAAACCCTAAACCTGCATGTTAAAAGCAGTGCGCATGGGTGTACGAAAACACGGTAGGCCGCTTTGCATGCAACTTGCGCAGGCTAGCCAACTCGCTGAAGCAGTGCGCTGACATCCGGGCGAGCGAGGAAGGATGTCCCTAGTTCCTCATCACCGGTGTGATTCGCGATATAGCGGCAGAAGTCCAGGGCCGAGTGCAGGTCCTGCGCGGCGAGCTGGTCCTTGCCCATTTTGTTGAGCAGGCTTGACCGAAGTCCATGCAGCTGCCAGGCGCTCCAGCGTGCACCGCAGGTAGTTGCCAGGTCAATACCGTGGGAGATGCTGTCGAGGGCTTCATCTGGTCGATCGAGAAGTAAAAGTGCTCTGGCGCGGTAGTATTCGAGCTGTGGTCTTAGCACTTGAAGGTGATGCGTGTCCAAATCGCGGGTGAGCACCTCCGCTAACTCCAGGACATGTTCCGGCTCGTCGCCTGCATCGGCCAGAACGATGCGCGTGAGCTCCAGGGGTAGAATCAGATAGAGCGTGCCGATGCCGTGCCGCTTGCTGCCCTGCTCATCCAGCATGATTCGCGCCTGGTCAAGCTCGCCGGCCATGGCCAGGATCTGAGCCTTGGTCTGATACACGAAGGGTGTGGTTAGCCCTGGATATTGATCGGTCAATGCGCCGCCCACCAGTTCGAGCGCTTTTTCATACCGCCCCAGATTGGCATAAGTCAGGGCTTCCAATGCTGGCAGGACAACGCCCGGGACGACAAATCCAGCCTGACGGCTCAGTTCGAGTGACGTGTGCATGGTCTCCAGGGCAAGCTTGATATCACCACGTTCGAGGTGAACCATCCCCACGTACAATCGGCTGTAGGATTTTCCCCACAGGTTGTCGATCCGCTCACTCAAGCTCCAGGCTTGATCGGAGACCCCGATCGCCTGATCGAACTCGCAGCACAGGAAGTGCAGGAAAGCCCGGCCGGAGAGGCAGTCGGTCATCATGGGTAGATTTTCGCGGTGCTGCCAGATCTCATAGGCTCGTAAAATCGCCTGGCGAGCTTTGTCAGTACTCTCTTTCGCCAGATAGGACCAGAACAGGTCGGTCAGTGTGAACCCGATTTGTTCCTCCAGATTGTTGGCTTCGGCGATGGCCAGCGATTCTTCGCCATACGTAATCGCTTCCTCGTCCTGGCCAGTGAACCGGCCAAGCAGGCATAAGTTCCAGAGCATTTTCGCTTCAGCCTGGGGGTCGTTCAGTTCACGGGCCAGCTGCAGAGCCTGCTCGGCTTCCGACTTGCCGCCGACGGGATCGAAGAGCGGTGTGGGTGTCACGCGCAGGGTGGTCTGCGCCAGGCGCGCCTGCAGCGCGAGATGTTCATCGCTGCGGGACTCGGCCAGCGAGCGGAGATCGGCGTAGGTTTGTATCGCCTGATCGTAGTTCGCTGTGAGTTCGAAGGCCCGGCCGAGCGAGAAATAGAGATGGCTGATGTCATCCAAATCCTGCGTGCCGCTGCTGGCAAGCTCGACCGCACGGGAGTAGTGGCCGATTGCTTCTCGATTGGCATTCACCCGGAAAGCTTCGTCACCGGCCAGGCGGTGGAATTGAAGCGCCTTTTTGTTCTCGTCGGCCAGCTCATAATGGCTGGCAATCACGGCTGCATTCTCTTCCAGGCGATCGGCAAAGTCCTGCTCAAGCGCCTGCGCAACCCGTAGATGGAGCTCGCATCGCTGATCTCCCAGGAGCTGATGATAGATCACTTCCTGTACCACCGATTGCCGGAAAGCATAGATTGGCTCTGGCAGCCGGGCACGCTCGCGTATCAAATCAGCACGCTGCAGGGTGAGCAAGTGGGCGGATAGATTTCCATCTTGGGGGCTGATTGCCTCCAACAACCGGGAGGAAAAGCGTCGGCCGATCACGGAGGCAGCCTGCAGAATTTGTCGATCGGCTTGCGGAAGGCGGTCGAGGCGAGCCTGGACGACTTCCTGAAGCGTCTCCGGGACCTGCACCTGTTTAATGTCGTACACAAGCTGCCATGTGCCATCGCGGCGGGCAAGAGCGCCCGATTCGATCAGGTCCTGCACCAGTTCCTCGATGAAGAATGGATTTCCTTCCGATCTTTCACGCAGGAATTGAAGCAGGGGCTGGGGTAGATCAGGGTTGTCAAGGATCTGGGTGACGAGCTCCCTGGTTTCTGACTCGGTCAGCGGATCGAGCGAGAGTTCTGTATAGCGATGCCCGAAATCGCGTTCCGCGTGAGCTTTGAGCTCCCAAATGTGTGACTCACGATCAGGGCGGAAGAGCAGGATGATCAAGAGCGGAGACCGTTCCGTGGCCAGGAAGAGCGAGCGGAGCAGCTCGAGCGAGCTTGGATCGGCCCAGTGCAGGTCGTCGAAGGCCATCACCATCGGTTGATGGTTGGCCAGTGCCTCGGCCAGGTCGCAAAATGCACTTATCATGCCGCGCTTCAAGGCGTCTGGCTCGAGGCCTTCCAGGCGATCGGCGTGGGCAGGGGGAATGGGCGCTCCAATCAGAGTCGCCAGCATGGGCCAGATTTCTCCCAAACGTTCTCCGAAGAGCGGGCTCAGCTCGCGCTCAAGCTTGAGATCGAGGATCGCCGGCGTGTCCTGCGGGTTGAGCTCAAGGAGCTCGGAGAGCAAATCGCGAATTACGCTGAAGGGTTGGTCGTAGGTATAGGAAGAGGCTCGTCCTTCGGCCCACTTTAAGGGAGTGCCGCTGGCGCTGCTGCGGATCTCGTGCAGCAGCCGGCTCTTGCCCACGCCGGGCTCCCCGATCAAGGATGCAATCGCACCTCTGCCAGCCTGCAGCTCGGTCAGCAAAGTTTCCAGCTGCTGGCGTTCCTTTTCCCTGCCGATCAAGGGTGTGCTGATGCCGGGAATGCCGCGCCCGGGCTCGGTGCGCTCGCGTAGCTTGATCAGGCGGTGAGCAATCACTTTCTCATCAAACCCTTTAAGCTGCAGTGGGCCTACGGTTTCAGTCTCGAAAAGGTGATTGATCAGGCGGCAGGTCGTGTCGCCAACCAACGTGGACCCTGGTTCGGCGCTGGACTGGAGCCGGGCTGCGAGGTTGATCGGCTGCCCCATGGCTGTGTACTCCGACAGCTCGTTCCCTCCGACCTCGCCCATCACGACCCGGCCGGTGTTGACACCGATCCTGACCTGCAGCGGCATGTCCAATTCCCCTCCATAACGCTCGATGGACCGGTGGATCTGGAGTGCAGCGAGGGCAGCCCGCTCAGGGTCATCCTCGTGAGCGGTGGGCGCCCCAAAGAAGGCCAACAAGCCATCACCCATGAGCCTGGCGACTGTGCCGCCGAACTCATCGATGACCTGGCTCATGGTCCGCAGGCAGCGGTCGAAGATTAAACGGGCGGTTTCCGCCTCGATCTGCTCGGTGAGAGCGGTTGAACCGACGACATCTGCGAACAGAATCGTCACCAGACGGTACTCGGCGCCCGTTTGATTCGGTTTGTTCTGATCCGATGACGTCATAGCAGGGTCTCAGGCCTTGGCTGGCGATCGGCAGGCTATATCGAGGGTTATGTCAAGTAACCGGTTTCACTGAAGTGATTGGCTAATAACAAAGTGTACACCCGTTTCGCCTAAATTGTCCTTAACTTGTCCAAATTATAAAGGAGAATAACGACGGAATTTGACTGACGTATGACTGGTTCACGTTCAGGTAGTTTGGTATGCCACCCAAATATTGCCTGCCGTCCCATAGCTTAGGCGTTTTTGGAGGCCATTCGACTCCCAGAAGGCCTGCTGCCTGCGCTCTGAGTGGCTGGTCAAAAAGACCAGGCAATCCACAGGCCACTCGCGCGAGAACCACTCCCGCAGTCCGAGCAGTAGATCACGCTCGAGGTCTGAGCCAAGCAGCGAGGCTCGCACCCAGAAGCGCACGCTGGCCGCATTGATCTTCCCAGCTTCGGTTTGTTTGCAGATTCCGGCTTCGATCAGTTCTGGCGCTAGCGAATTGATGTAGACGCAACCCAGGCAGCGGTCGTTTTCGGGGTTCATGACGGTATAGGTGAAGGCGATTCCTGCATCGTGCTCACGCTGGTGGCGATCGAGATCGGCCAGGTTGCCTTCGAGCGGGAAATCGTCTGCCGGCCACTCGCTCTGGCTCCAGCGGCGCAGCATCGCCCGACTCGACATCACGGCATCGTAGTCGAGCTCTACATCGGTAGTTCGCAGCGGCCGCAGTTGGAAGGCCGGTCCTTGAAGGGCGGAGGGGATGCCCCTCGAGGTGATAAATGTAATCTCGGTCATCGTCTACTCCTGGTCTCTTCCAACCAGCAGGTTCATTTTCCCTCTCGGCCTTCGGGTGGCGAGTTCTCCTAGATCATCCGAAGAGCTGATCAGGGTTGGCCATTAACGCTGTGACCAACTCATAGTAACGCCCTACATGGAGACCGTCCATTAAAGCATGGTTGACCTGCACAGAAAGAGGCATCCGCAGTTGCCCGTGATCTTTGAAGATCCGCCCCCACCCGAGGCGCGGGACCGAATCGACCGGGTGCATGTGGATCGGGTGCTGCATGGATGTGAATGAGATCCAGGGGATGGAGGTCATGAAGAGCAGGTTATCCTGGCCGGCTTCATCTTCTAGAGTGGGACGGCGGCGGACTTGTTCGATGTGCTCCGTTGCCTCGGCCGAGAATGACTGGAAGTCACTCCTGTATTCCACGGTGCAGAAGCTGAACCGCTCGTCCTCCAGGAGCACCGTGAAGGAAGGGTCAACTCGCTCATGCTCGACGACCTGCTCGCCGTGGATGCGCAATCGGAAGGGTTGCAGCTCATTGGCTGCCCGGGCCAGGGTGTAGACAACAGCTATCGTGAAAGAGGCAGATCGAGCTTTAACTGCCGCTGTAAATTCGTCGACTTCGATGTTTGCGGTTAGATTAAAGTGGGGGTAGTCGAAGTGACGGTAGATCTCGAAGGCCGCACGGTGTGGCCAGCTGGCGAGGTCGATGATGCGCATCTGTAGCCTACGCCTGCTGGCGGGCAGTGAAACACAACCCGGTCCAGGTGTCGTCGATCGAACACACCTTGAAATCCACCCAGTTCGCACCAAGCCCTGCCTGACGGACGCGGGCTTGTGTGAGATCGCTACTCACGCCCGAGGATCGTTTAGGCCAGATGATCCAGATTTTTCCCGGATTTGCCATGCTCAAGCGGTCCTTCAAATCTGTCATGAGATCTGCGTGGTTAGTGGTGAACCAGAGCGTCAGGGAGGCCTTATCAGCTGTGCGTGAGATCTTGACCTGCTCGGGGAGCAGGGCAAGCGAAGCTTCGAAGTCCTCCGGTGCGTCGATCAACGCGACGGACATGCCGCGTTTGATCCCCAGTTTCGCCGCCAGCGGACGGCCCCGGTACCCGGCGAAGACGGAAGACGGCACAATCGGATCGGCAGGTTTGCTCTGCAAACCTCGCTCAAGGTCTTCGGTTAATGTGTCGGCTGTGCTGTAACAGGCATCCGGAAGCAGCGTACGGATCGCATTCACCTGTCCCGGTTTACCATCGAGGAACACCAGCAGGCAGTGCCTGGTGGGCAGCTGGACCCGGAAGAAGAGGCCTAGGTCCCGTCCTGTGGCCGGCGCCCGGTCGAGATCGAAGATGATCGCATCGGGCGGGGAGGCGAGCATCCGGCGGCGCACATCTTCCGACATAAGGCCGGCCTCCACTTGATACCCTTTCGAACTCAGCTCCGCGGCCAGGACCGCGTTCTTCGTTCGGTCACTTGAGACAAGCTGGATTGTCGCCATATCCATCATCGCGCGATCGGCGGTCCTTGAAATCTTACACGCTGGATGCTTACATGCAAAGAGCTGCCCGTTCGGTACTCCCAGAAGGTAAAACATATATCAAACTGGAAGTAAAGCTAACTTGAGAATTAGTAAAATAATCTTCACTTTGGTGTAAATCCGATCTGCAGCAAGGAGTGACAGAAACAAGCGATCCGGGCGGAGAATCGCAGCGCTCATAGCGTCGTTTAGGAGGCATGACGGGAGGGCTGGTACTTGGTGCGATCATTGGTGCGAGCTTGGGGTTGATCCAGGGCGATCTGTTGGAGGATCTCAGCTTTGGTTTGGTGATCGGGCTTGCGATCGGAGCTGGCTTTGAAGGACGCGGGCAGTTGATGCAGTACCGCCCGGGTGCAATACGACGGGTCATCCTGATAGCCGGTCTATTCCTGGTCCTTATATTAGTTTCATTCGAGTTCATCGATGACATCTCCAATACGAACCTGAAGACCATCCTCCTTCTGGCTACCGCCGGGGCTTTCCTGCTGTTTGTGCTTGCCCTCGGGTGGTCCATCGCGGGGCTGGATGAACTGCAGCGCAGGATTCAAACCGAGGCCATCGCCATTGGATTTGATTTCTCGGCCGTGACGATGCTGACGGTAGGCTTGTTGAGCCAGGTTGGAGTGCAGCAGCCGAACTGGGTCTATGACGGGCTGCCGATGACCATTTGCTGGGGTATCGGTAAACTCTGGCTGATCTGGAAGTATCGATGAAGAATCGACTTAAGGTCCTGAGGGCCGAGCGGAATTGGTCTCAAGCGTAATTGGCAGAACGGGCTGGAGTATCGCGCCAGACGATCAACGCGCTGGAAACCGGCCGGTACGATCCGAGCCTTCCACTGGCTTTTAAGTTGGCGGATATCTTCCGCCTTCCGATAGAAGAGATCTTCGATCCCGAAAGAGACGGGCAGCCTGAAATCCGGGCGGATCAGGTGGGCTGAATCCCCTCTCGATCACTCGAGGAACTGCAGCGACTGTGCCACGCGCTCGGCAAAAGACAGGTTGGTGACGCCTGCGCTTTCCGGGGCCGATGCCAGGACGCGAACGACTTTTTGCTCTTCATGCACGATTGCAGCCACGTACCAGAGGGTGGTTTCAAGCTGCTCCTCTTCAAGCGGCCGGGTGCGAAGCGCAGCACTCGCACCCGGATTCCCACCCAGCGTTACCCCTGCCGGAGGTCGAATCACATTGAGAATGGTCTGGCTTGATTCAAGGTCGCCCAGCATTCCATCGAGCACGCTGAGTGCTTGCGTCGGATCGACACCTTGAGGGAACCGCACCGCGATCGCCGAGTCTACCCGCAGCTCGATCTGGAACGAGCTAGCCGAATCTTCACTGGTTGATGTAATCACCAAGGACCGCCCGCTCCGCATGGCTTTCATACCCGGCGGAATCTCAGCTGAAATACCGAGGTAGATGTCCTCGACTCGTTCCCAGGGGCCAAACGCGGCTGTCTTCGTGGGTTCCGGGTTGGATTCGGATGTCGCGCTGGCATCAGGCTCCACCGAAACGACGGTGAAGGGGGTAGCCGTAATGGTCGGTCGCGGAGTGCGGGTAACGGTGGGAGTCACAGTGTACGCCGGCGGCAGCGTCGGCGCTGCATAGGTGGTTTGCAGGCTGGTTGAGGGCTGGGGTGGGTTCCCTTGTGAACCCGTGCCTGCTGCGCCAATCGCATTACAACCACTCAGCATCAACAGCACAAGGGTTGAAATAATGAATCTCAAGCGCATGTGGCGAGTATGCCGGAAACCCGGCATGTGGTCAAGTAGGCCGCAGGTTCTCGGGACTGAGGTGTTTTTGGTGGGCATGATCTCCAGCCCGGAAAGATCGCAGCGTTCAATCCCTTCCCTCCCAATCACACTTGATCGAAAGGAACAAATCGGCTGCAAAGGTCGACTTGAGATCCGGCAGTCCGGGTGGTAAGAAGCTGCCAGTGGAGCATCCCGGGGATGAATCGACCAAGGGGAAGAATCAAATCTTACGGCGTTGGCGTGAGCGGTGACGGCATGCCCTCAACCGAGATGTCGTCGATATAGACCGGGGATAGGTTCCCAAGCGCGTCCTTGAACTGCGCCTGGACGTAAAAGCCGGTCCAATTGGTTGCAATCGGTATCTCAAATGAGATCGAGGGCAGGTACGGCTGCCAGGGCACTTGTTCGAAGGCCTGTGACGAACGCGGTGTGCCTCCAGCGGATACGCGCATCCCGGTCACTTCCCCGTACGGACTCTCGGCAAGCAGTGCGACCCGAATCATGGTCGACTCGCCGGCGATCCCGCCCACGCAGCACTTCCCGTTTTCGATCTCCAGGATGCCGCGCAGTGGCAGGTAAGGTGTCGGGCTGCCGGGAACTTGAAGCGTCGGTGGAAGAGCTGGACCGCGCGTAGCGAGGTAGCGAATCAGCCCCTGCTGTGCTTCCAGATCCGCCGCGAGCTGGCTGACTTGAGTCGCCAGAACGGCAAGATTTGTCGCCTGAGCAATGACCTCTCGTTCGAGATCCGGGTTACTCCCCTTCGTTTGTTCAGGTTGTATCGGTGCTGCATTTGGGGAGGAGCTGGGAAGTGAAAACGTCATGATACATGCACTCGAGCTGAGCAGAATCAGGAAAGCGATCCCCAGAAGTTTGATCGGGTTCCACAGTTTCGTTCTCGTTCGATCACTCATCGTAGGCCTCAGGGTAATCGCTTGCCTAGATTGTCCTATCCTACTGGCATCCCCCCAGGTCAAAGACCTGGATCTGATCCGATTCAGCATCGGCGACCCACAGGCGGCAGGTGGCATCGAACGCCAAACCGCTCGGCCGGCTTAGGCCCGGGCTGACAATGCCCCGCAGGAAGATCCCCTGCTCGTCAAAGCAGAGCACTCGTGCTCCTTCTGGGTCGCTGGTACAGACCTGGCCATCGCGTGAAACGGCCACATAAGGCTTGTTCTCGACGGACTGCCCAAACCAGGCTTCCACCGGCCACTCCAGATCGAATTGGAAGATCCCGGGTGTGGACTCACGGAAAACCTGGATGCGCTGGTTCCAGGTGTCGACGACATAAATCCGGTCATCTGGCCCGATGGCGATTCCGACCGGCTCATCCAGCCGGCCGGGCTCGATGCCACCGCCGCCGAGTTCAGCCAAAGGCGTGCCCTGAGCGTCGAACACCAGCACGCGTTTATTGCCAGTGTCGACGACGTAGATTCGGCCTTCGCTGTCCACGGCAACGGACCGCGGGCCGTACAACGCCAGCTCGCCGCCCTCCGTCCCGAAAGTGCCGAAGCTGTTGATGAAGGTGCCCTGGTTGTCGAAGCGCTGGATGCGGTGGTTCCATGTGTCAGCGACGTAAACCTCGTTCTGCCCGGCGGCCACCCCCCACGGCTGGTTGAATGTCCCTCCCGGTGCCGGTCCCAAACCGGCATCGGCATATTCGCCCCAGGCGCGTAGCAACTCCCCGGTCGATGAGAACAGCTGAACGCGGTGATTATTCGAATCGGCCACCAGCAGGTTGCCTTCGGTCGTGAAGGCGATTTGGCGCGGTGCCTGGAGCTCACCGGGAGCGGTGCCGGATCCGCCAAATACCAGCTGTGGTGACAGGCTGAATGTGCTGTTGCCGTAGGTGTCGACGAACGCTGTCTCGTCCCCCAATGTGCTGGAGTAGGTGGCGCCGGGGTACCCGGCGGCCAGGTCCTCACGGATGTACACCTTCATATGCTCTGCGGGCGCCCATCCGCTTGGCGAGAGGTCGCGCCCCTTCAGCTGAGCGTAAGGCTGATAGTCGCGGTTAAACCACAACTCCCACAGCGCCCGGCGCATCGCCGGGTCGGCGAGCGCGGCACGAATGCGGTCCCAGGTCAGACCGTTATAGTCTTCAATCGGCCACCACATACGCTCGTAGACGACCGAGCGGTAGCCTTCCCCGAGGAAAGCCTCGACCCGGGCGTAGTTGCTTTCACCGGCGACGACGATCGGGTAGCGCAGCAGTTCGCGGCTGGGGGATTCGCCAAAATTCAGCGCTTTGCTGTAGTCCCGCAAATACCACCAGTACGGGTAGGCGGCGAAGTTATCGTACGCCACGGGAAGATCGAGCCCACCCGTAATGTTGTAGGAAAGTCTTTCGATCTCCTTCAGTGCGATCTTAGGACCAGGGCCGGCGTGTGCATAAACCAGGAACTCCTGCGCAGAATTGGCATTGCTGAAGGCTGCTCGAAGGGCTGTGCGGGCGGTCTGGATGGAAATCATAGCCAGCAAGACCAGTGAAGCCAGGCGAATGATGCGCCGCCAGGACTCCTGCTGGGACAACCTCCAGGCGAACCAACCGGCCGTGGCTGCAATGACCGCCGGAGTGAGCGCACCGGCGAAACGGCGCGACGCATCGAGCGGAATGCCTGAAACCTGGCCCCAGCCCATCAAGCTGCTGAGCGCGCCCGCCAGACCGTCGGATGCGAGAATCATGAGCACGACGATGGCGGCCGATTTCCAGCTCCACAGGTCACGGGCGGAGAGCTTCCCGAAGAGCTGGTTGAACGCCCAGCCGCTGAGCAGTATCAGCGGCAGCACAATATGAACTGTCAACCAGGGCATCCGCTCGCCGGCAAAAGTGAAGATAAAGAAGGCGCTGATCGCCCAGAAGAAAAGGAACGCCAGGAAGACCGGTTGCACTGATGCTTGGCCAGGTTCTACCCCCGGGCTTGATTCGGGCCGGGAGCGCCGCCAGGGTGATTTAACCAGTGCGATGACCACCGCTGCGGTTGCTCCCAGGGCGGCCAGGTACTCATAAATTGGAATCTGAACCAGGAGGTAGTAATACCAGGGCTGTGAGCCGCGTTCCACACCCTGCTGAACTAGCCAGTACCCGAGAGAACGCACCAACCCGATGTAGACCCCGCCGGGATTAGTGAAGAAGGTGGTGTAGAGCGGGAAGAAGATCATGCTGAAGATACCGGCGATGATCAGCCAGCGCCTGCGGCCCCAGGCGTAGCCAAGCCCGGCCGCGATTCCGGTCAGGATAATGACGGTGCCAACTGTGCGGCTGTAGCTGAAGGGGTCGCTGACATCGAGTGGATTCCAGCCGAGGATCTGTGCCGGGAGCGAGGCAAGCTGGGGAAGGGTCAAGGTCGTGATCACGATGATCAGGTCCAGCGTGGGAAAGCGCTCTTCCAGTGAACGGCCGTACTCACGGATCAGCGCGGAAATGAGCAGAACCGCGCCGATCAGACCGAAGGCAGCCCCGACGAAGACCAGCGACGAGGCAACCGGGATGGCTGCTTCACCAGCCTGCGAGCGGTCACGGAGGAAGCTGACCAATGCCAGGCCGAATCCACCAACCGCCAGGGCGAGGCCGATCGAGAAGAGCCGTTTCGTCTGCGGCTTTGCCCAGCTGCTTCGGAAGAGTTCCAGGCTGAGCACACCAGCGAGGAAGATCAGCAGCGGGGCGGTAAAAAGGAAATAGGTCTCCTTGGTCGCAGCATGTAGGGCAAGCAGCGCGGCCAGTGCGTAGAGCCAGCGTGAGCGGCGTGTTTCGAGATAACGGAAGATAACCCAGATGGTAAGCAGCACTTCAGCGACAACGAAGATTTCATTTCGCGCGTAACGGGAGTAGTAAAGCATGTAGGGACTGAGCAGTGCGAGCGCTGCTGCAGCCAGCGCTCCAGCCCTTCCAAGCCAGCGGCGGAAAAGCCACAGGATTCCAAGGATGGCCACCCCGGTGAGGGCGGCTGGCAGGCGAGCCGAGAAATCGTTATCCCCGAAAAGCAGATAACTCAGCGCCAGGATGTGAAATTGAAAGGGACCGTGCGAAAGCGGATCGGCACTGTAATTCCCGGTGTCAAAGAACATCCAGGCCCAGTACACGTGGTTAATTTCATCGTGGCTCATCACGCGATCGCCGAGACCGATCAGGCGTGACGCGAGGCCCAGCGCAAGGATGAGAATCAGGAGCATGATCCCCAGGTTGAACCACGCAGGTCGAGAACCACGGCTGGCTGCTGGCTGTAGATCGGTGGCCATACACTCTCCTTAAGGAGATCCTGCTGCAGGAAAAGGCAGTCTCTGGAAGGGCTTTATACCGCTTCTGCCATTCAAGGCCAAGGTTGAAATTAAGTCAATCCCAGTTCAAGTGATCGGGCGAACGCGTTTGCTTTCATCAAGAAATTTACGATATCGATCGATCTACTCCGTCAACTGCTGAAGCGAAGTGTTCGAACAAGGCCTGGTCGATTGCCGGCCACAAGTCCGGAGTGTCTATTGAGAGAGCTGAAGATACCAGACCTTCGATCTTAGAATTCGAATGCTTGTTGGATAGCAATTGGGCCAGGATATCTGCATGGTCCTCATCAAGATAACGTGTCAGCCAATACCCTCGTGCAAACTGGTAGACGACACGATCCCGATCACCGGTTTGCAGTTTGCGGTAACCCAGTGGTCTGGGATCGCGCTTCTCATCCCGCAGGGTTTCTAAAGTCTCGGATCGGACGGTCGTGTGGCCGGAGAAATGATCGACTGCCCGCGCCGCCAATCCTTCGTTGAGCCAGAGAGGTAATCTCAAAGATGAAGTCGCTGCATGGGTGAGTTCGTGGCAGGTTATCTGGCGCACTTTTTCTTCCGGGTCCTGTTCGCGGACAAAAATTCGTTCGCCAATCCGGCGGTCCGAAAGCTCCAGCTGAGACGGGGGTTTGACACCGATCGCAACCCGCCTTCCAAAGCGATTGGTCCAGCCGCCGGCCACGCTCCACATTGCCCTTATTCGAGCGAACCAGAGCGGCAGAGTCAGCGCCAGCGCAACGCGCCACGGCCATGGAGCGGCGTTGAACATGAACTGGCTCCAGGAGGTCATCACCAGCAGGTGGCAGTTATCCGGAAATTCCAAGGACCAACGTGAACGGAGCAGCTGTTCGGTCTCGTGGATCGCCTGGATAACAAGTTGAGTGCTGGCCTGGTTGCGCTCATCGTAATGCAACATGACCGTACTCACCGGTTCTTGTATCATCACACCATCCATTTCAAGCGATCACCGGGTATCACGACACGCTTTCTAAGGTACCACCGAATATAACCTGGCGGTTCAACTCGGGCGAATAACCGCCTCTCAACCACCCGTTTCTTGGTTTGATGCTTATGCCGCAGTTAGAAGGCGCATTTCCCCAACTCGGGGGATGCACGACCCCCCATCTCCGTGCAATAGTCTACTTGCATCCGAGTTGATGATGATGGTGATTATCTCCGGGTGAATGAGGCTGAATCTGTGCCTCGCTTCTCCTTCCTCGGTGCCGGGGCACACCGATGTGCCCCGGCACAGGAGAAGAGCGAGAAGCTGTTCAAAATTCGCCTGTACGGGCCGGCTTCAACTGCAAGAGCGATGAAAACAAACATGGGCTTATTCGATATCAATGGCTGGAGATCCTGCGCACTTGTTTTCTTGATCATTCACAAGCCCGAAGCTTGATGTCAGGAGCAGTCCAGATATCGTCAGCATCTTCTCAGGCAGCCCGATGAATCTCGAAGCAAACTATAGCCATCTGGGCCCCAGGCGCCTGCCGGGACAGGTACGGAATACAAGGGAAACAGAATGAACGCATTTGTATTAAGCGGGGGAGGCAGCCGTGGCGCGCTGCAGGTGCTGTTCGAAGCAGGGATCAGGCCTGACATGATCGTAGGTTCTTCCGTGGGGGCGGTCAACGGAGCGGCCCTTGCGGCACACCCAGACGAGACCGGCCTGGAGCAGTTGGAGCAGTTCTGGCTGGGCGCGGAGATGACGAAAATCTACTCCCCGAACCTGATCACGATGGCGCTCCGGATGCTGCTCAAACGTGACAGTCTGGTGTCGAGCGGTGAGTTCCATCGTTTCGTCCGTCGGCATGTGCTGCCGCAGGCGAAGAGGTTCGCCGATCTGGCTTCCGTCCAGCTGTACATAACCGCCGTCGATCTAGGGAGCGGCCAACTGCATATCTTTGGTGATGATCCGGCTGACTCGCTGGTTGACGCAATTATGGCCAGCACCTCCATTCAGCCGTTCTTCCCGCCCTGGAGCATCAACGACCGGCGTTTCACCGACGGCGGATATTTGTCCAATCTGCCGCTCCTGGTGGCCATTGAGCGCGGGGCAGATCAAATCTTCGCGCTCGACCTGACCGCGCTCGGAGGTAGGGAAGAATGTAAGCAGGGATTGATCCCGATCTTACTGCACGAAGCGGATATTATTCTGTATCATCTGGCACAGTTTGAACTCGGCCAGGCCCGCCGGACACTTAGTGTGAAACTGCATCATATCCAGATGACAGATTTTGATGGGCACCCCTTATTTGATTTCAGTCAAACGGGAGAGATGATAAAACGCGGGCGGGAGATCATGACACAATACCTGGCAGGTTATGAAGTTGCCGCCAAAGCGGCGCCAGATTCAGCAGAGCAAGCCCACTCCCGAACTATCACGCTAACCTCTCGGAAAGCAGTTGATATACTCACGAATCAGATCATGATGGAGGAATCACAGTTATGAACGCGATCGAAGTTCAGCATGTCGCAAAGGCTTTCGGGACGACGAAGGCTGTCAGCGATGTCAGTTTCGAGCTCCACGAGGGTGAGATCCTCGGACTTCTTGGCCCGAACGGAGCCGGGAAGACGACCACCATCCGCATTATCCTCGATCTCTTTAAACCTGATCGGGGCCAGGTGGCGATTCTCGGTGGGGCAATGGACCCTTCGAAGCTGAACCGGATTGGATACATGCCGGAAGAGCGTGGACTGTACCAGGATCTTCCTCTCGAGCGATGCTTGATCTATCTCGCGGGGTTGAAAGGCATGCCCGCTGCAGACGCTCAATCTCGGCTGAAGTCTCTGCTCCAACGCTTCGATCTCGCTGAACACCGTAAGCAGCCAGTGAAGGCGCTCAGCAAGGGTATGCAGCAGAAGGCACAGATTATCAGCACGATCATCCATGATCCGGACCTGATCATCATCGATGAGCCTTTTACTGCACTTGACCCACTCAACACACAGCTTGTCAAGGATGTCATGCGTGAACTACGTAGCGAGGGCAAGTCGATCCTGATGTCTACACACCAGATGCACCAGGTCGAAGAGCTCAGTGACCGCATCGTCTTGATCGATAAGGGTGTGACACTGCTCTACGGAGATCTCCAGGAAATCCGGCGCAAGTACTCCGGCGAAGAAGTTCTCGTGCGCACGCGTGAGGCACTTCCCAACCTGGCCGGCGTGACCACCGTGATGTCGCACAATGACGCCCTCAAGCTGAGTCTTGAGCCAGGTATGACCCCCGATGACCTGCTGCGAGCGCTGCTGCAAGCAGGAGCATCGGTCGAAAAATTTGAACTGGCGATACCCGAACTGGATGAGATCTTCATCCGGGTAGTCAAGGGAGACGTGCGCTGATGTCGAAAATACTGCACGTCGCGATCCATGAATACCGGACGAACGTCATCAAACGCAGCTTCCTGCTTTCGCTGCTCAGCCTGCCGCTGTTCCTGACGGTCAGCATCGGTTTAGGGCTGATTACGGAATCGTTGAATTCCAGCAAGAAACCGATCGGATTTGTCGATCAGGCCAGCGTGATCCGCTCGTTTGATACGCCCTGGGTGGATGCGGATGCTGAAGTGATCGGGATCCTGCCTTACGAGAACGAGGCTGCTGCCGATGACGCCTTGCAGGCCGGTGAAATTCAAGGCTTTTTCACAATTCCCCCCGATTACATCGAGACGGGGGATGTCCAGCTGACGATTGTCGATGAGGCATCGGAAGATGCGCGTGGGTTGTTTTACCTTCTGCTACGGTATAACGTGGCACTCAAGTTCGAGCCCGAAATGGCTGCCCGGATTGTATCCGGGACGAATATGATGGTGCAGACGCCCGATAGCGGCCGTTCCTACCCCGCGGGGGGTCCGCCGTTCTCGCTCACACTGCCGCTGATCGTCAGCGCTGGCTTTGTCTTCGTGCTGCTGATGTCATCCGGCTATGCCATGGGTGCGGTGGCCGGTGAGCGTGAAACGCGCACGATGGAAGTGCTGGTCACCTCGATCCCGCCCGGCGGGCTGCTGCGTGGCAAGCTGATTGGCATTCTCGGAATCAGTCTCACCCTGCTGACCTGCTGGACCCTGATCGGAGTTATCGCGGTGTTCCTCGGCGGCAGGGTGTTCGACCTTGCCTGGCTTCAGCAGGCGAGCATCGATTGGAGATCGCTGAGCGCGGTGGTGATGATCGCATTGCCAAATTACATCTCCGCGCTGGCGTTGATGATCATGGTCGGATCGACGGTCGGCGAACTGCAGGAGGGACAGGCGCTCTCAGGGTTGTTCCTGTTGGTCTTCTTCCTGCCGATCTATGCCCTGCAGGCTATCGGGGATAATCCCAATGGAACATTCTCGATCTTGTTGTCGTTCATGCCCTTCACTTCGCTCATAACCTTCGGGATCCGCAACCTGTTCACGGTCATCCCCTTCGGTCAGCTGCTGGCGACCTTCCTGGTCCAGGCGGCGCTCAGCGGCTTCCTGGTGTGGCTCGCAGGTCGGGCGTTCCGGATCGGCATGCTGCGCCTCGGACAGCGGATCAAGCTGAAGGAAGTCTTCGGACGGCGGCCATCCCTAGAGGCTGGGGGTGCGGGATGAAAAAGACACTTTTAATCCTGAAGCACGAACTGATTACCACGATCTCGCGCCGGTCTTTCCTGCTCTTCGGGGTACTCGTTCCCATTGCAGCCATGCTGGGGGTCTCGTTGTTCGGCCGGCTGGCCGCTAATAGCACAGCCAGCGCCGAGGAAGGCGCTCAGGAGGAACAATCACTGGATGTGGAGGGCTTCGTTGACCACAGCGGATTGGTAAACGTCCTTCCCGATGACCTGCCCGATGGGGTCTTGCTCCGGTACGGGACGGAGGCCGAGGCAAAGCAGGCGCTCGAAAGCGGTCAGATCAGCAGCTATTATGTGATCCCCTCCGATTTTCTCAGCACGGGTGACCTGACGTACATCCGGGCAGACTACTCGCCGTTCTCGTCCAACCCGCAAGATTGGACCATCCAGTGGGCGCTGATGTACAACATGATGGGTCGGGATATGGAAGCTGCAACCCGGGTGTGGAATCCGATGATATTGCAGGTGACGGATCTGTCGGCTGAGGGATCTCTTGAAGGATCCTGTACGCGACCTGGCCCCTACTGCGAATCGAATCCTGTGCTGCGGATGCTGCCGCTGTTCGTGACGGTGATCTTCTTTGTGATCCTGATGAACGGGGCCGGCATCTTGATGCGCAGCGTGAGCAGGGAGAAACAGAACCGCGTGATGGAGGTGCTTCTGCTCTCTGCCTCGCCCCGGCAACTGCTGCTGGGTAAGATCATCGGTCTTGGGCTGGCCGCTCTGCTGGCAGCAGCTTCATGGATCATATCCGGCTATCTTACACTCGGCTTCGGCGGGTCGACGTTGAACATTCCCTCCGGGTTCGCGATTCCCAGTTCGGTCGTCTTTTGGGCGATCGTGTACTTTGTGCTCGGTTATGCAGTCTACGCCTCCCTGATGGCCGGAGCCGGTGCGCTGGTACCAAATCTGAAGGAGATTTCAGCCGCGACCTGGGTGGTCGCCTCGCCGCTCTTCCTGGGCTACTTCCTGGCGATTGTCGCCATTGAAGCCCCGCATGGACCGCTGGCGGTTGCCATCAGCCTCTTCCCGCTGACGGCGCCGGTCGGAATGGTAATGCGCCTGACAATCGGCGGAGTCCCCGGGTGGCAGCTGGCCCTTTCAGCCGTTCTGCTGGCCTTGACTGCCGCCCTGGCGATCTGGCTGTCGGCGCGGGTGTTCCGCGTGCAGGAACTGCTCTCCGGACAGCCGTTCACGCCGCGCAGGTACTTCGCAGCGCTGCTGGGCAGGGAGTAGGCCGCGTACAACATCGGAACCCACACGTAAGGGCGCACGGCAGGATGCCCCTACAAGAGACTAGGATACTGTGGCCGGTTACTTTGCTGAAGAACCGATGCGACAAGGTCATATCCCTGCGTAGCTGCATTCGCCGGAAGGGGCACGGTGGCTCCTTGCCCTTACGACGATTGAACATTCACAGAAGGTTACGTAGGGGCACGCTATAGCGTGCCCCTACGCGTGTTTGGCATGGCTTAAATGCGCAGGGGCGGGGGAACCCCGCCCCTACATGGATCGTCTGGGTTGGGAGGGGCGTACGGCCGTGCGCCCCAACAAGAACGGTCATTCCTAATATTGTGCCGCTACAACTGCAGCAGGTAATCGTAGGCTGAAAGTGCAGCCTTGGCTCCCTCGCCGACCGAGATCAGCACTTGCTCTGCGATGACGTCGGTCACATCACCCGCTGCAAACAGCCCTTCGGTCGAGGTGCGATTGCGACCGTCGACCATGATGCGCTTGCGTTTGTCGAGTGCGACCAGGTCGGCGACGATCCCGGACTGTGGTTCGAGTTCGAGCTCGACGAAGAAGGCGTCCGCCTCAAGTTCGCTCGAGTCGCCGTTCTTGCCTACAACGATCCGCCGGGCGTACTCATCGCCCTTGACCTCGTTGACACGGTAGCCCTCCATGACTTTCACGTTTTCCGCCTTGAGCACGTTGCGCCCGAGCGCGGACTCCAGTTCGCCATGCGAGGGTGCGACGAGCGTCACCTGGTGGGCGATGTGGGATAGTTCGGCGGCCGAACGCAGCGCGAGGTGCGTGTCGCCAATCACGACGACATCGCGATCGATGAAGAGCGGTGCGTAGGAAACAGCGCTGTAGCATAAGCCCCGCATCATGAATTCCTTCTCGCCCGGAATCTTCAACAGGCGTCCCAGCGCTCCGGTGGCGACGATCAAGGCTTTGGATTCGTAAACAGCGCCCTCACGGGTTGAAACCTTGAAGCCTTCTTTAGTCTTCTCAACCTTTTCAGCCTTATCGAAAACGCGCGAAAACTCCAGATACTCCACCTCGTTTGCGAAGCGGCTCACGACTTCCGCCCCGGTGATGACGAGGTGTTTCTCGACGAAGGGCAGCTGCAGGTGGTAGTTTGTCTTGCCGCCCAGGTCGCGCGTGATTAAAAGCACGTTGAGACGTTTGCGAAGTGCATATACTGTAGCGGTCAGTCCGGCAGGACCGCCGCCAAGGATGATCAAGTCGTACATGGTTTGCTCTCCTTATCTCGCAAGTCAGCCACCGCACGGCGCGATGAAGCCTTCATCCATCATGAGCGTCGTGAGATTGCGAGAGCGGCGAATGATCTGCTCGGCGTTCTTCAATTCCTCTTCGTAGGTCATGGGTGTGCGGGCCAGGCCTTCCTCGACCGCCTTGGCCGCGACCGCGGCAGCCTCGCGCGGGAAGACCTCCCACTCGTCCATATTGGGCAGGATGTACTCCTGTGTGAGGCCCTTCTCTTCTGCCATTCCGGCTAACGCGTCGGCGGCGGCGATGCACATTGAATCGGTGATGGTCGTGGCGCGCACATCGAGCGTGCCGCGGAAGATGCCCGGGAAACCGAGCGAGTTATTCACCTGATTCGGGAAGTCGGAGCGACCGGTGGCGACCACCGCTGCTCCCGCTTCGGTCGCCTCCCAGGGCCAGATTTCCGGCACCGGGTTGGCGCAGGCGAAGACGATAGCGTCCTTGGCCATGCCCTTGATCCACTCGGGTAGGACTGTGCCGGGTCCGGGCTTGGAGAGGGCGATGACGACGTCCGCACCACGCATCGCGTCCTCGGTAGTGCCTTCACGGCCTTCTTCGTTGGTGATCTGGCAGAACTTCCACTTGTCGACGTATTCCGCTTTGCGCAGCTCGAGATCCTCGCGCTTCTTGTGCAGGATGCCCTTGCTGTCGACGATTCGAGCCAGGGCCGGGTTAGCCCCGGAGGCGAAGATGAGTCGGGCGCAGGCGACGTTCGAGGCGCCTGAGCCGACGAAGACGATCTCGACCTGGTCGATTGGCTTGCCGACAATCTTGAGTGCGTTCTTCAAGCCGGCCAGCGTGACCGTTGCCGTGCCCTGTTGATCATCATGCCAGACGGGGATTTCGGCCTGCTCCCGCAGGGTGTCGAGGATGCGGAAGCATTTCGGCTGCGAGAGATCCTCCAGGTTCACACCGCCGAACCCGGGCTGTATCAAGAGCACGGTTTGAATGATCTGATCTGGATCCTTCGTGTCAAGCATGATCGGCCAGGCATCAACTCCCCCCAGGTACTTGTAAAGCAGCGCCTTGCCCTCCATCACCGGCAGGCCGGCTTTTGGGCCGATATCGCCCAGGCCAAGCACACGCGTGCCGTCTGAGACCACGGCGACCGTGTTGCCTTTGTGTGTGTATTCGTAGACCAGTTCGGGATCAGCCTCGATTGCCCGGCAAGGCGCAGCGACGCCCGGCGTGTACCAAATTGCGAAGTCGTTGAAATCGCGTACGCAGCATTTCAGTGCTACTTCCACCTTCCCCTTGTAGAAGGGATGCATCACCATTGCGTCCGCCGAGGGCTGCTTGGCTTTTGCTAGCAGTTCCTCCACGTTGAGCGGTTGGGCCTTTGCGGCCATGGGCATTTCCTCCTTCAGTCCGGCAATTGATGCCGCACTAATCGGATAAAAAAAGGCCTCGAAATTTTCGAGGCCCGCTTCGGTCAGAACTGCAGGTAGGAGTCAGTATAGATCACCTTGTTCAACAGCACCTGAACCGATTTCCAGATTGCAGCCTGTTCGGGATCGGACATGTCAACCTGGTCAGGCTGCAGCTCCTCCATCGCCGCGACGGCGTCATGCAGTTTCAGGTAGAGCGCCTTGACCGGTGTGCTATCGTCACGTGTCTGGACGGTCTCAATCACATCCATCAATTCGGTGTCCAGCGGATCGAGAATCGCGGCATCGAGACCGGCAGCCATGAGCATGGCCATATAGACTCGGTTCAGCAGTGGGCGCATCTCGTTCGGTACCGCGTTCGACACGTTGGAGAGTCCGACGACCGTCATCGGCGGCGGATCGGCGACCATCTTCAGCATGCGTACCGTTTCGATCGCTTCCGGCACGTATTCTTGGCAGCCAGAGACGGTGAGTATGAGCGGGTCGACGAGCAGGTTCTCAATCGGCATGCCGACTTCCTCAGCACGTGGGATGAGTTTCTCCATGGCAATCGCCACGCGCGCGTCGGCGCTGACCGGGATGCCGCTCTTCTCCATGCAAAGGGCGATCAGCTTCGCGCCGTACTTGGCAGCGACTGGCGGGACGTTTGCTAGCCGCTCTTCCTCGGCTGAGGTGCTGTTGATAATGGCATTTGAGCCCCAGCGCTTCAAGCCGACCTCGATTGCCGGAAGGTTGGTGGTGTCGAAGGAGATTGTCATTCCAGGCACGGCTTCCTGCATGCAGTCCACCAGCCATTCGACAACCTCTGGGCCGTCCTTTTTACGCGGTCCGATGTTCAGGTCGATCGCGTCAGCGCCGGCCGCCTTCTGCTTGCGCGCCAGTTCGACGAAGAATGCCCCGTCCCGCTCGCTCAGCGCCTCCTTAACACGTGGTGAAATGATATGGATGTTTTCCCCGATCTTGTACATGGATCCTCTCCTCGGCGCCTCCGCGTGGGGAGGCGCATTCTAAATCGTGCTCAGGATCGATTGCGTCAGCTCTTCAATGACACGCGCGGCGGGAGAATCCCCGTTGAGCTTGATGAGCGGCTCGCCAACCGCGTCGAGCTCATTCACGCGTGGATCAGCCGGTATGATTGCGCCAATTTCGATATCAAGCTCATCGACCGCGGCTTGCAATGGTTCCGGCAGATCGCCGGTCACCCGGTTCAGAATCAGCCAGCGGTTGAGAACGTTGACGCCAATATCATGTGACATTTCGAGAATGCTGCCGGCAGCTTTCAACCCCCGCAGCGTCGGGTCGGAAACGATCAGCAGCAGGTCAACGTCACGCGTTGTCCGCCGGCTGATGTGCTCCATGCCGGCCTCATTATCAATCACGACATATGGGTAATGCCGGCCCATGTCATCGATGATGGTGCGGAGCAGGTGGTTGGCTGCACAGTAGCAGCCCTGGCCTTCCGGCCGGCCCATGGCCAGCAGGTCGACCTGGTCGCCCTCCTCAAGCGCCATCTGCACCTCGTGCGTCAGGTAGTCGTGGCGGCTGATGCTCACACCGAGCTGTCCTGGCTGTGCTTCGGTTGCCATCGTCTCGCGCACCTCGCCCACGGTGGTTGGCATCTCCAGCCCCAGTGCCAGGTGCAGGTTGGTGGCTGGGTCGGCATCGATTGCCAGCAGCGGCCCTGAAACCCGCCGCAGCAAGGATTGAATCAGGAGCGCGGCAACGGTTGTCTTCCCGGTGCCACCTTTTCCTGCCAGTGCGATCGTCTTCGTCATGGATACCAGCTCCTCTACCAATGCTTGTTATTGCTGACTTAAAGTTTCTCCGACCGGCTTGCTGTCATCCTGGTGGTCCCAGATTTCAGCCACACTTGGAAAGCGGCTGATTTCGGTGTGAGGCAGGAAAAGTGCCGCAGTGAACGCGTCGAAGAATGAGTTATCGGCCGAAAGTTCGACATAGGTCATGCGCTCGGCCATCGCCCGGACCTGGGTTCGGGCATCACGCGAAAGCAGCGCCATGAAGGCGCCCAGGACGGAGGTGTTGCCCAGGAAGTGAAAACGATCCCAGGGCAGATCGGGCAGCAATCCGATCTTGATTGCGTTTTCGACGTTGATGTATTTACCAAAGGAGCCGCCTACCAGCACTTGCTGCACGTCAGCCAGGTCGACGCCCACGCCACCTGCCAGGACGCTGTATCCGGCGTAAATGGCAGCTTTGGCCCGCATCAAATTATCGACATCGACCTTGGTCAGTGTGATATCGCGGCCGGTCTCGGTTTCATCGGCCCAGGCGATGACATACTCGGCTCCATGCTCGCCCATGCGCACACGCGGCGTGTCAAGGTCGAGCTTGACATTTCCGCCGCGGTCGATCACCCCCGTCACGAACAATTCAGCCAGGGCCGAGATCAAGCCCGAGCCGCACAGACCGCGCGGCGCGCCGCCTCCAATCACCCGGTAGGTGGGCTCGAAGGTCTTCGAATGCACCCACATTTCTTCGATCGCGCCTTCCATAGCGCGCATACCATCCACCACCCCGGCCCCTTCGAAAGCCGGCCCGGCTGAGCAAGCACAGGTCAACAACCAGTCCCGCGTGCCGAGCACGATCTCCCCATTGGTTCCGACGTCGATGAAGAGGGTCAGTGCCTCGCTGTCCGCGAGTCCGGAGGCGAGAACTCCGGCGCTGATGTCCGCGCCGACGTACGATGCCACGCCGGGCAGGAAATCTACCGGGGCCAGGGGGTGGATGGGCAGCCCCAGTTCACCCGCCAGGTACGGTGGCGGCTGATTAGCCGCAGGAATGTATGGTGTCAGGCGGATGGTCTCTGGGGGGATGCCCAGGAAGAGGTGCATCATGGTCGTATTACCAGCGACGGTCAGCTTATGGATTGCATCCGGTGCGACCCCCGTCCGGCGCTGCAGGCGTTCAAGCAGCGTCGAAAAGGTCTCGCGGATGAGCCGGCTGAGCTCCGCTAGACCGTCTCCCTTGCTGGCAAAGATGATGCGTGAGATCACATCTTCACCGCGAGCGATCTGACCGTTGTATTCGGCCGCTGAAGCCTTCACCTGCCCGCTGACCAGGTCAACCAGGTAGGCGGTGACCGTCGTGGTGCCGATGTCCAATGCGAGTCCGATCGGCTCGATCGGGGAAGCGCTGACCTGCATCAGGCGGGCCGGCCCGCCTTCGGGTCTCTCACAGTCGAGCAGCACGTGTGGTGACCAGTCGCTTGCTCGCAGTGCGGAACCCAAACCGCGCAGCACGGGCAGGGGCACCTGAACCGGTGCGAAACCCACGCTCGCCAGGCCATTCTGCAGCCGGGTCAGGTCGTCGCGATAGTCATCCAGGGTAGGTGGTTCGAGCGTCAGTTGGATCGACTGCAAGGACTGCATCACCGCCGGATCATAAACAAATGGAGCTTCGACTTTGCGCGCCGTCTGCTCGGTGACCAACCTGCGTTCGATCCGTTCCTGCTCAGGGATGGTGATGCTGGCGTCACCTTCGATCACGGCCTGGCAGGCTAAAGCCCAACCGGAAGCGAGATCGTCGGCTGAGAGGCGGATCGTCGACCTGCGGCGGACCCCGCCCGCCTCGATATGCACCGCACAACGGCCGCAGCGCCCCTGGCCGCCGCATGGCTGGGCAATCTCAAGACCCGCCAGTCGGGCAGCATCGGAGACGAGCGTACCGGTTGGCACCTCGAGGCTGATATTTGCAGGTTGAATCGTTACCTTATGTGATGCCAAATCCCTGTACCGGACCGGCGCGGGTTGGTTGTGAAACCGAACCCGCGCCGGTGCTGATGTTAATTATAGGAGTCGCTGATGGCGTCAGTGACGCGTGCTGCCTCAACGCGTTCTTCATCCCAGAACCAGCGCGTAAGCGCAAGCCCTTCGCATGCCGCCTGGCCGGCCAGGCGCATAACCTGTGGGATGTCAGCGCTTCGACTGCAGGCAAGCGTGCAGGGAGCCGGAGGCAGGCACTGCAAGCAGGCGGCCGCAGTGCGGGCGACCTGCTGCGCGTCATAGCCCAGATACGGGTCCTTCGGTAGCCGTGAAACTCGTACCGTCATCGCTGCACTCCTCCCAGGGCTTATCCGCCCCCGTTTGACCACATTGTCTTCAGATAAGTTGGGATATCGACCGCCTCACGCGGGCCGACCATGATCTCCCAGCCGGGCAGTTCTTCCTCCAGCTCGCCCGAGAGAACGGAAACATGACCGGGCAGGATCAGCTTCTTATGGGCAAGCTTCTCCTCCACGCCAAAGGCTTTCACATCCTTGGCGATGCGCTCGGCGTCGAACTTTCCGGCGGCCCAGGCTGTTAGCACGCTCATCCCCTCGGCGTCGGTGACAAGCAGCCAGCCAGGCCAACCAGACCCTTCGACCTCGTTTGCAACGGAGAAGTAGGTAATCGAGAAGTTGGTTGTCACAAACAGCGGTGCGTTTGGATCGGGATTGTTGATCTCGTAGATTCCTGGTTGGACCTGGATCGGTTTTTGTGGATCGGTATAGATGTTTTCGCGCAGGACGAGCAGCGCGTACGCCGTAGCCGGATCGAAGTGGTCGAGTACGACCAGGCCGCTGTACTTGGCGATGTACTGGGCTGCGAGCAGGGTCTCGTCGCTCGCGTCGAGTCTGCCCGGGAAGCTGATGATCGGGAAGCCGAGCGAGCGCATATTCTTCTTAATCGCCAGGCGGCGCAGCGTCGTGTAGTTGGCCAGGTCCTGCTTGTATCCCGCCGTGCTCGGATCGAGCACCAGGTCTTCCAGGCCAAGGCTCTTCAGTTTTTCCGTCAGGTCATTCAGCGCATCCGGACCGTCTGCACGCACCGCCAGCGGCACGTTGGCGCTTTTAGCGAGCTCGCCCATCGCCTGCCAGTTTTCGGCATCGGCGGCGTAGAGCAGAGGACGCCCACCAGCGACCTCCAGGCCGGCTTTCGCGAGCCCGGGATCGGATGCGATCAGGATCAGGGGCAGTTTGGTCCCCTCCCGCACCGCACCGACCGCGGCAGCGTACTTGCCCGCATCGCCGGATGCCGCTTCCACAGCAAACCCGTCCAGGTGCAGGTCGATGCCGACGTAGTCGACGTGAAATGCGTCGGCTTGCGTGACCATCTCCTTCGCTGCGGCAGCGTCAAGCGTGTCGGCGACGCGCAGGAAGAGCCCAGGTTTGTGGTAAAAGGTTTTTTCATGCCGGAAGAGCACCGTCTCGTTCCCGACAGCCAGCTTGCCATCACTGCCTTGAAGTTCAATCAGGCGGATGGGCGGGGCTGACGCAGCTTCGAGTTTTGCGGCTGCTTCCTCGCTTACGTAGGGGCAGTCTTTCAATTCGGCCTGTTTGGCAGCCAGCTTCATGGCGAAGGCCAGGCAGGTCGGGTATCCGCATTCCTTACAATTGGTCTGCGGGAGCAGCTTATAGATTTCTAGTCCAGAAAGTGCCATGTCCTACCTCCCCACCTCACGCGCCATTGGTCAGGGCGTCAACAACCGCCCGGACCCGCTTTAATGTCTCTGGATGCCGGAGCACAATGATGTCCGCACCCGAGTGGATAAGTGAGGTGGCCGTTATCGCTTCCCAATTGAGGGCGCGCTTTTCCCAATCACCCCATTCTTCAGGTACACCCTCGCCGACCTTGGCCTCTTTGACCTTCCAGGCTTCCTCGCCCGGCGTAACCAGCATCGGCTGCTGGGTCATGCTGTCGCCCTGCAGCGCGGCCAGGCGCAGACGCTCCATCACCGAATAGCCGTACTCGATTCCGTAGCCCAGGGCTCCGGTGGTGGGGTCCATGATAATGCGCTCGAGCGGCATGCCCATGTCGTTGATCAGGATGATCATCTGTTTTGAGAGATTGACATCCATCGGGGTGCGGGACTGAACCAGGTGCTTGTGCGCCAGCGCGGCGGCGACGATCGTGCGGTAGTTCTTATCCTCGCAGATCCCGAGCAGCAGCCGCTCGCCGACGCCTTCTTCTGCGACGGCTACCATCAGCTCGTTATCGGCCTCAGCCTGGCCAGTTCCAACCACGGCCAGCGGCAAACTGCTGGCATTGAGCACAGAACGCACCACAGAGCGGGCATTCTCTGCCGTATTCTTTTCGCCTGCCGCTGTTGTAAGGCTGAGCGAAAGATAGATCAGATCGGCGCCAGCCTCTTCGGCAGCCTTTGCCCAGGTGGCCGGATCTTCGGCGGCGTCCCCCCAGGCTTCCAGCAGGAGCGGAGACCAGTCATCCGGTTTGCGGTCGTGAATTTCCAGCGCCAGTGCCGGCGAGTGGGGAATCTCACCTTCAAAATAGAGATACGGCATGGCTGACTCACCACCGACAGTCAGCGTCCGGCTGCGGGTGCCACCTTCGTCGGCGGTCGCGCCGAGCGTGACCTCACGCACGCGCCCAGACCATTTTTCCTTGGGGATTTCGATCGTCATGGGATTGGTTTCCTCCATCATTTCCATAAAAACCTGTGCCACCGGCCGGTTGTCTGGACGGTGGCATTCGGGTTTTAGAACATCGAAGCCATCTCGAGGGCTGGGTGTCCCTTTTCGGTAAGATACGCCAGCAGGCCTTCTACATCAGTGCAGATAGTCTCGTCGGCGATCTTCTCGATCAAATCCGGGTCGCCCTCGCGTTCGGCGACGGACTGGAGCGCCTCAGCCATTTGCTGCTTGAGTACAGATGACATCCAGACCACGCGCTTGAAGCCGCCGTCGGCTGAGATGAATTTCGGGCTGAGTATATAAAACTTGCCGTGTCCCATGACGCCCGGGGTCTGCAACCCGCCGCCGGCCATCCCGGCCAACGTTGAGAAGGTCATGCCGGCCGGCGTCATGCTCGTATCCTCGCGGCTGACGATCATGATCCCGTTCGCCTCAGGGATGAGCATGGCGATGCATTCGAAACAGCCGCAGGCCGTCATCGGGTTCTCCATGATTGAGTACATCGAGACATCGGTCACGGTGCCATGGGAGGCGGTGCCGGCGAATTCGTTCACGCCGGTGAAGTAACCCTTGACGGGGTCGGTGTTTTCGCCTTTTTTGATCGGCTGGTTGGGCCCAGTGGGATTGATCTGATGTGAGGCTTTACAGTCGAGCCAGTTGTATGCCCCGCACAGACCGAGGCGCTCTGGGCTGACGATGCAGACGTGGTCAGGTGCGAAGGATTGGCACAGCGTGCAGGAATAGAACTCCTCGACGCTGGTGTCGGTCATTGAACCTATACGTTCGTTGCGTTCCTCGTAAGCTGCACGCGCATTTGCAAGCCATTCCTCGTGCAGCTTGGGATCGGTGATGATCTGGACTTCAACTTTGTCAACAATGCTGCCGAAGTCATCATGGAAGCGGGCATGCAGGATGTCACCAAAGTGCTTCAAGTTAAAGCCTTTTTCCACTGCGGCCTTACTGATACGGATCCAGGTGATATCGCGTTGGCCGATGTGCTGGATACCGGAGGCACCGTTGATGAAGTAGTGGATCTGGCGTTCGAGAACCGGCTCGAAGTCCTTCTCCATCTTTCGTCCGGCGACTTTAATCACCAGGCCAAGATCCATCGATCCCTGGTCTTCGACCTCGGAGAAGTCCGGTCCAACGAGTTCGATCTTGCCGTCTTCAACTTCCTCCATATCGGCCATCGTCAGGTATTCGAAAGCGCGGCTGTACTTGCCGCCGAACTCGACCCGCATGTCGGCCTTGCGTACGACCTCGCCTTCGAAAGCCGACCCGTAGGGGACCGGAATGGGCACTTCGGAGATCTTGACTTTGACGCCGCGTACTTCAATCGCTTTCTGGATCAGTTTACGGGCTTTCTCGGCCTCGGTTTCGCCCTGGATTTCGTTCCAGGGCATAGAAATCACGTGTTCGTATTGCGTTACGCCTGTTGGCAGGATCTCAGGGATCACCGTGTCAGCCAGGACCGGGAACCCGTAGGAGATTGCTCCCGCAGCAGTGGCGTACTTCAGGTCGTCGACCTCGCCCAGAGCGAGTACAAATGCGAAGACGCGGTTCTTGTTGTAGAGCAAGATATCGCGCCATTGGCCGCCTTTCAAGCCGCCGAAGGTCAGCGCCGAGCGTGTGGCAAAGCCAAGCGGGTAGATGGCGCCAATCGTGTCCTTGCTGAAGGGCACGATGTAGGTGTCATACCCCATCTCGACACCCTCTTCAACCAACTGATCGATGATCGAACGTCCGTTGACATTGCCGACGAGGAAGGTGAGGATGTTGCGCTGCTGGAGCTCACGCACGATGGCGACGGCCGCTTCGTTCGAGTGGGCCGCGCCGACGATGGCGGCAAAACCAGGCATGCGTCCATCGACGAGCTGGATGCCCCACGAGCGCAGTTGGATGTCGTCGATTGGCCCGTTCAGGTGACCGTTGGCGTGCTCTCCTCCGCCGTTCCCGTCCGGGCTGGTGAAGGAAGTGGCGCCGGTGAGCTCCAGGCCGCGGTAGGGCTGCGGTTCCTCGAGGTAGGCAAAGCGGATAGCTTCGATTACCTCTTCAGCCAACAGCGTGGCCATGCCGCTGTCGAGCGTCTCGCCCAGGTAGGGCGTCCAGAGCGTTTTATCGGGTACCGAATGGACCAGTGTGAGCGCGTGATTGAGAACAAGTTCGAGATCGCTGATCTTCGTCACTTCGTGCCCAAGCATGCCCAGGATGACCGGCAGGTAATAGGCGGTGTTTGGGAAAGCGACAGCGGTATCGGGACCTTTTTCCTCCAGGGCGCGCTCGTACAGCGCCCTGGCTTCGGCGACGATGGCGTTCGCTCCCTTGATGGCACGAGTAGCAATATACCGTGACATTGTATGCTGCCTCCCTAGTTCGATGAATTGCCGTAAACCGCGCCGATTTTCTCGGCCAGCGGGAGCTCAACCAGTTCGTCGATTCTCCAGTCACCGCTCTTGCCCCAGTTGGAGGGATCGTATTCCGGCAGGCCGAGCTCGGCTCGTTTCTTGTCGATGTGGGCAAGCGAGCGGCGTACAATTTCGTCGCCGTCGTTGGTGAACTCCAAGCGTCCACCCACCTTGCTTTCCCAGCCATCGCTGATGATCTCAGTCACCTTATCGACACCAGAAACCGGACTGGAGTGACCCATGATCACATAGGCACCTGAGGCGACGCAGTATGTCGCGATCGAGATCGCTTTTTCGCTCATCCACTCGGGGGCCATGCCGACGGCGGGGATGTCGCTGATGTCATCGCCCAGCCCGCCCTCGGTGGCCATCTGAGCCAGTACGGTCAAGATGCGGGAGTTGTCGACACAGGAGCCCATATGCAGTACAGGCGGGATGCCAACTGCCTCGCACACCTCCCGTAAGCCGGGTCCAGCGTGTTCCAGGGCGGCCTCCGGGCGCATGTAGCCCTGCTTGGCGCTGGCGATCGCACCACAGCCCGTTTCGACAACGAGCACGTCGTTCTTGATGAATTCCGTCACGACATGGCGGTGGAGCTCGTCGTGGCAGACGCGGGCGTTGTTGCAGCCGATGTTGGCTACCACGCCGCGAATGCGTCCGGACATGATGGCGTCGTTCAGCGGGCGCAGCGAGCCGCGGTACGTCCCGCCGAGCGCGTAGTTGATGTATTCGTGAGAGAAACCGGGGATCAGTTCGGAGCTCATATCCGGGATGTTGACCTCGGATTTACGCTCGGTGAAGCGATCGCACGCGGTGCGGACGATCTCTTTGGCAATCTCCATGGCGCGCTCTTCGTCGAACTGCATGTGGGTGGCACCGGTGATCTTGGCCTTGGGCGAGGTGGTAATGATCTCGGTATGGAACTGGTCTGCAAGTTTGACGACGCCCTGCATAATGCACTGGATGTCGACGACCATTGCGTCGACGACGCCGGTTAAGATCGCCAGCTCCTGCTGCAGGAAGTTGCCTGCCAGCGGAACGCCCTGTCGCATCAGCGTTTCGTTTGCCGTGCAGCAGATGCCGCCCATGGTGATGCCGCTGGCGCCCTTGCTCTTAGCGTATTCGATCATCTCGGGGTCCTGGGCCGCGGCGACGATCATCTCCGACAGCGTCGGTTCATGGCCGTGGATGATGATGTTGACCTGATCCTTTTGCAGGATGCCCAAGTTTGCTTCCGAGGCCACCGGACCTGGCGTGCCGAAGAGCACATCGGATAGATCAGTCGCGAGCATCGATCCACCCCAGCCGTCGCCGAGCGCAGCGCGCATGGCGTGGTCGAGAATGTGCTCGGCATCCTGGTCGTTACCAATATGGGTGCGGTGCATCATCTCGACGATTTCGCGGTCGACGTTGCGCGGTTCAATACCGACCTTCTTCCAGATTTCCTGGCGCTTTTTCGGGGCGCGCTTGAGGTAGACGATTTCACCGGTGGGCTTGCCGAACTCATTCAACGCGGCCAGCGCCACCTCGCGAGCGAGGTCGTTGATTTCCTTGCCGTCGGCCGCGATCCCGAGATAATGCGCCATCTCGCGCAGCTTGGCAGCATCGCGCACCTTGTAATCAGGCGCGTGGCCTTCTGCGGCCGCCAGCAGGGTGTAGGCCAAATCGCGCCCATGGTCGGAATGCGAAGCGGCGCCTGCGGCGACCATGCGGGCGAAATTGCGCGCCGCCACCGTTTCGCGCGTGGCGCCGCAGACGCCTACCTGGCCTTCCTTCACTAGCCGGCAGGGGCCCTGACTGCATACCTTGCAGCACAGGCCATCGCTGCCGATCGGGCAGGGGGCCATGTTGTCGGCGCGCGAGAATGAGGTTTCATACTCACTATTGCAGGCAAACTCAAGCATGGAAATCGTCGCCGGGTCCCGGCTTGCTTCCTCGGGTGTACGAACTTTCTTTGGAGACATAGGGCTACTCCTCAATCCTGAAATGGATAAAACTGGATCTATTACTTCAAATCCGCCGGGTTAGTCTCTGTGACCCGAACGCCGAAAAGCGCCCACTGCGGGTCTCGTTTAATACTGGTAGGGTGCACAAGCAGTGGTGGCTCACCTTCGTTGGGCGGGTAGCCTGCTGCGGTCAGGACCTTCTCGATCTCTGCCGGTTCCACCAGCTTGGGATCATAGGAAATCATCAGTTGTTTCCAGGCTGAGCTGGCATAGATTTCATGGATCCCCTCAATTTCGGTCAGTGCATCTCTCACCTTCAGCACGTGGTGGTCGCCGTACATCGACGGCATCTCAAAGATGAGCTCTTCCATTAAATCGTCCTCCTTCGACTAAGTCTCATGGCGGCCTTGCGGACGAATGTAGCTTGCCTCAAGGTGGGGTCTAAGCGCTTCCCTTATGGTGTCCTTGAGTAAATTCCCCGAAACATGCATCAGCGTGTCGTGGTAGTCGCCATCCTTCTGCATATCGGCGAGGCATGGGAAGTGGTGGTGGAGAAGGCCAGCCGCTTCGATGGCATCTTGGACCGCTGTGCCGAGTAAGCCTTGTGCGATGTTAGCGGCGCATCCGCAGCCGGCATCGCGCAGCACTTCAATCTCGCTAATCAGCCCGCCTTCGACTTCGATCCGGAAACTCGGGCGTCCATAATGGCGTGCGAAACGCTTCAAGGTCTCATCTTCCAGCGGCTGCACGAGAGGCGTGCGGTTGTAGCTTGATTCGGTCAGCGAGCAAAATGGCTTGGGGAAGGCGACGGCTACGTCGATTGCCTCGAGCCAGCCTTTCACTTGCCGGGCCAAGCCTTCGGGCAGCGAGGCGTTGCGGTCGATAGGAGCCAGGACGGCGCGCGCCCCGCTCATGCGGGCGATCTCCGGCACGAGCTGTGCGAAGCCGGGTACATCCCCCAGGGCCAGGACCATATCGACCTGGGGGAATGAGTCAGGCAGGTAGTCTTCAGGATAGTCGACGATCGGGGGAATGACGCGCGGAGCGGCCCAGGTATGCACGTCCCAGGTGGCTGGAGCATGGTCGGCGATGTTCTGCGCAATCCGCTCCCCCCACCTGCCCTGGGTGACCGCTAAAATGGAAAAGGGATTCTCGGCCAGGCCGGTATCCCGCACTACGACACACTCCCACTTCACGACGTCCGGAACTGTTTAGATCATGCTTCGAGGGCAGGGAATTCAATAGTGGGGAAAGTCACAGATTCGCACGGTAAGTTGTCCTTTATATGCACCATTCCTACCCTATTACAACAGTTGGTTTTTCGCAGGATCTTAGGATGAAGTGGAATGCGCACCGGGGCGTCCGGGTAGATCTCTCCACGTCCTCGTTGGAAACGATGTCTTAAGAACCACGTAGGGGCGGGATTATCCCGCCCCTACGAGACCATCCGATTCGAAACGGGGATGATCAGCGCTTGGCGATCGGAATGAAGTTGCGCTGGTCCTCGCCAAGGAACACCTGCCGCGGGCGGGCGATGGCCTGCTCCGGGTCTTCCAGCATCTCTTGCCATTGAGCCAGCCAACCGGCGGTTCGGCCGATGGCAAATAACACCGGGAAGAGCGATACCGGCAGCCCCATCGCCTGGTAGATGATGCCCGAGTAGAAGTCGACATTGGGATAAAGCTTGCGGGAGACGAAGTACTCGTCCTCCAAAGCGATCCGCTCGAGTTCAAGGGCAATATCGAGGTGCGGATTGCGGCCGGTCACTTCAAAGACCTGATCGGCTACGTCCTTGATGATTTTGGCGCGCGGATCGTAATTTTTGTAGACCCGATGACCAAAGCCCATCAAGCGAAATTCGCCTTCCTTGACCCGCTTGACGTACTCGGGAACGTGTTTGACATCCCCGATTTCATCCAGCATTCGCAGCACGGCCTCGTTCGCGCCACCATGCAGGGGCCCGTAGAGTGCAGCGGCCGCGCCGGCAAATGCGCTGTACGGATCCGCCTTCGAAGAACCGATGTTGCGCATGGTGCTGGTGCTGCAGTTCTGCTCGTGGTCGGCGTGCAGGATAAAGAGCACGTCCAGCGCATGCTCGAGCACCGGATTCGGTGCGTATTTCGCTTCCGACATCTTGAACATCATGCTCAGGAAATTGCCGGTGTAGCTCAGGTCGTTATCCGGATAAACATAGGGCAGTCCCCGGATATGACGGTAGGAAAATGCGGCGATGGTGGGAACCTTGGCGAGCAGGCGTTTAATCTGGTACAGGCGGTTATCTGCATCATCGACATTGCGGGCTTCCGGGTAGAAAGTTGATAGCGCCGCAACGGAGGAGATCAGCATCCCCATCGGGTGGGCGTCGTAGCGGAAAGCCTGCATCAAACCTTTTACGTTCTCATGCAGAATGGTGTGGTGGGTGATGTCGAACACCCAGGCGTCTAGTTCTTCACGTGTTGGGAGCTCACCGAAGAGGATCAAATAGGCCGTTTCAAGGAAGGTGGCTTTCTCGGCTAACTGCTCGATCGGGTAGCCGCGGTAGCGCAGGATTCCCTTATCGCCGTCGATGAAGGTGATGGTGCTCTTGGTGGAGGCGGTGTTCTTATAGGCCGGATCATAAGACATCAACCCGAAGTCATCCGGATTGACTTTGATCTGACGCAGATCCATCGCCCGAAGCGTGTCATTCTCAATTGGCAGCTCGTATTCTTTTCCGGTGCGGTTGTCTTTGATCGAAAGGGTATCTTTTCCCATAACGCTCTCCTTCTTTTGTTCTTAAGCTTTGATGCGCCTGACGGGTTCGAAGTTACTCCCCCTGGATCTCGAACTGCAGGGCGCGAGTTCGCATTAAGGATTGTAACGGTTTTCCGTACGCGCGTCAGGACTGCAAACGAATTACTACCTCGGGTGGATCATGCTAAGATCGCCAGGGTGTGCTCGTGATGATCTTCGCTCCTTTGCTGGGTATCCGGCTCGGGTTGGACCAGCTGGCGATGCTGATCGGTTGATGCTGCTGCTGGCGGTCGTCTTGACCTCGCTCGGCGTCCTGATCGCGGCACGGCAGAAGACGATGGAGGGTTTTCATACCATCATTAACTTCGTCATGCTGCCGATGTTCTTTCTGTCGGGGGCTTTCTTTCCTCTGACCGGGGTTCCGCTCTGGATGGACCTGCTCTCGAAAATCAACCCGGTAACCTACGGTGTTGATCCTCTCCGGCAGGTTGCTCTGCAGGGCAGCCTACCGGCTCAATTCATGGATCTGGTCCGGCTCTACCCACTGGCGACCGATGTCGCCGTCATATTGGCCTTCTGCGTTCTCTTCCTGGTTCCAGCGATCCTGCTTTTCGGCCGGCGCGATTGATGGCCCAATCCTGGAGCGGGGCTTACGGTTATCCAGCCCGGTGGATGGATTACGGCGGCTAAGTCCCATGCATCCCGCTTTAGGATTCTCCCGCGCACAATAGGCTGCATGTGCGCTCTGCCCACCACTGAGTTCATGCCAATCGTCGCTAAAGCTAACTAAAGTCGTTCTTCCTGGAATATGACCTGCAGGCTGTTCACGTCCTGTCCGGAAGTCACCCGCCTTACCATGAATTCCATCCTTGACACTGCATGCTGCCCATGCTAGTCTTGCAAAAGATTGCAGATGCAAAGGATAGCTGTATGTCATGTGGCAAACGTTTGGCCGATACGATGCGAGCACGCGGGTATCGCGTAACAGCCCAGCGAACGATTATTCTTGAAACAATCGCCCATCTCGGGGGACACCTGACCGCGCAGCAGGTCTATCAGAGTGCGGTAAAGCGCCTGCCTGGGCTGAACCTGACCACGGTTTACCGCACGGTCGAGTCGCTGCAGGGGGCCGGTATGATCGACACCTTTTCTACCAGCCTTGAGCCACTGCAATTTTCCCTGCGTGATTCCAATCACCCTCATGCACACCTAGTCTGCCGGGTGTGCGGGGGGGTTCAGGAACTCGATTCGGAGCGTATCAAACCGCTACAGGAAATGGTGCAGCGAGAGACGGATTTTCGCGTCGACATGAACCACCTGACGCTGGAAGGGCTTTGCGCAAGCTGCCGCAAGGATCAGAAAAATTCAACCTGAAACAGGAGGAGAGCTGGACATGCTGTTCTCACCGATCAAAATGCATATCCCTGATGGTTTTCTCTCGACTACCGTTGCCGTCGTGGGTTGGATCCTGGCCGTTGTCCTGATCTGGATTGCGATCCGCCAGACCCGGGATCAATTGGGCGAACGCCAGGTGCCGCTGATGGGCATTCTGGCGGCCTTCGTTTTCGCCGCCCAGGCGATCAATTTTCCGATCGCAGCGGGCACTTCGGGGCACCTGTTGGGCGGCACGCTGGCGGCGATCGTCCTCGGCCCATGGGCCGCGACGCTGATTATGACGGCCGTGATCGGAGTGCAGGCATTCCTCTTCCAGGATGGCGGGCTGCTCGCATTGGGCTGGAACATCGTCAACATGGGCGTGCTGACGGCTTTCGCGGGCTACGCGTGCTACCGTCTGTTGCTGCGCTGGATAGGCGAGACGTCGGCCGCCCGAGTAGCGGCCGCCTTTGCAGCCGCCTGGTTGTCGGTGGAGGTGGGTGCCATCGCTACCTCAGTTGAGCTTGCAGTCTCCGGGACGTCCCCTTTACAGTTCGGGCTGCCGGCGATGGCCGGCGTGCACGCGCTGATCGGCATCGGGGAAGGGTTGATCACCAGCGGCGCGATCAGCTTGTTGCAGGTCAGCCGACCTGAGGTTCTCCACACCGGCGAACAAGCGCCTGGTCGCAAAGGGGCGATCTTTGTCCTGGCCGGACTGTTTCTCGCGCTGGCTGTGGCCGCCTTCTCTCCGCTTGCCTCACCGCATCCCGATGGACTGGAATACATCGCCGGGCAGAGCGGCTTTCTCGAGCGCGCGGCAGAGCCGCTCTATTCGATCCTGCCAGACTATACAGTGCCGTTTATCCATAACCCGGCCCTGACAACGATCATTGCGGTGATGCTGGGAACCCTGATCGTATTCGCTCTGGCCTGGATCGTTGGACGGGGTGTGTTCCGGCTCGAGCGAAGAAGGTAATCATTTGCACTTTGACCTGACCGATATTTACCAGCCGCGCGCGGGTTTCATTCACGATTTGGACCCGCGCGTCAAACTTCTGGGCGCCCTGTTCATCATCCTCACAGTTGTCACGCTGCCCCAGGGCGCCTGGTTTTCGTTCGGGCTGATCCTGCTGCTCGTGGTACTGCTCTCAAAGGCCGCCGGACTGGGTTTGCTCTACACAATTCGCGGGGCATTCATTGCGCTGCCCTTCGCATTGGCTGCTATCCCAATCCCATTTATGACACCCGGACCGGCCGTATGGGTCGTACCAGGCCTGGGTTGGGCAGTAACCGTCAGCGGGCTGCTGCGCTTCGGGACAATCCTGCTCCGAACCTGGCTGGCGGTGCAGGCTGGCGTGCTGCTCAGTGCAACGACGCCGGTGCCACAGATGTTGTGGGGGTTAAAATCGCTCGGCCTTCCCAGGCTGCTGGTAGCAGTCATCGGTTTCATGATTCGCTACGTTTTTGTGCTCGGCGATGAGGTGCTGCGCATGCTCCGGGCGCGGGCCGCCCGCAGCCCGCACCTTCCTGGCCAGCGTCGACCGGGTGTGCTGTGGCAGGGACAGATGGCCGGGACGATGGTTGGAAGTTTCTTCCTGCGTTCCCTGGAGCGTAGCGAACGTGTGTACGCCGCAATGGCCTCGCGCGGTTACCAGGGTGAAGTTGTCCTGCTGCAGCAACCGTCCATGGACCGATTTGATTGGGCAGCTCTCGCCCTGCTCGCCATTACGCTCTCGGCCGTGATGACTCTTGGCATCTGGAGATAGAGTATGCATCACACGATCGACGTGCAGGCTCTGCACTACGATTATCCGGACGGGACGCCAGCGTTACGCGGGGTTGATCTTTTCATCGAGCCGGGCGAGAAGGTCGCGCTGGTCGGGCCGAACGGTTCCGGAAAATCGACGCTCCTGCTTCATCTGAATGGGATCTTACGCGGGCAGGGTGAGGTTCGGGTTTGCAGCCTGCCAGTTGATGATGCCAATTTGGGCAGGGTACGAGCGGCGGTGGGGCTCGTGTTTCAGGATCCTGATGACCAGCTCTTCGCTCAGACAGTTTTTGATGATGTTGCTTTTGGCCCGATCTATATGGGGCTCGATCCGGAGGTGGTCCATGAGCGGGTCGCGATGGCGCTCGAATCAGTAGGCATGAAGGGTTATGAGTCCAGGGTCTCGCATCACCTCAGCAGCGGCGAAAAGAAGCGCGTCGCCATAGCCAGCGTCCTTGTGATGGATCCGGAAATTCTCGTGCTGGATGAACCTACCTCCGGCCTCGACCCGCGTGGACGCCGCGGGTTGATCGAACTGCTGCGGGAGCTGCCGCAGACAATGCTGATTGCTACCCACGATATGCGCCTGGTTGCTGATCTGCTCCCGAGGATGATCGTCATCGATGCCGGGTCGGTCGTCGCCGATGGTGCTACGGATGAAATCATGCACCAGGCGGAACTGCTTCTAACGCACGGGCTGGAGCCTGCCTACGCCAATGGATGAAAGGTTGTGTTCTATGAATTTGTCTTGGAGTTGGGGATAACAAACCGGCTGGTGGCATGGATCGAGTCGCCTCGCCGGATGACTCTGATCATCGTGCTCGTGCTGCTGCTTGGGTCAGGCTGGATCGTGGCCAGCGCCGCACCGCTGGGCAGCACGACCGCCGGATTGATTCCCAGCCCGCGGCCAGGGTTCCTGGCTCCCGACTTCGAGCTGGATCTCCTGGGCTCGGGTTCAATCAACCTGTTGGACCTGAGGGGGCAGGTGGTCGTGATCAACCTGTGGGCATCCTGGTGCCCTCCGTGCCGGGCGGAGATGCCGGCATTGCAGCGTGTTTATGAAGACCTTCAGGGCGAGGGTTTGATCGTCCTTGGCGTCCATATGACCGCGCAGGATAGCCCGGCCAACGCCAACGCGTTCGTTCAGGAGCTTGGCCTGTCCTTCCCGGTTCTACTTGACCGGAGCGGCCTGGTTGGAAAGCTATACCAATCGCGCGCTCTCCCGACAACTTTCTTCGTCGATCGCGACGGCGTCATACAGGAAGTGGTCGTTGGCGGCCCCTTGAACGAAGTAACCTTGCGTTCATACCTTCAGCCTCTGTTGGCAGAAAGTAAGTAATGCTGCCGGTGCTGCAGGTTGGGCCGCTGGCGATCCAATTCCCGGGGCTGATCATGCTGGCGGGAATCTGGCTGGCAATTCTAGCTGCAGAACATGCTGCACCGCGGCGAGGGTTGATCCCCGATCAATTATCGGATGTCGTCTTGATTAGCCTGGTGGCCGGAATCGTGGGGGCCAGGCTGGGATATGCACTGCACTTCCTCGATTTGTATCTCGAACAACCGCTGGCCTTGTTGGCACTTAACCCAAACACTCTCTCAGTGTTTGAGGGGTTTGCCGTCGGAATTCTAGCAAGTTTGGTTTTCATCCAACGGAAACAGCTGGCCCTGCTCCCAGTTCTGGATGCGCTCACGCCGGGGATTGCGGTTTTCGCGATCGCTATGGGGATCGCGCACCTGGCGAGCGGGGATGCGTTTGGAGCGCCCAGCTCGCTGCCCTGGTCGATCGAGCTCTGGGGTGCCAGGCGGCATCCATCGCAGGTTTATGAAACTCTGGCCGCAAGCCTGATGTTCTGGATTGTCCTGCGGGTGCAGGAAATGCAGGTCTTCCAAGGGTTCCTCTTCACCAGCTTCATCGCGCTGCAGGCGACGGCGCGCTTGATCCTGGAAGCCTTTCGCGGCGACAGCCTGATCATCGCCGGATCACTGCGGGCGGCGCAGCTTGTCAGCCTGGTGGTGCTGGTAGCCTCACTCCTGATTCTCCATTTTCTCAGCCGGGGAATTCGAAACCCTGACGAAACAGCCTCGTTGCGTTTGTAGGGGGACTGTAAGGGGAAAGCAGCTCAAGATCGAGCATACTAAGAGCAGGACGATTCCAGGAGGCGGCGCAGACCCGTGCCGCGCTGGTGGATGTTGTTGGGAGAGCTCTGGCTCGCGAGTAAAATTAGCTCGCCGGTGACGAGCACTTTCCCAGCAAGGGAAAGAGATTAGATTGACCACACCGGGGCTGATTGGAGCGCTGCTCACCAACCTGTCGAATGTTGAAACGCTCAGCCTCCTGTCAGTGGTGCCGGTCCTGTGCTGGTTGACCGATCGATTCCGTCGAGAACGTGAAGGGACTGTCGCAGTGGCGAATCATTCAAATGGCGGTGAGCAGGACGTCATTGCCCGGCTTCAACGTGAGGTCAAGCGTCTGCGTTCGCTGCTGGTCGATACAGCAAATCTGAACGCCACGCTGAATTACGAGCGGGTTCTTGAAATGACGCTTGATCTGGCCAACAGCGCCCTGGAAGGGGCCCACGATTCTCGGTTGGTCAGCGCGCTGCTGATGTTCGACAACAACCACATGTACGTCGCCTCAGCCCGCGGCCTGCCGCAGGCCGATCTGCGTGTCAACCTGCCCGGGCAGTATGGTGTGCTAGGTGAGACGCTGACAACGCTCAAGCCCAGTATGTGCAGCAATCCCAGCAATGATCCAGAACTGAAGCGGTTCGTCGCATTTCACAACTCACCGGTAGCGATCTGCATACCGCTTGTCGTCGGACTGGAAATCTACGGCGTACTGATCTTTGGACATGCCGATGAGCGCTTCTTCTCCGCCGATCGCGTCGAGGTGCTGGAGGCGATTGCCCACCAAGGGATGATCGCGCTGCAGAACGCCCGCCTTTACCGGGATCTGGAGCAGGAAAAGGAACGAATCGCTGAGATCCAGGAAGATGCCCGCCGCAAGCTGGCGCGCGACCTGCATGACGGCCCGACCCAATCCATCGGCGCGATCGCGATGCGAGTTAACTTCGCCCGGCGGCTAGTACAGCGCGATCCAGAGAAGGCCGGGGAAGAACTGTTCAAGATCGAGGAGCTTGCACGCCGGACCACAAAGGAAATCCGCCAAATGCTTTTCACACTCCGACCGCTCGTGCTCGAGTCGGAAGGTTTGGTCGAGGCCTTGCGTCAATTGGCCGAAAAGACGCTCGAGAATCACGAGCAAAACGTCATCGTCGAGGCTAAAGACAATGTCGTTGCGGATATGGAAGTCGGGAAACAGGGCGTGATCTTCTTTATCGTTGAGGAAGCTGTCAGCAACGCTCGCAAACACGCCCGCGCCAAGCACATCTGGGTGCGACTAAAGAAACGCAGCGATGTGCTCCAGTTGGAAATCGAGGACGATGGCGTCGGCTTTGATGTCGAAAGCGTGCAGGCTAACTATGAGCAGCGCGGCAGCCTGGGCATGATCAATCTGTATGAACGGACCGAGCTCGTAAACGGAATTCTCAAGTTCGATTCAAAACCTGGCCGGGGCACGCGTATCACAGTCGCCATCCCCATGACGAATGAAGCGGCCGAGAAGCTCCACCGTCCTGGCTATGTAGCCTGAAGCTCCTGTTTTTCCACATTTCATTACAGGCATACTGACCGCATCCTAAACTGCGTGGCTGAACGATTCCTACCCTGGTCTGGTATAGTGTATGCCCACAAGCACTCCAACCCATTCGAGGTGAAAATGATCGCCGAGACTGCCCGCGAGCTGCGGGAGAATGTACAGCAGGTTATCGTCGGCAAGGACGAGCCGATCAACCTTGCGCTGGTCGCCGTGCTGTGCGGCGGCCATATTCTTATTGAAGACGTCCCAGGCATCGGTAAAACCACGCTGGCGAGAGCGCTGGCTGTATCGCTTGGCTGTAGTTTCAAGCGCATCCAGTTTACGCCGGACCTGCTGCCATCCGATGTCACCGGGTTGAACTGGTTTAATCAGAAAGCCCAGGAGTTTGAATTCCGACCCGGGCCGGTCATGACCCAGGTCGTCCTGGCAGATGAAATTAACCGGGCAACTCCCCGCACCCAATCCGCGCTGCTTGAGGCGATGCAGGAGCGCCAGGTGACGGTGGATGGGGTGACCCACCCCCAACCCAAGCCTTTCCTTGTCCTCGCCACGCAGAATCCGATCGAGCTGGAAGGCACCTTCCCGCTGCCTGAAGCGCAGATCGACCGCTTCATGCTCTGCCTGGCGATTGGTTACCCGAGCGAGACGGAGGAGAGCGAGATTTTAGAACGGTTTCAGGCCGCAGATCCGCTGGAGTCGCTGCAGCCGGTGACGAATCCCTCGCAAATTCTCGAGCTGCAGGAACAGCGCAAGTCTATTCGGGTTGAGGCCAGCATCCGTGATTACATTGTAAAGATTGCCCGCGCCACACGCGTTCACGAGGAAATTGAGTTAGGTGCGAGCCCGCGCGCGACCCTGGCACTGTACCAGGCGAGCCAGGCCTGGGCAGCGATTCAAGGCCGCGAGTATGTACTGCCCGACGATGTCAAGCTCCTTGCACCTCAAGTTCTCACCCACCGCCTGATGATTTCCCCACAAGCTCAACTGCGCGGGCGCAGGCCGGAAGAACTGGTCGGGGCGATCGTAAACTCGGTGCCGGTGCCGGTCGAAGATTAGGATGTCGCCCAATCGCTGGCTGCCGCTGCTGGGCTTGATCTATGTACTCGGAGCAGTATTCCGGGTGCAGTTCCTGACCACGCTGTCGGCCACGCTGGCCGTCTTGATCGCCATCACCTCCTGGTGGCGGGCCCGGTCTCTGGATGCGGTCCATTACCGGCGGAAGCCCTTCTTCCGCCGTGCTTTTCCAGGCGAGCAAGTGGCGCTGACCATCGAGGTTGAGAACGACAAGTTGCTGCCGCTCTCCTGGCTGCGGGTTGAAGATCCCTGGCCGCTGGCCGTCGCCCCCGACGAGGATGGGCTCCTGGCCCCTTCACACCTGCCGGATCAGGGATTACTAACGAATGTTTTCAACCTGCGCTGGTTCGAGACCAAGCGCAGGCACTATTCGCTTCATTTCCGCCAGCGCGGCGTGTACCGCGTGGGCCCGGTTCGCATGCAGTCGGGCGATATCTTCGGCATGTACGAATTGAGTTCGGAGGCCGACCGGGGGGAGTACCTGACGGTTTTTCCCGCAATTCTCCCGGTTGAGACTCTGGAACTTCCGGCACGGGATCCTTTTGGGGATCACCGCTCGCGCCGCAAGATCTTCGAAGATCCCAACCAACCGATCGGCGTACGTGATTACCGCCCGGAGGATGGTTTCCGGCGCGTGCATTGGCCGGCTACAGCCCACACCGGCCAATTGCAGGTGAAAGTCTACCAACCGACCGCGGCGCAGGTCGCGGTCGTATGCATGAATGCCAGCACCTTCATGCGAAACTGGGAAGGATTCTACCCCGAACTATTTGAGCGGGTGATCAGCGTGTCAGCCACCCTCGTTGATCACTTCATCGAAATGGGATACCAGGTGGGTCTTATCTCGAATGGGAGTCTGGCCCACTCCGACCGGCCGTTCAACATCCCACCCGGCCGGTCACCGAGGCAGCTCGGACGCCTGCTGGAGGCGCTAGCCGGCGTGACGCCCATGGTCATGGTACCGTTTGAATCCTACCTGATTCGGGAAATGCCCAGGGTGCCCTATGGTGCAAGCTTACTCGTGGTTACGGCAATCACCACACCAGAACTGCAAGACACTCTTATCAAGTTGAAGCGGCATGGTCGCGGGATTCGATTGCTCTCCCTTGCAGCGAACCCCCCACAAGCGATTCCGGACATTCCCATCTCGCACATTCCCTTCCATGAAAATCGAGAAGACCATTTTGAACCAAAGCAAGCTTGACATCCTGGAAGAGGATAATGGCCGCGATCGGGCCTGAATATTCAGATCATAAGACTGATCCCGGTTCAGCGTTGAACGCCTGGCAGCTGTTGACCCTGTTGCCCTGGCTGCTGATGCATCTTATCGGTCTGACCACAGTCTGGACCCTCACGTTTAGGATGAACCCACCTGCTGTAGCATGGCTTGTCTTTACTCTGGTTGTGATCAGCTCTTTTACAGTCGCTGGAGTTCTGGATTGGCTACGTTTCAAACCTCAGCCCCAGCAGGTAGTCCTGATCGGGCTGCTCGTGGTACAGCTCACCATCGGCTTGCGATGTCTTGTTTATGGCAATGAAATTGTTCCCCTTTTTCAGATCCTGTCCAACGTGATCTCGACGAGTCTGGTGGGGGGCAAGCGAGTCATGATCCTTCTAGCCACTGCAGGAATCATGTATGCATGGCGGAAAGGTATTCGCGGATGGCAGGGGTGGATTGGCCCGCTTGCGGTGGGAAAAACGCTCCGCAATGGGATCCTGTTCTTCTTCGTGCTGGGTATGTATGCGATCTCCTTGAAAACCCGGGTACCAATCCTCGAATTCCTTCTCTTTCTCTTTGCTGGGTTGCTCGCGATGGAGGCTGCACGTCTCTCAGTTCAGGCTCATCAACGTGGCGGTAGAAGTGTCCCAGTCGATAAAACTTGGGTATTCAGCCTGGCTGGCGCTGCTGCCATGGTGCTGATTGTCGCCTCTGGAATTGCGAATTCTGCAGGCTTGTTCTTAGCAGAGGTCTTGTCCTCAATCCTGGGCGTGGCATTCGCAGGTCTGCTGCGTTTGGTTGCGCGCTTGCTTGAACCCGTTGTCTTCCTCTTAATCGAAGCCTGGAACCATCTTATGACCCGGCTGTGGAATGTATCCGATGCATGGCCCACACTCTCAACGGATGCCGCCAGCCAGATCAGCGAGCAGATGACCAGGATTGCTGGCGAGGTACAGCCGTATGCATGGTCAGAGGACCTGAAGAAAGTTCTGCTGTGGGTTGGATTGTTCGTCATCATTGCTGGCCTTGGCATGGTGATTATCCTGACACTTCGAAGAGGAACTGGTTTGCGCAAGATGGATGCCCTGCTCGAAACGGATGGTCATTCCACGAATGCGCTGCGGGAAGTATTACGCAAGCTGTCAGACTATCGCCGATTCGGACAGCGGGTCTTTCAATTCTTGAATCCTGCCAGGCGATGGATTGCCGCAGCGCGGATTCGCCGGATTTATACTCAACTATTGCATGCATTAGCGAAGCTGAATCGGGAACGGATCCCAGCCGAAACCCCGCTGGAGTATCTGCTCCGCATGAAGGCGGATTTCCCGGAAGCCGCCGTTGATCTGGAAATTATCACTGTAGGATACTTGCGGGTGCGTTATGGGGAGTTTGCTGAGCATAGTGAAGATGTTGCGGCGGTTGAGCGCTCATGGGCACAAGTGCGCCGCTTATTTACGTTGAAGGGTCATCCCCATTCCTATAGCTCTGTTTCGTAGACCGCCCAGGTATTGGATCTCTCAGACCCATGATAAGAACACCGCCGTTCGATCCCAATCAGTCTGTTCAGGTGACGGGGCGAGATCTGAACCTGATCACGGTTCGCCCATGGCGCGAGCTTTCTGTACTGGCCTTGATCAGTATGGAGGTGAGCTGGGTATTCGCATGGTACACCTTCCTGGCCGGCGATCAGGTCGATATCAAATTCCCGTGGAGATACATCTATTTGTTCCTGACGATGACAGGAGCTTACCTCCTCGCCCGGATCGCGTTCCTGGTCCGATTGCGGGTTAAATACCGTCGGGCATTCCTGCTACTCGCTTATGCAATTTCTACAGGACTTCTCATCCAGGGTTTGCAACCCCCAGGGGCGGCATCCAGTCTTCGGTTGATCGTCCTTCACATGAAAGAGAGTTTTCATGACACGCGGAATATGTTTCCGGTTGAGATGGTCCAGGTAACTCTTTCAACCTATCTATGGTATCGGGCGCTCTCCTTTGCCCAAAGTCGAATCGATCCGAAGATTGCGCTGGGCAACTTCAGCCTGGGTGCGGCGATGTTGCTATTGATAGGCTTTACAGTCGCGTTCAAGGGAGGGGGGAGCCCCAGCGTACAGCTCGCAATTTTTGGTGTTTCAGCTTTGCTATCACTCGGCACAGCCCGTATCTCATCCCTTCACAGGCTACGGGGTGGGCACAGAGTATCCTTCAGCAAGCCCTGGATCATGGCTGTCCTGTTTGCCTCATTGCTCATCACACTGCTCGCCCTCTCGCTCGGACACCTGGCTGCTGGCGGGATCGCTTCATTTGTTTCGTTTCTATTCCAGTGGCTGATACGGCTGGTCCTGCTGATCGCAGTGATACTAGTAAGTCCGATCATTTTGCTGGCATTCCTGGTCGGATCCTGGCTGGAAAATGTCTCGCTCTTTACGGATGTCGGCAGGGAACTCTCGAAATTCATCGAACTGATGATCGGTCTGCTGGTTGACATCGAGCAAAGCCTGCAGGGACGATTTAGCCTGCAAGTGGATCTCTGGGTGTGGAAACCCCGGGTACTTTCGTGCATCATCATCGCTCTGCTCGGGCTCGCCTTCTGGTGGTTAGGACGGCAATGGCGCTTGCCCTGGAGTGTGACGAATGAAGGGTATGACGAACATGATCAGGCTGAAGGATGGAAGGCCAGGCGGGTTTCGCTGCTACTTAAGCAAGGACTGCAGCAGGTTGCCAGCCAGGTACGAAGCATGCTCCCAAGAAGGGGTTTACTGGGTGCGCTGCGCATTCGCCGCCTCTACACTCGGTTAATTCGCCTGTGTGGTGAACTCGGATTTCCACGGTCAACTGCTGAGACGCCGCTTGAATTCCTGCCAACGCTCTGGCAGCTATTCCCGCGTTCGAGGGAGGATGCGCGCCTGATGACGGAAGCCTACAACCGCGTTCGCTACGGCGAGCGGCCAGAGACGCGTTCCGAGGTAGAGCTTGTCGAGCAGGCCTGGTCCAGGATCAAGGGTGAGGCAGGCCTGTTACGGCAGGCACAGCGGCAGATGAAGGCCCGGTGAAAAGAGGGTTCGTGATCCTGGCGATCATTACAGACATGACCCCGGTCCTTCCGGGGGCATGAAATATACGAATCCAAGTCAGTGCAGTTTTTAATGATGGAAGACAGGCTGTACCCGAGAGGGGGTCAATCTTCTGGAACATCTCCCATGACTTCGGATCTCTCGATTTCCATTGCGGCTTCGGGCTGGGCTTCGCTCACAGGATCATCCGCTTCGGCCTCGATCTCTGAACCGGATTCTGCGGCAGCTTCCGGCTTGCTGATCTCGTCCACTGCAAGCTCTTCCGCGATCGCTGAACCAGCCTCTTCATCCGTCTCTGCCCTGGATCGACGTTTCTCCATCCATTCCATCTGCTCGTCGTAGCTGACCTGTTTCAAGCTAAGCGCCATTCGATGGCGATCAGGTTCGATCGAGAGAATACGGACGAGGACCGGATCATCTGATTTCACCACGTCGGTCGGTGTCCCTGGCCCGATGATGTCCATCTCACTCGAGTGGATCAAGCCTTCTATCCCATCAGGAAGCGTGACAAACGCTCCGAAGTGCACAACATTGCTGACGATCCCTTCCACCAGGTCACCCTCGGAATAATGTTGGGTGATATCGTCCCACGGGCTGGGCAGGAGGTCCTTCCGACTAAGGCTGACTCGCTCGCGATCGACATCGACGTCTTTGACCATGACCTCAATCTCATCACCAATATCCAGAACCTCGCCCGGATCGCCAATATCATCCCAGCTCAGTTCGGAGCGGTGGATCAGGCCGTCAATTCCACCAAGTGCTACGAACGCACCGAAATCGGTTAGATTTACCACTCGGCCTTTGATCTTTTGACCGGCTTCCAGTTCCTCCAGCCGGTTCTTGCGGCGAGCTTTCTCGGCTGCTCGGCCAGAGAGGATCAAACGATTCCGCTTGCGGTCGACTTCGAGCACCTTCAAGAGCATTTCTTCACCAACGCTCTCGCGTTTGACGCGCTTCAGCGCTTCCATATCGCCGCGTGAGCGCGCATCCGGCAGGTGCGAATTTGGCACGAAGCCTTCCAGGTACCCGAACCGGACCAGCACGCCGCCCCGGTTGCGCCCAACGACCTCGAACTCCTCCTCCTGGCCGCCTTCGAGCATCGCTTCGGCGCGTTCCCAGTCCTCCTTTGCCAGGCCCTTAGAAAGCGATACCAGCAGGTCACCGCTGATGCTCGGTGAGCGCAGTACTCTCACGGGCATCACCTCGCCCTCTTCCAGGTTGGCGAGATCGTCTTCGGCCAAACGACTTAGATCATTGCGTGGCACGATGGCATCTCGCTTCGCGCCGACGTCGATCAGAATCGAATCATCATCTACATGGATAATTTCACCCTGCAGGAATTCGCCCCGCTTCGGCGGTTGGTAATCGTAGTCATCCAGCAGCTGTTCCATGGTTTCTGGTGCTTCTGTGCGTTCCTTAACATCAGGCCATTTTGGGTCCATACGGGTATTCTTGTTTCCTCCTTCTAAGGGATTTCGCCGAAAGGCGATTTTAATCTGCCATAACAGCCTGTTCAGGATTCCTCCTGCGTGACAGTCATGACAATTTCATTCAGCTTCTTATGGGCTTCTTCTTGCGGTATTTCCATGCTGATCGACCATTCTTTCACAAATCGGTCGGTCAGCTTCTGCAGCGCGCGCATTTCGGTATCGTTGAGTGATTTCTCGTGCTTGCGCGCCCAGAGATCTCGAATCAGGGCGGCTGTTGTCTTCAACTTACCATCAAGTGTATGTTCCCGAATCCGTTTGCGGCGTATTTTGTGCATCTTGGCCATCGTCTTGCCCGGCTCGGATAGCAACCGGACGACACGCTTAAACTTCCTGGGACTGGCGATTGGCCGTACTCGGTCGCTCACGTCGGCGCCAACCGGAATCCAGAATACGCTGTCTTCCGTTCTTACCCGGTAGCAGCGGGTCTTTTCACCGCGGACAAGTTTGTTCTCGACACGGACGATCTTACCGATCCCATGCGAGATATGAACGATCCAATCGCCTTTGTTAAACTGCGGCTCTGAGCCGTTCGATCCATCCTTTGATTTCTTGCCTTTTCTGGCCATGTACTTGTCACTCCTGCAAGGATTCCATCACGCGGCGGTACAGATAGCGGACGTCGAATGGCTTATAGATGACGGCGTCAGGTTTTATCTCCTGCAGCCACCGCTTGTCCGGGCGATCAAGCGTTGTAATCAAGATCGGGCGGTTCTTGGCGTCGTCAATCTCATCGTCCAGATAGACCTCGACCAAGCGATCGATTGAGTCCGATGGACGGAGGTCAAGGATCAGCAATTCAGGATCTTCCCGCTCGAGCAGGCTGAGCGCGAAACGGGTGTCGCTGGCCTGGAGAACGCGCAAGCCCTGCTGCTCCAGCGAGGCAGCGATCACGCGCCGAAGTTGGTGATCAGGTTCCACGAGCAGAATCGTCCCCGTTGGACTGACCTCGGCCTGTTTTTCTTGGAGCATTATTAAGCCCTTTTGGCGCTCATTGCGCACATGTAGCGTGCTGGTTCAGAGCATAAGAAAGAGTGAAGCCGATGGCACAATGCCCCTGCGGCTCCACTCCGGCTATTATTCATGCAGATGTCTTCCGTAATTCTTCGCTGAAGTCAGTTGCTCAGCTCCTTGGCACGTTCATCCAGCAGGGTTGAGCCCTGTTCCAGCCATTCAGCGACCGTATGACGCCCACGTTCGACCTGCTCTTCGATCGAGCGGCGGCCGTCCAGGACCATGTCGTTCGCCTTCTGCCTGAGTGCCATTGCCTGCGCCCTGATCTCGGCCTGCGTTTCGTCGCCTGAATGGGGAGCGAGCAGCAGCGCTGCGATGTAACCTGCGGCTCCACCGATCAGGGAACCCAACAGGAAGGAACCTGCCGAGCTGGAACTTCTCTTTCCGTTTTCCATGGTTCATTGCTCCTTTCAAACCGTCACAGATTCGAAGTTTTCATAGAATTCTTCGATAACGCATGCTGAGCATATCAGCCGATTCTTGCTAAATGCTCTCCTTCAGAGGTGGAAACTCACAATATTCTTGCCCGGCAGCTATAAAAGAAGCAGGCGCACCGGGCGCCTGCTTCCTTACGTAAATCTTGAATGAATGGGAAGCGGTCTATGTATGGACGAAATCAACCAGCTCGCGGCGCATCCCCGGATGCCGCAGGCGGCGCAGCGCCTGAGCTTCGATCTGGCGCACACGCTCGCGCGTGATGCCCATCTTCTCACCAATTTCCTTCAGCGTGTGCACCTTTCCATTCTCAAGCCCGTAGCGCAGCCGCAGGACAAGTGCTTCACGATGCGGAAGGGTTTCAAGGACCTCCTGCACCCGTTCCTCCAGGATATCCTGGACCGTGATCTCTTCCGGTGCTGGGGCTTCTTCGTCCTCAATGAAGTCCCCGATGACAGCATCGCTGTCCTGTTCGGTCGGCTTTTCAAGCGAGAGCGGCCGCTGGGCAACTCGCAGCATGTAATCGACCTCTGCTGGCTCGATGCCGAGATGCTCAGCCAATTCCTCACGTCCCGGGTCGCGGCCGAGATCCTGTGTGAGCCGATGGCGGCTGCGCAGCATGCGGTTGATCCGGTCACCCATATGGACCGGGATGCGGATCGTGCGACCATGGTCAGCGACCAGGCGGGTTACCGCCTGGCGGATCCACCAGGTGGCGTAGGTTGAGAATTTATGGCCGCGGCGGTAATCAAACTTCTTCACCGCTCGCATCAAGCCGACATGCCCTTCCTGGATTAGATCCAGCAGGGGCACTCCCCGGCCGACATACTTTTTCGCTACGCTGATCACGAGGCGGGAGTTGGCCATGATTAAATGTTCGCGTGCGGCCATGCCGTCTTCAATCAGGGCTTCCAGCCGTGCCCGCCGCTTCACGTTCGAGCCGCCCTGGGCTAACTCGCTGCGCATCTTCCTCCCGCGCTCGATGCGCTTGGCCAGCTCCACTTCCTCATCACGAGTAAGAAGCGGAACGCGCCCGACCTGGCTCAGGTAGAGACCGATGGTGTCGCCCGAGTCAATCGCGTGGATGGCGCTGACCTCGGCCAGGTCGATCTCGTCGTCCTCTGCCTCGGTTTCGGGCTGTGCGCCAAGTTCGAGCTTGCGGGTTGCCAGTTGATCATCGTCGAGGAATTCAATTCCTGCCGCGATGAGTCCGTCGTAGAAACGCTCCAGGGTTGTAATCGATGTCTCTGGCTCGGGAAGGACGTTCATCAGATCATCGAGGCTGACATAGCCTTGATCCTCTCCCAGTCGGAGCAGCTGCAGAAATGCCGTCCGCTCCTCGGGCGAGAGGCCTTCCAACTCGGGATTTTCCTTTGCAGTGATGTCCATCCGTTCCATTTCTTTGCTCATACGCGCACCAATTCCTTCTACAGCAAACAAGCTGAGCACCACCCGATGGGCGGTTAACGGGTATAGGATCTTGGGTTGAATGGGAGCCGGTAGTCTAACTGGAGGATAGCTATTCTGGCTTGATCGCAGCTATCCCTGGGCATCCTGAATGATCATCCACACCATGTACAGTGTACAACGATTTGCTTAATGAAATCTTAATCCCCAAGCTTAAATCTTGCTTAAATCTCTCTAAAAAAGCCCTTGAACCAGGAATTCCGCATGATGGATACCGATAACGCAGGGATTCCGTTCATTCACAGGCGTCAAAACGTAGGGTTTTCGAATCGTTTCCCGGAAGAACTCAAGCGGTGAAAGTGAAAATTATCAAGATTCGAACAGGTAGCCGACACCCCAGCGGGTTCGGATATAGCGGGGCTCATCCGGATCCGGTTCGATCTTCTTCCTGAGGCGGCTGATATGTACGAACAGGTCGTGACGGCTGCGATCCTGGCTGTCCTGGTAGAGGTGGTCGAGCAGCTGAGCGTACGTCAGGACATGGCCTTGATTGTGGGCGAGATAAGCGAGCAGCGAGTATTCGGTTGGCGTTAGCTCGATACGCTTGCCGTGACTCCAGACTTCTTGGGCGTCGAAGTGGATCATCAAACCCCCCGAGCTGAATTGATCCGCTTCGCGCTCGGACCAGGCTTCCCGCCGGCGCAGTACGGCGCGAATGCGAGCGAGCAGCTCCGGTGTCTGGAACGGTTTGACAATGTAATCGTCTGCACCAGCATCGAGCGCCGCAATCAGGTCCTCTTGTGCGCTGCGGGAAGTGACCATCAGCACCGGGATATTCGACCAGCGCCTCAGGTTGCGGCAGACGCTGAGCCCATCCATGTCGGGCAGCATCCAATCCAGCAGCACTATATCGGGAGTCGAGGTCTGGATCAGATCCAGGGCAGCCTGTCCGTCGGGGACATGATCGACTTCGTAGCCCGCTTCCTGCAGTACGGAACGAAGCAGCACCTGGAAATCCGGTTCGTCCTCAACGACCAGGAGTTTCAAGCCCTGCTCTGCAGTCTCACCAGCGAAGGATCGAGCAGCTGTCCGCCCCTGGCCGGCGGCTTTATGCTGCTCGGATGCAGCGGGCATAACCGGGATCGTTATCACAAACTTAGCGCCGTGCTGGACGTCTTCCGGTGGGCTTTCGACCCAGATCTGCCCGCCATGTGCTTCTACAATTCGACGGGCGATGAACAGCCCCAGGCCGCTGCCCCCTTCGACTTCATCGCGGGCGAACTTCCTGAAGATCTCTTCCTGCTTCTCGGGTGGTATCCCCGGACCTTCGTCTGTGACTGCCAGCTGCAGCATCGAATCCGTCACCCGGGCGGAGAGCCGGACTGGCTTACCCGGCGGACTGTAGCGGGCGGCGTTTTCAATCAGGTTGATCAGGACCTCTTCCATTCGGCCCGAATCCACGCGCACGGTGGGCAGGTTCGGTGGAAGTTCGAGCACCAGCTCAACCTGACCAATCGAGCCCGAAATCCGCTCGACCGCGTCCTGAATCATCCGTTCCGGCTCAACCGCTTCCGGCCGCAGGCCAAGCCGGCCGGCTTCAACCCGGGTTAGTGCCAAACTGCGCTCCACCTGGTGAATGAGCTGATCGGTGCTGCGGTCGATCGCGCTGAGGAATTCTTCCAGCAGAGCATCATCCCACTGGCGGAAGTTCGCCAGCAAGGCGGTCGCGTGCCCCTTCAATGTGGCAAGTGGGGCGCGAATATCGTGCGCCAGGATCGAGAGCAGTTCGAGCTTCCAGGAAACGCTGTCGCGCATCTCGCTGACGTCGGTCACCAGGCCACCCCAGCCAATTGGTATCCCATGATCATCCCAGACCGGGAAGAAGGTCAGTTCGAGGTGTACTGGCGGTTCTCGATTGAGGACAACCACGACCACCGGCCGCTCACCGACGGCGAGCACGGCTTCGCTGAGCGTATTTTGAACAACTTCGGGTTCAGCACAAAGATCAATTAAATGTGCAAAGAGCTCCTTGTAGGAGCTACCGATGGCACCCCCCTGCTCGAGGTCAAGCAAATTGAAGAGCATGCGATTGACCTCGGTCACCAGACCATGTTGGTTGACGAGGAACAGTCCGGCTGTCAAACCCTCCAGCAGGGAGGTCAGGCGGGCATGATCGCGGTGCAGGGCGCGCTGGTAATGCTTCTGGCGGGTGATGTCGAGCAGGGTGATCTCGACGGCGGGGGTGTTGTTGAACAGCAATGTGCTTCCGGAAAGTAGCATCGTGATGGGATGACCATCATTGCCTAAGATGAGCACCTCTCGGTTGCGGATCGCTTTGCGGTCCGAAATTTCGTTGAGAATTTCTTCGGCCATCCCCGGCTCATCGAAGAGCTGGCTCCAGGCCGTATTTCTTTCGAGCCATTCCTGGCGGGAGTATCCAAGCTGGTTGGAGAATGCATGATTTACGAGCAGCGTCACACCGGATCGATCGAGAACGAGACGTGGGTTCGGGGCGAGCTCGAATAGCTCGCGATAGGTTGAGTCAGCGAATCCTCCTCGATCGGGCGCACCCCCTGACCCGCTCGGGTTGGAATCAAGCGACACCGTTTCGCTCCGGTTTCGGCGTGTTTTCGAAGGTACATTCGAAAAACGAAGGCATGTAAGACATTCTAACACGCCCATTTTCACGAAAGGTAAGCCGAGTTATGCAGGTCGATCGTGGAGGGTCAGGCGAAGGCGATGCCGAAGCCGAACATCATTGCTAGCGTGGTCAGTTCTTCTTTCCAGAGGTCGTGGGAGACGGGCGCCAATTCCTCGACGACGACCTGGATCATCGCCCAGGCGTTTCTGCCCTGGCTCGATCGCGCGCCGCGCCTGCAGCGCCATATGAATCCGGCATTGAATTTAGAAAAATATCAATTCGGTTCCTGCGTTCTTCTGGCGATTCCCTCCTACCAGCTCAACACGTCATCTACCCAGGGCCCGGGCACCGTCCGCCTTCTTGCGCAGGCTATCGATCAGCTTGTGATACGAATCGCTGAAGCTGGCAACGCCTTCATCCAGCAGTTCGTCGGTCACCCGGTCAATGTCAATTCCGATTTCGGCAAGCTTTGCGAGCTGTGCCCTGGTGGCATCTAGATCTTTATCGACCGTGCGTTCAACTGTCCCGTGATCCATCACGGCCTCGATCGTATCCGGGGGGAGCGTGTTCACGGTATGTGGTCCGATTAAATTATCGACGTAAAGTGTGTCGGAGAACGCAGGATCTTTTGTGCTGGTGCTGGCCCACAACACGCGCTGTGGACGGGCACCGGCTTGGGCTAGTTTCTCCCAGCGTTCGCCGCTGAATTTCGACTGGAAGCGCTGGTAGGCTATCTTGGCGTTGGCGATGGCGATCTGACCGAGCAGCTCCGGTTGGCCGAGTACCTTGAGCTGGGGATCGACCTTTACGTCCATCCGGCTGACGAAAAACGAAGCGACGGATGCCATGCGGTCGATGGGCTTGCCAGCAGAAAAGCGTTTCTCAACTGCGCTGAGGTAGGCCTCGCTCACGGCATCATATTGGTCGAGCGAAAACATCAGCGTGATGTTGATCGGCAGTCCCTCGCACAGCAGATCGTGTATCGCTGGAAACCCTTCGCTCGTCGCTGGGATCTTGAACATCACATTAGGGCGATCAACCTCCGCATGCAGGCGGCGGATCTCCACCAGCGTTCCCTGTGTATCATGGGCCAGGTCGGGATTCGCCTCCAGGCTGACGAAACCATCGGCACCTGCAGAAGCATCAAACACCGGCCGCAGCATATCGGCTGCATGCTGGATGTCGGCGATGGCCATTTTCTCGTACACCGCTTCGATCTCCAATCCCTGCCCGACCAGGCGATGGATGTCCTGGTCGTAATCGCCGCTTCCGGTCATGGCCTTCATAAAGATGGTCGGATTGGAGGTCATGCCGCGCAGGCCAGCCTCGATCAAGTGGGCCAATTTACCGCTTGAGAACAGCTCGCGGCTGATCTGGTCGATCCAGATGGACTGCCCGAGCTGGTGAAGTTCCTGCAGTTTTGTCATATTCTTCCTCCTGCCGCGATCGTCGCCGCACACTCGCTCACATCCGGGAGTCTAGCGGGAAGTTCTCAAGACCCGGTCTCACCCGTGCTCCATTTCTTGCGGTGTTCTCACCGCCGGCGCGGTTAGCGACCATGCGCTTCATCCATCCTTCCGCCAGATCACTCTCCAGCGTAGTATCTCGATTGTAATGGAGGACTACCTGCTGTGAGCATGAAGCTCAGCCTTACGTAAGCTTAAGATCTGCAGCGGCAACCGCGTCAGGAACCGCCTGCGCCCGGTTTAAGGCTGAGCGATTGAATCAGCGCCTGCTTCAGATCCCAAAGCGATTCGGTGAGAGAAACGTGGTAGATGTGCGGGTTCATGATCCGCCGTACGCCCGGATCCAGCCGCCCGAGATCGGCCTCGCGTCGGCTGCGCATCTCTTCGATCGCAGGCAGTTCATAGACCAGCTTCCCATCTTCGAGCACCGGCACCAGCAGCGGTTCAATTTCGGAGATCTTATCCTGCTCCAGCTCGCGTCGGGTTGCATATTCCATCGGATGGTGCATGACGAGCGGCTCCATTGTGCGCGGGTTCTCCTCGCGCAGGCTGAGCAGATCGGCTTCGGCTTTGCCGCGCTGATCGTAAACCCGCCAGACAGCTTTGTGGCCAGGATTGATAATCTTCTCCAGCGATTCGGAGATCTTCATCGCCGGAGCCCAGGCCCCGTCCTTGCAGATTGCGACAAGCTTATAGACGCCGTCCAGTGCGGATTGTCCGCGCGAGGTGATCAGGCGTGTCCCCACGCCGTACACCAGGCGCCGGATAAGTGCTTCCGGGTCGACATTGTACAGCGGCGCCTCCTCCTCGATCTGGCTGATGATCTGCCATAAAACAAGCTCGTCGATCTGGTTTGAGAGCACGATGCGAGCATCCTGGAAGCCGGCTGCATCGAGCTGCTTTGCGGCTTGAATGCTCAGGTAAGCCAGGTCGCCCGAGTCGAGCCGGATGCCAACCGGTTCGTGCCCTTTTCGCCGCAAACCCTCGAAAACGCGAATCGCGTTTGGAATCCCGCTCTCAAGCGTGTCGACCGTGTCGACCAGCAGCAGGCAGTCATCCGGGTAGATCTCTGCATAGGCTTGAAAGGCCTCCAACTCGGTCCCGCCCAGAGCGATAAAGGCCTGCACCATGCTGTGCGCGTGGGTGCCCTTGGGTGGGAATCCGAGGATGTGGGAGAGGCCAACATTGGAGCTGAAATCGGCGCCCCCGATCAGCGCTGCACGTGCGCCGGCATTGGCGCCTTTATCCTGGCCTCGGCGCAGACCGAACTCGAGCAGCAGCTGGCCGCGGCCAGCGCGGTGGATGCGGGCAGCCTTGGTGGCGACGAGCGACTGGTAGTTGAGATGATTCAATAGTGGTGTTTCAAGAATCTGGGCCAGGGCGAGCGGGCCCTCAACCACGGTCAGCGGCACGTTGGGATGGACAACACGGCCTTCTGGGATTGCCTGCAGGCTGACCGAGTCGAAATTACCGTTTTCACTTAACCAAGCCAGGAAGTCATCATCGAAGAGCTGCTCTCCTGCCCCGCTGCGCTGAGCGCGCAGATACTCCAGGTCCTGGGGGCGGAAACGGGCTTCCGCCATCCAATCCAGCAGCCACTCCAGGCCGGCATTGATGCAGTAGCCGGCTTTGTGCATGCCGTATGCAGGATAGCTGCGGAAGAAATGTTCAAACAGAGCCGGCGTCTCATGCATGCCCATCCGGAAATACAGCTGGGCCATGGTGAGCTGATATTCGTCCGTAAAGAGGAAGCCTTCAGCGGTCGCGCGTTCTCCGGGTTTCATCACAGTCCTTCTATGTTTTCCCTACCTGAGGGTCCCTGGCAGGGGAGTCTAATAGCCGGATCTCGAACAGGATCTAGCATACCACGCATAAACGATCGGCAATTGATGGCTCTAATTGTCCGCGTAGACCCGAACGATTTAGTCCTCGGGTGGACTTCTGATATAACTAAGCTATAGACGGCTCATTTTTTTAAGGAGGACCTAGCATGCCACTGACAGCCAAAGACCGGCAGCGAAAACGCAAGCAGCGCCGGCAGCGTAAGCTGCACTATCTCAAGCGCCGTTATGAGGACTCCAAGGACGCACGCGAGCGCCAGATGCTGGATACTAAAATCAAGTCGATCCAGCCGGGATGGGTACCTGGCGCAGAGGCTTGATACTCCAGAATCGAGCAGCGCGGCAGGTGGGTGAATTAAGATGCGCCGCACCACAGAAAATGCACTTTGATGAATGATACCGGTCCACCAAAGGGAACCGAGCGCCTGCTGGTCGTCTCGAACCGGCTGCCGGTCACGGTCAGCCGGGTGGAGGGCGGTGGCTTCGAGTACACCCCCAGCGTTGGTGGCCTGGCGACCTCGCTCAACGCACTGCGCGAGGAAATGGACATGCTCTGGCTCGGAACGCCCGGGTTGCATATTGAAGACCCGTCTGAACAGCAGCAGCTGGTGGAAGAGCTGGGTCGCGAATTCGACAGCGTCCCGCTTTTCCTCGAGCGGGAGGACTTCGATCTCTATTACGATGGGTTCAGCAACGGCTGCCTGTGGCCGTTGTTCCACTACTTTCCACAGTTCGCACATTTCGACCAGCGCGAGTGGGACGCCTACCGCGCGGTAAACAGTACGTTCGCCAGACGCATCGCTGAGATCGCCCGGCCCTATGACAGCATCTGGGTGCATGACTACCATCTGCTGTTGCTCCCAACGCTGCTGCGTCAGTCGCTGCCTGAAGCATCGATTGGCTACTTCCTGCACATTCCTTTTCCCTCCTTCGAGATCTTCCGCATGCTGCCCTGGCGTGAGCAGATTCTGAGCGGGATGATCGGCGCTGATCTGATCGGTTTTCATACGTACGGGTATGCACGCCACTTCCTCAGTTCACTGCTGCGCATTCTCGGCCTGGAACAAAACTTCGGCCGGGTAACTGTGGGTGACCGGGTGATCCAGGTCGAGACCTTCCCGTTGGGCATCGATACCGAGCGCTACGCACAGGCGCATGAACTGCCGCAGGTTAAAAGCCGGCTTCTTGAATTGAAGGATGAGATCGGTGGGGAGAAGGTCATCCTTTCCGTTGATCGACTGGACTTCACCAAAGGGATTCTTGAACGCCTGACCGCATACGAGCAGTTCCTGGAGGCGCATCCGGAATGGCAAGAACGGGTCAGCTTGATCTCGCTGCTGGTACCCTCGCGTACACGTGTCCCCGAATACCAGAATCTTAAGAGCCAGGTCGACGAGCAGATCGGGCGCATCAACGGTGAATTCGGTCAACCCGGTTGGACGCCGGTTACTTATCTATACCGGTCGCTCCCCTTCGAGCAGTTGGCTTCGCTTTACCTGTTGGCAGACGTGGCCCTGGTGACCCCGCTGCGTGACGGAATGAACCTGGTGGCGAAAGAGTACCTGGCCACTCGCGCCGATGGCACGGGCGTACTCGTTTTAAGTGAGACGGCCGGCGCGGCGGCCGAACTGGGTGAGGCCTTGATCGTCAACCCGCATGACAAGGAAGGATTAGTCGAGGCACTGCACCAGGCGCTTTCCATGCCGGTCGAGGCCCAGCAGGCACGCAACAAGCCGATGCGCGCCCGGCTCAGCCGCTACGACATTCAGCGCTGGACCGACGAATTTCTCTCGCAGCTGCACGGGCTGCGCGAGGAGCGCCGGCTGCAGCTGCCTCGCCGGCTGCAGGACAATCACCGGGTAGAATTACTACAAGCCTACCGGAACGCTGAACGTCGGCTGCTCCTGCTCGACTACGACGGCACGCTGGTTCCCTTCGCACAAACGCCCGAAGGCGCCGGTCCAGATGCGGCTTTGCTCAAGCTGCTTAAGAGTCTTGCCACCGTCCCGCACAATCAAGTGGTCGTGATCAGTGGCCGCAATGCCGGGACGCTTGAAGCATGGCTGGGAACGACCGGTGCCGACCTGGTCGCCGAGCACGGTGCACGTATTCAGCGGGCAGGGGAGGACGCCTGGGAGCCTTTCCCGGAGTCGATTGAGGGTGCGTGGAAGGAACAGCTGCGGCCATTGTTCGAAGTCTTCGTGGACCGCACCCCGGGATCGCTGCTGGAGGAGAAGGGTGCTGCCCTCGTCTGGCATTACCGACGTTCCGACCCGGGTCTTGGATCTCAGCGAGCAGCCGAACTTACCGAGGCGCTGGAAGGTTATATCGCCAACACCAATCTGCATGTTCTGCAGGGACATAAAGTGGTCGAGGTCAAGCCGAGTACGATAAGCAAAGGACGGGCAGCCGGACCCTGGCTGCACACGAATCCGGCCCCGGACTTTATCCTCGTCCTGGGTGACGATGTCACCGATGAGGCCATGTTCGACGCCGTTCCCGAAGAAGCCTGGACCGTGAAAATCGGCTCGCCACAAGGCTCGCACGCCCGCTTCTATCTCTCAGACACAACCGATGCCCGTGAGCTGCTGCACACTCTCAGCACAGGCTCCTGAATCCAATTCTGACGTCTTCTAACAATTCGTTTATGTCGCTCCAACTCCCTTCTTACGTTGGGTGGCTATCCTTATATTAAGAACCATCTCAACGTTAGATATGGAGGTGTCGCAATGACAATGATTACCCGTTGGGAACCCTTCCGAGAGATGCGTCGCTTGCACGACATGCTCGATCGGAGCGTCGATGACGCCTGGCTTCGTCAGGGCGGCTCAGACGGTGATCTTGAAGGTCCCGCCCCGATCGACGTCTACGAGACCGATAACGATGTCGTGGTCAAGGCCGTCATGCCGGGCGTGAAGGCGGATGAGATCAGCATTTCCGTCGATCGCGACGTGCTGACATTGCGCGGCGAGACCAAGTCCGAGAAGGAAGAGAAGGACATGGATCGCGCTTACCATTTTCGCGAGATCCGCTATCGCCGTTATGGGCGCTCGCTGCGCCTGCCGACGCTGGTCGATTCGGACAAGGCCAAGGCCGAATTTGAGGATGGAATTCTCACGCTCACCTTGCCCAAGGCGGAAGCCGTCAAGCCGAAGACGATCGCCGTCAAAGCCAAATAACGCTCTTTCGGGAGCACAGGGGAAGCCTGGAGCAATTTGCTCCAGGCTTTTCTATAATTCGCGGGATCCTTGAAACACCACGGCGGACCTCATAGTCCGCCGTCTTTGCTCATCTGGCTCCTCGGGTAGGACTCGAACCTACAACCCATCGGTTAACAGCCGATTGCTCTGCCAATTGAGCTACCGAGGAATGCCCCGGGATTATAACCGTGCCCGATAAAGACCGTCAAGAAATCCACAGGGAGCAGCAGCCCTCCGATATAATAGCCGCATGTCTTCCAGTCCTGTCATCGAGCCCGATACGCGCTATCGCTGGCGCAGGCGGCTGAGCTACGCGGCCGTCGCCGCCATAGCAGCCGCCTGGCTGCTGCTCACCCCGGGCGGGCTGCTGGGCAAGGCCGATGCCATCGGCTATGCCGTCTGCCACCGCATCGACCTGCGCTCGTTTCACCTCGGCCTGCGGCCGCTGCCGCTTTGCGCCCGCTGCACCGGCATGTACCTGGGAGGGCTGCTCGGCCTGACGTATTTCGCGCTGCGCCACCCGCGGGTGGTGCGCTATCCAGCCCGCCCAATCGTGGCTGTGCTGGCCCTCTTCGCGCTGGCCTGGGGACTGGACGGTGTGAACTCGTTTCTGAGCGTGATCCCGGCCGCGCCCCACCTGTATCCGCCGAATAACACGCTGCGCTTGATCACCGGCACCGGTATCGGGCTGGCGCTGTCAACGATGATCTACCCGGCCTTCAACCAGGTCGCATGGGAAGACTCGCTCAACGAGCCTATACTCAAGTCCTGGGCGGAATTTACACTTCTCATCGGGCTGGCTGGTGTTTTAATTGCTATCATCCTGGACGGGAATCCGCTTGTGCTCTATCCGCTGGCGCTGCTCAGCGCAGCCGGTGTGCTGATCCTGCTGACGGTCGCCTACGCCCTGATCACAATCCCGTTCCTGCGTAAGATGAGTTCAGCCGGCACCCTGCGCCAGCTCCTGCCGGCGCTGACCCTGGCTGCCGGAATGGCCTTACTGCAGGTTGGAGCGGTTGACCTGCTGCGCTGGCTGATGACCGGCACCTGGGAGGGCTTTCACCTGTGAGGAGAGGAACATGGATCCACTAAACGGTGTCTTCGCCGCGTTCGGACTGGCCGCATCGGCCGGGCTCAACGCCTATATTCCGTTGCTCATCCTGTCCCTGATGGTGCGCTTTACCGGCTGGATCAGCCTGAACGCCCCCTGGGACGCTTTGAGCAACTGGTGGGTGATCGGCGTGCTGCTAATTCTGAGCGTGGTTGAATTCTTCGCCGATAAGATCCCGGCTGTCAACCATGTGAACGACGCGATCCAGACCTTCATTCGCCCGACGGCCGGGGCGATCGCCTTCGCCGCCAGCGCCAACGTCATCACCGATGTGCACCCGGCACTGGCGATTATTGCCGGACTGCTCGTCGCAGGGACGGTGCACGCGGCTAAATCAGCTGCCATTCGGCCGGCCGTCACGGCAACCACCGGAGGTGCCGGAAACATCCCGGTCAGCGTGACCGAGGACGTGATTGCGACGGTGCTCTCGATCCTGTCGGTTGTCATACCGGTCGTGATCGCCGTGCTGCTGATTTTCATGACGACGACATTTATCTGGTTGATGTGGCGGCGCGCAAACGCTCGCCGGGCTTGATCGGGACTGCTCCCGAGG
>DAOUEL010000030.1:0-4577 GCA_034430595.1 Anaerolineales bacterium | reverse complement strand
AACTTCCGATGATTATAAGTCTAGCTCCTTCACGCCTCTGGCGCTCAATTATCCAGGTTACAATACAACGTTTCGAAACAAGTACGTACCAGGTGTGACCTTCGGAGGGTCGCCATCCTGCTAGTTAACCGTCATGTTAATTGCCTGGTGATACATCCAAACAGGGAACCTCCATTGTATACGACGTCACATCATATTCTGTCGGATTGGCTGAAAAGGTCACCACACATCTCACGATCTCGCCGCAGCATCTCAGCCGCGCCACCCCCTCCAGGGATCGACACCGTTCCGCCGCCCCCGCACTAGTCCCCCGCCACCTTGATTTGTAAGGCATGGTTGATCGTCATCTTGAGCGGTGGCGGCGAATCCCCTCCCCCGGCAATGCCGTCCCGCTCACGCTCACATGATCAATGCTCGAAATGGTGGATCTGAAGTTTCCTGCTAGGCCATAGTCAGAAATGGGAGGCGAGCCGTTCCCCTCCATCGATGCCGGGTCACCCCTCGGAGGTTGCCCCGCCACTTTCATCCGCCGGGTAACGCAAACCCCAGGGCTCACGAATCCGGTCCAGCGTACGGATGATCGAAATGCTCTCTTCCAGAGGCATCACCTGGCTTTCGGTCAGGCCGGAACGCAGGCAGCGCATCACTTCCTCGGCTTCATAGTTCATCCCATTACCGACGATTGGACCATCGATCACTCGGTCAGGTTCGCCTTCCTGTGTGAGCGTCATCTGCACGGGCCGATGGAAGTTGGAATGGATGTGGATTCGCCCCTGCGTGCCCATGATGACCGCTTCCTTGGGGGTCTCAGTTCGGATCGATGTATGGAAAGAAGCCTGGGCGCCGGATGGAAAACCCAGGATGATGCTGGCCCGTTCGTCGACACCTGTTTCTCCTAGCTCGACCATCGAAGCGATCCGGTCGGGCTCGCCAAACATCATCGAGGCCAGCGAGACCAGGTACACCCCAAGATCCAGCAGCGCACCGCCCCCCAGCTCGAGGCGGAAGAGCCTCTTAACCGTTTCCGGGGAACGCCGGATGCCGAAATCCGCGATGAGCGTATTCACCTCTCCAATCGCCGATTCGGCAAGCATCCCTCTCAGTTCTTGCATGAGCGGAAAGTAGCGGGTCCACATCGCTTCCATCAGGAAGATCTTTCGCTGGCGCGATTCGCGCATCAGTTCAGCCGCCTCGCGTGCGTTGATCGTAAATGGCTTTTCACAAAGCACGGCTTTCCCCGCCCGCAGCGCAAGTAAAGTGTGTTCATGATGAAAGGTATGCGGGGAGCTGATGTAAACGACATCGAGGTCAGGATCTTCAACGAAGGTCCGATAGGAATCATACTGTCGGGGAATGTCGTACAGGTTGCCGAATTCCTGAGCAGAATGTGCGGCGCGTGAACCCACCGCCAGGAGCCGGGCGCCATTAACGTGGCGTAAACCCTCGGCAAACTCCCTTGCGATCATCCCGGTTCCAAGAATTCCCCAATTGATCATTTCATTCATCGGTCTCACCCCACACCCTGGCCTCTAACAAGGAGATCCCGCTGCATCCGGGAACCTCCAGGGTGTCGATCCTGCCAACCCCGACATGGCAGCTATGACCACCATTCTCAACAGCTCGTATTTGCGCAACCCGTGAATCTTTCTTGAAGGTGTTCAACGCATTTCAAGCGCAATCGATTTGATCCCGCTGCTGTTCTGCGATGATCGGCAGGAAACTCAAGTCAGGGCGGAACGAAAGCGCGAAAGAGGTCAGATGTCAGCTTCTAGGTTGCATGGCCGCCATGGAGAAGCAGTCTTGCGGAAGCGCAAGCCGCTGAGCGTGAAGATCCTCTTCACATCCGAACGACCTCATCGAGGTCAGGCACTATCACGCAGTTTTCGGCTGGCGGCCAGGCCTGTATCGACCGATGCAAAATCAGCCGTCGATCTATCCAGGAAGCTCGCGGCGAACTCGAGGAAACGGTGCACATCGGCGAAGTTCGTCGCCAACCCGACCGAGATGCGTACGGCACCGATCTCCCGGTCATAGTCAGCAGAAAATCGGCGCCTGAATTCATCGAAATCCAAACCCTGATCCTGCTCAAAATAGGGTTCGATCTCGTCCTTCTCCACTCGAAAGGCGATCTCACCCGCCCCGGGGTTGCAGAAACATCCCGTTCGCAGGGAAATCTTTGCTCGGCTGGCCAGAATCTCGACCAGCCGCAGGTCGAAGAACTCGCCGTCCTCATCCAGGAAGTTGAAGGCGATCGTCCCGCCCCGCTCCTCAAGCCCGGTGGGGCCATGGATGACACACAGCGGTTTTCCATTCTGGTGCTTTAGAGCACCCATCCTCTGCAGAAGCCAACCGGTGAGGCATGCCACGCGCGCATGGATGACCTCGATCCCGATTGTGGATATGTGATCTAGACCCGCTTCCACTGCTGGGTAAGCCAGATAATTGATCGTCCCATCCTCGAAGGCAGCCGCGCCTTGGGCCAGGAAGTGGCCATCAGCCTGGACGCTGGCGATTTTAATTGTGCCACCAGCGAACCACGGCCGGACCAGCTTCTCGAGCGCCGGCTTGCGTGCCAGCAAGCACCCCACCCCGGTCGGGAAGCCAAACATCTTGTAGAAGGAGAGCGAGACGAAATCCGGGTGCCAGCGGCCGAGGTCGAGGCGGTTGGTGGGAGCGAAGGCGGCGGCATCGAGCAGCACATCCCAACCAAGCCCCTGCGCTTCCCCGATCAACTCAAGTGGATGCTGGGCACCGCTGAAATTGGACTGCGCCAGGTATGCGAACAGGTTGCTGGCACCCGCCTGCGCCTGACCAAACAGTTCGGTCATCCGTGCCCGGTCGAGGCGCATCGTATCCGGCAAAACCGGAGCATAGATGATCGAAGCTCCCTTCGTTCGTGCGAATTCCCGAATCCCGTTGACCGAGTTGTGGTTGTCGTACGTCAATAAGTAGCGGCCGCCTGGTTCGAAAGGGTAGGACTCACCCACCAGTTTCAGCGCGCCGCTGGCGTTCGGGGTGAAGATGGCGACATACTCGTCTGGTGAGGCGTTGAAATACTCCAGCACGGAAGCGCGAGCTCGATCGACCAAGTCCGTCATCGCGTGTGAGGTCGGGTTGATCGAGTGCGGGTTCCCGAATACATTCTCACTGAGCAGGTTGAAGTGCTTCTGGAGCTGGCTTTCTGCGTACAAACTTCCACCGGTGTAATCGAGGTAAATATGCCCGAGCCGGTCCAGCCGCCCGTACTCGCTCTCACGCATTTCATCAAGCACAGTCGTGCCCTTAAATGCCGGGTAGCCAGCGATGAAATCCGCATACGCGACGTCGAAGTCACCAGTTGCCATGGGCATTTCATCGTCCATGGGGGGCTTGTCTCCTTCTTCCCTTCGTTTCTATATCGCCAGGTTGTGTGAACGTTTACCTAATTCGTTTCGCAGCCTTCGCTGCCCTCGGATCCAGACCAACCGGGCTCAATTATTGGCCTTTCCCGACTTTAAGTCCAATTCATGTACGGGAAGTGGGTTTGTCAATGCCTTGACCCGGGATTGGCTGCTGCCCGATCTGCATCAGGATTGAGCAAAAGAAATCCCGGGTACTTTAAATATCAATCTCGAGGGGTGATATGGATTCGGAAAGGACCTTCCGGCAGGAAGGTTCTCTTATCCAAAGATTGGATAGGGTCCTGATTATCCGAATAGACCCAACAGGCCGGCTGCGCCAACAAGGACCAGGATGGCGGCAAATGCCAGGAAAATATAGATTGCCGCGTTCACCCCCGGTTCCAGGACACAGGACGAGGGATCTTCAGGATCATAGTAAACCGTGACAGAGCCCCCTTGGGGAAAACCCTCCAGGATCTTCTGTGTGCGGCGAAATGAACTCATACGCATCTCGGTGAAGGTCCGGCGGGTCCCCTGGTACTGCTGCCCCGCGACGCTGAATTGATATTGAAGCTTGACCCCGTAGGTCGTGGAGGTTGACCCATCATCATCGGTGCTCTGGACGGTCTCGATCCCCGACTGCAGGATGGTTCCCCCCGCTGTAGGCCAGGCGCTGCTCTTTCTTCCGAGCAGGACGGAACGCCCCATGATGAGCAGCGCGATGATCCCGATAACGAGGATGACAATATATGCAATCATGCTCTGATCCCTCCCCGAATCATGTCAACTGTCCGTAATTGTAGACCGCTAAAGAGCCGGCGCAAGCGTGGTACCCGTATCTTGAGATCGCATAATGTATCCCTCAGATCATCGCATGGACCTAGAAATTGTAGGGGCGGGGTAACCCCACCCCTACGCCGATTACGGTTTTACACCCTGCATCCAGGGAGATACCTGCCCTGGCCAATTCGGCCTTTAAAAGATAAGCCAACGAGCGAGTTCCTACCCCTCGGCCAGGAAAGACCGGCAATCGACGGTGTATGCGTCGAGTTCCCTGTTTTTCTGAACTGCGTTGAAACCCATCTGCTCGGCCTGGCCGCAGAATTCATCGGGCGGTACTTCGTACTCGATCACGAGTACCGGTTTGCCTGCCCGCGCGAATGGCCTGAGCAGCTCGCATTCCTGATAGGTAAAACA
>DAOUEL010000029.1:0-1566 GCA_034430595.1 Anaerolineales bacterium | reverse complement strand
CCTGTAGGTACCTGATTCAGAGAGAATTCCTATTAAATATCCAGGCTATGGGGAGAGAGCGATGAATGAAATGATCAATTGGGGAATTCTTGGAACTGGGATGATCGCAAGCGAGTTTGCCGAGGGTTTAAGCCACGTTAGTGGCGCCCGACTCCTGGTGGTGGGTTCACGCGCCGCACATTCTGCTCAGGAATTCGGCAACCTGTACGACATTCCCCGACAATACGGTTCCTATCAGGACCTGGTTCAAGATCCTGACCTCGATGTCATTTACATCAGCTCCCCTCATACCTTTCATCATGAACACAGCTTGCTTGCGCTGCGGGCTGGGAAAGCCGTGCTTTGTGAAAAGCCGTTCACGATCAACGCTCGAGAGGCGGCTGAACTGGTGCGCGAATCGCGCCAGCGAAAGCTATTCCTGATGGAAGCCATGTGGACCCGTTTCTTTCCGCTCATGCAGGAACTGAAGGGGATCATTGCCGAGGGAGCGATCGGGGAGGTGAACACGCTCATTGCGGATTTTGGCATTAGGCGTTCCCTGGAAGATGTTGAGAGGCTCTTCCGTCTCGAGCTGGGGGGAGGTGCGCTGCTGGATCTTGGCGTGTACCTGGTCTCGCTGGCCTCGATGGTTTTTGGCGAGCCCGACCGGATCGCTTCGGTGGTCGAGCTAGGGGAAACGGGCGTTGACGAGCGGGCCAGCATCATCCTGGGTTTTCCATCCGGCGCTCAGGCCTCTTTTCACACATCGATTCGCACTGAGACCCCCAAGGAAGCAGTCATCATGGGCACGTCGGGAAGGATCCGTATTCATTCCAACTTCCATCGGCTCGTCCAGATGACGCTCACGCAGGATGGCGAACCTGACCGAGTGATCGATGGTCCAATCGTCGGTAATGGGATGAACTATGAAGCCGAGGAAGTGATGCGCTGCCTGCGTTCCGGCCTGACCGAAAGCCAGGTGATGCCTCTGGACGAGAGCATTTCGATCATGAAGACGCTGGACCGGATTCGTGAGCCCTGGGGTTTGCGCTACCCGGCGGATCAAAGTGGCGGGGCAACCTCCGAGGGGTGACCCGGCATCGATGGAGGGGAACGGCTCGCCTCCCATTTCTGACTATGGCCAAGCAGGAAGCTTCAGATCCACCATTTCGAGTATTGATCATGTGAGCGTGAGCGGGACGGCATTGCCGGGGGAGGGGATTCGCCGCCACCGCTCAAGATGACGATCAACCATGCCTTCCAGATCAAGGTGGCGGGGGACTAGTACGGGGGCGGCAGAACGGTGCCGATCCTTTGGAGGGGGTGGCGCGGCTGAGATGCTGCTGCGAGATCGTGAGATGTGTGGTGACCTTTTCAGCCAACCGACAGTATATGGTGTGACGTCGTATACAATGGAGGTTCCCTGTTTGGAAGTATCACCAGGCAAATAACATGACGGTTAACTAGCAGGATGGCGACCCTCCGAAGGTCACACCTGGTACGTACTTGTTTCGAAACGTTGTATTGTAACCTGGATAATTGAGCGCCAGAGGCGTGAAGGAGCTAGACTTATAATCATCGGAAGTT
>DAOUEL010000028.1:0-5957 GCA_034430595.1 Anaerolineales bacterium | reverse complement strand
GCACCTCAACCTCCTGCACGCTGGCATTCAAACATGAATACCGGGCTGTGCTTGGTCTGGAGGGTGCGAAATTTGAAATGTTGGCCGATCGCACGCGCGACCTTTTTGAATTCCTCCTCTGGGATGCTCCAGATCGACTGGAGACGATCAAGCTTGGTCCGCTTCCGATGAAAGTCCTCTATCATATTCCCTGCCAGCTGCGCAGTCATGCTATCGGCGCGCCGGCACTGCAGCTGCTGCACCGGATTCCTGGTCTGGAGATCGAGCTGTCACAGGCAGCGTGCTGCGGTGTCGCCGGCACCTACGGCGTCAAGGCAGAACGCTACGATGTTGCTCGCGCCGTCGGAGAACCCCTTTTTCAACAGGCGATTGACTCCGGGGCAGAATTGGTTGTGACCGACTCGGAGACCTGCCGCTGGTGGATTGGTGAGCATACCGGCTTACCCAGCGTGCATCCGGTTGAGCTGCTGGCCCGCTCCCTGGGGATTGCTGCGCAGCCTGACCGGATCGGGCCTGAGATGATCGGAGGATAGCGCACAACTAGCACAAAAAACCGTGCAACCGCTTGTGTGACGAAGTGTGTTTTGCGTCGGGCTAGCAGTTCCAGCGTTACTCGGTGCAACATTGCCCCTGATCTGGTTGAAGCCAGATGTCAACAAATCACCGATAGCAGCTTCCTCGAGATGCTAGCTTCGCCGGTCCATGTCGATGTTGAGCAGGAACTCGACGAGTTGGGTGAGTTCGTCCTGGCGATGGCGCAGGAGCGGGCCAGGGCGGCTGGTATTGAAGCGGAGGCACTTGTGCGGCGAGGGGATTTCAAGAGTGTCATTCACGCGCTGGTTAAAGAGCTAGAGATCGACCTGGTCATCTTCGGAAGCCCGATAAATGCGGCCGGGATCGCTACCTTCGACGATCTGCAAGCGCTTGCTGATGAACTCGTTTCGACTCGCTCCCTGGCGGTGATGATTTTACGTGGCGGAGAGGTCATCTACCAGAACCCAGCCGGCTGAGCAGGGTGAGCAATCTCTTGCAGAGGGTCTTCTTCTTGGGTAGAATGCTCCCGTTCCGATCAATAAGACCTCACGGCGACGTAGCTCAGTGGTAGAGCAGGGGACTCATAAGCCCTTGGTCACTGGTTCAAATCCAGTCGTCGCCACCTAGATTTCCCACCCAGACCCGTAAATTTGGCTTCTGGGCGTTATTTGCCCCCACTTCGGACCTGTCCCAAAGGGCAGGTCCGTCCTTTGTCCCCCACTTTCAACAAATTTCATTTTTGGATTTTCGGCCAAATTTTAAATTAAGTCCAAGAGATTCGAACTCCCTTATTTTGGATGAGTCGACAGGAGTCCACACGAGTCCACCAAACTTCCGGGAAGGAGGGCTACGATGAACGAAAGAATTGGAGAATTCAGGGAAGGTCGTATGAAGATCACGTTGGAGGAGGCCATCCAGAATTATCTGACGGTCATACGGCTGGAGGGCAAGAGTCCGGCGACGATCCGCTGGCATACGCGGAAATTGCGGGAGTATCACAAATTCCTCCAGGCGGATTCGGAGGGGATCCTCTTCGTCCAGGGGTTCACGTTGGATGGCGCGCGGAGCTTCATCCAATCGCTGATGGACCGGGAGACGCGCTACAAGAATCACCCCATGCACGAAGAGCGGAAGGGTGGGCTCTCGCCGAGCACGATTAACGGGTATGCCCGATCGCTGAAGGCCTTCTCGACCTGGCTCTATGAAGATGGGTACACGGAGACAAATATCCTGAAGCGCATGAAGGCGCCCAAGGTCCCCAAGGTGCTCATCGAGCCGCTCACTGAGGACGAGTTGCGCAAGATCCTGCTGTGCATCCCGCAGCACACGCCGGCCGGGGCGCGCAACTTCGCCATCGTGCTGACCTTCACTGACACAGGCATACGGCTCGGCGAGCTGGTGGGGCTCAAAGCCGAGGATGTCGATTTCGGCGCCGGCCGCTTCACCGTCTTCGGGAAGGGCGCCGAGGAGCGCAGCGTGCCGATCGGCACCACGGCGAAGCGGGCCATGATCCGCTACCTGGAGCATTTCCGGCCGGAGCCAGTGAATCCTCGCGAGGACCGGCTGTTCCTCAACATGGCCGGTGATCCACTGACCCGTAACGGCGTCGCCCAGATGCTGCGCCGGATCGCCGAGCGGACCGAGATCCCACGCTTGCGCCCGCACCTGCTGCGGCACACGTTCGCCGTGCGTTACCTGATCAACGGCGGGGACGTCTTCACGCTGCAGAAGATCCTGGGACACAAGTCGCTCGAGATGACCCGACGTTACGTGCGGCTTGCGAGCGTCGATGTGATTGACCGGCACCGCATGTGCAGCCCGATTGACAACCTGGGCATCGGCAACCGCAAGATCGGCCGGCCCAAGCGGCGCCGGTAAAGAAACGAGCCCTTCCGAAGAGGGGCTCGTCATCGCCAGGGGTGTTCGCCCTGGCTGGGCTAACGATATCGTAGCCTGAGGTGTAGGATATGTCAAGATGGATCGAACCTTCGTAGGACAGGGGGATCAGAGATGGACCGTTTGAGCGTCTACATCGATGGATTCAACCTGTATTTTGGCATTTCCGACCGAGGTTGGAGGCGGTATCTCTGGCTTGGTCTGGTGGCGATCGCACGAAGATTGGCCAAACCCGATCAAAGGCTTGTCGCCGTAAAATATTTCACTGCCAGGGTTCGGCAGGATAAGGCAAAGATCCGCAGGCAGGCAACCTACCTTCAGGCGCTGGAGGAAATTGGAGGGATCACCATTCATTATGGCCGGTATCAGCGAAGATCGAAGGAATGCCATCAATGCCATGCAGCGTGGAATGAGTACGAGGAGAAGATGTCAGATGTTAAATTGGCAACTGAACTGCTCAGAGACGCGTTCAAGGATGAATTTGAAACGGCATTAATCATCACAGGGGATGGTGACCTTGTCCCTCCAATTGCGGCGGTCAAAGAGGAATTTCCAGATAAAAAGGTGGTGATTGTCTTTCCGCCTGAAAGAGACAATCCTCGCCTTACCGAAGTTGCGGATGAATCGTTCCGCTTGGGCCGGGGGAGGCTTGCGAAGTGCCAGCTGCCGTACGTCGTAACAAAGAAAAACGGCTATAAGCTAATCAAACCAGGCGAGTGGAAGTAGACATCAGACAATGGCCATGGACCCGAAGGATAACTTAGCTCTCAAGCATATTCTGGTCAGGCTGAGAACGTTCCTGCCAACGATCCGGGAACGGTACTCGATTAACACATTGGGGGTCTTCGGTTCCTACGCTCGCGCAGAACAAACACCCGAGAGTGATCTAGATCTCGTCGTCACGTTTCGTGCGCCGCAGAGCCTTCTAGACCTTGTGGAGTTCGAAAACCTGCTTTGCGATTATCTTGGGATAAAGGTTGATCTGGTCACTGAAGCCGGGCTTAAACCTCGGGTGAGAGAACAGATGCTCAAGGATGTGATATACGTTTTGGAGTAGGGACCTGAACCGTGCATTCCGGTGTTTTTTGATTCAAGCGAGTTGATCATCCCTAAAAGATGTTTTCGCTTTGGATTTCAACGGACGGAGCCTGCGATTCGGGCATCCATGATTTGGGTTCACGCCGGATTGATCGACCGAGGGGCGGGTATCCAACAAGGACGAGCAGTTCGTCCGTCTCCAACCGACTGAGGCCGTAGGCGAAGACGAGCATGTTGATCAAGATATCCCTGGCAGGGACCCGGGCTCCGTTGAGAATTCGACCCACGTAGCTGTGGTCGATATCGCAAATAACTCCCACCTCGCGGTAGCTCAGACCGGAGCGCTCGTGTGCCTCGCGCAGGTTACTTAAGAATCGGATCCGGGGTTCAATCCTTGTGCTGTTCATCTGCCCAGAATGATCCTGCTCACGAACTTCACCTTCCGCGAGTCGTCCACGACCTTCAATTGCCTTTGTGTTCCTTTACTCAGCCGCAGGTATCGATCTAACAGTGTCTTCGTCCTTGGGTCCTGATACGTAAGCTTGGCGAGCTGCAGCGCCTTGGCTTCCTCCTCCCGGCTGCAGGGGTACAGGCAAGCGAAAATCAGGACGTCTATATCCACGTGACCCAGTCGGGCTAATTCGATCAAGCGCTTGACCTTCGCTCTCGAGGCACCCGTTTCCTCTGCGATCGACTCGACCATCTTTCGATCGCTGACCGAGGGAAGCGGGGTCTGGGGGGAATATGACTCGCTCGTGTCCCGACCGATCTCAGGTTTCCCTTCGAGTTTCGCAGAGGCTACGACCGTTGTCCGTTGATCCGGTTCCGGGCGCAGGACGGTCTGAACCGCCTCCTTAGGCACCATACCGGATCCCACCATCGAGCGGATCGCCTGCGCTTGCCGGCGGGTCAACCCCTTCATGGAGCCGGCCAACGTTGCATGCTCGCTTTCGGGGGTTGCTTCGAAGACGCTGTTCAATTCCAGGACAGCGCCAGGAGCCAGACCTTCGGCAAACATCCCTCGCAGCGCCGGCAGGCTATCCTGGTAGGCACGGAGCAGGGTGGAGATGGTTTGAAAGGGTATGCCTGTCCGTTGTCCAAGCGCACGCACTGAGAGATCCGGATGGGTGTCCTTTAGGCGAGCAAGCGCCAAGGCCTTCTCGTAGGGGGTCAGGGCGCGCCCGCCCATATTCTCGGCGAGGGTGAGAATGCGTGCCTCGTCCTCGTCACGCGTGATCATGGCGAGGATCTCCTCCAGCCCGGCGAGCCTCGCCGCGGCGACCCGCCGATGGCCGAAGACAATCTGGTAGTCTTCGATTTCGCCAGACCTGGATACGTCTAGAACCATGACCGGCTCGAGCACTCTGTTGGCCTGGATGCTTTCAAGCAATTCCTCGTCCTCGGGATGCATCTCCGGGTCGAAGGACTCCTGGCGCGTCTGGAAGGGGCTTTCGTGCCGGATCTGCGATAGCTGAATGGGGCGAACATGGAGATTCGTCCCGGCCTGCCCGAACTCTGAGCGCGAATCTGCAAAGAAGGCGTCGTCGGTAAAACTCAGACCGTCGAAATCCAGGACAGATCCCTTGTCGACCTTCCGTGCTCTAGCCCTCATGGACTATCAACCCTTCAGTTTGCATGTCAGCTTATGATCCTCTCGTCAGCTTTAACAAACATACTGCCCCATGGTTCGACACGAAGCCCTTTTCGCTCCTTCCACGCTGGGTGGGAGAGTACCATCTCAATCATCTCATCGAGCGTCGGGTGAAAGCGCTGTGGGATCTTCCCCCAGCGCCATTTGCCGCGCACGATCGTCTGCGAGAAGGGCATCGGGGTGAGAACGCCCACGCCCATCGTCTTCAGCGTATCTGCCCTTTGTAGTTTCTCTTGCCATGCTTCCATCTTTTCCTGCTGCCACCCGGCCTTCCCGACCATAATTGGGATCAATGCCCCGATATGTGTCTTGAAGTGGCAACCGACCTTCAGCGTGTTGATCGTGGGGATAGCGGTCTGCTGCGAGAGCGTCACGGGAATGAAGGCCAGGTCGGCGGCGGCCAGGCACATCGCGCAGAGCGTCGGGCTCGAGCCGGTGTCGAGGAGGACGACCAGATCACTTGAGAGCGGGTATGCGGAAAGGGTTTTCTTCAACAGGCTCATGGGAGTGCCGGCATGAGTCAGGCCGACCAACTCGCCGGTGGCGGGCAGCACGTAGATCTCCTCGTGGTAGGGGGAGCGGCGGATCGCTTGATGGAAGGCCGGCGAGGGAGGATATCCCTCGAGCGTGTTCGTGAGGATGTCACAGATCGTAGGGGGCTTGATCCTGGAGCCGGCATTCGGTCCAAGCAGCAGGATTGTCGAGCCGCGCTGGGGGTCCATGTCGATCACAAGGACGGAGGCGAGATGTCGATCCACGATCTGTCGGGCGAACAGGGCGGTGATCGTGCTTTTTCCCACGCCGCCTTTCATAGAGGCGATCGAGACAATCAAGGTCT
>DAOUEL010000027.1:0-140856 GCA_034430595.1 Anaerolineales bacterium | reverse complement strand
TGGAAGCCCTTCTTTATTTCAACGGAACAGTGTGATGCTAGTTGGCCATGGCGTAGTCGACCACCGGATACCCGGCACCAACCCAGCCGCCGAAGCCATCTTTCAGGCTGCAGACATAGCCGTAGCCGTAGGTCCAGAGGATGGTCATGCCGATGGTTGAGCGGTGACCGGAGCCGCAGCAGACGACGATCTTGGCATCCTTGTTAGTGGGCCAGTCAGCCTTGCGGGTAATCAGGTCCTGGAGCGGGATGCTAATCGCACCTTCAATGAGTCCCTTCTCCTCGACCTCGGGGCTGGTGCGGACATCGATCAGGATCAGGTCTTCGCCGTCGGCAATCTCCTGGTTGAGGGTTTCAGCTGTGATGACGCCCCAGACGTCCGGGATGGCGGAGAGCACGGCGTCAATTGCAGCCACTTCGACCGGATCAGGGCTGGCGGTGAGATCGGGTTAGGCCTCTCCTTGCTGCACCAATCCTACCTCGGCGCGACGTACGGTGTGCTCTCGGGGAGGGCGATCTGATACAAACCGTCCCTGCCGGTGATGTTCATCCTCTCTGCCGCTGGTGGTGGGATGGCATTGACCCTGCTGGCGACGATCACAACGGGCAAGCTGCGCCACACTCGTTATTTGAGCATTAATCTGCAGCGTGAACTCTCGCGCATTCTGGGTTATGTGCTGCTGGCCTATCTCTATATCAAAATCTGGGATTGGGCCGACACCTCCTACTACAGCCACGCGCCCGGAACAGCAGATGCCATTGCCCGGTTGAACGTGACCACTCTATTCTCGCCAGCGTTCTGGTGGCTCGAGATTATTCTCGGGGGCTTGATCTCGGTGCTGCTCCTGCTGGTGCCGGACCTGAGGAGAAACGATCGGGCGGTCATGCTGGCCTGCGGGCTGGTCGTCGCCGGGGTGGTCGTCAACCGCTGGAACACGACGCTCTCGGGCCTGGTCGCGCCGCCGGATTGGTCACCGGGGATCCTTGGAGGCGCATTGGTGGCCAGCTACCTGCCATCACTGGTTGAGGTGGCGGTCGGTCTGGGCATCATCTCCTATGCACTGCTCTTCTTCACGCTGGGAGCTCGCTATCTGCCGATCTTCAACGGCAAACATTCCTGAAAGGGATTCGATCGCACACCCTCCGCGAGTGCGATTGGTTCAACCTAATCTCAGGGGTGAGAAGAGTCTTTCCGTCCGCCGGATAGGCTCACTCGGTGCGTTAGCACGAGTTCAACTCCCCAGCCAGACCTCTACTCGGTGATCCCCTTCCGGTTGGATGAGAGGGACGAGATTATCCTTCAGGATTTCACCGTCGAGCGCTAAACGCTGCACGCCAGACGACACGTGTTCTGGGTTGTGGACCTCGATCTCGAAGCTGGATCCCCGGAATTTCCGCCGCACCTTGAAACCCTCCCAATCAGGCGGGAGGCAGGGATCGATATACAAGCCACCGTAACCGGGCCGAATCCCCAGGATCCATTGGGTGGCGGCTAGGTAGCACCATGAAGCAGTCCCCGTCAGCCAGGAGTTGCGAGCCAGCCCATGCTGTGGATGTTCATTGCCAAGGATGTTCTGTGCATAAACAAAGGGTTCGCACTCGTAGATCTCGATCCGGTCATTGTGTGAGAGCGGGTTGATCTGCGCGTAATACTGGTATGCACGCTCTCCATTCCCAAGGATTGCTTCGGCGATCATCGCCCAAGGATTGGGATGCAGGAAGATACCGCCATTCTCCTTGGCGCCGGGCGGATAGGTGGATACGCCTCCAAGCCTAGGATCGTACCCGTCATAACCCGGCGTGCTTAATTTCAGGCCGTAGCGCGTATTAAGATGTTCATAGGCAGCGTCCAGCGCCTGCCGACCTCGCTCGGGAGACGCAAAGCCTGAGATCACTGGCCACGTTTGGGCATTCAACCAGATCCGTCCATGGGTATTGGCGGAGGAGCCGATGGGTGTTCCCTGCTCATCGAAGTAGCGGAGATACCAGGAGCCATCCCAGGCGACAGCTTCCACACGCGCCTTCATGGAGTCATAATCCTGGCGGTATCCGTCGGCGCTAGCATTATCGCCGAGATGCTCACATAGCTCGATTATCTCCAGCAGCGCCTTGCCATATAGATTCGCGATAAACAGCGATTCGGCACCGTCCGGGAGGTTGACAGTGTCATTCCAATCGGCGAACCCAAGCAGTGGTAGACCGTGGGTTCCACAATTGTCACGAGTGTAAGCCAGTGCCCGGCGGAAGTGCTCGATGATGCTGACTGATTCCAGCCTCTCTTCGGAGCGACTCTGGTCATAAAACGGGATGACCTCCTCCAGGAAAGAAAGGTCACCCGTCTCTTTCAAATAGGAGGTCCCTGCCAGCACGCCCCATAGGTGATCGTCGCCGTACGTATGCGGACGGTCTTCCATCTCAAGCGAGTCGCCCTCACTGCCGATCATGGTCAGCGGGTTGAACTGGTGCATGGCCGAACCATCACGCTTTTGGAATGACAGCAGCGTCCGGATGAATTCCTTGCTCTCCCCCGGCATAAAGGCAAAGACCGACATCACATCCTGCATCGAGTCACGATAGCCGATTCCCCGTGCTCCTAACCCCGGCTGGTAGTACGAGAGGTAGCGCGACCAGGTCTTGGTGACATAGCACTGATACGGGTTGAAGAGGTTCAGCATGGTGTTCATCGCTTCATCGGGCGTGGTGACCTTGATCGCGCTCAGATACTCGTCCCAGAAATCGTGCAGTTCTTCCAGCGCACGGTCGACGTTCTCCGGCTTGCGGAATCGGTCGATCTGCGCACGAGCGGTTTCAATGTGTTCACACTGCCCGAGTTGAAGGATGACCCGCCGGCTTTCACCCGGCTTAAGCGTGCCAAGTTCGTGGAGCAAAGCCGCCACATTATCGCCGCGGTTCGCCTGTGAATTTGGGAGCGCGGGCTGCTGCAGGCTGAGTGGCGTCCGGTAACCTCCGTATTCGTTGTCGCCCAGGAACAGCTTCCGGTCGGTTTCAAAGGACGATGCAGGATGATTCGAAGTGAAATAGTTGATCCGGGTTTCTCGGGTCATAAATGGATACTGCACCAGGAGCGTGTACTCGCTATCATGTATGGCCCGGCTCTGCATAGTCTGCGGCAGCCAATCGGCATTGGTGAACTGCTGCATCGCATCGGGGTGGCTGTATTCAACCAGTGGGACGAGGTCAACCTTGATTTCGGAAGCGCTGATGTTCGTGACGGATACGTCACGCAGCTCGCAGGTTTCGCCACGTGGGACGAAGATCATGACTTCAGTCCGCAGCCCCAGGTGTTCTGAGATGATGCGCATGTATCCCAGCCCGAAACGGCATTCAAAAAACTCAAGTGGCTCCAGTGTGGGGACGAAGAATGGCGAGAAGCAGTGAAACCCACCGAGAGTGGGTATACGAAGATAGAGCGTTTCGCCTTTAAAGTCTGAGGCTGGAAGTTGCAGTATATAGCGGGTGATCCGGTTATAGGTGGGATCATCGCGGCAGATCAGCGCTCCGCCGGTGTGATCGACGAAGCCGCCAAATTCCCGCGTGCCAATGTAGTTAATCCATTTAACCGGTGTGCGCGGGTCGCGCAGCACGTACTCCCGGCGCTCCCGGTCGACATCTCCCAAGCGCATTGATCTGCCTTTCAGTTGATTCGGGCCAGGACCTGGACCCGTGCTGTGCCGGAAGGCGGCAGCCGGACAAGAGTTCCCGGGACTTGTTCGCCGTCTACCTCGAGCTGCACCTGATTTCCGGGCCCATGCCGCTCGACACGAATCTCGTAGCGGACACCGCGGAACCGCCGGGTAAGCGAAAAGCCCACCCAGTCCGACGGAATCACCGGAGCTACTTCCAGGCCGTCCCAGGAAGGGCGGATGCCGAGAATCCACTGGGTAATTGCGACGTAATTCCAGGCCGCGGTGCCGGTGAGCCAGGAGTTCTTGGCCTCACCGTAGCTTGGCGCGTCGCGTCCGGCGATCATCTGGGCATAAACGTAAGGTTCGCATTTATGAAGATCACTGAGCGTTTCCCGCATGGAAGGGTTGATACGCAGATAGTAGTCGTAGGCTCGGTTGCCGCGCCCGATACGGGCCTCGGCGATCATAATCCACGGGTTAGTATGGCAGAAGATTCCGGCGTTCTCTTTGTATCCCGGGGGATAGGAGGATATCTCACCCAGATGCAGGTAGTAGCGGGAATAGGCGGGTTGGAGGAGCATGATGCCGTGCGGTGTAGCCAGGTGCTCGGCCACCGAATCGAGCGCCTGGCGAGCCCTCCCGTTCTCAAGCCCCAAGCCGGCCATAACACAAATCCCCTGAGGCTCGATGAAGATGCGCCCCTCCTCGCAGTCCGCCGAGCCAATCGGGTTGCCGAAGGAATCAAACGCCCGGCGAAACCACTCCCCATCCCAGCCCGCCTGCCAAATGGCCTTTTCCATTGCCTCCGCCGCGAGCCGGCAACTCTCTGCTTCCTGTACGAGGTCGAGCTTATTGTAGATCGCAACCATCTCCTGGGAGGCGAGGATGAAAAGGCCGGCGATAAACAGGCTTTCCGCCGTTCCTCCTTCCCGGTTTTCCGTGGTTTGGAATGACTCGCCCGGTATTTCAGAGAAGCAGTTCAGGTTCAGGCAGTCATTCCAGTCCGCCCGGCCAATGAGCGGCAGTTGATTGGGGCCCATCCGGTCCAGCGTGTAAGCAATCGACCGCTGCAGGTGCTCAAGAACCGGTGCTGCCAGTTCGTCTTCATTATTGAACGGCACCTTTTCTTCGAGGATGGTCCAATCGCCAGTTTCCTTAAGATATGCGGCTGTTGAGAGCACGAGCCAGAGCGGGTCATCGTTGAAACCGCTTCCGATCTCGTTATTCCCTCGCTTAGTGAGCGGCTGATACTGGTGGTAGGCACCGCCGTTCTCCAGCTGCGTTGCTGCAAGGTCGAGTATCCGCTGGCGTGCGCGGGGTGGGTCAAACTGGACAAAACCCAGGAGATCCTGGTTCGAATCGCGAAAGCCAATCCCACGCCCGATTCCCGATTCGAAGTAGGAAGCCGAGCGTGAAAGGTTGAAAGTGGTCATCACCTGATATGCATTCCAGATATTAACCATCCGGTCGGTATGCGAATCCGGGGTTTCAACCTGGAGCACGTCGAGAGTCTCGTCCCAATAATGACGCAAACGTCGGAAAGCAGCCTCGGCTTCGGCCGGCTGGGAATAGCGTGCGATGATGCTGCGTACGATGCGCTTATTGATCGTTTGTGAACCCGGCGGGTCGAACTTTTCATCGATCGGATTTTCGAAGTAGCCGAGCAGGAAGATGGTTTCAGCCGATTCGCCGGGATTCAGTTCCAGGCGCACATGGTGTGCACCAATCGGCTGCCATCCTGTGGCGATCGAATTCGATAGCGAGCCATCAATTACGCTGGCTGGAGAATCCCAGCCGCGATAAGGACCGAGGAAGCTTTCGCGTACGGTATCGAACCCCGCCACCTCGGCCGAACAAGCCAGATACGCGAAGTGGTCTCTTCGTTCGCGGTACTCACTCTTGTGGTAGATCACATTGTCGACGACCTCCACCTCCCCGACTGAATAGTTGCGCTGAAAGTTAGTGGCGTCGTCTAAAGCATCCCACAGGCAGAATTCAACCGCCGCGAACAGCGAGAGACGCGCTGGCCGCTGACGCAGATTCTTGATTTCGAGCTGCCAGATCTCGAGCTGCTCACCCTGTGGGATGAAGCAGCGCAGCCGGCTTTCGATACCCGATAACCTGGAGCTGAATGTTGAGTACCCCAAACCATGCCGGCACTCATAGTGATCGAGTGCTCGACGTGCAGGCTGCCAGGTAGGGGACCAGAATAACAGGTTGCCGTGCTCCAAAGCGGCGCCATCGTCCCGCAGATACAGCCGGCGGCCACCATCATCGAGCGGTGCATTGTTGTAGCGGTAGCGGGTTAGGCGACGCAGCCGAGCATCCTTGTAGAAGCAGTAACCGCCGGCCGTATTGGAGATCAGCCCGAAGAAGTCCTCCGACCCGAGATAGTTGATCCAGGGAAGCGGGGTATCCGGGCGGGTGATGACGTATTCTCGCCGTTTGTCGTCGAAGTAGCCGTAGCGCATCATGGTCCCTGTTCATATCGCCAAGAAAGCATTCGCGGTTTCCATGGGCAGGCACGCTGCTGGAGGTTGTATCCCTGCGGGCAGCGGTGCGGCAGGTCGCTCTGTCGCCCGTCGATGTTGCCCGAGAGCGTCATTCCCCTCCAGCGTTTGGCCGCTATTCTGCCGGGATGTATCCCATGGACCCGAAGGCATCTTCTTTGACGGGATACACGTCTTCCAGCTGGTATTCCCGGCTGCCAAGCCCCAGGGCGGCGCCATATTCAACGACCTTGTAGGGGTCTTTGAGATGGCCATGTAACCATTGGAAGGGATGTCCCTGGCGAGTGCTCACTTCCATGCTGGTAGGGATATTTTCTTCGATCAACCGGGTTTCACCGAGTTTGTCTAATACGGCCTGGTCCAGCGCAACGATATCGTCCGAGCCGAAGATTCCCGCATCGGGCAAGACCGGCATACTGGTGAAGCCAAAACAATCGCAGACCGGTGTGATATGGGTGGCCAGAACCAGGTGTGTATGCTTTCTGGGCTCGAAGGTGGAAAGCGTTATATCCACACTGTTCGCGCAGGCCTCCTGGAAAGCGTGAAAATTGGCCGGATCAATTTTCCAGCTTCCCGGCGCTGCCACCTCTAAACACCGTCCACATTGGTTGCAGGGTTCAATATGAAGGTGCAGATCCCCAGGGCTCTCTTTATCTTCGGTAATGGCTTTATGGGGGCAGGAGGCGATGATTTTCTTGTAATCATCCGGGGCAGAGGATTTTTCCCGGAACCAGTAAGGATCGTAATGGCAGCTATCGTGCATGGCCGAGCGGGTAGGGCCGACCACACAGCCCAGGGCCAGGTTCTTGAATGCACCGCCATACCCACAACTTGGGTGCCCTTTAGCATGGGCGAAGTTGACCAGGAAGGTGGCGTCCTGGATCATCCCGGCCACTTTCCATTCGGTCATATTCTTATAGGCTCGCTTATGGGTGTAAAAATACTCCTCCGAGAGCCCTCCGGTCGGGTAGACCGGGCATCCCAGCACCTCGGAAGTGTAGCCGCGCTCGGTTGCATCGGAAGTGTTTGGCCCTACGTCGCATACAAAAGGCCTGCCTCCACCATCCTTTACCGCCTGGACGATCTTCCGCACAAACACTGGATGCACGACGGAGTAGCCGATATTGGTACCGACATGCAATTTGATGGCGACGAGCTCGTCCTTAACCCGTGCACGGATCTTCAATTTTTCGATGATGAGATCGAGTTTTGCGGGCAGAGTCTCCTCGGCTTTAAGCTGAGCCTGGCGTGGCGAGCCATAATAAACGGTACTGACCATATGTGGTTCCTTTCCGGATACCGGATTCCTATTTTCCGACCCAACCTACATGAGAACCGAATACTTCGCTGCTCCGGCAAAGAGATGCAAAACCTTTCCTAATTCAATCTAGCTGCGAACGAATACCTTTGCACCAGAGCCCGTTTGCTGCTTGAAGGAACTATGTCTCCTTGCCGTGCACCTGCTTCAACAAGCCATCCACAATTTCCTCCGGGGTCGAGGACCACGCAGCTTGCTGCCACGATAGCACACTCACCAACGGCATATCGCCCATCATGTCCATGATGTCCATCCCGATGGCGCTTTCGCTGTCCTCGCCTTCATCACTGCCACCGAACATCTCGCGGTTATGGGCTTTGACCTGTTCGTAAAGTGGGCCGAAGACGAGCTTGCCGTGCGGGTCGGTTATCCATTCACGGATGGTGGATTCTTTATCGAGAATGCAGGGCAGCGTCAGGGTTGATTCGAGAGTCACCGTCAGGGACTCACGAACGTCGGCCGAGGAGGCCGCAATCAGGAGGTCGAACTCGCCATCCTCGGTAATCCACTGTTTGTATGAAGGGTGATAGAAAGCAAAAGCACGAAAATCGAGCGGGATGGAGATGGATCGCGTTTCGCCCGGCTGGAGCTCCACCTTGGCAAAGCCCTTTAACTCTTTTTCGGGCCGCACCAGTGCGGATTTCCGGTCGTGGACGTACAACTGGACAATTTCCTTGCCGGCGATCTTGCCCGTATTGGTGACATCCAAAGTGACCGTCACGCCGTCCACATCCTTGAAGGAAGTTGCTGATACTTTTGCATTGCTGTAGGTGAACGTGGTGTAGCTCAGCCCAAAGCCGAATGGGAAGAGCACCGGCATCTGCTTGGCGTCGTAGTAGCGATAGCCAATAAACAGGCCTTCTCCGTAGCGCACCTCGCTCGCACCGCCCGGCCAGTTGATGTACGCCGGTGTATCGGATAGTTTGAGCGGGAAGGTTTCGGAAAGTTTGCCACACGGGTTAGCCTTGCCAAAGAGCACTTCTGCAATAGCGGTTCCACCTGCCTGCCCCATCATCCAGGCTTCGAGCACAGCCCCCACATCATCGAGCCAAGCATTCATTGCCACTGGCGCTCCGTTATTGAGAACCACAATTGTTTTGGGCTGGACTCTGGCGACGGCCTTGATCAGTGCAACCTGCTGTTCGGTTAAGTCGAGGTCGGCTCGATCGTAGCCTTCGGATTCCTTGAAGTTCGGCAGCGCGATATAGAGCACGGTGACATCGGCAGACCGGGCGTTCGTTACGGCCTGGTCGATCATCTCTTGCTGAAAGGAATCATCGGCCGGATAGCCTTCGGCGTAAGTAAGCTCGGCCTCACCGGCTCGCGCCTGTAGTTCCTTGAAGGGAACAGCAACCCGGGTCGGGTTGATATGCGAGCTGCCGCCGCCCTGGAAATGGGCACTCTCTGCGGAGCGGCCGATGACGGCGATATGTCCTTGGCTCTTGAGCGGAAGCAAGCCATCGTTCTTGAGCAGCACCATGCCTTCAGTGGCAATTTTGTAGGCCAGGTTGTGATGGGCGTCCACATCGAAGGTCCCGGTTTTTGGTGTTTCCTGGGCTTTGAACACGATGTTAAGGATGCGGCGGACCGAATCGTCGAGCACGGCTTCATCCAGCTGTCCGGATTGAACGGCTTTCATGACTGCCTCGACACGCCGCTCCTGTGGGCCAGGCATTTCCAGGTCAATGCCGGCATTGAGTGAGGTCACACGGTCATGCACTGCGCCCCAGTCCGAGACGAGCATGCCTTTAAAGCCCCACTCGTTTTTGAGAATATCGGTCAACAGCCAGTGGTGTTCCGAGCAGTATTCGCCGTTGAGTTTGTTGTAAGCGCACATCACCGTCCAGGGCCCGGCTTGTTTAACGGCCTTCTCGAACGCGGGCAGGTAAATTTCACGCAGCGTACGTTCGTCCACTTCGGCGCTGATGCTAAGGCGCTGGAACTCCTGGTTGTTGGCGGCATAGTGCTTGAGCGATGTTCCTACGCCCCGGCTTTGAACGCCGTTGATCAGGCTGGCTGCCATTTCGCCGGCCAGGTAGGGGTCTTCGGAGAAATACTCGAAGTTACGGCCGCCAAGTGGTGAGCGTTTCATATTCGTGCCGGGGCCGAGCAGTACGTCCACATTCAAGGCGACACACTCCTCGGCCATTGCCTGGCCCATTGCGCCGATTAACTCCACATCCCAGGTGGAAGCGAGACAGGATGCGGTGGGGAAGCAGGTGGCCGGTAGACTTTCGATCGCCATGGAATTGACATTTGGTACCCGGCGAACGCCATGTGGGCCGTCCGATACGGTCAATTCCGGCACACCAAGCCTCTCAATGGGTGTCGTTGTCCACGCGCTGGCGCCGGTACAGAGAGCGGCTTTCTCTTCGAGGGTCATCTCGGAGATGATGGATTGGATTTGATCAGACATCGTATGCTCCTTGGGCAGTCGGGTTAATCAATATTCCACAGAGCCATGCGCGTATGAATCGTAGACGGAACGCACTTTGAGCGCCGCCTGCACCTGGGAGGCTGTCCATCCGGCGGGCAGAGGCGCAGATATGCTTATGGAGCGACCGGCGGGCAGGTCAAAATAATTATCGCTGAATACGACCTCCGCCGCCTCCAAAGTGCATTCCACCAGCCGGGCCAGGAAATGGGAGAGGAGTTCGATACGAACCTGCTCCCCTTCAACATGCACCTGCGTCGAGATCGCCGGGTCGGCTAGCGCAAGATGTTTGGTTGGAACGAAATAGGCCGTCTTACGGGTGACGATTGCCTCGTCCTGCCAGAGCTCCGCGACAAAAACCACTTCACGGCTCAAAACGTCGTTCAGGAGACTGGAGAAATCGAAGCGGCGAATAGGTATCGCTTCAAACGGGGCGACTTTCACGATCTCCTCGCCCGCCTCCAGCGCCTCGCCGTCCAGCTTTTCCAGCGACCAGCGCACGGAACCTTCCCAGGACTCACGTAAATCGTTCGTGATGAACACTTCCTGGTGGGCCGGACCGTCCGCGATCGAGAGCAGCAGCGGAGCGTAAAAACGACGTGCAGCGTAGTGCAAGGCCTTCCAGCGGCCGTAATAATCCAGGCTTGACCAGGAAGCTACCGGCCAGCAGTCGTTGAGCTGCCAGTAGAGCGTGCCGGAGACGCGGCCGAGGTGCCGCCGCCAATGTTCCACGCCATAACGGATACCTTCAGCCTGGAGCACCATGCTCAGGTAAACCAGCGCCTCGAAATCCCTGGGAAGGCGGAAGTTGTCAAGCATCTGCGCCACCATTAACGCGTTGCCGCTGTCATTCTTCTGGTGCTGTTCCATCACATAGGAAGTGATGTTCCAATCGGCTTCCTCGGCGTAGGTGCGGATCGTCGCCAGCGGTGGCAGCGCCTGGAAGCCGAACTCGCTCATGAACCGTGGATATTGACTGCGGTAAGCAGTAAATGGCTTGCGCCCATGCCAGACATCCCAGTAATGTGCGTCACCTTGCTGCTGACTGTTTGGATTCTCGAAAGGCGTGCCCGAAGAAGGTGAGCTGGGCCAGTACGCGCGGTCGGGATCTTCTGCGGCGCACCAGGCCGGCAGGGTGTGATGGAAAAACGTATCGTACGCGGCCTTCAGATCCTGGTACTCGGGCTCTTTCCAGCCCCATTCCACCCAACCCCATTCCATCTCGTTGTTGCCGCACCAGAGCGCCAGGCTGGCGCGGTGGCGTAAGCGGCGGATATTCTCGACGATTTCGAGGCGGACGTTTTCGAGAAAATCGGCGTTATGGAGAGGATAGACGCTGCACGAAAAGATGAAATCCTGCCAGACGAGGATACCGTAGCGGTCGCACAGATCGTAAAAACGCTCTTCCTCGTAGAAGCCACCGCCCCACACGCGCAGCATGTTCTGGTGCGTATCCGCCGCGGCGCGTATGAGCCCTTCCAGGTGGTCATCCGAGATTCGGGTAGGGAACGAATCCGCCGGAATCCAGTTCGAGCCTTTGGCGAAAATAGGCAAGCCGTTCACAACGAAGGTGAAAGAACGTCCCCATTCATCCGGCTGCTGACGCAGCTCAATCGTGCGTAGCCCGAGTTTATACTCGCGCCGCTCCAACAGGATGTCTGATTGGTGCAGTTCAACGCTGGCCTGGTAGAGCGGCTGGGCGCCGTAGCTATTTGGCCACCAAATTTCCGCATCCGGAATGACCACCTGCAGCATGCTCTCGAGGTTCGGGCCGACGTTTGCCGCGGTTTCGAAGACCTGCCCATCCGGGGCTATGAGCCGCAAGACGACCGAGCGGGGTGCTTCATCCCAGACATGAATCGATACCCGCGCCACGACGGTAACCTGACTCCCGGCATGCTGCTGGCTGAAGCACACGTCCGTGATGTGCCCCCCCTGGTAGCCTTCCAGTCGTATATCCTTCCAGATCCCGATCGGCGGCAGTTGCGGACCCCAGTCCCAGCCGAATTGGCAGGGCGCTTTCCGCAAATAAGGCCCACCCTGGATGGCCTGCGTAACGCCCGGCATCCGGCGGACGGCTTGTTTTTCGGCGGCAGCACGCACAGGCGACTCGAAAGCGATGAAGAGTTCATTTTCATCTGCCTTGAGCAGCGCTTTCACGTCCCAGCGGTACTGCCGGAACATGTTTGCGGCCCGGCCTAACTCGTGATCATTCAAGCTGACCGCGGCAAGTGTATCCAGCCCGTCGCACGCCAGCCAGACCTGCGGCTCTCGAAGAAGCCCAGGAGTGACGGCGAACTTGCAGCGGTATTCCCAATCGGCTTGGGCCACCCATTGAACGCGCTTCTCGTTATCGCCCACAAATGGATCCGGGATGCGATCCAAAGCAAGTAAATCGGTATGCACGTCGCCGGGGACCATGGCAGGTAGCCACTCTTCCGTACCCGCCTGGCGAAATTGCCAGGCACCTGCCAGAGATTGAAGTCTCATATTGTGTTTACCCAATGAATCCGACGTGTTGTTTCAACGACAATCGATAAAATCCAAACAATGCGAGGAACAACGCCCCGAGAGAGGTAGGTATTACCTCCAACGAAAATTGGCGGGCTAGGATCCCCAAAAGACTGGGAATGACTGCCGTCCCCAAGCCGGTCGCAGTCATCTGCATGCCGATGGTGTTGGCGGCATAATCCGCACCTACCCGCTGGCTGGTGCCTGACATCAAGGCAGGAAAGATGGGTGCAATCGAAAAACCAATCAAAGCCACCGCCAGTAAATTTGCCGCTTCGGAGGGATTCCAGACAAGCAATACCACGCCCAGAAAGGCACCCACCAGGCCACCCTGCACCAGGAGATTAACACCCGCCCGTTTGGCAACCAGCCCCGCCAAAATCCGGCCAACCGTAAAGGTCGCCCAATAACTGCCTGCCCACAGACCAGCCACCGTCGGATTGATGCCGCGCGACTCAATCAACAGGCTGTATGTCCAAGTTCCTAGTGAGACTTCAGCGCCGACATACAAAAAGAACAAAGCCGCGCTCAACCACACCTGCGGGTGGCGCAACGTATCGACCAGCGGCGTTTTGTAATCGGTCAGGCGCTTGGGTTCATCATTCCCGGCGGAGAGGTCCTTTCGATCCCACAATGGCAGGGTTAGGAAAAAGCAGGTAGCCAGTGCGAGCTGGAAACCACCCACCACGCGATAACCCGTACGCCAGGAATTCATGGTTGTCAGGGCCAGGGTCATGATGATTGGGCCAAGCGTAACGCCGATTCCATAACTGGCGTGCAGCCACTGCATCAACCCTTCGCCAAAGTAAGTTGCGACATAGGTGTTGAGACCAGCGTCAATGGCGCCCGCCCCCAGGCCTGCCAGCACCCCCAGCAAAACCATCATCCACCACGAAGGAACAAGAGTATAGCCAACCAGGGCTGAGCCGGTCAGGACGCAACTGGCAGCCAGCAATTTACCGACTCCCATTTGTGCTATCAAAGCGCCGTTCAAGAAACTGGAGGTCATGTAGCCAGCGACAGCAGCAAAAAGCAGCATTCCCAGGGAATCGAGCGGTATGGAAAAATCCGCCCGCATGGCAGGCCAGGCAACCCCCAATAAGCCATCTGGCATCCCCAGGGCTACAAACGCCACATAGGCGAGAAGGATCAGACTTAATGAGGAGTAACTTTTTGCAGCACGAAGAGTCTTCAAAGGCGCGTCCAGGTATTCTTTTTCAGAGCAGCAGGTGGTATCGGTCGGTACCGAACTTAAGAGGGCTGTATCACACCGTTGAGAGGTCCCATTCTTCATAGATCTTTGGAACATCGCTGATCAAACGTCGGGTGTATGCCTCTTTGGGATGCAGGATCATATCATCGGCACAACCACATTCAACAAATTTTCCATGCTCCATAATATAGACAGTGTCAGAAACGTAATACGCCAGGCCAATATCATGGGTGATGAAGATAATCGTCATCCCAATGTCATTACGTAATTGCATTAACATTTCCAGGATCGTTGCCCGAGAACAGGCATCGATCATGGAAGTTGGTTCATCCGCCAGTAAAATCTTTGGCTTCAGCAGGAAGATCCGGGCAATCATCAAGCGCTGCATCTGTCCGCCGGAGAGTTCAAACGGGTATTTATTCGTCATTTCCTCAAACTTCATATTCACAAAGCTGCAGGCCTCGGTCATTAATTCCACTTTTTTCTTATATGGCAGCTTTTTGCCTCCCCGCATGTGAATACAATCTAGAAGCACGGTATCAATTTTGTTGAAGATGTTGTAGGAACAGTATGGATCCTGAAAGATGGCCTGAATATTTGTCCAGTACTCCTTTTTCTTCTTTTGCGTACTGATGTCACGCTTCTTCCCCTGGAAGTAGACCTCGCCTTCCGTGATGCTGATCAAGCCCAGCAGCATCTTCGCCAGCGTGGTTTTACCGCTGCCTGATTCACCCACGATCGAGACGACTTCACCCTCATAAAAATCGAAGTCGACATGATCAACGGCGACACATTTCTGACGGCCATACCCAAAAATTTTAGTCAGCCCTTTTCCACTGAGGCATATTCCTTTTTCATCCGCCATTTTTATAAGCCTCCCTCAGTTGTTCCTCCGAGAAGATACAGCGGTAGGCACGTCCGCCACCTATGTCGCGAAGATCGATAGCGCGCACCTTACATTGTGGCTGAACATATTTGCAGCGCTCTGCAAACTGACAGCCAGCCGGAGGCTTTTTAAGATTCGGCGGCACACCAGGAATGGCCGTTAGTTTCATGTCCCGCAGGCCAATTTCGGGCACAATGATCGAACCCATGAGACCTTTTGAATATGGATGGAGGGGGTCAAAGACAGCTTCCCGGGCGGTGCCCTTTTCCACGATCTGCCCTGCGTACATGACCATAATGTCATCGGTCACGTTATAAAGGAGCGGAAGTTCATGTGTGATAAAGATCATCGATTTGATGAAACCCTTTTCCATCAAATCCAGCAGCATTTTGATGACCATTTTCTGCGAGGTCACATCAAGCGCGGAAGAGGGTTCATCAGCGATTAGTATCTTTGGACAAAGGATGACAGAAATCGCGATCACGGTGCGCTGTTTCATCCCACCCGATAATTCGACCGGATATTTCTGCAGCACCTCCGCTGGAAGCCCCAGAGTTTCAAATCGTTCTCTGGCAAGTTCGTAAATCTCCTCCTTTGTCACTTTTGGATCATGGGCTCGAATCACGTCCTCAAGGAACCGGATAATCTTTTGGGTGGGGTTGAGTGCGTTCATTGCGCTTTGGGGAATATAGGAGATCTCCGTACCCAGGATCGACCGGCGAATATCATCGGGATCCATTCCAGAAATGTTCCGCCCATCGATGATAATCTCCCCGCTTGTGTAGTGCAGCGGAGCGAAGTAATAGCCCATCAGGCTGAGCGCGAGGGTCGATTTTCCGCAGCCGGATTCCCCCGAAATTCCCAGCGACTTCCCCTCTTCAACCTTCAGAGAAACGTGGTCGACTGCGTAAACATCCTCCCCAAAGCGGGTGACGTATTTTGTCGTCAGCTCGTTGACCTCTAGCATGACCTTCGACATCGCAGTCGCTTACTCCCTCAAGGCTGGATTGAAGACCTGGTCGAGACCGGTATTCATCAAATTCATCGAGAACGTGATCAAAGCAATGGTTACGATTACGGGAAAGTAAGCCCACCATTTTCCGAGGATTTCCGCCTGGTAGATCAACGACCAGTTCATCATCAAGCCCAAGGTGGGCTCTAACGTGGTCCGAGGGCCCAACCCGAGGATGGATAATCCGGCCTCAGACAGAATTCCGGAGGAAATCTGCAAAATAAAGGCCATGACGACATAGGATGCAATGTAGGGCAGAATATCCGACAGGATGATGTGCAAAACGGAGTGCCCGGACAATTTCGAAAGATTGACGTGATCGCGATTGCGCAAGGAGATCACTTGTGCCCGCACTGCACGGGTTGTCCACACCCAGGAAGTAAAGCCGATCACTACTGCGATCGTATTTGCACCGCGATGTTCCTGCCCGATGCTGAATGAGATCAAGATCAACAGCACAAAACCAGGGATGACGGTAAAGAGGTTCGTGACGAACATGATGATATCGTCCATCAGCCCACCGATATATCCCGCCAGCAGCCCGAGGGTCAAACCGATCAAGGTTGCGACGGTTCCGGCGACAAGGCCAATCTGCAGCGATACCTTGGTAGCCTTAACCAGCTCGGTCAGCACATCCCGTCCGAAGTTGTCTGTTCCAAGGAGCAACACGCGCACATTCGCAACCTGATCGATATTCACATATTCGGATTGTTGTATGAACTGTCTCTCCTCCAGGGCGCCTGTTTGGGGATTTGCTACTGCGATGCTGACCCCCTCTGTTTCAAGAATCCCCTCCAGCGAAGCATCGAGTCTTTGATAGAACTGCGACTTGGCATAGGTCATTCCGGGCAGCATCAAGTTGGGGTCGTAACTGTTCATCCACAGATCCAGGAGCTTTGCGGTGTCAACAATATCAATCTGATCTTCCGGAACCCCATAGGCTATCAGCCAGGTCTTCATGTCCTGGCGTTCCTCGTCCCCCAATCTGTTGCTTATGCGGTTTGCGGCAGCATTGCTTAGGTTAAGGATGTACTTAGGAGCACTGATGGAATCATAAACATTTACATAGACGCCGGGCTGGAAGAAGGTGCCCTGGCCGATGATTTCCAGAGGGGGATGTTTAATGAGGATTGGATAAATGGTCACGACCAGCAACAAGAACGTAAAAATAATGAACCCAAGCAAGAAATTGGAGGACCGAAAAATTTGCCGAAGGGTGTGTTTCATTTCAAGTTAACTTCCTAATCGAACTGTGCCGCTTTGACGCGCGGGTCAATAAAGCCATAAACGATATCGATGACAAACATCGCCGCTAGCACCATCAAGGTGACGATCAAGGTGGCCGCTGAGATCAGCGGATAATCCTGCCCCATTACGCCGTTTAACATGGTGTAACCGAGACCCGGATAGCTGAAAATGATTTCCGCCACCAGCGCCCCACCGACCATGGTGCCGATGGATAACGCCAGGCCGGTCACCTGGGGCAGCATGGCGTTGCGAAACACGTAGCCGATAATCTTGCGGTCCTTGATCCCTAGGTAGCGGCTGTATTTCACGTAATCCGCGTTCAGCTCATAGATCGACATGGAGCGCATGCCGATCGCCTGGCCACCAATGGCGATTAAAACAATCGACCAGAATGGCAGTTGATAATGCACGATCACCGACCAGATGAATGTCCAGCTGAAGTTAGGAATCAAGTCGAACCCATAGCCACCTGAAGTAGGGAACCATTTCAGCCCGACGCCGAATATGACCAGCAAAATAACCGCCATGCCAAATGCCGGGAAATTGCTTACGAAAATACTGACCGGCATGATGACTTTATCGAAGCCCTTTTTAAGATAGGCCGCCAATGCGCCGAGCGTGTTTCCGATCAGCCAGCCGACGATGATGGCTGGGAACTGCAGACCGATCGTCCACCAGATAGACGACCGGAGGATATCTGCCACCGGCCGGGGATACTGGCTGAACGATATACCAAAATCACCATGGATTACATTTTTCAGGTAGAGGACGAATTGTGTCGTGATGGGTTTGTTGGTGCCAAACACGTTCGCGTAGTACTCATACACCGCCTGGATCCCGCTCTGGCTTTGCATGCCTTGCGTGGCCTTTTGGGTAATGACCGCTACCGGATCACCCGGCATCAAGCGGGGCAATATAAAATTCAGAATGAATGCGCAGATGAACGTGATAAAGAACCAGAAGCCCTTGTTGAGGAAGTATTTCCAGTATCCTTTCAACTCAACCTCCTGGTTAATCTGATAAACAGCCATGTTCCGTTGTTAGCGGAACATGGCTGTCTATATTGATCTATATCTTACGGATTGACAAGCGTGACGTTATAGAGACACGCTACGCCCCAACCGTCCATACAGTCAAGCGGCGGGACGGGCGGGTTGGTACCATCACCCTGGTGTGGGAAGTTGGTCCAAACGCTCTCGTTCACCGCATGGAACGATTGCGGGCGGTACATGAGCGTGAAGGAGGGGATATCGGTCAGGTACATCTTAACCAATTCCGTGTACATCTCCTTCAGCTTGGCGGGATCAGTCTCAGTCGGGATCGCCTGGATCAGCGCATCGGCCTCAGGATTCTTGTAGCCGCCCCAGTTGCCGTTCCAGTTGTTTATGGTCTCGGCAAATTCAGAGCTGATCAGATGGCGGATGCGGCCCCAGGGTTGTGTTGGGCCAGCGCCGTCTGACCACATCATTAAGATGTCGTAGCCCGTTTCGGGGAGCTGCTCCCAGTCCGTGACGACGGTCTGATAAACAGCCCATTCGGGGTAGTTGGTTGTGATGTCAATCCCGATGTTCTTGCCTGCGGCAGCCACTACTTCCATCGCAGCCTGCCAGTCAGACCAGCCGTTGGGGCAGGTCGCCACGTAGCTGAGTTTCTGCCCGTTGAGTTCACGCCAGCCATCGCCATCGGTATCGACGATTCCCGCTTCGTCGAGCAGCGCCTTGGCGCCTTCAATGTCCTTGCCAACCCACTGCAGGTCGGCGACAACAGCGTGATCGTAGAGCGCCTGCTCGCCGGGGGTTGGGTTCATCAACGAGCGCGGCACCTGGGCGAAGGTCGCCGATTGGTTGGTCATCGCGTTGGCGATGATGGTGTCGTAGTCAACCGCAATGGCGATCGCTTTACGGATGGCCAGCTCGTCTAAACCATAGGATTTCATGTTGTAGAAAGCCGTTGGCAGACTAGCGCCAATGCCGTACGGAGCCTCGGGCAGGTACGTGGAGATCGGCAGGCCGTAGTTGAGCCACAGGATCTGGATGTTGGAGTTGAACTGCTGGCTGACATCCACTTCGCCTTGTGCCAGGGCAACAGATCCAGCCGCGTTATCCTTGAACATCTGGTGCCCCAGGTACTTCGGAACCGGGAGCATACCAAACATGGAAGCGTCCTGACCCCAGTAATTGTCATCGCGGACGAGGATGACCTTCGTGTCGTCCGCGAAGAACTTGTGGTATGGGCCAGACCAAACGACATCCTCGGCGACATCGGCTTTGAAGGACTCCGGATCGCCTGTCCGTGCTTCCAATGTCTGGGTCCAGGCTTTCTGGATCACATAGCTGCTGCTCAGGTAAGCCGCTACCAACAGCGGATTGATCGCTTTGCCGTCCGCATCCAGCTTGGCCTTGACCACGACCGTCATGGGATCCACAGCGGTGATGGATTCGATGTAATCCCTGTTGTTTACGCCGGGATTGGTTTCGTACTTGATGTTAGCATCCCAGGTGTAAGCAACATCTTCGGCAGTCACCGGTGTGCCATCACTCCAGTGCGCGGCCGGGTTGATCTTGAAGGTGATCTCGGTATGCGCGTCGTTCCAAACATAATCCCCGTCCGCCAGAAGTGGATACATCTGGCCGTCGAGCATGTCGTACAGGTACGGGGTTTCGAACATGAGCACGCGCGCATTGTCCTGCTGAGCGATGGCCAACGCGTTATTGCAGTTGGACGAGTAGGGATTCCAACAAACAACCGGCCCCCACTGCTGCCCATTGAAGTACATGGTTTCATTGCGGGGCAATGAAGCAACAATATCAGCCGGTTCAGCAGGCATTGCTTCTGTCGGTGCAACTTCCACTTCTGACGTTGGCGCGGCCATGGCTTCCGTTGGCTCTGCTGTCGGAGTTGCGCAAGCTCCTAGGAGCATACTCATGGCCATCAGAATGGATAGTATTGCGGTTAGGCGTTTCATCTTTCTTTCTCCTTTTTCCCATCGGTAATAGGTTGGAGGTCCTTGAGAAGTACATTTTCCTTGGCTTTCTTTTGAGGATTCACCTCCTCCTGGCACAATCGAAGTGCGGGTTTGGTTGGAAAAACGCCCATAGCATAGATCCAAGAACGATCTGTCTCATGAGGGAAAATCCGGTCCTCGACGAGATGCACCACAAGACTCGCGGATGATCAATTCTGTCCCTAACATAATCCGGCGCGGCGGCTGTGTGCCGTTTTCGATCAGGTCGATCAGCAGCTCAACCGCCGCAACGCCAAACTTCAAAACGGGCTGGCGGACGGTGGTCAGTGACGGATTCGACGCGTTCGCGAGCGGTAAATCATCGAAACCAATCACGGCGAGATCGCGTGGGATGTGCAGCCCGGCTTCTTTGATCGCGCGCACGGCGCCGTACGCCATGGTGTCGGAAGCTGCGAACACAGCGTCGGGATGCTGCGGCAGCAATTGCTGCATGGCAAAGTAGCCACCAGCATCGGTGAAATCGCCCTCAACGATCAACTCCGTATTCAGTTCCAGGCCGCGATCCTTTAACGCTTTAATGTAGCCAGCCCGGCGGTCGACGCCCACCGAACTATGGGATGGTCCGGCGATGGTTGCGATGCGCTTTCGACCCAGGCGGATCAGGTGAACGACGGCATTGTACGAAGCATCGACATTGTCGATGTCGATATAGCTGAAATTTCCGGGATGAAAAGGGCGTCCGGCGAATACGAGCGGGATGCTCGAATCGAGCAGCCAGCCCATCACCGGGTCGCCATGATGGCCGGCTTGTACAATTACACCGTCCAGCAGTCCGCGACGAGAAACGCGCGGGAAAATTTTTTCCTCGTCTTCCTCGGTCCCGACCAGAAACAAGCCAAGAGTGTAGTTATTTTGGTTGCAGGCCTGGGCAATACCCTGGGTCAATAACGGGAAATAAGGGTCTGTGAAGAATGAACTGACGCTGTGCGGCAGGACCAGGCCGAGCATCCACGAGCGCTGTGAGGCCAGGGTGCGGGCGGCCGCGTTCGGTATGTACCCGGTGTGACGAACGACATCCAAGACGCGGCTGCGGGCAGATTCGCTCACGTTCGGCTGTTCGTTGATCACGCGTGAAACGGTTGAGCGCGAGACTCCTGCCTGCCTGGCGATGTCTTCCAGGGTGATGTTCGCCATAACAGAGATACCGCTACCTCCCGCGATCCATTCGGTGCTTTGGGCGAAAATTCAGCGGCGTTATGACCAATGAAGGGAAAACGATGAAGAGTTAAGAAAGAGGTGGGAGCGCTCCCAGTTTTCCTACATACTATACAGTTATTTGGGTCACTCGTCAACTATTTTGTCCGCGCACATCTCGGAGACCTACCCCGACGTCCCCGCCCGGGACAGTGGTCTTGCATGCCATCTAAAGTACCGGATGGAAAGGGTTATCCCGGCCTCTGCTTGGCCAGTGCGGTCCGACACAGCAGTTTTAACGAGGTAGTCCTGGTCGTGGTGCGTAGCGAAATTTGGTTGGTGGGCAGGGATCTCCCGCAACTCGTTGGTAAAACCAGGAACCGCAATTGCAGCATAGTCCGTTGGATTTCAGGTCGAATTGCCCCTGATGTCACCTACCAAGAGGACGACGCGGCTTTGATGCTTGCAGCCAGGAAACCGGTAAATTAATAGACGCCCTCGACTTGATTCGCGTCCACCACGATGGTCGGTATGCAGATCTATTCCAATATTCCATCAGCGAGCTGGTAGGTAATGGCTTGCTCCGGGGTTAGATAGTAGTATTTCTCTTCCCTGCCAATCCAATCGAGTGGTATCTCAGAGTTTTCGCGAAAAAAATCCCTCTCACGCTCGTACAGGATCGTGCTGTATGATTGAGGATCGTCGTCGTAAGGATAGGAGTGGGTGTGGATCATAATTCGCGAGTTTCGGGCGATTTTCCTCTCCCCGGTGCCGCCCATGAGGATCTTGATACAAGCTGAAAAGCAGTCGCTTATTGCGACAGTGTTCACCTTAGAGTCTGATTCCTGCATGGCCTGTAAAATCGCGTACGCATCTTTTGTGTAGCCACCGGTTGAAGATAAAAAAATGGTAATTGGTGTCTCATTGTCCCTGCCGTTGAAATAGGCAAGTAAAGTGATAACTTTTTGGGTGGTCAACTCATTAATAAAAGTGTTGATCAGAATAACGCGTTGTTGTATGAGGGGATCCTCCGCATCGAATTCCCACGACGCGGTGCCCTGTTGAACAGACTCTCGGATCCCATATACTTCTGTTTGTTGGGTTGCTGGAATTTGATTTATCCACTCCCGGCCGAGAGCAATCAGCAGGATTACGAAAACAGCGCTTGCACCGAGTAACAGAATCCAGGGCCACGTCTTGGTTTCCGTAGTTCCTTGCCTGGTTATATCGGCGACTTCGATGTTTGAAATTCGCTCATCAATTGCGTTAATGCGCTGCTCCCTCTCAGATTTGCGATTGGGTACGAATCTCTCAAAGATCTCTATATCTCGCCTGGCAAGGCTGAGTTGAGATACCGCACATCGATATATCTCGGCACGTTTTGCTTGGCTATAAAAAGTCTGAACTGCCACAAGGAGGGCCGCTACCACCCCCAGCAGGCCAACCGTAACTCTAACCCCGGGATTAGTTACCTCAACGATGAGCGCCGCACTTGCCATGGTTGTAAGAATTGTGGCGAGGACACCCACCCAATAATGGAATTTGTTGTGCCTGACCGACAAGGCATAATAGGCTTTTTGGCTATCATCGACCCGTTGTTTCCAATCAGTGATCAAATCAAAATTCTCTAAATCCATCGGATCCTCCTGCTGCTGACAGGCCAGCTTCAGCTAGAGTCGGCAGGACTTGGATTTGGGTGGGGGTACTCTCAGGATATTGTTTCCCATCCCAGTATACTTGGCCGCAAAAGAAAAAAAAGAAGGGCTGATTGAAAATCCTGATCTGGCGAAATACCTTTTCCCTGGCGTAATAAAATCCCAACGGCATACCAGCGGGATTGCCCGCAATGCCCCTCCGAGTCTGGAGGGGATATTCTGGTGCAGTGCCCTCGGGGGAAGGGGTTTGTGTGAGAGAAAAATTCGGCGGGCACACTGGCATGATGCTTTACAAAGAGGTTCCTTTACTGCGGATCATGAAAAACACGATCCATGTAAAATTAAGGTTGAGGCAGATTGTAATCGTATCAGGCATACTTCGTTTGGAGCGGAGGGACCCTTGCCATGAGTGACGCTCGCCCCAAGATACCCTGGGAAGAAAGACCTGCTGGTTCTTCCGATGTTGTATGGCGGTACAGTTCGAATCCCATCATCCCGCGCGATGCGATCCCCTCCTCAAACAGCATCTTCAACAGCGCCGTCGTGCGGCTTGAGGAGCGTTTCGCCGGTGTCTTCCGCTGCGACAACAAGCAACGTGACATGAATTTAAATCGCGGTTTTAGCGAGAATGGCATCGACTGGAATCTCGATAATGACCCGATCGAGTGGCAATGTGATGACCCTGAAATTGGCCGCTTCCAGTATCGCTACGACCCACGTGTGGTTTGGCTCGAGGACCGCTATTACATCACCTGGTGCAACGGCTTCCACGGACCGGCGATCGGCATCGGATGCACATATGACTTTGAGAGCTTCACCTTCCTTGAAAATGCGCTGCTGCCCTTTAACCGCAATGGGGTGCTCTTCCCGCGCCGAATCAACGGCAGCTACGTCATGCTCAGCCGGCCGAGCGACAACGGGCACACACCCTTCGGTGACATTTACCTCAGCCAGAGCCCGGATATGATCCATTGGGGAAGGCACCGCTATGTAATGGGCGTTAAAGGAGGCTGGCAGAGCACCAAGATCGGCGCCGGCCCGGTACCGATCGAGACGCCTGAAGGATGGCTGCTCTTCTACCACGGCGTGCTGACCTCCTGCAATGGATTTGTGTACAGCTTTGGTGCGGCCTTGCTTGATCTTGACCAACCCTGGAAGGTCATCGGGCGTGGTGAGCCGTACCTGCTTTCCCCACAGGCGGGGTATGAATGTGTGGGCGATGTGCCGAACGTTGTCTTCCCCTGCGCCATACTGCAGGATGAAACCATGGACAGGCTGGCTATTTACTACGGCGCTGCAGATACCGTGACCGGGCTGGCCTTCGCCCGGTTAAGCGAGGTACTCGACTTTGTGAGAAGCACGTCTGAGCAGTCCTGAATGGGTGAGCCAGGTCGTAGGGGATAAGTGGAGGAATTCCGGTGCGGCGCTGTTTGGTGAGGACGCCCCCAGGTAATTTCGAATAGGACGGCTGTTGCAAGAGTTTTGACCCCGGTGGATGAAGGAACCACGCCGTACGTCACGCGAGTTTCATGGCTGATGGCAGGCTTTCGAAATCGCCGGACGAATTAAAACTGGCCCCTCGCAATCAGGAGGGGCCAGTTTTCTATACCATCGACGATCGAAGTGCTTATTCGCTGTACACCGGGCAGGCAGAACCGCCGCTGTGCCGGCCGAGGTTGATCGATTCGGCCAGCTCGATCGCATGCTCGAAATCGGCATCATCCGCGCCGCCATCAATCAGGATGGCAAGCATCTCGCGCAGCACCTCGGCGTAGGGCAGGTCATGCTTGCCGTCGGCCTTGCGGATGAGTTCGTCCCAGTCCACCGAGCCGTTGGTGAAGTTGAGCCAGGCTGTGATCAGCTGGGCGCGCGCCCGGGCGCTGTCTTCGCTATTGTCCAGGACAAACGATTCGAGCCGGTCGATCATTTCCGGGCGGAACTCGCCGAAAGACGACGTCACGAAGGCGCTCAACGCGCTCAGGTGTGACCGCAGTTCACCGGAATATATTGAGGAGCCATCCTTCTTGAAGCGTTGGATCCAGTAGCCCAACGAGGTCCGGCAATCCTCCTTGTTGCGTACAAGCACCTTGAGCCAGATTGTGCTCGAACCGCCGTCGTCGTCGAAGACCTGCACCTTGACGTAGCGAACTCCGGGTTTGTCGAAGACGACGGTTGCATTGTGACGCACATTGAACGGGTAGGTTCCCAACGGGCTGGGGTATGGATCGGGTGAGTCGCCAGCGTTGTAGTAGATTGCATCGCCCCCGGCATCCAGGGTGACGCGCAGGTCATCCGATCCGGCGTCCTTTAGATCGATCTCGAAACTCACCGGCTGACCGGCCGTGGCAGTATACCAATCGCCAATCCGGCAGGCCTTGGGCGGCTTGTCCTTCTTATTGGATTTCTCTTCCGCCTCGCATTCGGCCAGGCTGATGGATTTTTCCGCCTGTGCGGCCGGATTCAGGTTCTTCACCTTCACCTTCAGCTTGGCGGTGCTGCTCTGGCCGCTCTCGTCGACGAGCTTGACGACTGCGGTGTACTCGCCGTCATCGCCGTATTTCCAACTCAGCTTGAAGGTCTTACCATTTTGAATCGGCAGCAGCTGTGGACCATTCCCGTCGCCGTAGTCAACACTGCCCTGCCAGCTCTCCGAATCAGGATCGGTGAACGAACCACTGATCGCGAGCGTGCCCCCTTCATTCAGGGCAACTTCGGAACTCAAATTGATTACGGGCGCCTCCCTTGCACCCGGCGGTTCGCTCGTCGCGGTCGGCTCGGTACTTTGAGTCGGGTCCGGAACGTTGGTCGGTGCTGGAGGGGTTGGTCCGTCAGCGCAGAACGAGATTGAAACCACGGCGCCGCTGTTCTGTAGGGAGATCTCGAGCCGGGATACGTTTTCGGTGTTGACGGTCACAGTCTGGACGCTGTTGTTGCCGAAGGGCTGGATGCTGAAGGTGCCCAGTTTGTTGCCGCTGCTCCCGAAGGCGACGATCTTTCCCGCTGACTCATTTGTGTCAATATCGAGCAGCTGCACCAATCCGATGGGTACTGGCTGGTCAAAGGTGAAGACGAAGGTACCGCCGGAGGCGTAATCGTTCGGGTTATCCTGGTTCCCATCCTGGGAGATGATCAGGACCTTACCAAGCGGGTTTCGATTCTCGCCAGGCTGCCCCCCCTGGCCGCCCACGCCTTGCCCTGGTCCGCCAAAGTCCTCGTTCGGTGAGCCAAGATCCCAATCGTTGCCGGTCGGATGGGCGCTGTCGAAGACCATGGCCGGATGCGCGCCCGGATTATTTGTGGTGATGTGGATTGCAAACGCAGCCCATTCCTGATCGATGATCTGGCCTGCAGCCAGCGGCCGGCCGGTCGCATCCGCTTCGAAGTCCAACACCCAGGTGCATGCTTCAGGCGGCTCCGTTGGATCCTGCCCTGGGGTAGCGGTAGGTGTGTAGGTATTGGTCGGATCTGGAGTTGTCGGCGAGGGCACAGGCGTATCGGTTGGACTGGGCGTTGCCGTAAACGTCGGTTCGACCGTTGCAGTCGATGAAGGCTCGGGTGTATCAGTCGCCGTCGGCGCAACGGTCGGGGTGTTTGTTGGAACCTCAGTCGGGGTCTCGGTGGGAGTCTCCGTTGGAGTTTCGGTCGGCGTCGCAGTCGGTGTCTCGGTCGGAAGCGGTGCCGGGGGTTGCCCGTGGGCGAAGATATCACCGACCCCATTGTTGTCGACCCGCAACAGATCGAGGTTGTATCCCTCGGAATAGAAAGCGAACGTCTGACCATCGGCAGTGATAGCGGGCGAATAGCTGGCACCGTTCGACTTGGTCGAATCGGTCGCGACGCTTAAGAGCGTCGTGCTCCCCTGTCTGTCACGGATGAATAGATCCTCATCGGTTGTTGTATCAGCAGCGACGAGATTGATGGCTCTGGACCGGAAGACGACGTAACGGCCATCTGCCGAGATCCTGGGTTCATCGCTCGGCCCGCCCATCGCTTGTTCGCCGGTTGCCGACAGGTTGATACGCTCGAGCGATCCCACAATCCGATCGTACAATAGGATGTCGGCTACGTAGTTTGTGTCGTTCGGGACCAGATTCATGGCATGCGAGCGAAAAACCGTATAACGGCCATCTGCGTTGAGTGCAGGGATATAGCTCGACATATCACCGCTGGTGCCGGTTGGTGTCTGGCTCAAGCGGATGAGGTTTCCGGACGCCAAGTCCCAGAGAAATACGTCCCACTTGCCACCCGTATCGTTCGGAACAAGCTGTGAGGAGAGGGATGAGAACGCGACCCAATTTCCATCAGAGCTGATGGCAGGTTCACTGCTGTCCTCGTCATTCACAGAACTGGAACTCGGTCGGCTGACCCACTTCAGCATTCCATCCGACCGGTCTAGAAGGAAAATCTCCTGCCTGCCGCTTGTCGCACTAGAGAAGAGGTTGGTGGCAGTCGAGGCGAAAGCCACATAGCGGCCGTCGCCGGAGATGACTGGCTGTGTGCTGGGGCCGTCAGCCTGTGCCCTTGAGGCGGAGATGCTGATGCGATCGATGTCGCCCTGCTCTAGATCGACGAGGAAGACATCCGCAACGCCGTTCGTATCCCCTGGCACGAGGTTGGATGCAGAGGAGGAAAAGACAACCCAGCGGCCATCGGCGCTGATCTCGGGCCAGGTGCTGGCTCCATTGCCCTCTACTCCACTCGAGCTAAGGCTCAGCCGTACCGTCTGGCCAGTGGCCCAATCATGCAGGAAGATATCTTCTTTGCCGTTGCTGTCTCCCGGCACGAGGTTGGTGGCTTCGGATGCGAAGACGACCAGGCGGCCGTCAGCGCTTATGGCAGGCGTCTCCGAGACTCCGTTGCCCTCCATGCCATCACTGCTGATGCTGACGCGTTCCGTAACGTCTGTATCGGCAAAGGCCGGCTGGATGAGAATCGCCGGAGTTGCCATCACAGCAATGATGACTGCATTCAACAGTTTGAGGGGGATGCGGGGTTTAGGAGTGGACATTCATGCCGCCAATGCCTCGATCCAGGAATCGAGAACTCGAATTCCGCCGGACAGTCTCTGGCGCCGGCGGTTGGCCAATATTCCCCACTCCAAGGTTGTTGCGGTAGTGCCTTTGTACCATCTTCGCCCGATCGGAGATATAGCCCTTCGTTCCTAGCCCGCCGGCCGTAAAAATATGGAAGGATATATACAGCGATCAGGCACGTTGCTCTCTGCGGAGCAGTGTTTTTCGATGTCCTACTTTACGATGAAATAAAGGAAGCGTGTTGATTCTGTAAGGTAGCTGCAAAGTGGAATTACGTGGTTCGTTGCTATGCTACATACGGCGCATCGTCACTTCAGGCCAGGATGGTTGACCCATTCATCCAGCTCCCCTGCGCCAAGCCGGGATCGGATTGATGGACGTAGGTAGAATTTGAGCATGTTCAATTGGAGCGATCGCAAGCTGGGGAAATACATCCTCGTGCGCAAGATCGGCAGCGGCGGGATGTCTTCGGTATTTAAAGCGATCGAAGAGGGGACCGAGAACCCGGTCGCGATCAAGGTCCTGCCGCCCGGGCTGGACGACGAGGAGAATTTCAAGGCGCGCTTCGAGCAGGAGGCGCGCATCTTAATGCGCCTGCGGCATCCGCACATCGTCCCGCTCCTCGATTTCGGTGAGGAGGATGGTGTCTTCTACATTGTTATGCCATTGATGGAAGTTGGGACACTGCGTGAACGCATCCGCAAAGGGCCGATCCGTCCAGAAGAGGGTGCCCACATTATTCGGCAAATTGCAGAAGCGCTGCAGTTCGCGCATGACAAGGGCATGGTTCATCGTGATGTCAAGCCTTCCAATATCCTGCTCGACGCGCACTCCAACGCGTGGCTTTCGGACTTCGGAACAGCGCACGTGGCCGATGCGACCGCCAGCCTGACCGGATCGAGCGTCATTGGCACGCCGCAGTACATGGCACCAGAACAGGCGCGCGGTGAGCCGGTAAGCCAGCAGACCGATGTCTACGCTCTGGGCATCGTGCTCTACCAAATGTGCACCGGGCAGCTCCCGTTCAACGCCGATACGCCCCTGGCAATTGCCATGAAGCACGCCAGCGCGCCGCTGCCTCCGCCAACGGCGATAAACCCCAATATTCCAGAGGAAATTGGCAAGGTCCTGATCAGGGCGCTGGAAAAGAAGCCTGAGGACCGCTTCGCCTCCGCCCGCGAGCTGAGTCAGTCCTTCGACCGTGCCCTGCAGCTGGTCTATGATCCCCGGGCTGGTGCGCTCAAACCGGGCGTACGGCGAGCCCCGCCTCCCCCGCCTGTGGAAAAGCCAGACCTTGACCGCTCCGAGCAGCAGACGATGATCGAGCCGCCGTCCAAGAAGCGCCGCTTGAGTCCGCTGCTCCTGATTGGAATGCTGGCGCTCGTGCCATCGTTGTGGGTGTTGAGCCGCTCGTTCAACCCGGTAGCCGCTGCGCCGGGAGGTACCCCGACGCAGACCGCCAGCCCGACCATCGATTGGAAGGCGACCGTCGATTCGCTCTCGACGGCCGTCGCCTTCGCTGCCGGCTCGGGTATGTCGGAAGAACAGATCCAGACGGCGATCGTGGCCACGATGCAGGTGCTCCTGCTTCAAGCCGGTGAACCGGATGACAGCCCGGTCCTGACATCCGCTGCCGGGACGGAAGCGGTAGGGACGGCAACCACAGCCCCGCTGACCCCGGGCAGCACGCCCAGTCGGACCCCCACCGCGACCCGCACCTCGACCTCGACGGTGGTTAGTACTGCGGTTACGGTGCTGACCGCCAGCGAAACAGCCACACCCAGCGCGACCGCCACGATGACCCCGACCCGCACGGCGACCCGTACCCCGACGCGGACCAGCACGCCTACCCCTACATCTACACCTACCGCAACTCTGCCGCCGACGAACACGCCCACCGCAACGATTGATGTGTGCTCGCTGATCCACCTCGGTGGGTTCGCGCGGGCAAGCAACGTTGCCAGCTGGATCATCAGCAATGAATCCGGAGCCGCGATTAGGGTGGAAGTGGTTGATCTTGGATGGCCATCCTCAAATGGCGGCCTGTACTACCTGTTTCTGGGTGGGACCATGATCTGGGCTGATGAAGATCTTAATCCTCCTACGCATGCCTCCTCGTGGATCCCACCTCAATCGGTACGTGACGTAGGTTCTTCATCCAAGCTCGAAGCGAATTTTGGATTGGCCGCAGCTGGTTCAGGCTATTCACTTCAGGTCCAATTCGACAATGGGTGCCGGGTTTCGACTGGCAACTAACCGCGGGCAGTCAGGTGCAGATGAACTTTAGCGCTTCAGACTCGACGATCAATTTATTAGAGATTCCCCTCAGGGCGTGTATTTTGGCGGGGAAGACTTCGCTTGAGGTCAAGTCATGAGCCGTCGACCCCCTCATCGGGGGCGGAGCATGCTCGGGGTGACCGGGCGGCAGCTGGGGATTGTGATCCTGCTGCTGGCGGTGCTGATGGTCGTAGGCGGGGTTCTGCTGGGTAATGCGTTCGGGGTTTTTCATGCCCCACTCACCCCTGCCGCTTCAACCCCTCCAGAATTGCAGGCTCCTGGAACGGTTGCTCAGGGGACCCCAGTTTCGCCACAGGTGACCGCCAAAGCCGCCACACAGCCACTGCAGGTAGCGGCAACTGCTACCCCGGGAATCATAATATCGCCGACCGCGTGGATTGCATCGCCAACGGTACGTCCCAGAGAGGTCTCAACAGCGACAAACACGGCGACGGCCACGACGAGCCCTGCCCCGGGTGTTTGCTCTCAAATCAGCCTGCAATTTCTAGATGCGGTAAGCAACGTCGCGCAGTGGCGGTTGCAGAATACAAGCGGGGTGGACCTGGAGCTCACGCTTGCCCAAGTAGATTGGCCGCGTTCAAATGAGGCCTTCTATTACATCTTTTTGGATGGAGCGATGATCTGGTCCAGTGAGGACCTGGCACCTCCCACTATTATCAGCAGCTGGATCGGTACGACAGCCGACCGGATGGTGAAGGGGGTGGTCAAGCTCGAGCTCCTATTCGGCCTCAATGCCGCCGAGAGCGGGTACAACATGCAGTTATGGTTTGGCAACGGCTGCCAGGTATCCGCGGCGAATTGATCCTGCTCGGTTGAAGCATCATGAGTGTTCCAGCCCGGTGCCTATTCACCGGGCTGGCTGCGTGATTTACCATTGAACTGCGCCTTGCGCGCCAAACTTGACTGACGGAAGCGACGGGTCAGTCTTTTAAGTTTTTATCCGCCTCGGCCGATTCCTGCCCTGGAGATTCCAACTGCTTCCTCGATCCGCCCAGAAAGCTACGGCCGAGAATCCACACGCCGACAAGGATGATGGCGACCGGCAGAAGGTACTCCATCAGCTGCACTGACAAGAGCATGACTGCGCCGATTGCGGCCATGATGCCGCCTGGAATCAGCGCCCACCAGTTCGAGCGGTCACGCATATAGACGAACAGGAAGGGCAGGGCGATGGCGAACATGACGTACGCCGGAATCAACATCTCCTCGATATTCAGCTCGCTGAGCGGGATGATGACGCTGATGCTGATCATGGCATAGGCCGGGATCAGCGCCCACCAGTTTGAACGGTCGCGTAAGTAAACCGCCAGGAAGGGCAGCCCGATCGCCACCAGGACGCCTGTACCAACCAAGTAGTCCGGGAGCACGCCGGCTTCCTCGACGAAGACGATGAACGCAATGACTACCATCACATAGGCCGGGATCAACGCCCACCACTGCTTACGGTCCCGCAGGTAGACGACGACGAAAGGCAGAGCGATCGCCAGCAGGACATAGGTTGCCAGGGCGTTATCAACCAGCAGATCCCAGGCCACGACTGCCAGCAATCCGGCGATGGCAACCAGTATGTAGCTCGGGATCAGCGGCCACCATTCTGAACGGTCGCTCAGGAAAACCAGGAATATCCCCACACCAGCCGCTGCGAATAGTCCCGCCCAGAGCTTGATATTGATGTCGATGTACAGCTCCAGCAAGCCAGCGATTCCGAAGAAAACCAGCAGCGAACCCCACACCAGAGATTGCTTACGTGTTTGGCCGGTAATCATCATTCCCTCCACGAAGAATATGTCTAGTAGATGAGGACAGGATCCATCCCTTCTCTCTATACGATAAATCATATATGAAGGTTTCACGAGCGAGCGCGCCCCGAGACCAGTGCGGGCAGGGCTTTGAACCTGAAGAAACGAATCGGGCGTGGTCGTTGTGCAGGCTCGGTCGGTAGAAAGCACCAGGAGTGAAAAGTCGCCAACGTCCATTTCCGGTCACCTATAATGAAAGGTGTTTAGTGATACAGTTCTGGATCAAACGTGGGAAGGGATTGGACTTGATAACGACGGGATCAGCACTCTGGCAGATAGGTTTCTCACTCGGCCTGGCCTTGCTCGGTTTAGCGATCAGCTTCTTGCTCACGGCACTCCTGCGCCGGCGGCATCGCCGTGAGCCGATCACGATCGGCGACTTGCCGGTTCAGCTGGCGCACTGGCGCGGGCCGCTTCGTCTGCTGCTGCCGGCGCTGACACTGCGCGCCGGCCTACCGTGGATCGGTCTTGCACCCGAAGGGCTGGTGGTCATCGAACACATTCTGGCGCTGTGGATCATCTTTGCCGTCGGTTGGCTAGCCCGGCGAACCGTGAGCATGGTGCGCGAGATGATCATGACCCAGTATCCGGTTGATGTCGAGAACAACCTGCAGGCACGCAGGGTGCAAACCCAATTCCGTGTCATCGACCGCGTGCTTGTGATACTGATCGTTCTGATTACGGTTTCAGCAATGCTGATGACGTTTGAGCAGGTGCGGCAATTCGGCGTAAGCCTGCTGGCTTCGGCCGGCGTGGCCGGCGTGGTGCTGGGCTTTGCGGCCCAGAAAAGCCTGGGCACGCTGCTGGCCGGGATTCAGATCGCCTTCAGCCAGCCCATCCGGCTGGATGATGTGGTCATCGTCGAGGGGGAGTGGGGCAAGGTGGAGGAGATCACGCTCACCTATGTCGTGGTCAAGATCTGGGACGAACGCCGGCTGATTGTCCCCATCACCTACTTCCTGGATAACGCTTTCCAGAATTGGACCCGCTCCTCGGCCCAGATTCTGGGCACGGTCCACCTGTTTGTCGATTACAGCGTGCCGGTGGAAGAACTGCGGGTCGAGCTCAAGCGAATTCTCGGTGAGAGCCCACTCTTTGACGGGCGAGCCTGGGGCTTGCAGGTTACGGATGCTTCCGACCGGACGATCAAACTCAGGGCATTGATGAGCGCTGAGGATGCATCAAAATTGTGGGATTTGCGCTGCCATGTTCGTGAGGCGATGATCCACTATCTGCAAGCGCATCATCCTGAAAGCCTGCCGCGCATCCGCCTCGAGCAGGGCACTACAAACCAGGCCTCACCGAACGCCGATGCATCCGGCCAGTCCGGGTATTCAAAGTAGCGCCAAGAACGATATCGGCCGTTGGTAACTTGAAGCTGTGGTTACTTGGCTTCGATCCGGATCGAAGGCTGAGCCCAGCTGCGTCCATCTTGTGCAATGAGGAATTCGGCCTCTTCCGGTCCCCACGATCCACTGCTGTAATTGGGGAAATCGATCAGCGTCCCCTCCCAGGCTTTGAGCACCGGCGTCACAACGCTCCAGGCCGCTTCGACCTGGTCGGCGCGCATGAAGAGCGTGGCATCGCCCAGCATCGCGTCAAGCAGCAACGCCTCATAGGCTTCCGGTGGTTCGGCGTTAAACGCCTCGCGGTAGGTGAAACGCATGTCAACCGGGCTGAGCCGAACCTGAAGACCGGGCCGCTTTGCCTGGAAGTTCAGCAGGATCCCTTCTTCCGGTTGGATGCGCAGCACAAGCCGGTTTGGCTGCCAGCTCGAGATAGCTGAGGCAGGGAAGGATTGATGCGGCACGGGCTTGAATTGAATCACGACCTCGGTCGCCTTTTGCGCCAGGCGTTTGCCGGTTCGCAGATAAAAGGGAACATTTTGCCAGCGCCAGTTATCGATGAAGAGCTTCAACGCGGCGAAGGTCTCGGTGTTTGAATCCCCGGCGACATCCGGTTCTTTTCGGTAGGCGGGCACCTTTTCCCCCTCGATCCAACCCTCGCCGTACTGGCCGCGGGCGGCGTAGAGGTGCAGGTCCTCCAGGTCAATAGGGCGGATGGCATGCAGCACGTCGACCTTCTTGTTGCGGATCTCGTTGTCATCGAACGACACCGGCGGCTCCATTCCGATCAGGCACAGGATCTGGAGCAGGTGATTCTGAATCATGTCGCGCAGCGCTCCGGCGTCTTCGTAGTAGCTGCCGCGATGCTCGACCCCGACCTGTTCGGCAACGGTGATTTGTACGTGATCGATGTAGCGTCGATCCCAGAGCGGCTCAAAGAGGGCGTTGGCGAAGCGGAAAGCGAGGATGTTCTGGACCGTTTCCTTGCCCAGGTAGTGATCGATGCGGAAGATCTGGTTCTCGGCGAAGGTTGAAGTGAGCAGGGCGTTCAGCTTGCGAGCCGAATCAAGGTCATGCCCGAAGGGCTTTTCAACAACGATGCGGGCGTGCTCCCGATCGCTGGCGAGCCCGGCCTCGCCGAGCGCTGGCGTGACAACCGAGACCATCGCCGGGGGAGTGGCCATATAGAAGACTCGGTTGGCAGTTCCACCCCACTCCTGCTCGCGCGAGCGGAGCTCATCCGCCAGGCTGTGGTAGGTGCTTTCCTCTTCAAAATCGGCGCTGAAGTAACTGCAGATATGCTCCGAGAAGCCGGCCCAGGTCTCCGAATCCGTCTTCTCGTGCCGCGAGAAGCGCTCGACACCGTCTTTGAGGTGCTCGCAAAACTCCCCTTCATTCATCTCCTTCCGGTCTATACCAATGATGGAAAACTGCTCCGGCAGCCAGTCGTCGAGGTACAGGCTGTAGAGCGCAGGAACCAGTTTGCGCCAGGTGAGGTCACCAGCCGCGCCGAAAATCACCAGCAGCGTCGGTCCGGGTTGGGTAGTATCCATATGTAGATTGCCTTCCCTTTCAAAATTTGAGGCCCCCTCTCGTGTTTCTGTTTTGAATGTCAAATCGACAGGCTTTGCTCAGCCAGCGCGGCCAGCGTGCTCGGGTACCCGTGATGGATGACCCCGCGTATGCCGAGTGTGCCGGCCACCTCGACAAACATCGCTCGGTCATCGAGGTACAGCACCTCGTACGGCGGCGACTGGGCGACATCGAGCGCCAGGCGGTACATATCCAGATCGGGTTTACGAAAATGAACATAGCACGAACCGATAAATGTGTCGATCCAGCTGGCAAGCTCAAAGTGTTGAATGCGGTACTCCATCAGTTCACGCCCCTCGTTGCTGACCGCCACCAGATGCAGTCCATAATGTTCTTTCAATCCTCGCAGAAGCGCGATCATTTCGGGGAACTCCTGCGTTTGCGAGAAGATGAACTCCTTGATGTCCTGTTTGCTGAAATCACGCGGCTTGAAAAAGATGACCCGGTCGAGGTACTCATCGAAACTCAGTTTGCCCGACTCGTAGGTATCGTAGGTCAGGTGATGGCGCTCATCGAGGGCTGCGTAGTCGACATGGAATAGATCGGCGGTGTTGCGGCGCAGCTCGCGATCCCAGCCATTGGTAAGGATGACATTGCCGATGTCGAGAAAGAGAGTGCGGATCGCGGTTTTTTTATTATTCATTGGTCCCTGCTTTAGCTGAGCGGTTGCTTGCTCATACTGGAAATGCGCCACCCATCAGGCGTGCTCATCATCTCGATGAAGCGCAAGTTTTCGCCCTCGGTCCAACTTGAACTGCTTCCATTGAGCGAAACCCAGAGCCGCGCCTCATAGATTATGCGGTCCTGCAGTTCGGAGAGCAGGGTGAGGTTGGTGCTCGAGAACTGCTTCGCCTCCGAGGCTGATGCCGAAAGTTGATCCTGGCTGATCAGCGCCTGTGAGTCCGAGGTGAGCAGGCTCCAGGCCGCGTCCGGTGCACCGCTGGCCAAATCCCAGACATACTGTAGCACGACCTGGCTGCTGTCACTGATCGGGGTCGAGATTTCGGTTAGTGGTTGTGAGTAGCTGATGATGGTCTCGATTTGCCAACTGCCTTTAACCCGGTAGAGCACGAACGAGCGCAGCACAGGACTGACGTAGTTCAGGACAGCCGTAACAAGTGCGTGCTGCCCGTCATCAAGCAGCTGGGAGGGATTCACGCCGAAAGACTTGAACTGACCCTGGACAGCGAGCAATTCCGGGATTGGATGACCGCTTGAAATTTCGGCCTGCAGAGCTGGGCTGAGGTAGTTCGCATTGGCGCTGCCTGAACTGTCAGTCTTGACCGAATCAAGGAACTCCCACACAAACGCTGCCGGTGGATCACTGGCAGGTGATGTCGCAACCGGCAGCGGCGCCGAACCCTGGCAAGCAGCCAGAAGGAGGCCGACGACAGCCAAAAGTGCTAAGGTGCTGGACTGGGCAGAAATACCTCTCGATATCACCCTATACGATTTTACTGGGTTCATGTCCTTTTCTCCATTTTGGATCGCCCGATCTGGATCGCGGGGCGATTCCGGGTTACCCGCCTGGTGAATCTCGGGAACCGGGTGAGCTGCCGCCGGGCTGAGCTTCCGGCCTGCCTTCGCCGTGGTCACGGTACCAGTCACGCCAGATCAACCGATAAGCACGCAGCCAACGCGGCACGCGCCTCCAGAACGGGATAAACGGCGTGAATACGAGCAGCAGGAAGATCACGAGCATGATCAAACCGATCAGCAGGTCGGCGTTATCCGAGACGGCGATGAATGGCACCTGGTACAGGAATGTGTAGGGCCACAGCCACCAGGCGCCGGGATAGCCTCCCGTTTCATGCGATACGCCCCACTGGTCCCCGGTCATATCCAGGCTTGAGGCGACATTTGCATCAACGTCGTCCTGGAAGAAGAGCAGCGAGCGGGTGAAATCGAGGCTGTACGGAAGGTGGGCATCGCTTTCAAGTGCTCCTTCCAGGAGGCCGCCGCGTCCGAGTCGCAGCATCCCATCCATCATGACGGCTACAGGACCGTAATCCCCGCTGCCTAACTTGACCTCGCCGTTTTGCACCTGGGCTGTATCCAACGCCGCCAGGTAAGCTTTCACCCAGGCAGCTTGTTGATCACTGGATGCATCGGTGTAGGAAGATAGGGCATCATTCAGCGCGGGATCAAGCGCGGCCGCATGCCCAAGAGGCTTTAGTACGAAATCCTGCGCCGGGTCGAGCGGAATTCGTACACCCAACCAACTCGCTGGCGCCAGACCGAACACACTTTGAGCATTAGCAGTATCGTTGGTGTATGGAGGGCCATACCCGTCAATGCCGCTCGTGCCGGCCAGGAAGCTGGCGCTTGTCTTCAGGTAGGCGACCGGCTGCAGCCTGGCGACATCCTCGCTACGCACTGGAGGGTAGTCCGGCGAACTGAAGATCGCAGCTAACGCGACTACGACCAGGGCTACGATCAGGAGGGCAGTCAGGCCTTCCCGAAGCAGATCGTAGGGCATGAGCGGGACCCCGCGTAAATACTCATCTGTCCGCTGGCTCATCTGCTCCTCCCAAGGTTTCGATCGGTTTCACCGGACCTTCATGGCGGATCAGGACAAGGTGGATCCCGATAAGGGCAGCCACGGAAAGCGGCAGCACGACGACGTGCAGCGTCAACACCTGGCCCAGATTGAGGGTGTTGAAAAACGCCCCGACCCCGAGCGCATTCATGGCGTCCTTGGCCTGGACCGAAATCCACTGTGAATCCCAGTTTGTCTGTGAGAGGAAGCCGGTCAACCCGGTGAAAACAGCAAGGCCAAATGTAAGTGCGCCCACCAGCCAGGTCTTCCAGCGCCCGTCTCGCCAGGCAGCCATGAGGAATTTCGAAGTCAGGTGCAGCACGATAGCCCCAAAGAAGATCTGGACGCTCCAGAAGTGGACCGAGTTGACAAACCTACCGGCCGCCGATCCGTGGTACCACTCTGGCCCGAAGAGACTCATTACGACTCCAGTAAGGACCAGCATTCCGAAAGCCGAGAGCGCGCTGACACCGAACAGGTACACAACAGACTGTACATACACAGGCATGCGCGTTGGAAGCAGGTCCTCGAGCGTGAAGTTGCGGCGCAGCACACTCTGCGCCCTACGGGTGAGGTTCATTCTCGACTCTCCTCCCGCTCCGGGCCGGGTTTAAACAAGTTCGGAATGCGCACCCAGAGCGCGATGGCAAAGATCAGCGCGATAGATCCCCAGGCGATGATGTTTGGGATGGCAAGGTTGAAAATTCCGAAGGTAATATGCGGGACAGCTGGCAGCATCTGCGCGGGTAATGGGTCCATACTCTATATCTCCTTAATTCAAATAGCTTCAGGTGAATACTAGGTGACACGGCCTTTAAAGGTCTTTATTGAAGCTTGAAGCGTTACTCAAGGAAACCTTAAGCCCTGGATCCGCAGATTCGGGCTGGCGGGAATCCGTCCGCCCGGCAGTCCGGCAAGACTCCCCTCCTTGCCTGTGCTGCCGGGCGGAGAAACGGCGGTCTCGGTGAATTGTGTCGGGCGGGGCTTATCGCAGGATCAAAATCGATCCACCACTTCGCCAACGGCAATCGTGAGGCGATGCTGACGGTTCCGGAGCATGTGTTCCGGGCTTGCGTCTCAGGCATTTCGCTGGACCGCCGAAAAAATCTCCTTCTCTGTATCCTCCCGCCGACAGGAACCAGCGTCTGGATGCTCGAACCCAAGCCGATCGGTTCCCTGCTCACATACGGTCTACCGTTTTCTGGTCCCGTTTGACAAACGTACCGGGTCGGCAACCGGTGTCTTCGAACCCAGAGAGGCGGCCGTCGTGATCGGGTGACCGCTCTCGTCCAGCCGTGGGCCAAACATCTGCTGCAGCTCGCTCTGGTCGAGGGTCTCTTCCTTGAGTAAGGCGCTGGCGACGCGGTCGAGCAGCTCGCGTTTTTCATCCAGCAGCGCACGGACATACGTATGCCGTTCATCGAGCAGTTTCTGTACGTCACGATCGATGCGGGCGGCGGTCTCTTCGCTGTAGCGCTCGCCTTGTGCGAGCGAATAGCCGAGGAAAGGATTTTCGTCGTCGATCTCATAGGCAATCGATGGCTGGGATCCCATTCCCCAGCGGGTGACCATACGCCGGGCGAGGCGGGTCGCCTGCACGAGGTCATTCTCGGCACCGGTCGTGATTTCCTTCAGCGCCAGCTCCTCCGCCGAACGCCCGGCGAGCATGACCGCAAGGCGTGCTTTGAGGTAGCCCCGGCTGACGTTGTAGTGGTCGTCGCCCGGGACCTGTTCGGTGACGCCTAGCGCCTGCCCGCGCGGGATGATCGTCACCTTGTGAACTGGGTCGGCAGACGGTGTGAACCAGGCGACGAGCGCGTGGCCGCCTTCGTGGTAAGCGACGACACGCCGTTCACGAGGATCGAGCAGGAGCGGGCGAACGCCGCCCATCAATACCTTGTCCACGGCTTCCTCGAAATCGCTCATCTTGACCCGGCGGTGGCTGTAGCGTGCGGCGATCAGCGCCGCTTCATTGCACAGGTTGGCCAGGTCGGCACCGTTGAAACCGGTCGTGGTATGCGCCAACAGGTCAAGATCGACGTCCTCCGCCAGCGGCAGTTCACGCGTGTGAATGCGCAAGATGCCTTCCCGGCCGGGCCGGTCGGGCAGGTTGACGACGATACGCCGGTCGAAACGGCCCGGCCGCAGCAGCGCCGGGTCGAGCACGTCAGGCCTGTTGGTGGCCGCCATCAAGATCAATTCGTGGTGCTCATCGAAGCCGTCCATCTCGACCAGCAGCTGATTCAGAGTCTGCTCGCGTTCGTCGTTGACCATCCCCAGGCCGGCGCCGCGCCGGCGCCCAACGGCGTCAAGCTCGTCGATGAAAATGATTGCCGGCGCGCTGGCCTTGGCTTTTTCAAACAAATCCCTAACCCGGCTGGCGCCGACTCCGACGAACATCTCGACAAATTCAGAGGCGCTCAGGCTGTAAAAGGGTACGTGCGCTTCTCCGGCTACGGCGCGCGCCATGAGCGTCTTGCCGGTGCCGGGCGGGCCGACGAGCAGCACGCCGCGCGGGATTCGCGCCCCCAGATCGTGGTACTTCTCTGGGTGGCGCAGAAAGTCGACCACTTCCTGCAGTTCCTGCTTAGCCTCCTCCGCTCCAGCGACATCCTTAAATGTCACCTGCTCCAGGTTCTGCTCGTACAGGCGGGGCTTGCTGCGCCCGAAATTAAAGATCCCGCCCTGCGAGCGGGCTGCCTGGCGCCCCATCCAGACCAGCACGATGACCAGCAGCAGAAACGGCAGGGCATCTGTAAGCAGCACTGTAAACCATGGCGTCGACTGCGGCTTGGCAACGACCCTGACATGCCGTGATTCGAGCAGCCCCAGCAGGCGGGGATCCCCGACTGCCTCCGGCAGTATGGTCTCGAAATGTGTGTAGGTTGTGGGCGCTGCGGCTTGGGCTGAGGGCGTCGTAAGTGCGGCTGCAGTGGTTGGGGCTGCCGCCGTTGCCGTTGCCAAAGCGGCCGGATCAGCGATCGGCTGTGCCAGGTCGCCCGTGATCTGGCTGCCCTGGAAGACGACGCTAACCACGTTGCCCGAGTTAAGCTGAGCAAGGAAATCGGTATACGAGAGCTGGACTTGCTGTTGAGCTTGCGGCAAAAAGAGTATCAGGTTCCACAGGATCAACAAACCCAGCAGCCACCACCAGTAACGAGGCAGATGGGGGTGCGTCTGCTCTTCTTTTTGTTCGCCTTGCTGTGGGTCCAACATGCATCAACCTTTCCACATCGGCCCGACACAGATTCGCGGCCTATAGCTTGCTACAGTCGAATTTCAATCTGGCCGTGCCGATCAATAACCCGAATCCATATATATCCGTATCCCGGACGAAAAGTCTTTAAGCGGCGCTGGAAATGAACTAAAGCTTGGATTAAGCGGGATCTTGATCGGGTGTAGAGAAATCCTGCATGGGATGGAGCGGAAGGGCGATGATGAAGGTGCTGCCCTGGCCGAGTTCGGAATAGAACTTGATATAGCCCTGATGGGCGCGCACGAGTTCTTCGGCGATGCTCAGTCCGAGGCCCATGCCCTGAGGAAAGCGGTTATCGCGATTAGAGCGGAAGAACGGTACGAAGATTTTCTCCTGGTCCTCGTTCGATAAGCCCGGACCAGTGTCGGTCACACTGAAGCGGATTTCCGCGCTGGTGTTTTCAGCGGCCACTTCGATCTCACCGCCGGGCGGCGTGTACTTGATGGCATTGCTGAGCAGGTTACCCCAGGCCTGGCCCAGGCGTATCGGATCGATCTCGTGCGGAGGGAGCTGCCCGGCCGAGGTCGACCACTTGATTCCTTTTTCCGAGGCCAACGTCTGCCAGGCCTGGGTCGAGGTCAGGAACCACTGGTTGAGGTCGGTTGGCACGCGCTCGATCTGGAGCGTGCCGCGCTCGCGGTCGTAAAGCTGGGTGAGGTCCTCGACCAGCCGTTCGAGACCGCGCGTCTGCATATCCATCCCGTCAAGCAGCTCCGCTTTGAGTTCGGGGTTCCGGTCAGCCCCCCTGGCGAGCGCTTGAATTGCCGAGCGCAGCGCACCCAGCGGACGGCCGAGCTCATGGACCAGATTAGACAGCAGCTTGTTGCGATTGCTGGCTTCGCGTTCGAGGCGCTCGACCAGTAAGTTGAATGAACGCGCAAGAAGCTGCAGCTCCTCCGGGCCGGAGGTCTGCACCAGGCCGGGAGTTTTCCCGCTCGACATAGCGCTCATCGCGCCTGCCAGACGGTCCAGTGGCTGTTCCATCGTCGCCGCCAGGCCGAGTCCGATCAGCACGCCCAGCGCCAGGCCGCTGAGCACGATGGCGATGACCGTCATCCGCAGGTGTGTGAAGATATCGAGCACATTGGCCAGCGGCTGCGAGAGGCGCATGATACCCAGCAGTTGATCCCCCTCCATGATGGGCACCCAGAAATCGATGATGCGCGTGTCAAGCGAAGTGCTGAAATCGGTTTCGAGAATTATTTCCCCCGCCTGAACCCTCTTGGCTATTTCCGGTTCGTTGGTTAGCAGTCCGTAGCGGGTTCGATCCTCGGGCATATTAGACGCCAGGATCCGGCCTTCGGTGTTGATCAGCTGCAAGCGCCAGGGTGCAACCCCAATATTGCGGTCGATGAAGAATTGAGCGTTAGCCGCGTTCTGCCACGTATCAGGTGCGATTGCAAGCAGGCGGGCCGTGATGCGCGCATTCTCCTCGATCTGCGAAATAAGGGCGGGGGTGATGACCCTTGTCTCAACTGCCGCAATGAGCACCAATCCGATCAGCGGGATGCTGATGACGAGCGGCAGAACGTGGCTGAGCAGCAGGCGGCGGCGCAGGTTCAAGGTGCTCTGGGTTCGTGCGGCATAAGTTTGTAACCCACACCACGTACAGTCAGAATGCGCTGCGGATCGTGCGGGTCAACCTCGATCTTTTCCCGCAGCCAGCGGATATGGACGTAGACCACCTGGGGTTCGCCGACGTACTCAGCGCCCCAGACGCGTGCCAGCAGATCGTCAGTCGAGATAACGTTGCCGACCTCCAGCGCCAATGAATGAAGCAGGTCGAACTCGCGCGGCGGCAGTTCGATGCGTTTTTCGCCAACCGTCACGGTGTGAGCGGCGGGGTTGATGCGGATGTCGCCGATCTCGACCGGTTCGCTCTCCGAGAGTGGATGAGCTGGCGCCTGGGTGCGGCGCAGAACCGCCTTGATGCGCGCCAACAGCACGTCCTGATCGAAGGGCTTGGTGATGTAATCCTCGGCGCCCAACTCCAGCCCGAGGACTTCATCGAACTCACGGCGGCGTGCGGTTAGGAAGATCACCGGGGAGCCGATCTTATCCTGGAAGATACGCAGGGCGTCGAGCCCGTCCATTCCAGGCAAACCGATATCGAGCAGCACCAGGTCAGGAGGCTCACGGGCGGCGATCGCCAGCGCATCCTCGGCGTTGCTGGCGGCCATTACAGCGTAGCCAGCCTGTTCGAGATTGAAGGAAAGACTGCGGCGCAGCAGGTCGTCATCGTCAACGAGCAGCAGCTTGGCTGGTGTCATACAGTACTCCGCTATTCATCAGGGCAGTTCGGGGGGCTTTCGTTTGCCTTTAAGTCTACATCATTTTGGGTATTAACGGCCAAATGATGCGCATTTGTCCAGCCGTCTTCTAAAGTGGGCTTAAGACGGAAGGCAGCGATCGATAATGCGCCTTCAAGCCGTTCGTGATAAAGTTTTATCGCAGATTAAAGAGCATGGCTCGAAGGAGCGAAGATGATATTGAGTGAAGAAGAGGCGATGCGCATCCTGCATGATGCCTCAGAGAGCATCGCCCATCGCGAGGAGGCGGCCAGCTACCTGGAGGAAAACCCGACAGTTGAGGGGATCGACAACCTGGTAAAAGGTATGGATGATGACGATCCTGGTGTGCGCTGGGCGACCACCAATGCCCTGGCTCAACTGGGTGAGGCGGCTCTCCCGGCTGTACTGCAAGCGCTGATCCAGGGCTACAACGGCCGCATGCGTGATAGCGCCTACCACTTCCTGCGCGGAAACAGCAGTCCCTGGGTACGTATGCATGCTGAGTCGGTGCGTCAGGCGCTGCGCTCCTTGGCACCAGAGGTGACTGCTCCAACCGCAGCCGCCGAACTGCTGGCCGAGTTCAAGTCCAGCCGAAAGTAATCTGTTGGAAACGAACCCAAATCCCTGAGATCCCACCAGATATTTAATGTCCGCTTAATTTACCCACAATCCCCGGTTAAGGTGGCGTGGCCACCTCCTCCTGTACGCTCAAATCAGTTCACCCGGCGACATGCTGACCGGCGGGTTGAGTTGTTTTCTTGATCACAATGCAGTCGTTTATATAAAGGCGGATCTCTGCTTCCTACCTTCCGTGAAAGACTGCATATTGCATCTTTTTAGAATCGCCTCCAGATACTCGGCCATCATGAGGACTGATCCGTTTCGGGGCTGGAGATACGAGGATTTTGTTGGTTTCCGGAAATCAGAGACTTTGATAAACGCAAACAGGACCGCGATCTCCGGGTTCCCCGGAATGAATTGCAGACGGCCCGGGGCAGGGTGTGAGTTTTGAGTATGGATCCTTCAGTTCTTGCAGCCCCGTTAAATGCCCAGGAAGCGCGCCCGCTTGAAGTTGTTTTCATCGCGTTTGTGCTAGCTGCCATCGGCGCTGCGTTTCTCATATCCTGGCTGCGGGACCGCAGGCAGGACCCATCGCTCACCTCCGCAGAGATTGATTCGGGTGAGTGGCTGCTGCGAGCGCTGGCAGTCCTGGCGATTGCGGTCGTGGCTGCCTTCGTCTGGCTCACTCTCCACGGCCACAGCTGAAGCCTGCCCTGTAAGCTTTCCTTAATCTCGACTTCAAGACTTTATAAAGACCGAAACTACCTGGATGAGGGAGAATATTGCTGTATTAATCAGAGGCCAGGCGAACTGCTTTTCCTGCCTGGAGGAGGCAAAAAATGGATCGAAGGACGTTAGCGGAGAATCGTTCGGCGGTTACTCACATCGAGGAGCCGCCCTTCGCTCGCAACTTGTTTGGCAACACCCGCTGGGCATGGCTCTGGTTGCTGGTCAGGCTGTACGCCGGATACCAGTGGCTCGAGGCTGGTTGGGGGAAACTGCATAACCCGGCTTGGGTCGGTGCCCGATCAGGGACTGCGTTGAATGGTTTCGTACAGAACGCCCTGAGCAAGACCGGCGGCGCCCACCCCGACGTCCAGTTGTGGTACGCGTGGTTCTTGAATCATATTGTGCTGCCCAATGTCAAGGTCTGGAGCTATCTCATTTCGTTTGGTGAGTTCCTGGTCGGGGCGGCGTTGATTCTCGGACTGTTCGTGGGGATCGCGGCGTTTTTCGGTTTGTTCATGAATACAAGCTACCTGCTGGCGGGCGCGGTCAGCATCAACCCAATCTTGCTTATTCTGGCGCTGTTCCTGATCCTGGCCTGGCGAACGGCCGGGTGGATCGGTCTGGACCGCTGGGCCCTGCCCGCCCTGGGGACGCCGTGGAGTCCGGGCTACGTGTTTCATATCGAACATCCCGCAAGCGGTATGCAGCATGAAGGGCAGTCTGCCTGAGAGGTGATGAAATGAAGATGACAAATTCGAATGCCATGGATCTTCCAATTCAAGCCCACGTTTATACTGGGGATAGACCCTGCGGTGAGACCGTCTGTGTTGTGCTCAACCCGGTCAGCGAGCGGGTGACGGATGTGGTCGTCAAACTTTCTGCGGAACATGGATCTGAGCGCGAAGTGCTGGTCCCTCTCTATAACATCGCCGCAGCTACGGAAAATGAGATCAAGCTCGATTTGGACTGTGAGCAGGTAAGATCGCTGCCCGAGTTTCGGCACACAGATTTCTATGAGGTCGAGGTTCCGGTCGGTTTTTCCGGTGGACCTTTCGTAATGTGGCCTTACGTCGTTCCTGAACTGCAGCGCGTACCCGTGGAAACCGATATGGTTCCAGCGAACGAACTGGCGATACACCGCGGAGCGCAGGTGATCTCAGCTAGCGGGCCGGTTGGTAAGGTCGATGAGTTCTTGATCGATCCTGAAAGCGAGCTAGTAACCCATATCGTGATGCGGGAGGGGCATCTCTGGGGGCGGCGTGAGGTGCTGATACCCGTTTCGGCAATCACGCGCATGGAGGACGACGAGATCAAAGTGAGCCTTAACAAGGAAGAGATCGAAGCCCTGCCTGAAATCCCAATTCACCGCAACTATCATTGGGAACGAGCCGCGAAATAGACATTGCACGATCCCGGTCAGGAGGATGTTTGCAATTGACGATGCCTGGCCGGGGCGAATGGAAGGAGGGCGAAATGATGCACAGACATACAATCTCGTTAGGCCGCTTATTCGGCATTCCATTGGAGCTGGATCTTTCCTGGTTCCTGATCTTCGCGCTCATGACCTGGATGTTGGCAGTGGGTTATTACCCGGTCGAGTTCACCGGCTGGCCACAAGTAGAATACTGGCTGGTAGGCGCGGCCACAGCACTGATGCTCTTCGTCAGTGTCGTGCTGCACGAACTCGGACACTCAATCGTCGCCCAACGCTACCAAATCGTGGTGCGACGCATCACGCTGATGGTCTTTGGCGGTGTCTCCGATATCGCGACCGAGCCTCCAAGTGCAGGTGCCGAGTTCTGGATGGCCATCGCCGGTCCGGCCGTCAGTTTTGCGCTGGCAGGGATCTTAACGCTCCTCCGTCCAGCGTTCACCAGCATCCCGCCGCTGTTGGCTTTGGTTACGTACCTGGCTTATATCAACGCTATCCTTGGGCTCTTTAACCTGATACCCGGTTTCCCACTCGATGGCGGGCGGGTCTTTCGTGCCATCATCTGGAGCGCTACAAAGAACCTGCGCCGAGCAACACTCATCGCCGCCAATGTTGGAAGATTTATCGCCTTTGGCTTTATCCTGATCGGCGTCTGGCAGGCGTTGACCGGCAATCTGATCAACGGTATATGGATCGCCTTCATTGGTTGGTTCCTGGAGAGCGCGGCTGTTGGACAGATTCAGCAGCAGATGCTAACCGGTTTGCTCCAGGGGCATAAGGTGCGGGAGGCGATGAGCACGCAATTCGCCACAGTCCCTGCCGAAGAGACACTTCAGCAGCTGGTTGATAACAAGATCCTTGCCGGTGGTGGACGCAGTTTTGTGGTGCAGGAAGCGGGCGAGCCAGTCGGTTTCCTGACGATTCACCAGGTGCGCGAGGTGCCGCGCGAGCAATGGGGTCAAACAACAGCCCGTGAGCGGATGATGCCACTCTCCAAGACTCACAGCATCACACCCGAAGAGGGCATGATGGAGGCGATGAAGGAGATGGACAGCGACGGCGTCAATCAACTGCCAGTCATGCTCGAGGGGCGCATGCTTGGCTTGCTCTCGCGCGAATCGATCATTACCTACCTGCGAAATGCTCAGGAACTCGGCTACTAGCAATGTACCGCCTCACATTCCACAGTACGGATCATCACTTTCGGGAAACACCCCGTGATTGCTGACGGCATGCTCCTTGCTCTCGATGGATCACGCCCAGCCTGGTCGGGCGCGATGATCGGGCTGTGGCTGGATCGACCGCTGCTGATCGGAGGCGATCAACTCCCTCAGGCATTAGACCGTATCCTGATCGCCTACGATGGGAGCGCCGCGGCCGGCGACGCGCTTGAATGGGGGTTGCGCCTGAGCACATCCTTAGAAAAGCTGGGATTCGACATCCTCGCCGTGGAGGAGCGCACGTCATCGAACGGAGAGGCCGAGAACTGGCTGGAAAAGGCGTTAGGCGCATTCTCCAAGCCCCACAATCCACCGCAGGATTTCACCCACCGCGGTGAAGCCGGACACGAGATCCTGGCTGCGGCGGACCAGCATCAATCGGACCTGATTGTGATGGGCCGCCCGAGCCATAGGCTGGCTGTAGGTTCTGGGAAGACCACCCTCCGGGTGCTGCGAGGTGGACAGGCGGTGCTGCTGCCATGATCGCGCCTATTACTGGAGGCAGGGGCAGAGAAGCTGTGAGGACGGGCCACAGGCCAACCACAGGGCTCCAACCGGGGAACACCCTGACGGTTCGGACCTGGCTGATGCTGTTTTCGCTCGGATTGGCGCTCTGGTTCGTCATCCACAATGTGCCGATCATCGTGGAGATCCTCGGGCTGCTGTTCGGTGCTCTACTCATCGGCCTGGCGCTCGAGCCGCTCGTCCGCCGCATGTCTGCCTGGATTCCACGCTCACTGAGTGTCATTCTGCTCTACCTCATCCTGATCGGAGTATTCCTAGGGATGGGTGAACTGCTCGTGCCATTCTTCAACGCCGAACTTTCTACCTTGCAATCCCAGGGACCGGCACTGTGGACCACAGTATCCACCACGCTTTCAAATACCCCGCTAATCGGGCAGTTGATTCCATCGTCGAGCAATGCCGCCAGCGCGCTGGCCCAGCGGACGGACACGCTGGTACAGGCGATTGTCGGAGCCGTCAGCGGCGTGGGGAATGCAGGCCTGGATATCGGCGTGGTGTTCATCATGGCGTATTTCGGAGTGGTCTCTCAGGATGAGTTCGCTGGAGCGCTGGCACGCTGGGTTCCGCGTTCTGCACACGCCGATGTCTCGCGCCTGATTGAGCGTGTGCTGGATGGCCTCGGGCGCTGGGTGCGCGCCCAGCCGCTGGTCGTGCTCTATTTCACGTTCGGGTTCAGTGTGACCCTGGCGCTGCTCGGTGTGCCGTTTGCGCTGGCGATCGGGCTCGTCGGGGGCTTTTTAAGCATCATTCCCTTTGTCGGTGGTCTGGTGGCTATCCTGCTCGGCGTGCTCAGTGCCCTGGCGGTAAAACCGGTGCTGGCGCTGTGGGTGGTGCTGATATTTGCAGCCTTAATTGAGCTCGAAGGGCATCTGATCGCACCTGCGATCTTCGGCCGGGCGCTGCAATTGCACCCGGCGCTGGTGCTGATGGCGATGTTGATTGGCACCAAGACCGGTGGGCTGATTGGCCTGCTGTATTCGATACCGCTGGCGGTGATCCTGATGGTGCTGCTTGATGAACTGCGTGGTCGCTGGATGAACGAAGGGGCCGACCAGGATGCTGTGAGCGGCGGTGGGGATTGATCAGAGCCACGGAGTTCGTCCCGTTCTGTAGGTAAGCATCCGAGCCCGAAAGCTTTTCCAGCAAGTTGCTTTGAGAGCGAATACTGGAGGATATTTGCATGGAGAGCAGCAGGCATCAAGAGCCGCATTTTACGGCCTCAGAGGCCGTGCGCGACATCGTTATCGGCATGTCGGACGGACTGACTGTCCCTTTCGCTCTAGCTGCAGGACTTTCCGGCGTCGGCGCCTCGACGACGATCGTCGTCACCGGGGGACTGGCCGAAATCGCGGCTGGGTCGATCGCGATGGGGCTGGGTGGTTACCTGGCGGCGCGCACAGACATGGAGCATTACAACGTCGAACGGGAGCGCGAGCAGAGTGAGGTTAAGAATAAAAAGCAGGCCGAACGGGACGAGGTAGCGGATATTCTGGGGCGCTACGGCCTGTCGGACGAATCGACCAAAGCAGTGCTGGATGCGTTCGAGGACAAACCCGAGAAGTGGGTGGAGTTCATGATGCAGTTTGAACTCGGGCTTGACAAGCCCGAGCCGCGCCGGGCGGTTCAAAGTGCACTGACAATCGCTTTATCTTATATCGCTGGGGGTTTTATCCCGCTGACGCCCTATATCCTCCTTCAGCAGGTCGGCCGGGCGCTGCCGATATCCGTCGGCGTCACGCTGCTTGCGCTGCTCGTCTTTGGCTATGTTAAAGGCCGCATCATGGGTGTGCATGCGCTGCGGTCGGGCCTGCAGACGGGTCTGGTGGGGAGCCTGGCGGCCGGCGCGGCCTTCCTGTTGGCGCGCTTGATCGGCTGATCGGATGACGGAAAACCTACGCGGTCAGACCTGAGCGAAAAGGCACGTCAAATTTTAAGAGGCGAGGAGGGTGGCAGCTGGTCCACCCGACTGCTTCCTTATCAGGCAATAAGCGCGGCGTAAGGGATCCACTAGGCTCTATCCAGTACGCTGATATATGGTATGAAGTGCATTCCTCCGCACCCTGCAGGACCAGGGTGGGTGCGCAAGGCATGGGCGTAAACTGAAGAGCTATTTCTTGGGTAGATTAATCGGCTTGGGCTTTAAGGAATGGGTCTAAATAGAAGCAGCCCAGCTATATGTTTAAGACTCCTGCTGGTGCATGCGATGCCCCTGTGATGGAACAATAAATGGGCCGATGGAAAAACAATCCAAGATTATGGTCGGGTCAGAGACAACCTGCTCCTGTAGTTGATTGTGGCATTAGCCTTCGGCATGCAGGTTATGCTGATCTACTTCGAGCTGCTGTATCCGAGCTATGCCTCAGGAGGCACCTCCGGCGCAAATCTGCAGAAGCTCCATATCTTTGTCTGGATCCTGGCTACGCTGGCGCTTTTCATTGGCTGAAGCCGACAGTCTGCGAGATGCTCGATGGTCTGCGCTCACTTGAAATCGAACCGGTCATACTCTCCGGCGAAATCCCAAGACCACGGCCGCGGTCGCATTCGAACTCAGGCTGGAATCTATTGAGGGTAACTGTCCACCCGAGCAAAAGGCGGTACGTATTCAGCGCTGGAAGGATGGTGGCGACCATGTCGCCATGGTTGGTGATGGCATCAATGACCCTCCGGCGCTGGCGGCAGCCGACCTGAGCATCACCGTTTCAAGCGGTACCGACGTCGCTGGGGAGACTTCGGATTTGATCCTGACACAGAACGACCTGACGCTTGTGCCTTGGCTCATCTCACACAGCCGGTGCACACGGCGCATCATTCTCGAGAACCTGGGCTGGGTTTTCGCCTACCATCTGGTTTCCGTCCCGCTGGTTGCTTTCGGGATCATCAGCCCGGTCATCGCTGCGGCGGCGATTGCGACCAGCAGCCCACGTGGTATCGGAAGTTCGCTCCGGCTGCGGGGTTGTGCCTAACGGTTTCGAGTGGACGGAGGGGGATGTTCGCGCCGCTTCGAAGTGGCTCGCTCGCATTTCAGTCCAGCGAGAACGTTCCAAGCTGAGGTCGGTTTCCGCTGGTGATGATTTCAAAGTGGGCCGCCGAGGACCCCAGTTCAGAGACGCCCCACTGCAGGACATAATTTCCAGGTTCCAGTGGACCTTCCCAGAGGATGATGTTTTGAGGTTCTCCGCCCGTTGGTTCAACCTTCGGCAGCAGCCCTTCGCCGGAGGCGCGCGGTTCGCCATCGCTTGTGGTCAGCGTCCAGGAATCCTGGTACCTATCGGCGGGCAGCGTCAGCGAGCTATGGTTAAGCACACCGAGTGCAATCGTAAAACCACCTTGAGCATCCTCCCCGATGGAAATCGTGAATTCGATCTGGCCCGGAGCTTGTGTGGAGGTCGCAGGGTTCGAACCCACGCTTGTGCACGCCGAGAGGGCTGCCATGAGTAGAATGATCAATTCTCGCTTGGAGGTCACCCAGAAATCCGATCGATGAGTCTCTGGTCAATCATAAACCATTGAAAAGCATGATGCAGCGCTGACGAGGGCTTGAGAGAGCTTCAGCCGGCGAAATCGAGTGCGGCCTGCTTTGCCCGCACGACAGCACTAAGGGCATCCTCGGCGTATGCGTCCGCGCCGATTTGTTCGGCCCATTCCGAAGTGACGGGGGCTCCACCAATGAGCACCTTTACGCGAGTGCGGAGGCCAGCTTCTCCTAGCGCTTCAATCAGCTCGCGTTGTTTGGTCATCGTGGTTGTCAGTAGCGCCGAAGCGCCGATTAGCGTTGCGCCTGTCTCTTCGACAGCGTCGATGAATTTCTGGGAATTGCAATCTACCCCAATATCGGTCACGCGGAATCCATTTGCGGACAGCATGGTGGCGACGAGCGTCTTTCCAATTTCGTGCATATCCCCCTCGACGGTGCCAATGACGATATGGCCGAGCACCTCTCGCTGCTCGTCTCCCACCAGAGCCGGTTCGAGAATGCCAAGCGCCCTTTTCATCGCCTCTCCAGCAGCAATCAAGTCGGGCAGAAAGTATTCACCGCTCGAATACAGCTCTCCGACCCGGTTCATCCCCGGCGTAAGCCCCTGATTAATGCAAGCCAGGGGATTTAAACCAAGATCGAGTGCCTTTTCGGCCAGAACGGCGGATTGCTCCGGGTCACCGGCGATGATGGTCTCTGTTATTTGTGTGAGAATCTGATCCACTTTCGTTTCCTCCGACGCGAGCGCTTGTCTAGCGATGCCGGCTCATAGTGAGGGCTCACTATAGCACGCGATCAAGCGCGGCACGAATTTCAGGCAGCGCATGCCGGGCAGCTTGCTCCCCAATCGCGATAATTTCCTCGGCGCGCAGGAAGCCGGTAAAGATGCCGACGTCGGCCGGGATGCGGGGGTGAATGAGCACGTCCGGGGGGCGTTCCTCGAGCCGGATTTTCGTCATGGCGTGAGCCATCAACATCACAGTCTGGTACACGTCGTGGGCGAGCGGAGGTAGGTGTTCCAGCGGGCCGGTGCCGCTGCTGCGAGGGGGGTCGTCGAAGGCGGTAGCTACATCGACGGCGATCGTCAACCGGGCACCAAGTCCATACGCCAGGTCTACCGGCAGGTTATTCAACACACCGCCGTCAACCAGGTAGTGCCCCTGCCACTCGACAGCCGGAAAGACACCCGGGAAGGCGCTGGTCGCCATCACGGCCTTCAACACCGATCCTTCCGTCAGATCCACCTCCGACCCTGATTGCAGGTCGGTCGCTTTCAGCGCCAGCGGCAGGCGTAAATCCGAGAAAGACAGCTCCGGGGGAGTGAATTGAGCGAGAAATTCGCGCACGTGCCCGCCGGCCAGCAAGCCGCGACGGGGTGGGCGGATATCAATCAGCCTTGCCAATTGGCGCAGGCTGGCCATGCGGCATGATTCCTCAGCCAGCGCCTTGGGCTTCCAGCCGGCGGCGTAGGCAGCCGCCACGATCCCGCCCATGCTGGCGCCGGAGAGGCAGGCGATGGGAATGCCTTCCTCTTCCAGCACTTTCAGCACGCCGATGTGCGCCAGGCCGCGGGCCCCTCCCCCGCTCAGGGTAAGGCCGATTGCAGTCTTGGAACGTGGTTCTATCATGTTCGGGTTCTCGTTGGTCCTATCGGGCTTGTTTACCAAGCCCCGGATCTGAAGAAGTGCAAATCCCTGTTTGATCTGTTCGGGCAGTCGTGCCGCTCTCCGGTCAGGTTCGCCTACCATGATAAACTGTTTGAAATGCCTTGGGAGGACTCATCCCTTGTCCAACACGCTGCTGTACCTGATCACGGTTGTCATCTGGGGCTCCACCTGGCTGGCGATCACCTTCCAGTTGGGTACGGTCGATCCGGCGCTCTCCATCGCCTACCGTTTCAGCCTGGCGGCATTGGTATTGGTGCTGTACAGCCGGTGGCGAAAACTGTCGCTGCGCTTCAGCGCCCGCGAGCACCTCTTTATCGCCCTGCAGGGTCTACTGCTGTTTTCCACGAACTACATCCTGATTTACCTGGCCGAGCAATATCTGACGAGCGGGATGGTGGCGATTATCTTCTCGATGGTCGTGTTCCTGAATGTTTTCTTCGGCGCTGTCCTGCTGGGTGACTCGATCCAGCCGCACGTCCTGGTTGGCGCGGCCGTTGGTGTGCTGGGATTGGTGCTGATTTTCTGGCCCGAATTAAGCGGCTTCTCGCTCGACAATGAACGTGCGTTGGGGCTGCTGCTGGCCGTCGCCGGGGCACTGTCGGCCTCGCTCGGCAACATCACCTCCGCTCGCAACCAGCGCCACGGGCTGCCGGTGATCCAGGTCAATGCGATCGGCATGGCCTACGGCGCGCTCTTCATGGCACTGCTAGTCCTGCTGCGCGGTGCGCCCCTGCGCTTCGAACTCACACCCGAATATGTTGTCTCGCTGCTCTACCTGGCGATTTTCGGCTCGGTAGTCGCCTTTGGGAGCTACCTGACCTTGCTCGGACGAATCGGTCCGGGACGAGCCGGGTATGCAACCGTGCTCTTCCCGGTGATCGCCTTGATCCTCTCCACGCTCTTCGAGGGACTGCACTGGGATCTAGTCGGAGCGATCGGCGCGCTGCTCGTCGTGGCCGGAAATGTGCTCATCCTGAGGCGCCGAGGCTAGTCCCCCCCTTACAGCACGCTTTCATTAAGCAAAGGCACGAGAATCCCGCCTCCAGAGGCCACGGGCGTGTAAGAAACGCTTAAGGCCCGGGCAAGGGATAGGTAAGTTCCCCCTCTTATTCTTGATTCAATCGAGCGTTCTGGAGTCAAACAGAAGGGCATCGATGTCGGGCAAGCGCAAGTCGCTCCCGGCCGGATCCGTCGATGACCTTCCGCTCGAATGCCCGAAACCGGAACCCAAGGAGGGTCAAAATGTCCAAGAAGATCTCAGTGTTGGCGTTAGTGCTGGTTCTCGCGATGGTGGCTGCCGTGCCGGCGTTCGCTAAAGGTGGGCGCGCAGGCGCAATCGGGATCGTGTATGTCACCAGCCAGGGGCTGTACTACGACACGTTCGTCTCCGCTTCGGAATTGCCGATGAGAGGCCCCTTCCAGAAGCTGGAGAACGGGAATACCGAATTCGGCCTCGGTGATCCCGGCTACTTGGGCGGGCGTTGGTGGATCGATGTGAATGGCAACGACATGATGGACTCGGGGGATACCTTCCTGCTCTGTCCGCTGCTCGGACCCGGCCGCGTCAACCCCTGAACACGCATGCTCTGACCGGATTCGACAAAGTCCTTTCTCAAAGGCAGGGGCGGCCGCCAGGTCGCCCCTCTTCCCTTGTGTTCACCTGTACAATACAGAGCAGAGCCGAGCGAAGCGGGGTATCGAGTGCGCATCGCAATCTTCACCAACGCCTACAAGCCCGCAATCAGCGGCGTCGTCACCTCGATCGCCCTCTTCCGCCAGGGATTGCACGCAGCCGGCCATCAAGCGCACATCTTTGCCCCTGAGTATGAGGATTACCAGGACGGCGAGCCTTATGTCTTCCGCCTGCCAGCGCTTGACCTGAGCGACCAGCTCAACGTTTCGATCGTGCTGCCGCTGAAGAACTTGATCGAGCTCACGCTGCACGGCATTCAACCAGCCCTGATTCACAGCCAGCATCCGGTCTGGATGGGTGACCTGGCGGCAACCTTCGCCCGCGAGATGCAGCTTCCGTTGGTCTTCACGTTTCACACCCAGTATGAGCTGTACGCGCAGTCCTACAGCCCATTCGCTGCGAAAATCGCCGGGCGTCTCACCGAGGAACGGGTACGGCGCTACCTCAAGCAGTGCGCCCACATCATCTCCCCTACCGAGAGCATCCGGGAGATGCTGGAAACGACCTTCGACCTAGGCGGAAAGGTGACCGTCATCCCGACCCCGGTCGATTTGGAACGATTTCGGGGTGCAGCGGTGGGCGAGGTGCGGGAGCGCTATGGGCTGCGGGACGTGGAGCTGCTGCTCTACGTCGGCCGAATTGCGAAGGAGAAGGGCCTGGATCTGCTGCTGGAAGCGTTTCGTGTGGTGCACGCGCGGCGGCCAAAGACGCGCTTGATGCTGGTTGGCAAAGGTCCCTATGAGGAGGAGGCTCAAGCTCTCGCCCGCCAATTAGGCCTGGGAGAAGCGATCAACTTTGTCGACGCCGTACCCCATGAACAGATTCCGGCTTACTACCGTGCTGCCGACCTGTTCGTCTTCAGCTCTACGACTGAAACCCAGGGCCTGGTGCTGCTCGAATCGATGGCTGCCGGGACACCGGTCGTGGCGGTTGAAGCCCCCGGTGCGGTCGACCTGATAAGCGGTGGTGGGCTGCTCACCCGGGCAGAATCTGCTGACCTGGCCCGGGGCATCCTGGAGGTACTCTCCCGGCCAGATGAACTTGAAAGGTTGGCCCGCCAGGCGGAAACTGTCGCTGCACGCTACTCGATCAGCTCGGCCACCGACCGCATGCTGGCGGTTTACCAGCAAGTGCTTTCAGAAGCGGGTTCTGGCTCGAAATAGCCCCCCGTCGACCTTCACGCTGTGACCTTGACAGATTTGCCCCCCCGGGCGTAGCATCGCGGCTATTACAAGTCCGAAAGAAGGTCCGATTGAAATCCGATCGCCCCGACGGAGATCCTGGCGGAGCGCCAAGCGCCTCGACCTCCGGCACTGATACCTAATCCCCCGGAAGCCATTTCAACGATCGCCTCCGGGAATATCTAATCCTGGAGGTGCAGCATGGATGCCTTCAACGTAGACCGCGTGCTGGCTGATTTGCGCGCCATGCTCGAAAAGAATGACCTGAACCAGGCTGTCCAAACCCTGGAATCCTTGCGCGCACCGGACCAGGCGGAAATCTTCGAATCGCTGCCCGAGGATGACAAGGTAGCGCTCCTGCCGCAGATGAGGCCGGAACAGTCGGCAGACCTGCTGGAAGAGCTCGAAGACCAGGAGGCGGCTGGCCTGGTGCGGGCACTACCCGAAGCCACCGCAATGCGCATCATTGAAGCAATGGAGCCAGACGAGATTGCCGACCTGCTTGGCGTGGTCGAACCAGGCTACGCGCAGGACCTGCTCACACGCCTGGAGGACCCGGAGGAGATCCACCCGCTGCTGCTGCACCCGCAGGATACCGCCGGAGGGTTGATGACCTCCCAGTTTCTCGCACTGCGCCGACGGATGACGGCTGCTGAAGCGCTGCAGGCGGTTCATGCCTGGAAACCCGAGGATGATACGCTTTATTACCTCTTCGTGGTCGACATGCACGGCCACCTGGTGGGCGAAGTCAGCCTGCGGCAGCTGATCGTGGCCGAGCCCAGAGCGCAAATTGCTGAAATCATGAATCCAGACGTGATTTCGGTTGGCACTGGTGCGGACCAGGAGGAGGTCGCCCGGCTGATGACCCGCTACGATCTGCTTTATCTTCCGGTGGTGGACCGCGAAAATATTCTGCTGGGGGTAATTACGTTCGATGATGTGATCGATGTGCTCGAGGACGAGGCGACGGAGGACATCCAACGCCTGGGCGGCGCGCAGCCGCTCGATCAACCCTACCTGCGCACCGGGATCTTCGCCGTCACCCGCAAGCGGATCGGGTGGCTGATGCTGCTCTTCCTGACCGAGAGCCTGACCGGAACGGTGCTGCGCCATTTTCAAGATGAACTGGCCTCGACTGTGGCGCTGGCGTTCTTCGTCCCGCTGCTGATCGGGACGGGCGGCAACGCTGGCTCGCAGACGACGAGCACGCTGATTCGCGCGCTCGCAGTTGGAGATATCGCGCTCAGCGATGCACTGCGCACCTGGTGGCATGAGCTGCGGATCGGGCTGATGCTGGGCTTCGGGATGGGTGTGATGGCCTACGGCAGGGCGCTGCTCTGGGGGTCATCGCCGGGGCTGGCGCTGACAGTCGCGCTGGCGATCGGGGTGATCGTGTTGTGGGCGAATGGGCTGGGGGCCGTGCTGCCGCTGCTGGCGGCCCGGCTGCGGGTCGACCCAACGGTAGTATCGGGGCCGGTGATGAGCACACTCGTCGATGCGACCGGACTTTTTATCTACTTCAGCGTAGCCCGCACCATCCTCAAGCTGTAGTCCAGACGGATAACATAACACCGGCCGCCATTAGGCGGTCGGGATTATGTTCATGGTATTGGATCAACGTTTTCCGTGAGACCTTCCTCAGTGTGCGATTTGTCCACTCCGCAATTCCGCGGCAGACGGAGGCGACGCCGGTGTGGGTGATCATCAAGCTTTCGAATTCCACAAGGCCCTGCCCCTGTGTGCTCTTCGAAGGCGATTGCCATTTCCGTGATTCTAGCCTGAAAACTCACCCCACTCCAGAGGCTGCAAACTCCGTCGGATTCGACACCTCCGCCTGCCGCCCGGCCGTTTTCCTGTACCTGGCCCTCCGCCATGTGAAAACAAAAACGACCGTGTTGCTGCAGGACAGCAGCAGGCTACACGGTCGCCGGTTAAATCATTTCCCAGACGATTCGGTAGCAGGCTGTCCTGGCTGGTCATCCCAGCTTTAGACCCTGTTGCTTTGCGTCGCCACCTTTCGGTGGGTTTGCCTTTTCGTCGCAGCGGGTTATCGGTTTTGTTCAGGTACAAAAGGAGGCGTTTGACTGCCACCTTACAAAATCCTAACAATTTCCTTAATGGATTTCCATCCCCCTGCAGTCCCATATACCTTCAGTTACGTCGTGTATTAGGGAATGGGGTGGTCCGATCAAAGCAGGAATACAAGAGCTCGGGATCCGTCGTTCGATGGAATCCGAAAATATCTGAGGTGGCTCTAACCTTCCAGGGTTTTATCTTCTCCGGTCGAGGGGAGCGGCAGGAATCCCGGTCCAGTTCCAGAGGCCGGACGATGATTGGGCTGGATCGAGAGCCTTATCGTGCACTAGAATCGGAGAACGTTAGAAGAACCATGAGCACAAAATACTTCGCGTACTTTCTCTCCCTCCCTGAGCGGACCCTGCGCGCGCTGGCGAGCGTGGGGGGCGGGATAGCGCTGCTTGTGCTCGATACGTTGGTCCCTCAGGTCATTAAGGGCACGACAGTCTACCGGATCTTGATTGGCGATGGGCTGCGTTTTGTGGTCGAGCGTGTGGCCGGTATCACGGCCCTGGTTCCTGATGTCTCTCTGCCACCACTGCCGCACGACTATCAAGCCCGCAAGCTGGCCGGAACGGCGCTTGAGAGCCTGGGTTTGATGGCGGTTCAGTTTTCCCCCCTGTGGGTGTTCGCAATCGCCGGCGATGCAGCCGCCGGGGGGAAACACTTCCTGCGTCGACTGGAAGAACAGCTGAAACATGAGGGAGTCATCGACCCCGAGTTTACGATTGACGGCGTGGTCGATCTGCTCGACGCAATGCAGCGGGCTTCGCGAGCGACCGCCACCACGATCGATACGCCGCCCCTCTCACGCAGCGATCTGGAATTAATGTCGGCGGAATTAAGGGCAGCCTACCTGAACGTTTTCGAAGGATCAGTCAACCTGCTGCCCCGCCTCGATCGGCTCTGGTCCCGCATGCTGCAGGCTTCGATCGAGAGCAGGATCCCGCTGCCGCAGTTAGCCGGCTATATGGCCCAATCCTCACAGGCCTGGCTCGGTAAAGGCAAGGGGGCACTCAGGGCACTGGGCCGCACCGGATCGGATCTGGCGGGAGAGCAAATCTTGTCCGGCTATCAGCGTGCGCTGGACGAACTCGCTTCCGGTGGGGCACGAGCTTTTCTCCGGGTGCGTATCTCGCCCTATCTGCAGGCCGCCCAGCGGCAGTTCGCCCCGGAGTTTCAAAGCTGGACCGAGGCAGGAATTGCGCGAGCTGTCGCGTGGAGTCGTTCCGCTCGCGAATAAATTATTCGGGAAGAACCGGTGTGACTGCTGAACCTGGGGGAAGTTCAGCGGCAGCGGCGCGGTCAAGAAACCAGTGGACGTCTCCATGTTCGGGGCTCACGTGCTGGGCTGGCAAGCGAGCGGGTGGGCCAGCTAGGGCAGCCTGCACGATGGAGGCTTTTCCGCTTCCCTGCACCAGGAAGGCGACCGCAGCCGCTGCGTTGAGTGCTGGAAGCGTCAGAGTTAGCCGCCAGGTATCCAGTTTCTCCACCCAGTTGGCGGCAACCCAGCGTTCATGTTCATCCAGCGCCCGGGTGTCTGGAAAAAGCGAGGCGGTATGTCCGTCTCCGCCAAGTCCGAGCAGGATCAAGTCAAACTGGGGAACATCTGCAGCGGGGAAGAACCGGCGCAGCACATCTTCGTAAGAACGTGCGCCCTCTTCCGGTGAGGGATTACAGCTCATCGAGTGGATATTCTCAAGAGGTACCGGAAGGTGGGAGAGCAGCATCTCAAGCGCCATGCGGTAGTTGCTGTCGGGATGATCGTGTGGCACACAGCGCTCATCACCCCAGAAGAAATGGACTCTCGACCAATCAAGCTGGGTGGGCATGGATGCCAGCCGCTGGTACGTTTGGACAGGCGTATTCCCGCCTGCGAGAACAAGTGAGAACTGCGGCACCTTTTCAAGCTTTTCGTGGATGCGATGATGGATGAAAGAAGCGGCTTCTTGCGCTAGATGCTCTGAATCCGGCGCGATGTGAATCTGGGGCATTCCATCTCCGGGCGATGCAAACCTTGTCGGTTAAATTGTACCTCTCGAGTTGTGTTGTGTTTACACCCTCACTCCGGTGTGAGCCGGGAGGGATTAAAGCCATCACGCCCGATATACGCGTTAAGCATGGGGAGCGAAGCGAGGGTGGTGATGCCCGGCGCGAGGGCGAGCGCCAGCAACCCGGTCGTAAGCGAAGGTCGTAAGGTATTCCAGAGGGCTTCGCCCAAAGGGAAATCCTTAAATCCGAAGACGCTACCCCCGGAGATTGCCACGTATAACGCTACCAGTCCACCGCCCGTGATCAGGCCCAGGATTCCCCCCAGCAGACCATAGCACGCCGCCTCCGTTGCGACCATCGATCGAATCTGAGCTCGGGTGGCGCCGATGGCGCGCAGCAGCGCGAACTCGCGCGCGCGTTCATTCAGGCTTATCTGAAGCGTGTTCACTGCGCCGAGTGAGGCGGAGAAGATCGCCAGGGTCAGCATGCCGTTCATCAAGACACGGGCCGATTTCATCCCCTCACGCTGCGTCTCGGTCACAAAATTCAAGTCAACCGTCCACAGGCCGGAATAAGGTGTTAACGCGGCCTGCACCTGCTCTGTGATGGCCTTCAGCTCATCGGGATCGTCGGGGAAGATCGCCACCGAGACCGGTGCACCGAGGCCAAGCGCAGCATGCGCCGGCAGGCTGATGATCGAAGCGCCGACGAAGGTCGGTCCGATGCCGGCCACAGTGCAAGCCAGCGGGCCCGCAGGCGTGTCGAGCTTTAGCGTATCATAGAGCCCGACGCCGTTCCTGCCGGCTACAGCCGGCGTCAACAGCAGTCCACAGCCCCCGCTTAGAATGGGCATGGCCGAATCCCAATCGCCGGAGGAAAATGAGAAGTACAGTTCGCCGGAAGCCCGCAAAGCCTGCGGATCAAGCACGAATGAGAAGTAGCGCTGGCCGAGGAACGATAGCTCGGGGATGATGACGAAATAGGTGTCGACCAGCGTCGCCCGGCCATCCACGCTCGCCGCGATTGCCTGGCGTGCTTCGTGCGGGATGGTGAAGCTCCCCAGTTCCCGGTATGCCTGCAGTCCACCCTGGACGTTGATCGGAAAGACGCCGATACCCGGCCGGTCGATCAGGCTCTGGGTGCTTTTCCGGAAGAATAATTCGTCGAACCAGAATACGAGAAATCCGCTTACCCCGACGATCATGGTCACGCCGATTGCCAGCGTTACTACCGTTCGGGTCACTCGGCCGCGCGAGCGTGCCAGGTTCTCAGCTGCCAGCTGCCCTCCTATCCCTAACCAGGCAGAGAAGGGGCGGCGCAAGATGCGTGCGGACAAGCCAACGACGGCCGGAGAGGCATAGAGCATACACAGCAAAAAGAAGGCGATGCTTAGAATGACCGCCCGATCTGTCCATGGGGCTGCCAACGTAACTGCCGGCCGAAGAAATATAAGGGCTGCAGCCAGAAGGAACAGCGCGCAGGCTGCGTACACCAGTTTTCGGTGGTCTGTGCCGGGGGCGATAGATTCTTCTGCTTTGCGATATTCCGCGATCGATGGTTGGGCTAAGGCGCGCCGGAGCGGGAGCCAGGTGGCAATCACGGTGACACTCAATCCGATGGCTGCTGCCCGGAGAATGGCTGCGCTGGAAGCGAAGAGCCGGCCGAATTCGTTGAACATTGAACTGGTCGCCTCGATCAACTGGATCAAGCCCAGCGTGAGGCCAAATCCGCCCAGAATACCGAGCCCAATCCCCACCAGCCCGGTGGCCGCCGTTTCCAGCCCAAGCAGGGCGAGGAGCTGCCTGCGCTCCATTCCCAGCGCACGCAGGCGGCTGAGCTCCGGGGCGCGTTGATGCACCGACATCAGCGTGCTGTTCAAGATCAGAAAGCCTGCTGCGACGTTAATGACCAGCCCGATCGCTGTCAGACCAGTATTCATCTGTTCGCCCATGAAGGCAGTCACGGCCTCCATCTCGGTCGTGCGTGCGATTTCAGAAGTGATCGACCGGCTGAGCATATCGGAGGCGACCAGCATCATCACACCGCTGGCGAGAGCCAGCGCCGAGAACAGGTAGCGGGCTGGCGTCGATCGAATCTGGCGCCGGACAAGGAGCAGGATCGCGGGCATTCCGGCTTTAGCCTCCCTCGATCCCGGCTAAGGTTTCGGAAATAGCAGCCAGGGATAGTTGGGGGCCACTCAGCTCGCCGCTCAGTTTGCCGTCAATCAGGAAGACAACCCGGTCAGCGCACGAAGCTGCATAGGGGTCATGGGTCACCATAACGATCGTCTGCCGGTCTTCGTCGCAGGCGCGGCGCAGGATTTGAAGCAAACGCTCCCCGGCCGCACGATCGAGATTGCCGGTCGGTTCGTCGGCCAGGACAATTTGCGGCTTGCTGGCAAGGGCGCGGGCGATGGCCACCCGCTGCTGTTCGCCACCTGAGAGCTGATCGGGACGATGGCCGGCGCGCGCGGAAAGATCCACCAGGGCAAGCGCAGTGTGCGCACGCTCGAGCGCGACCTTGGGGTTTTGACCATCAAGTAGCAGGGGCAGGGCCACGTTCTCGGATGCAGTCAGCGTTGGTAGTAGATTGAAGGATTGGAAGATAAAGCCGATCTGCCGCCGCCGGATTCGAGCCCGCTCGTCATCATTGAGCTGTGTAAGGGGATCTCCGTGCAGCAGCACTTCACCCTCACTGGCCACATCGAGAGCCCCCAATAGGTGGAGCAGAGTCGATTTGCCCGAGCCAGAGGGGCCCATGATGGCAAGGAACTCGCCTGCTTGAACTTGCAGTCTAATTCCCCGCAGAGCTTCGACCGAAAGCTCGCCCGATTCAAATTGCTTCTGCAGGTCCCTTGTTTCAAGAATCGCGGGCATTCGTTTTCCCCTTTCGCCAGGTGCTAAATAACGGACGTTTTTCGTCCGGCTGCACCCCGCCCGGTTATTATGGTCTGGAAATACCCGCCAGGGGAAGCCGTACCTGCGGGGCAGGCCGGATTCGGGATTGCGGCGTGAGGCAGGTCGCAGGACCTCGAATCATAAGCTACAGTTGGCGAGCGTCGAGGCTGGTAATTAGCCCCGGAAGGGCTCGAAGTCTCCACACCGAAAAATGTGATCGGTGTACAATTTACTCCTGAGCCTTCGTGACGAACCAGGCTGGACGTATTGCTTGACAACCGGACGCAGCCAGGGAGTTTTGTGCAATGCAGGCGATTGTCATTTCGCCCGACCCGGATGAACGAGATTTGCTTGTTTACACTCTGCGCAAGGCAGGGCTGGCGGTCGCGGCCAGCGCTGAGTACCGCAGGGTCCTTTCAAATTGGACGGACCACGCAGCTGATGTGATGCTGGTGGCGCTCGCGGCAGATGCCGATCCGGTGCAGGTTATCGGCGAGGTGCGGGCGATCACCCAGGTGCCGCTGGTGTTGATGGCCGAACCCATGTCAGAAGCTGATACCTGCAAGGTTCTAAATATGGGTGCCGATGTGGTTATCAACCGGCCGGCCTCTCCGCTGGTGGTCGCGGCTCAGTGCTCGGTAATCTTGCGGCGCTCGAATGCAGTTCCGGGTTTCGTACTGCCCAGCCTGGATCTTGGTCTCATCTCGCTTGATCCTTCCAGCCGCCAGGTCGAGGTGCAGGGCAAACCATCGCAGCGGTTGACACAACTTGAGTTCCGGCTGCTTTATGTGCTGATGACGAATCGCGGTCAGGTGTTGCCAAGCGAAGTGATCGTTGAACGCGTTTGGGGCTACAGCGGGGAGGGCAACCGTGACCTGGTGCGTGGGCTTGTCAGCCGGCTGCGGCATAAGATTGAACCCGATCCAGAAAAACCAATCTTCCTCGAAACACTCTCCGGCGTCGGCTATCGTTTCAACTCAGACGACACCTGATCCTGTTAAAATACAGGACTTACGTCCCCAAAACCCGGATGGCACACATTTAGTCGTCCGCAGGCTTGTTTTATACATCCTTGCCACACTACCTGCACGAGAAATGATTCAGCTGGGATTACCCTACACACTGGTTTGATCTGTGCCCGTGGGTGTCTTGAATAGCCTACGCCAGAAGGAGATTATCTATGGTGATCGGAACCTGTCCCGAATGCGACGCGGATATTCCCGTCGGCGCTTCGGCCGTCATGGATCAACGACTTTGCTGTGCGCGTTGTGGTGCGCAGCTGGTTGTTATCAGCACCTCGCCAGTTGAGCTGGATTGGGCATTCGTAGAACCACTTCCAAACCAGCGCTGGGGAGAGGAACCCGGGAGCCATCCACTCGATGCCACCCGGGTGCGGCAGTAGCAAGGAAAAATCCTGGGGTGAAAGCTCCAGAAAGAGGAGACCAAGATCATGCATTACTTTGAGAACACAGTATCACATCGTAAACCTCCTGCAGCCGGGCACCGTCATGCGCCCTGGCGTGTGGCGGTGCTTGTGAACCTGAAAGACGAATTTGAACACGAACTCGAAGAACCTCCCGACGCCGGCGCTGAGTTCGATCGCAAAGAGACGGTCGAAGCGATCGCCAATGCGCTCGAACTCGACGGTCACTGGGTGCATGTCTGCATCGGTGATCACTCGCTGGCGGAGAGCCTCACGAACCTGCGCCCGCACATCTGTTTCAACATCGCCGAAGGCATTCAGGGCGATTCACGTGAGGCGCAAGCCCCAGCTCTATGTGAATTGCTTGGAATCCCCTATACCGCCTCACGCGTATTGACGAATGCAATCTCGTTGGACAAAACCCAGACGAAAAGAATCTGGGCCAGCCACGGCCTGCCTACGCCCGCCTTCCAGGAGTTCCGCAGCGGCAAAGAGCCCGTTCGAAATGACTTCCGCTACCCGTTATTTGTAAAACCGGCGCGTGAAGGGACCGGCATGGGCATCGACAGCTCGGCGATTATTCACAACGAACGCCAGCTGCGCCAGCGTGTGAACTGGCTGCTTAAAACCTACCACCAGCCTGTACTGGCTGAAGAGTACCTCCACGGGCGTGAGTTCACGGTCGGTTTCATCGGCAACGCCGGCTCACCCCGCAACCGCCGCCGCCCCTGGCTGTACAATTCTCAGGGCTACCACGTCTTTCCAATCCTTGAGCTTGACAGCAGTAAGAGCGTCAGCCCCGGGATCTACAGCAACGCCGCGAAATCGCTGGATATCGGTGAGCTGGGTGCGCCGGAATACCTGTGCCCGGCCAACATCTCACGCTCGCTGGCACGTAAGCTGATCGATCTGACCCTTCGTGCAGCCGAGGCGGTCGGAGCGCTGGACGTATCGCGCGTCGACCTGCGACTCGATGCGAAGGGCGAACCCTATCTGCTCGAGATCAATACGCTGCCGGGTCTCAACCCGAAGGTAAGCGACCTTTGCATCATGGCCGCGACCGAAGGGATGAACTATGACGTCCTGATCAGCGAGATTCTCTACCTGGGTGCGGAACGCTTCCAGCTTCCATTCAAACAAGCCTCGCGTATCCAGGAAGCCCGTCCTCTGATCGCGCTGCGTGAACGCGTCAGGGACGTAACCCAGATGGAAACAGCACCTGTCCTGCGCACCGCGCTGCGCAGAAATCAGTAGATGGTGAGTAAGATGATAAAAGCCAAAGGGGAGCGCACGATGCGCAAAGGATTCCCGTCGCGCCGTGCACCGCAGTTTGAATCAGTTCCGGATGAACAGTGGTCCAGCTGGCGCTGGCAGTTGAGCCATCGTTTGAACAGCGTCGATGAAATCGAACAGGTGATCCCGCTCAGCGAGAGCGAACGGCGGGCGCTTTCTGCTACCCATCTTTTCCGGGTGGACATCACGCCGTATTTCATCTCGCTCATCGATCCTGATGATCCGGCCGACCCGATTCGGCGCCAGGTGATCCCGACCGACGCCGAACTGGCGCCGTTTGACGGCATGCTGGTTGACTCGCTGGCCGAGGATGAGCACTCACCGGTGCCAGGTCTGGTGCACCGTTACCCGGACCGGGTGCTGATGCTTGTCACGACGCAGTGCGCGTCCTACTGCCGCTACTGCACCCGTTCGCGCATCGTTGGAGATCCGCACCAGCAATTCTCGCGTATCGATTACGAACAGCAGCTCGACTACCTGCGACGTACGCCCCAGGTACGCGATGTCCTGCTCTCGGGCGGGGACCCACTCACCCTACCGCCAGCCCTGCTTGAGGACCTGCTGCGCCAGCTGCGCGAGATCGAGCACATCGAGATCATCAGGATTGGAAGCCGGGTGCCGGTTTTCCTTCCGATGCGGGTCGACGAGCAGCTAACGGAGATGCTGGCGCGCTATCATCCGCTCTGGATGAACATCCACGTCAACCACTCGAATGAAATTACAGCCGAACTGGCCCAGGCAACCGACCGCCTGACAAGGGCCGGTATCCCACTTGGGAACCAATCTGTGCTCCTGGCCGGGGTGAACGACTGCGTCGAGATTCAGCGCAAGCTGGTGCAGGATTTAGTGCGAATACGGGTGCGCCCATACTATCTCTATCAATGTGACCTGGTGGCCGGAGCGGGGCACTTCCGTACACCGGTTGCGAAGGGAATTGAGATCATCGAGGGGCTGCGTGGCCATACTTCGGGCTACGCGGTGCCGACGTATGTGGTCGACGCTCCAGGCGGCGGTGGGAAGATCCCGCTCATGCCGAACTACCTGCTGAGCGAGTCTGATCACCGGGTCGTGCTGCGGAACTATGAAGGGTACATCGCCAGCTACGAAGAGCCGACAACATACCAGGCCCACGATGCTTCCAGCTGCCCGGCTTGCCAGGCGCGAAAATCTCAAGGCGGACAGACCGGCATCTCCGGCCTGCTTGAGGGCACAGCACGGGCGATAAAGCCCGAAGGCTTCGATGAGCTGCATTCCCGGAGCGATGCTCCGACCGGACAACTCCCGGCTTCTACCGACCAGATCGTCCCAGCGCCCGAACGCCTGCTTCAGGAGGTCGCGTCGCTCAAACCTGGTTCGAATGGCAACGGGCATCGACCAACGCGATCGAAAAAGGGAGCCAGAAGCTAAGCAATCACATTTCGAAGCGATCCTCTTCCAAACTCATCAGCCCGGGAACAAGCCCGGGCTGATTTGCGTCTTACCAGGGACCAGAGGGGATTGCCAAACCCGGAATCCGTTTTATAATATACATGATATTAATATCATGTAATAAAAATCACCAATAATTTGAGCTCGTCTTGCTCCATGGAGCTTGCGAGCTCAGGAGGGAAGGCTGTGAACAGCACTCGCTGGGTCTATATCTTTCTCGGATTGGCGGCGCTGGCTGTATTAGCGACGGGCGCCTTGGTCGTAGCCATCGTTGGGCTCGATTTAATGGGAGGCAGCGCTTCAAGTGGATCCCAGGTCTCGCCCACGCCGGCCATACTCCCGCCGGATCAAGCTGGTGGAAGCATTTCGGGTTTGGTTTGGCATGACCTGTGCGCTTCGGGCTTGCCGGGCCAGCCAACTCCAATAGGTACGCCGGACGGTTGTGTTCCGGGAGGCGAGTCGGGTTTCATCGCCAACGGCATTCTTGAACCCGGTGAGCCCGGCATCGGCGGTGTCTTTGTTCGTCTCGGGGGAGGCGCTTGCCCGGCCAGCGGCCTGGCCGAGCAGACGACGGCTGGGGATGGACGCTTTGTGTTCGAGAAATTGAACCCCGGCACGTACTGTGTTTCTATCGACCCCGGCGATGCCCGAAATGCACCGCTGCTGCTCCCGGGGAGTTGGACTTACCCGGCAGTAGGTGCTCCGGCCATGAGCACGGTGACAATTTTGGCCTCTGAGCAGGTGGGTGATATCAACTTCGGCTGGGACTACCAGTTCCTGCCGCTACCCCCAACGCCGACCTTTACTCCAACCGCTTCGCCGACTGTGACAATGACCCCTACCCCGACCAGCACACCCACCCCGACCGCGCCCCCGATCCCGTGCGACTGGGTCGAGTTTGTCAAGGACGTTTCGATACCAGATGAAACGAATCTCTCACCGGACGAGAAGGCTATCAAGACGTGGCGGCTGAAGAATATCGGTACCTGCACCTGGACGACCGGTTACGACCTAGTATTCATCAGCGGAGACAGGTTCTACGCCGCAAAGGTTGTACCGTTAGGGAAGAATGTTAAACCGGGAGCGACAGTCGACGTCGCAATCGAGATCCGAGCACCGACACTCATCGGCAAGTACACCGACTATTGGGGGTTACGGAATGCTTCGGGATTGATTTTCGGAATGGGACCCGGGGCGGATGAACCTTTCTGGGTCTCGATCAAGGTGGTGAGGCCGAAGACCATTGCCTACAGCTTCGTCGATCACCTGTGCGATGCAGCCTGGGTCAGCACGAGCGCCGAGCTGACATGTCCCACGGCCGATTACTCAGTCGATGGCTTCGTTCAGCAGCAGAACAATCCGGTCCTGGAAGAGGGGCGGCAGGAGAACGAACCCGCAATCTGGGTCATTCCGGAGGGGGTGAATGGCGGCCGCATCTCTGGCACATACCCGTCCTTCAAGGTGAAAACCGGCGACCGCTTCCGGGCGGTAGTGTCCTGCAACAACGATTCTCCCGAATGCGACCTGCAGTTCAAATTGGAATATCAAATCGGTGAGGGTGAGGTGAAGACGCTCGGCCGTTGGGATGAGTCGTACGACGGCAAGTTCACCAAGATCGATCTCGATCTCAGCCCGCTGGCCGGGAAAGAGGTCAAATTCATCCTGGCCGTCCGCGCCAAGGATGTCTTCGACCAGGATTCGGCGATCTGGCTGGTGCCATCGATTTACCGCTAATCCTTATTGAAGGGACACCGGAGGCCTGCCGGGCTCTAGCCCGGCAGGCTTTCAACCCTGAATGTCTCCTGATGCAAGAACGGCATCATGGAGATGAGGAGGGCATCCATGCACGGCCGGCCAACTTGAGGATTTATCAGCAACCACGGTGCAGTGCTGGTATTACTCGACCGGGAGGGAGACCTGACGGCACGCGCGCTCGCGGCTGCCCTGGGCATTACGGAACGCAGTGTGCGCCGTATCCTGACGGACCTCGAAACCGATGGCTATATTGAGCGTCAACGGGTGGGACGAAGGAACATCTATCGGATTAATTTTGATCTCTCCCTGCGTCGGTCCGACCAATACGGTGCTACGGTCGGCGAGCTGTTGAAGGTGCTTCGATTACCGGGCAGCGCTAAGCGCTAGATATCTCGATTCAGGAAAGAAAGCGGTGGGAGTGACCGGCTGCCCCAAACCGGCACTATCAGGCCTGGCCGCCATCGAAGTCGGCTCAGGTGAGGATCGGTTCAGTGCTCGGCGTGCTTGAGGATTTCAAGCAGATCTTCGATCGCCACCTCACGCTGATCCTCACGCCGCAAAGGGCGATGGCGATTGACCTGGTAGCTGTTGCGGCGCCCAATCTTCTCGATCTCAAGATAACCCTCTGTCTCCAGTTCACTGATGATGCGGCGCACCGTGCGAACCGTGATCCTCAGGCGTGCGGCGATTTCGTCCGCGGTGATTATCCCCTCATGGCTTAGAATCGACAGCACCGCTCCATGGTTCGTGACGAACGTCCAGGGTGACTTGGGCGACAACGTTCCTCCAGTTTCGATTCAAGAATGGATGGCCGAACCACGACGAACGTGGAATAGCTTTCATGATAGATACCTCATCTGTCCTGTTCTTGTCAAATCGAAATCGGCAGCCAGGAGAGCGCAAATTGGTGGATTGATCAATCGGGAGTGGTCTTCAGTTCCGTCCGACGGCGTACCCACAGGTAAATCAGGAGCAGCCCGGCGCCGGCCGCCAATCCAACCAGGCTCATGCCGGCCGGGTTATCGACTCGGGAGGTGTCGCCCTCGGCGAGAAAGGCCAGCAGGATGAAAAAGCTCAGCCCGCCAGCCGCCAGAGCCAGGCGGCCACGGTCATCCCAGGCGCCTTCCCCGCTCGCCCAACGTATCACGCGCCAGGTGCCAAACGCCGCCGCGGTCATGAAGGTAATTGTCAGCCCGGCCGGGAACTTGAGTGCGGGCAGCGCCCAGCCCGCGAAGAAGAGCGAAGCAATCCCCACGAAGCCGGCCAGACCAAGCCTGAACGATCCCCAGCGTGGGCTTTCAGCCAGGGGTGCCCAGCGTATTGGAAGTCTGCGGGCCAGGAGCACTAAAAGCACGCTCGTCAGCAACGCCGCCGCATAGGGCGCAAGGGGTGGGCGATAAGTTGTCAGCAATGTGCAGCCGAAGATCACATCGGCTCCCAGCAAGGTCGCGACGATGGTCATCCCACGTCGCCCGAGCCAGTGTTCATCTCTGTGTTCGGGATAAAGCAACTCGACTAACAGAATCGGCAGTGCGATGCTGACCACGGCATGGTATAGCGTGAGCATCCAGGCCCAGACCCAATTTACGCCGGCCCAGCGCCCATAGACACCCAGCAAGCCCAGATCCATCCAGGCCGGATCAAAGAATGATTTCACCATCAAGCCTTCCTCGAGAATGCCGTATGCCAGGCCAAGGGTCAGGATGGTCGGCCAGCGCTTACCCCAGCGCAGCGCCAGCTCGCGCGCCAGCAGCGCCCCGCCACCGTACAAGGCAGCCAGCAAGAGCAGCGGAAAGGCTCTAAAGAATTCGAGCGGGGGAGAGGATCCCGATAGAAGCTCACCAATAGCTGGCGCCAGGAAGAACAGGACGAGTGCTGGAGGTATACGAGGCCTGCGTGCGGACATGATTCTCCTCTCATGGATCAAGACTTCTATCCATTAATACAGGGAATGCAGCCGCGGGGTCGCGTAGCAGGGGGTTGATTCGGTTAGCCGGAACGAGCCTATCCAGTTTCGAGCGTCGCGAAGAAAGAGCTCAGTCGTTCCAGCCCCTGCTCGATTTGGTCCAGGCTTGTTGCGTAGGAGAGGCGCAGATTGCCCTCACCCTGGGTGCCAAAGGCGGTTCCTGGGAGCAGCGCTACGCTGGCCTGCTCGAGGATCATCGTGGCCAGTCGATCTACCGCGATTCCGGTTTCACGCACGTTCGGGAAAGCATAGAAAGCGCCCTGCGGCATCCGGCAGCTCACGCCGCGAATGGTGTTCAGGCCGCTTACCACCCGGTCGCGCCGCCGGCGGTAGCGTTGCAGCATCTCATTGATCTCGCCCTGGGGACCGTGCAGCGCCTCGAGTCCGGCATACTGGGTGAAGTGAGCTGTTGACCCGGTCGAGTGGGTGATCAGCAAGCCCACCTTCTGTGCCAACTCAGACGGCATGATGCCGTAGCCCAACCGCCAGCCGGTCATGGCGTAGGTCTTTGAGAAGCCATCAACGACGATCGTGCGGTCAGCCATCCCCGGTAGCGTGATAATGCTGGGTGGAGCCGATTCAAGGTAATGCAAGCGACGGTAAATCTCATCCGTCATCACCCAGCAATTGTGTTCGAGCGCCATGGTACCGATCGCTTCCAGCGCGGTTGAAGAGAGAACGCCTCCCGTCGGATTTCCCGGTGAATTGAGAATGATCATTCGCGTGCGCTTAGTGAAGGAGTGCCGTAGTTGGTCGAGGTCAGGCGCGAAATCGTCCTCCTCAAGAAGTGAATAGGGGATCGGCACGCCGCCGGCAACGAGAATCATCGCCCGGTAAGATGGAAAACCGGGGTCGGGGTACAGCACTTCATCACCCGGCTCAACCAGGGCCAGGATGGGAAAGAAGAGGTTGGGCTTGGCACCGGGTGAGACAACGACCTGCTCCGACGCGAACGTGACACCGCGCCGTTCCCCGGCGTCTTCAGCGATCGCCTCGCGCAGCATCTGCATGCCGGCTGGCGGCGTGTAGCGGGTGTGGCCAGACTCAATTGCCTCGATTCCGGCGCGGCGGATATTTCCGTAGGTTTCGATATCCGGCTGGCCGATTTCGAAATGTACAATTGATTGGCCCTGCGCTTCGAGCGCCGTTGCCTTTGCCAGCACGTGATAGGCGCCTTCAGATCGAAGTTCTGACGTCCGATGAGCGAAGCGCATACGCTCCTCCAAGTCTATTGATCGAGGCGCATTGTAAGCTTTTTTCAATCGCTGGACTATGCTTGGACGTAGACCTGGCCCTGGGTAGAATGTCTGCTGCCTGGCGAAATCCGTTTAGAGTACGGAGGCCTGATACGCATCCACCCACATCACGCTCGCAGCTGCTGGCGTACCTGGCCCTTGCTCTAGGCATTGGAGCGATTGGCTTTTCAGCCATCTTCATCCGCTGGGCCTCAGCACCCGGCACAGTGGCCAGCCTGTACCGCATGGCAATTGGCTGGGCTGTGCTCACCATCCCCTTCATCAGCCGGCGTGAGCATCTGCACGGAATCGGCTGGAACGAACTCCGCATTGCAATGCTGGCCGGGGTTTTCTTCGCCGTAGACCTCTCATTCTGGTCAACGGGGGTCGTCATGAGCGGGGCGACCAATCCGACCTTGCTGGCAAATACAGCCCCACTCTGGGTTGGAATCGGAGCGCTAGTCATCTTCCACGAGCGCCTGGATGTGCCATTCTGGATTGGATTGCTGACGGCGATGGCCGGTGCAGCATTGATCCTGGGGCTGGATGCATTACGCTCGATGTCCCTCGGGGTGGGGACATTCTTTGGACTGCTGGCCGGTCTCTTCTACGGAGGATATTTCCTGATCACCCAGCGCGGCCGGCGTACCATCGATGCGCTCTCCTATTTCTGGTTTTCGTCGCTGGCCGCAATAATCGTCTTGCTGGTGATCAACGGGATTTTACGCCAGCCGCTCCTGGGCTATGCGGGCCGTACGTACCTGAGCCTGGTCGGTCTCGGGGTGATCAGCCAGGGCATCGGTTGGCTGGCGATCAACTATGCCCAGGGAAAGCTGCCAGCAACGCTTGTTGCGCCCACGTTGCTGGGTCAGCCGGTGGTAACCGGACTGCTGGCCGGCCCGCTTCTGGGTGAGCTCCTGCAGCCACTTCAGCTCGCCGGCGGCGTGGCGGTGCTGGCGGGGGTGTATCTGGTGCACCGCAGCCGGGCGCAGTCAACTCAAGCATCGTAATCCGAAGCGGCCAACCGTTCTGCGATCGCACGATCAACCTTGCCCATCGGGAAATCAGCAAGCCGGCCGATCTCGACCCACTCCAGGGCGCTGTGGTCGTAAGCCTGCGGCTCCCCGTCCAGGATTTCGGCCTCGAAGGCATGGACGGAGACATGGAAGTGGCTGTAACTGTGGTGAAATGATCCAAGCTCAGCCCCAACTCTGACCTTGACGTCCAACTCCTCCTTTAACTCACGCTTCAGGCACTGGCGCAGGTTCTCGTTCGGCTCGCGTTTGCCACCTGGAAATTCCCACAAACCACCCAGCAGCTTACCCTCCGGACGCCGGCCAATGAGCACCCTCCCCCCGCGCTGCATAACCCCAGCGGCAGCCTGAAGAGAGGGAATCGGTCGGCGAGGGGACTTCGCCGGGCGTTCGCCGATCGTGCCGCGGCCATACGCCAGGCATTGAGCTGCAATCGGGCATGACGTGCAGATCGGCTTTTTCGGAAGGCAAATCGCTGCTCCCAGGTCCATCAACGCCTGGTTGAAGTCGGCCGCCTGTCCGGGAGGCAGCTGCTTATCAGCCCACTCGCGCAGCCGTTTCTCTCCGGCCGCACTGCGTGGATCAAGCTCGAGGTCGATCACGCGAGCGATCGCCCGCCGCAGGTTGCCATCCAGGGCGATCTCGGCCTGATCGAACGCCAGCGCCGCCAGCGCGGCTGCAGTGTAAGAGCCCAATCCAGGGAGCTTTTCCAGCTCGCCAGCCTGGTCTGGGAAATGGCCACCGTGCTCTTGCAGGATCAGCTTTGCCGTGCGATGAAGGTTGTGCGCCCGGCGGTAGTAGCCCAGGCCTTCCCAGAGACGCAGCACTTCCTCTAGATCTGCCTTGGCCAGCTCCGAGAGTGTTGGAAAACGGTCCACCCAGCGCTCATAATATGGGATGACAGTCTCTACACGCGTTTGCTGCAGCATGATCTCCGAGACCCAGATCAGGTACGGATCGCGAGTATGCCGCCACGGCAGGTCACGCCCGTTCTCTTTAAACCAGCGCAGAAGCTTTCCAGCTGTGCCGACCATCCGTGCATTGTACCGATCGGACGTGCACACCAGCAAGTTATAATTCCAGTCTGGAAAGGATGTCCTTCGAAGGAGAACCGGGATGCCAACCTACAACGAGTCGCTCGAGAAGTACAGCCGGGAATTATTCGCGGCGGAAGATGACGTCCTGCAAACGATCCGCAGCCGCATCGTCGAGAGCGGCCTGCCACAGATTACGGTCAAGCCGGAAGAGGGGCGCTTTCTGCAGTTTATCACTGCAGCCGCGGGTGTTCGTAAAGCCCTGGAGATCGGAACGCTGGGTGGGTACAGCGGCACCTGGATTGCGCGCGGCCTCGCTCCCGGTGGAAGTCTGATCACGCTTGAGCGTGAGCAGGAACGGGCGGAGCTGGCGCGTGAGCATTTCGAGCTGGCCGGCGTGGAAGATCGGGTCAGCGTACGGGTTGGGGATGCCCATCAGCTGCTTCCTGAACTTACAGCACAGGGTCCATTCGATCTGATCTTCATCGATGCGGAGAAGGAAGGCTACCTGGGATACCTGGACTGGGCGCTGGCAAACCTGGCGCCCGGAGGTCTGGTCGCTGGGCATAACGCCTTCTCGCATGGAGATGTGATCGACGAGGCAAACCAGAGCGAACGGGCGGTCGTGCTGCGTGAGTTCAACCGGCGCCTGGCGCAGGACAGCCGTTTGGTGAGCCTGATCTACCCGGCCGGGGACGGGCTGGCGATCGGGTACCTGCGGGACGCAATGTAGGGAATATTTGTTAGCGCCTGTAATATCAGCCAATTTCATGGTTGCGGCGGGGCACTTCAGGATTGCAGGATTTTGGTAGGGGCGACTGGCCGGTCGCCTTTTTTTATACGTAGGGGCGGGGTCACCCCGTCCCCATGAGAATGCATCTCATCCGAGATTCGAGGAACAGTTTTTGCCTGTCAATTGTAGTGGCTCGGCGCTGTGGCCTTCCTACGGGAATGCCGGCAGGTTGGTGAATTGACCCGACTGGCTTTGATCTATATACGAGGAGATGCAGCATAAATTGTAGGGGCACGATGTATCGTGCCCCTACGCGATGATTCACGTTCATGCAAATGAATGCGTAGGGGCGGAGCCACCCCGCCCCTACCAATACAAACCCAATTCGAGGTGTGTCCTGCGTTATTCGGCGTCCGGCCGGACCTCGACCAGGACAGCGCGTACGACAGTGCGCCGCAAGTAGGTCCCGCTGGAAGGATCGAAGCTGCGGCAGGTGATCAGCGTTACCCAATCCAGCGTTTCATGCTTCATGACACTTAGATCGTTGGGCAGAATTGTCCAGCGTTCACGCACCTCGTAAACGTAGGTCATGCCCGCGCTGTGCAGCATGACGGTATCACCCCAGAACAGCTCGCCAAGCCGAGCGAAAGGCCCTGGCAGACCGCTTGGCAAGACAACGTGCCCGGTAAGAACGGTATTGCCTGTGTGGGTTGGATATGCCGTGCCCTGCAGGAAGCCGATGTTATCCCAGAGCCAGGTCAGATCCCAACCCGATTCATCCGTAGCGACGCCGATGATAGGTGAGCGCAGACCGAGCGATGGGATTTCTAGCTGTATCCCGCCAATATCAGAATAGGGGAGTTGTCCCGGAATGGGCGGCAGAGTTGTGCGCTGACCCGGGGCGAAACCGGTAGCGGGCAGCTCTGGAGCGCCGACGGAAACCTCCGCCAGAACCTGGTACAGGTCGACCGGGGTGGTCGGATCGTAGCGTCTTTCGACAGCCAGTGCATTGAAGGGCGAGAGCGCATACGGCGCAGCCACGTTGTCATCCGGCAGACTGGTCCACTCGAGCGCAGCCTGATTGAGGACCCGCTGCCCGGGCCGAACCGGCCCGAGGGTCACATCGAAGGTTATCTGGCTGGTGTCTCCCAGGTCGAAGGTGTCCCAGCTGACCGTGATCACCCCACCGGCTTCGCTGCAGGCACCTGAAGTACAGGCCAATGTCGCCGGGATGTAGGTAAGCTCGGGAGGAAGAGTATCGGTCAGGACCAAATCGAAGGCAGCGCTGTTGCTGGATGCGGCATGGGCGACCATGAGGGTGAAGGTGATTGGCGAACCCGGAGCGGTGATGCGCGGCGCGGCGTTCTTGGTCAGGGTCAAGGTCGGTTCGACGATTTCGGCCTCGTTCGCCGACTCGCTCAGCTCGCCCGAGCTCCACGTCCAGTGCACTGCATTATTCAGGCGTGAGCCGCGCCGATTGCTCTCATTGTCGATGACCACGGCAGTGTATATGATGGTCAGCGTCTCGTCCGCCCCTCCGAACGAATTCGTATTGGTGATATTTCCGAGATCGAAGAGAATCCGCCGGCCCTGGTCCTCATCTGTAGTGCTTGAGGACGGTTCAGGCAGAACCTGCGGATTCCCGGTAGGAGGGTTCAGGGTATCCGGGTTGCAGGCCGATGAAAACCCGCCTGCAAGCGTGGTCGTCAGGTTGCCCGAGCTGGCCGTGATCGAGCTGCAGTCGACGAATGCCAGGCCGCGATCGAGCACGTCCTCCAATTGGACGGCGGCAATCGAACCGGGCGGAATGTTGAGCACGATCTCATAGGTCAAAATCTCGCCAATTGCCGCAGGCGGGGTTCCGCTGAGCTGCGTATCGCCCGGATCGGTGAAAGCCTGACTCGTTGCGACCAGATTTTTGTTGATGTCGAGGTTTCCGAGCGTGACCACATTGTCCCGGTCTGTGCTCTGGTTGTCACCTGGAGTTTGATCCGGGCCATTGGTGCCGTCATCAGCGATCACGGCGGTGTTGGTGATGAGGCTGGTGCCGATTGGAAATGGGTCGTCAACATGCAGCGCGAATTGCACGCTGCCGCCGGCGCCAGCCGCCAGCGCACCGATGGTGTAGGTGCAGGTGCTGCCGGGATCGCCAGGCACAAGCGGGCCGCCGCCGTCCGGGTCGTCGCAGCTCCAGCCAGCGCTGCTTGAGCCGGCCTGGAAGGTGGTGTTCAGCGGAACGTCGTCGGTGATCGTGACACCAGAGGCATCCTGGTTACCGTAGTTTGCATAGGTGAGCGTAAAGATGAGCAAGGTCCCCGGGGATACGGTATCAACCCCGTCGTCCTTTACGATCGAAAGATCAGGCGCGGCGACGAGCGGCGTGTCGTGAGAAGCGCTGTTGTTGCCCTGCAGCAGTACCGGTTCGTTGCTAGCCGAGACTATGGCGCTGTTCGTTGTCAGGTCGACCAGCACCGGCAGCGTGCTGCTGACGACAACGGAAAACGTCAAATTCGTTGAGGCGCCAGCAGCCAAGGAGCCGAGGTTATACGTGCAGGAGGTACCGGCCGGGGCACCGATTGCGCACGACCACGCACCTGGACCGGATGGCCCAGCGAAGGTCGTATAGGCCGGGACAGTGTCGGTGATGACGACATTCAGGGCGTCGACGTTGCCGATGTTCTGGATTGATAGCGTGTAAGAGACGGGCAGTCCCGGCACGGCGGATAAGATGCCGTCATCTTTGCTCAGGGCGACGTCCACCTCGGAGGCAGTGATCGTTTCGCTGGTGCTGGTGGTGTAATCGTTTGGTCCGCTTCCCGAGCCGGTGCGCTCGTTCGCGTCCAGGCCACTGAGCGAGGTCCAGGTCGCAGTGGCTGTGTTCGTAAAAGTATCGCCAACCGTCACCGTTGGCGGGATTCCAAGCGTCGCCTGGTAGGAGAGATCGACGGAACTACCCAGCCCCAGCTGACCGGCACTGAACGTGAGCACCGGGGCGGCGCTGTCATCAAGCGACCAGCCAGCGGGCAGAGGCGTCACAGGACCGAGGTACGTGAGACCGGCAGGGACGGCATCGGTGATGACGATGTCTTCGGCGACGGCATTTGAGCCGCTGCCAGGGTTGCTGACCGTGATCGTGTAGGTAACGGCCCCACCTAGGCTGGGCGTATCATCGTCTGCCGCCTTGACGAGCGTTAAGAGCGGCTCAACGACCTCAACATCAGCAGTCGCGGAAAGAGAGTCTGTGTTGTAGGTGAGAACGGCGTTATTTGTGAGCTGGTTGCCATCTTGGTTGCTGCTTACGTTCTCCAGCCGGGCAACGATCTCAAGCACGATCACATCGCCTGCATCGCTCACCCCGTTGGGCGTATTGGTCACGTCCCCGAAGTTAAACAGGACTTGATCATCGATGCTATCCGCATCGAGCCCGTCACTGATGGTTATCGTCGGGACGATCGAGGTATTGATCTGGCTCCCGATGGAGTCAACCTGCGCACTGAGCACGCCAAGCACACCCTGCGGCACGGTAGGCATGCTGTCTAGCAGGCGCAGCGGGCTGGCGGTGCCCTCAGGAAGAGTGACGCGAATCTCGAAGGTGACCTCCTCGCCGATGACTAGGTCGACGATGCTCAGGTCGTGACGGGAGCTGGTCGTGCTGCTGACCGAGGTCGAAGCGATGGTTTTAGAGAGAATTGGATCGGCGAGCGAGATGGGGGCCTGGGCCGTATCGCTGTAGTCGTTTACGCCGCCCGAACCGTTTCGCTCGCCGGTTGCCGATCCACCCGACCCGGGGGTGTTCGATCCGGTCGGGTTGGATGGCGTACCGGCCCCGGGCAGGCTTGAATACGTAAGGTTGGTGGTATTGGGTATATCGGCTCCGATCGGTGCGTTGTTGACCACCGTCGCAGTGAGCGTGATGCTGGCCGGAGCGCCCGGGTCGAGGCAGCTAAGCGTGGCGGTGACGGCCTGCCCAACAGCACCCCCGCTGAAGGCAATTGGTGTGCCGCCCTGGCAGGTGCCGCTGTTCGGCGTGCCGCTGATCGAGACAAATACCAGGTTGCTGTCGAGCGTGTCGGTCAGCACGATATCGAAGGCCGTAGCGGCACGCGCAACGCTCGAGCTATTGTTGAAAGTTATGGTGTACTCGACTGTGTCGCCGGCGTCCGAAGGCGTGACGCTAACAGTTTTGGTCAGATTCGTGATCAGCGCCTCGGCGATGCGCACGGTTACTAGGCCGGAATAGCTTCCGGGAATATCTGGCGAGCCAAGAAGGGTACGGAAGCGATTGTTGAGGGCCGTGATGGAGGTGGTAGCGCCGGTCGAATTGTTATAGGCCTGATTGCCGGCGATGTTCTCCACGACGGCGTTGAACTCGATAACGGCGAACTCCTGATCCAGGTCGCGATCGCTGTTCACCAGATTCCCGAACCAGAAGTATACGTTCGTCCCGCTGTTGTAGGTATCGGCATTAGGATCGCTGGGGCTGGATGAGACGGCGTTATCAGGTAGGGCATAGGTCGGCACGACGCTGGCCAGGCTGATCTCGTTGCCTGTGACGAAGAGCGCCGGATCGGAGAGGGTCGAGGAGGTGATACCGACGTCATTAGACACAAGCGCGGCCCTGGCAGTGCCGTCGTCGATGAAGCGCAGCCCGGGATAGAGGTCATCCTCGAGGCGGAAATTGAGCGCCGTGCCCTCGGCCAGTTGGAAGGCGAGCCGATAGCGGACCACCTCGCCGATGACCACCCGCTCCGAGCCACTCACGAACGCAGTGTGGGCTTCAGAGGTCGAAACGATGGTCTTGGTCGGGCTGCCGGTGATGGTTACCTCGCCGTAGCCGCTGGTCGTGTAATCGTTCACGCCGCCTGTCCCAGTGCGCTCGACGGCCGATGTGTTGTGGGTAGAGCGGGGGGAGGTCTCATCGCCGGGCAGGCTGGTCCAGTCCAGGTAGGCGGTGTTCCTGATCACCTCGTCCGGGCTGACGGAGGCGTCGAGCGTGACATCGAAGGTGAACACGCTCGTACTGCCGAGCGGAAAGCCGGTTGGCTGGGTCCAGCTGGCGCTGAGCGTGTTCCCGCTGAAGGTGCAGGAATCTGGCGTCAGGCTGCCCCCGGTGCAGTCCAGGCTGCCGCCGGCGTAAGTCATTCCGGCCGGAAGGGCATCGGTCAGGGTGAGATCGAAGGCGTCGGCGTCGCTCAGGCCGGGATCGATGGTCGTCTCGGCGTCATGCTGGACGGTCATCGTGAAGGTGATCGTGTCACCGGCATCGCCCTGGATGGGGGCGGGGACCTTGGAAACCAACAGCTTGGGCTCGATCACACGTAGGTTCGGCGCACCGACCGCCGACAGGCTCCCCCCGGTCCAGGAGAGCACGGCGCTGTTGTTCAGACCGGTGCCATCCTGGTTGCCGGCAACGTTTAGCACGACGGCGGTATATTCGATCTCGATCGTCTCGACCAGGTCGTCCAGATTCGTATTCGTGACGTTGCCCAGATTAAAGGTCAGCCGGTTGCCCGTTCCACCGTTAGCATTGCTAATGCTGGGATTGGCAGGTGATGGACCGAGGTCGATTGAGTTGTGCGAGACATTGGCAGAGGTCGTGACAGAATCGATCTGGACGAAAGCCAGACCGGTATCGAGGGTATCCACCACCTGCGCCCCAGGCATGCTGCCCTCAGGGATGTCGAGCGTGAGGCGGTAGGTGACAAATTCGCCGATGACACCTTCGTTCCGGACGTTATTGGTATTTTCAATCTCTGAACTGACGAAGGCCTTCGTCGTAGTAGGGGTGACGGTCGTTTCGGCCGTATCAGTCTGGGGGGTTGCCAGGTGGTTTGGTCCACCCTCGCTGCCGGCGTAGCTGACGAGCGATTCGGTGTTGATGATCGTCCCAGGAGTGACATTGTCCCGCAGCTGCAGATCGAAGGTGACCAGGATGATGTCGTTCGTGAAGCTGGGATCATGGGTCTGGCACACGCCGGTGCCGGTTCCAGGATCGTCTAGTTCCAGTCCGTTTCCGAATAGGTCGTCAGAGCCATCCAGCAAGCCCGCAGGTCCACCACCTTGAGGTGTGAATGTAATTCCGCCCGTACCATCGCCGTAGCGAACATCGAGGTTCAACCCCGTTGCAGTTGCGGGAATCTGGAATTGTGCGGGCAGGTCGTCCTTGATAATAATGTCGAAGGCGCCGTTCAGGCTGGAGCCGGTATTTTGAATCACGATGGCGAAGGTGACGATATCCCCGGCGTCGACGAAGCTGACGTTGCTGTCGACCGGGTGTGCTGCCAGGTAGCTGGCGTTGATCGTGCCGCTCCAGCGGGGTGAACTGCTGGGGTTAGTGAAGACCACCGGTGCTACCGTCAGTGGATCGGGAAGCGCATTCGGATTACTGGTCCAGACAACTCCCTTATTGGAGGTCAGCACGGGCTCGGTCAGGATGATCTGGATGATGTCGTCGGCGGCGACGGTGCCGGCGTTGGTGCTGCCCTCGAAGCCATGCACCTGGTTGGTGAGGTAGAGCCGGTCGGCAAAGGGCTCGCTCGATACGGTAACCGTGAAGAGCAGGTCGACCGTCGTCGGCTGATGGCGTGAATCGTTGTAATCGCCGTAGTAGAAATTAAGCGCGTTATTGGTGGCATCCGGGGTAAGCGTCGGCGCCAGGCAGCCAGCGGGGGTACCGCTTCCGACGCAGGTGTACGCGTAGAAGGTATCGGCCGGCCCGAATTTGGCCACTCCTGACGCGGGCGCAGCGGTGCTAACGGTCGGATCGAACGACCAGACCGGCCCAGCACTGCCGTCACCATTCGGGTCAGTAACGTTGAAAATCGGCAGCGGGAGGTAATCGGTCAGCTCGAGGTTCTCTTCATCGCTCGTTGGCAGGATGTACTGGATGCGGTAGGTCAAGCTGTCACCCGGTTTGACCTCGACCGGGCTGGGAAGTGTGGTGCTGCCATTCAGTGCGTAAATTGACTTTGAAAGCGTGCCGGTCCCGATAGACAGACCGGCCGAGCTGCCGTCGGTTTCGTTGAACCCGGTTGGCGTAAAGTCGTCTGTATCAAGAACGTCACCGGTGACGGTAGCTGTGTCCCCAAGCACGTCGCCCTGGTCGACGCTTGGATCGCCGGAAGGGAAGTCGTCGACGAAATTGTCGAGAATAGTCGTCTGGAACCGGACTGTGGCGTAGGTTGGGCCGTCGTTGTAGCCACCCGGCAGCCCGGTGTCACATTCTGGCGTCGCGCTCCCGCCGGCCGGGTCGACGCAGCCGCCGATCAGCCTGCCGTTCGCCCGCCCGCGTGTGATCAACTCGTCAGAAACGCGCAATGTGAGCCGCGTCTCACCGGTGTTCGGCGGGGTACCGTCCGGGATGGTGCATTCAACTCCCGGGCTGGTGTAATCGCAGAGAACATCATAATTGGCGGCGGTAAACGCCGCGGTAGCGAGCGAGAAGCTGTTGCCTGCCACCTCCAGCGTTGGCTCGCCTGTCAGGTGCTGGCCGTCGGAAATTGTGTCCGCGAGAACCAGTCCATCGAAGGCGAAGAAATCGGAAATCTGGAACGTCAGGCTGTACTCGAGTATGTCGCCGGGCGAGTTTCCGCCGCCGGTCAGGTTGCTGACCCTTTTTTGCAGAGCGAGCGATTTCTCGGTCAGCGTGTGCTCACAGGGAACGGGATCGATGGTGCCCGGTCCGCCATCAGGTATCAGGTCGCGTGGATCGAGCGGGACCCAATCGTAGCTGGCAGAGGCGTTGTCGCACGCGCTTACATCGTTACCATTCAGAGCGTTGAGCACCCGATTGCCGAGCGAATTATTAAGCGGGATGTAGAAATCGAAGGTCAGGCTGGCGCTCCCGCTCACGCTGCCGCCGAATGTGCAGGAAAGTGTCTCGCCGGGCGTGGAGCCAATTGCAGAGCAGCTTGCGCCGGCAGGCGGCGAGGGGACGAAACCAAATACCTGAAGGTTATTCGGCAGCTGATCAGTCAGCGTGACCGAGGACAGGCTCTGGCCGGGCGCGATATCAGCCGTGACGGTGTACTGCAGAGGGTAGTAGGTTCGGAAGTTAGGGCCGCTGGCGGCTTCATCCTCCGGTCCGCTGTATTCCTTGGAAAGCGTCAACAGCGCAGGGGTCACGCCTCCCGAGATCCAGGGGGTTAGTGTTATAGATCCTTCATCACCGCAGCACCAATCGTCGAGCGGGGTCTCCCCGAACTCAAAACCGCCCCGGGCCTGGATCGAGAGCGCCTGATTGACGTCCGCGTAATTGCTCATGTTGGCAGTTACAGAGACGGTGGCGGGCGGCTGGTCGGGTGCGAAGCTGCCAAACGGCAGGCGCAGGACGACGAGCGTATCGCCCGGCGTGCCGCTAACGGTGATATGGGCTCCGCTGCCATCGCGCATGAGCGGGTGGGTGGCGTTGCCGGTTCCATCGAAGGTGAGCACCCACATATTCTGGTTAGTGCCGCTGGTCTGGAAGGGGATCGAGAGGTAGGAGGCGCTGATTGAGCTCGTGCCGAGCCCGTCGTACGGCAAACCGCCTGCGCCGGCGTCGATCCCGGTGGTGTCCAAAATCAGGTCGATAATCGGGCCGTAACCCGGGTCAGATCCCGTATTGTCAAATGTCACCGTAAAGGTGACGTCCTGGCCAAGCGGCACCTGGGCCGGCACGTTGAGCGAGATGCTTGCTGCCGGTGCCTGCCTGGGCATGGCGGCAGGCTCGGGGAGCGGCGCTGGCTGTGGGTTAGCCTCAGGGTGCGCGGCGGCAGGACTGCCGGGAAGTCCCAGCAGCATGAATGCGATCCAAAGAGCGTAAAGTGTGCGTTTTCCCCCGCTGATGGATAGGGTGAATCGGCGTCGGTTTCCTGGGAGTTTGATCTTCTGCTCCGCGTCAAATAAGCGCTGCTGCAGGGTGCAGCGGATCTAATCATAAATGGTGAGGGTGCGTTGGTGCAAGGCAGGTTTGAGGTGATATTCATGGGGCATTAGTACTAAAATTATAAAGATAGTCCGGATATGGCTGCGCCAGGCTTTTCGGGATGAAGGGGTGCGGAAGCTGAACAAGTATCTCCAGGCGCGGCATGGTGCTCCCCTTTCGGTTAAAGCCGCTTGCAAACCCTCCCAGCATTGCTAAAATGCTCTGACCCGTCTGCGTGGATGAATAATTCATATACGGTTCTTATGTCCCGGAAGAAGCCGCCGGATATAATGGATAAGAAATATGTGCCTGACGCGCATATTGAGGAAGGTGCTATATGATGCGATTTGACCGCTTTACAGAGCGGGCACAGGACGCTGCTCAGAGAGCAGCCGAGATTATCCAACGCTACGGCCACAACCAGATCGACACCGAACACATCCTGCTGGCATTGATCGAGCAGCCGCAGGGCGTGATCTCCCAGATTCTGGAGCGGCTGAACGTCGACATCGATCATCTATCAGAGCTGATCGACCAGCAGCTGCGCAGCAGCCCGAAGGCGAATATCTACGGCGGCGGCGCGGGTCAGATTTTTATCACGCCGCGTGTGAAGCGCGTGGTCGATATGGCAAATGAAGAAGCCAACCGGCTGAACGATGAATACATCTCAACCGAGCATATCTTTCTGGCGATTCTCTCCGAACGCAACACGGCCATCGCCCGCTTACTGAATGATGAAGGTATCACCAAGGAACGGGTTTACGACGCGGTGAAGGAAATCCGAGGCGGCCAGCGCGTGACGGATCGCAAGGCCGAATCACGCTACCGAACACTCGAAAAGTACTCGCGCGACCTGACCACATTGGCTAAAGAGGGCAAACTCGATCCGGTCATCGGGCGCGATAACGAGATCCTGCGCGTCATCCAGATTCTCTCCCGGCGGACGAAAAACAACCCGGTGTTGATCGGTGAAGCCGGGGTGGGGAAGACCGCCATCGTGGAGGGACTGGCGCAGAAGATCGCCCAGAACGACGTCCCCGAGATCCTGAGCGGCAAGCGTGTGGTTTCGCTTGACCTGGGGGCGATGATCGCTGGTTCACGCTTCCGGGGCGAGTTCGAAGAACGATTGAAAGCTGCGATCGAGGAGATCCAGCGCGCCGAAGGTGAAGTGATCCTGATGATCGACGAGCTCCACACAGTCGTCGGAGCAGGCTCGGCCCAGGGCGCGATGGACGCCTCCAACATGCTTAAACCCGCCCTGGCGCGTGGTGAACTGCAGTGCGTAGGAGCGACCACGCTTGACGAGTACCACAAGTACATCGAGAAGGATGCCGCGCTCGAACGGCGCTTTGCGCCGGTCTTCGTCGAAGAGCCTTCAATCGAAGAGACGATCCAGATGCTGCAGGGCATTCGCGACCGCTACGAGGCCCACCATAAGGTGCGCTTCTCGGATGCTGCGCTGGTCGCGGCGGCCCGCCTGAGCCAGCGCTACGTCACCGATCGCCACCTGCCGGATAAGGCAATCGACTTAATCGATGAAGCGGCTGCCAAACTGCGCGTGGCGCTCTACTCGCTCCCGCCTGAATTAAAAGAACTGAAGGCTGACGTCGATCGCCTGATGGTCGAGGAAGAGCAGGCTGGTGTAGAACGCGACTACGAACGAGCCGCTGAGAAGAAAGCCCAGCGCTTGCGGCTGGAAACTGAGTTTAACGAGAAACGCGATTCCTGGGAATCCGAACACCAGCTCGACGAGGTTGTCGATGAAAACGACATCGCCGAGGTTGTCGCCCAGTGGACCGGCATCCCGGTCAGCCAGGTCATGGAGACCGAGGCCGAGAAGCTGCTCCAGATGGAAGACCGGCTTCACGAACGCATCATCGGCCAGGATGAAGCGATTCACGCCCTGGCGGACGCAATTCGCAGGGCGCGCGCCGGCTTGAAGGATCCGCGCCGGCCGATCGGTTCTTTCATCTTCCTCGGTTCTTCCGGTGTTGGAAAGACGGAGATGGCCAAGGCGCTGGCCGAGTTCATGTTTGATGACGAGGACGCATTGGTGCGTGTCGATATGAGCGAGTACCGCGAGCAGCATACTGCCTCGCGGCTCTTCGGCGCCCCTCCTGGCTATGTCGGCTATGAAGAGGGTGGCCAGCTGACGGAAGCTGTCCGGCGCCGGCCGTTCCGGGTGGTGCTGTTCGATGAGATCGAGAAGGCGCACCCTGAAGTGTGGAACTCACTGCTGCAGATCCTGGACGACGGACGGCTCACCGATGGACAGGGACGGGTGGTCGATTTCCGCAATACTGTGCTGATCATGACATCCAACCTGGGCACGGAGTTCGTAACCCGCTCAGGCACGCTCGGTTTCTTGAACTCGGGCGAGGCGGAGGAGCGTGAAGCAGAGGAGAAGATCGAGCGAGAGCTTAAAGACACCTTCCGGCCGGAGTTTCTCAACCGGGTCGACGAGGTGATCATTTTCTCCAGGCTCACGCTGAAGGAAATGGAGCAGATCGTGGATCTGCAAATGGCCCAGGTGCGTGATCGGTTGGCCGAGCATGGCATCATCGTCGAGTTGACCGAGGCTGCACGGGCCTGGCTGGCCAGCGAAGGTTTCGATCCGGATTTTGGCGCCCGGCCGTTAAAGCGTGCTCTCCAGCGTCATGTCGAAAGTCCGCTCTCCGTGAAGATCTTGCAGGGTGAGTTCGAACCTGGCGAGTATGTCCAGGTGGACTACGACGAGGAAGAAGGGGTCATCTTTCGGCCAGCGGAGAACACAGCGCCGGTTAAGGTGGAAGAAGAAGTTTCAGCCTGATCGCGGGAAGGCAGAAATGCATCAGGGGCGGCTCACAAGCCGCCCCTGTTTGTTTATTTCGCCACGCTGGGCTGTTTCTTCTGCCGGGCGACAAGCAGAAGTTCAGCCGCGCTCTGCAGGTTTGGCTCGGTCTCGGCCCCAAGCATCGTCGCCAGCTCGTGAATGCGAGCCTCACCCGTGAGTGGCGTCACGACGGTCACGGTGCGGCCATCGTGCAACTGCTTTTCCACCCGGTAATGCTGGTCTCCGAAAGCCGCCAGTTGTGGAAGATGGGTGATGCAGAGCACCTGGTGGCTTGTGGTCAACCCCCATAATTTCTTTCCAACAACGGCGCCGACCCTGCCGCCGATCCCCTGGTCAATTTCATCAAAGATCAGGGTCGGGGTGTGGTCTGCGCGTGCAAGCACGCTTTTCATACCGAGCATCAGGCGTGAGGTTTCGCCCCCGGAGGCAATGCGCGCCAGCGGCTTCAAACCCTCTCCTGGATTGGGGGCTACCAGAAACTCCACTTGATCGAGACCGGATGGACCCAGTGCGTAGCGCTCCTCACCAACCTGCGCTCCTTCCGAATCTTTCTTCCACTGCAAATCAAGGCCGAATTTCGCGCCGCTCATGCGCAGGTCTTCCAGCTCAGCCTCGATTGCCGTCTCCAGCCGGGTACCGGCTGCCCGCCGCAGGTCCGATAGCTGGCTTCCCAGCGTACCCAGGTTTGTGAGTAATTCCTGCTCCCTCGTGAGCAGCTCCTCCGTCCGCTGCTCGCCATGTTCGATGCTGTCCAGTTCTTCGGCCGCGGCGGCAGTTTGTTCGAGCACGGCCTCAATCGTCTCGCCGTATTTTCGCTTCAAGGATGAGATCAAGCTCAATCGTTCTTCGACCTCATCCAATCGGTGCGGGTTGAATTCAATGCTTTCACGATAGCTTCTTACGCTGCGGGTCAGCTCGCTGACCTGGTCTTCCAGGCCTTGGGCGCTGTCCGCCAGCTCCTGAGTGCCGGGGTCCACTTTCGCCAAACCGCGCAGCTCGTCGACGACACGGCCGAGCGCATCCTTGGCCGATGTGCGCTCGCCATGTGATCCGGTGAGCGCGGACAATGCGGCCTCACTGCTCTGTGCCAGCTGTTCGGCATTGGCCAGCCGCGTGCGTTCCTCACGCAGCGCCTCATCTTCCCCGGGCTTGAGCTGTGCGGCCTGTACCTCCTCGATTTGAAAGCGCAGGAAATCCGCTTTGCGAACCAGCTCCTGCTCCTGTCGGCGCAAGTCCGCCAGCGCTCCGCGGGTGCGTTGAAGGTCACGATAGCTGAGCCGGTATTGGTCCAGCACCGATTCCGCCTGGGCATAGCGGTCGAGCAGGTTCAGGTGTTCCCGCACTCGCAGCAGGCTTAAGTGTTCCGATTGCCCGTGCAGGTCGACCAGGAATTGACCGATCTCGGAAAGCAGCGCCAGGCTGACTGTGCGACCGTTGATGCGGCAGATGTTCCGGCCCTCACGCCGGATCTCACGTGCCAGGAGAACGATCTCCTCATCATCAAGCAGGGCTTCGCGTTCGAGAATCTCAATCACCGCTGGACGAATTTCAGCATCCAGTTTAAAGGTCCCTTCGATGCTGGCTATTTCGGCTTCGGAGCGGATAAATGTGCTTTCCGCACGGCCTCCGAGCAGCAGCTCGACGGCGTCGATGATGATCGATTTCCCGGCCCCGGTTTCGCCCGTGAAAACGATAAAGCCCGCCCCGAACTGGAGCTCGAGCTCCTCGATGATGGCGAAATCGCGAATGCGTAGTTCGATCAGCATAGGAAGTTAAAGACGGATTCCACGAAGCCTGGCATAGAGCGTACCCAGCATCAGGATGCCGTAACCAACCGGCCAGGCGAACGTCAGCAGGGCGCTGGAAACCCACGTCGTTCCTAAATCCGACCCGGCATAAGCGAACACGGGCAGATACCTGGTCAGCTGGAAACCGAGGTAAATCAGCACGCCAAGGGTGCCTCCGGCGACGGCTGCGATCGGCAAGCTGCGCGACCGGCGGCGGCGAACCGCCCAGCGCACGATTTCGGCGATCCCGCCTCCGATTACCGGGGCGACGAAAAGCCCCCAAAATCCGAGAAAATCTAACACGGCCGTAGCGCCGCCCACACATACGAGGGAAATAACCGCCGCGAGGGGGAAATCAATCGGAATGGAGTTATCGAAAATCTTCTGCTGGCCTTTGACACATTCCCGGCAGCGGTACCCGACCGGGGTTTGGATGGCACATTGTGCGCAGATCGGTTTTTCACAGCGATTGCAGCGCAGAGTCGTCTCCCGGTTTGGGTGGTTGGCGCAAACGAGAACATTTTCGGTCATCGAGGACCTCCAGCAGATGGATTCTGGTCCATGCGGGATGTCAGGTTACGATAAAAGTAATCCGGCTCCTGGAAGCGGACAAAATGTACGACATCCTCGCTTGCGTGGACAACGACGGCATCCTGGTCCTGCAGATGGACCGGTTCCTGGCCGTCCATGCTGAGAGAAGCTTGATGGTCGGTTCGCACTGTGATTTTTACCTGCGAACCCTCATGCAGAACGATGGCGCGATCGACGGAAAGATGGGGGGCGACCGGGACGATGAGAATGTTGCGCAGCTCGGGCGGAAGGATCGGTCCTCCGGCGGCAAGTGCATAAGCCGTTGACCCGGTCGGGGTGGCAACGATCAGTGCATCGGCGACGTAGGTTGTCAGCAGGTGGCCGTCCAGCACTGCGGTCAGCCGGACCGGGCGTACCATCTCGCCTCGCCCGATGACGCATTCATTTAGCACGTCCCAGGTGCCAAGTATGTCTTCGGCCCGCATGTGCCGGGCTCGCAGCATCATGCGTGTTTCCAGCCTGAACTCCCCCTGGTGCAGCTTGGTGAGAGCTTCTTCCCAGGCCTGGCGTTGAACTTCAATTAAGAAGCCCAACCCGCCCAGGTTGATACCAAGAATCGGAACCCCGTACGGTGCGCAGAGATGACCGGCACGCAGCATGGTGCCGTCTCCACCAAGGGCGATGAGAACATCTGCCTTGCCATCCACAATTTTTTCGCGCAGATTCTCGTCATACAGCGATCCCTGGATGGCGCTCATCCCGAGAGAATCGAGATAGGCCGCAATTTCACTCGCCATTTCCAGCGAATGGGGCATACGCGGGTGCCCGGCGATGACTGCTCGTTGCGGTGGAGTATTCGGACCAATCATGATGAATATTATAAGCGGACGTTTCACCTTCCGCCCTACGAATCCAGTGCTTGATCACAGACCGACAGGAAACCGCACGCCCGGCAGCGTTCCGGGCTGGCGTGAGAGCGCTGGGGCAGGGAGGCGATCGAGGCCCGCATGCGGGAAACTGTCTGGCTCAGGTCACGCTCGAGTTGGCGCGTATTGCGGACGCGAAAGCTCGCCTGAGGGTATACGATGAAACCATGCCCCGGCTTTCGGCCGTTCTGAACTTTGATCAACCGCATGTAGGCTGCAAGCTGGAGTGTATGCGCTTTATACGGCTGTGCGGGGGTATGGCCGGTTTTAACCTCGACCGGGATCAGCGAGCGACCGTGCCGGACAATGAAATCGGGCCGGCCAGCCAGCCTCCAGTCCGGATCAAAGAGGGTGTCCGGGGTCTCTAGATTCCCGGTGTCGATATAGACCGGAACCCCGGGCGGAAGCCCTGACCTGCGATACGCCTGCCGCGCCAACAACACCAGCAGGGTGCCGAGAAGTACGAGAGCCAGGCCCGCGTTCACACCTCATCCCCCTGGGTAAACGTACCGGATCGCGAGCAGCACCAAGCCTAAGAAGAACATCAGCATCCCCAGCACATGCATCGTGCGCAGGAACGAAACCGTTGAGGCGTTTGTGTAGTGACGGTCAGTGCCTTCGGCCATCTGTTCCTGGTTGCTGGATCTCTCGCCGCGAAGAGCATAACCCCAGGCTCTTTCGCAGTACGTAAAGAGGCCGATTTCTGAAGCTCGCAGCACAGGTCGGGTCACAAGTTCAGGTCCTGCAGTTTGTTATGTACGGCTTCGAGCGCCTGACGCAGTTCGCGGCCCTGGAAGCTGGTCGTCAGATCACCGCGCGTGCGCTCGGTCACCCCGCGCACCATGTCTGTAGTGCGCCGTAGATTATTAGTGAGCGCGTCCGGAAAATCGATTGTGACCAGCAGGCCGTAGATTTCGTCCATAGCTTCCAACAGCCGTTCGGCTTCAGCAATCCGGTCGTGACGCAGGATGTCGAGCACCCGGCGCCGAAGCTCACCCGCCGCTTCGCCCAGGCCACCCAGGTAGGGGACGTAATCCACAGTCAGCTGCTCCGGGCTCGGAAGAGGGTCACCGGTGCTGAGCGCATCGAAGATGCTCGCCTCGGCGAATTCCTTCAACGCGGACTGCGTGTACCCGGCGTAGTACAGGTCCGGATAGGGTTCCAGCTCAACCTTCAGCGCCTGGACCAGTTCGGCTGCCTGCGCGAGGTGCTCCCGGGCCAGGCTGCGATCTTCGCGGTGTGCGGCGCGAATCGCCTTTGAACAGTGACGAATCAGGGTGCGTGAATGCTGCAGTGCCCGGTCGCGTGTGGCGTTCTTGTCCTCGAGATGCTGCCGAATTGCGTCGCCGATATCATCCAATGCATCCATGAATTATTCTCCATCCCCTTCCGCTTCGGGGCTGCCACGGAAGAGTTGATCTGCAAGTGAACTTCCCTCGGGTATGGCAATCTCACCGAATTGGGCTTCGTAGCGCCCAACGTGTTCGCCCAACGCCCGCAGCAGCAATTTGGCGTTAAAGGCTGTCATGACGATGCGCGCTTGCACACGTGCCTGCGGGATCTGCGGCATAAGCTGGGCAAAGTCGATCATGATTTCGGAACGCGAGTGGGTAATCAGTGCGAAGTTCGCGTAGGTGGGGTTTAAATCCGCCGGGAGTTGGATTGGCAGACGCCCACTTTGTGGGGGTTTAACTTCAGGGCTCATCGTATGACTCCAGGTGGGAATCGTGCGTCCTCAACCGGTGGCATCACCGGTTGAGGACGTCGAGGGGCAGCTTAGAACGGGATGTCGTCTTCGGATTCGACCGTCGATGAGGAGCCGTTCTCGCTTGATTCGTATGCGGCGTCATCGCGTCCACCGAGGAAGCGGACCGTCTGCGCTGATAACTCGAACGAGGCGGCCGGCGAACCATCCTGGCGATTCCAGATGCGGGGATTACCATTCTCGTCCGGAACCAGGCGGCCTTCGATCAGCACCTGGCGGCCTTTGCGCAGGTATTGGTTCACGGTCTCGGCCTGGCGGCCCCAGACCGATACGCGGAACCAGATCGTCTCGTCGCGCTGTTCACCACTACTGTCGGTGTACTTGCGGCTGGTCGCGACCGAGAGATTGGTAACGGCCTGGCCGCTGGGCGTGTAACGCATTTCGGGATCGCGGCCCAGATTCCCAACAACAATTACGGTATGAAACATGGGGTTCTCCTTTTCCGATGGGGATCGAATTTGAGTTCCGACCCGTGTGGTCGTTTCACTTTTATGTGCGCCCACCGGTACCTAGAACAATTGTACTATTTTTTGAGGGCGCTTGTCAAGAATTAATTTTTTCGGGTCCGCAGCTGTTTCAAGGCAGACCGGTTAACGCTCTGGTTCGCTCCAGAAATACCTGCCGGATGGCGGCCGCCGCCTCACCCTCAGCTGGACCCGGGCGGCCAAACTCATCGAGTGTGACCGGGACCAGGTCAAAGGCCCGCACTCCATCGTCGTCGAGCCAGATCTGCAGGATGCCGCTCTCCGGGGGGCCGGCATCTTCGAATGCGAAATTCCCCAGCCCATAAGCGATCACGCCGCCCTGGTAAAGCTCAACTCCCTGCAGCAGGTGAGCATGATGGCCGAGAACGAGGTCAGCGCCGGATTCGATCGCGGCGTGGGCAGCTGCAGTTTGTTCTGGGCTTGGTGTGGGGACGTATTCATAGCCACTGTGCAGCACCACGATGACCAGGTCGGCCATCTGGCCGGCGGCGGCTACATCGGAGCGAATTCGGTCGACATCTGCCCAGGCCACGCCCGGATTGGTGCCGCTGGCTTGCCAGGCCCGCGCATCAAAGCCCCGGTACTCCTGCGGTACATCGACATAGGCTAGAAAGGCCAGCTGCAGTCCGCCGACTTCTCGAAGGACGGCATGGTGGGCAGCCGCCTCATCTGCGCCAGCCCCCACGGTATCGATACCCTGGTCATGCAGCAGCTGGATCGCCTGCAGGAGGACGGTTGGGCCGAAATCCATGGCGTGATTGTTGGCCAGCGACATCAGGTCGAAACCAGCCAGGGCCAGGCTTTGAGCGGCCTCGAGTGGGGCGCGAAAAGTGTAGCCCTTGGACTCCGGGCGGCCGCCTGTGCCCAGGGCCGATTCCAGGTTGCCAATCGTCAGGTCGGCTTGACGCAGCTGGAGGCCGAGGCGGCGGAATGGAAAATCGAGCTCCCCGGCGGTGAGCATCACGCGAAATGTGCGATCGAGCATGACGTCTCCGACGGCAGCCAGGTGCGCGGCGTGGTCATCCGTCATCCCCGCGGCCAGGAACGGTGCCAGCGCACGCGCTACCTCCTCCAGACCGGGGCGCGCATGCAGCGACCAGATCCGGCGCAGTGGATATCCGGCTTCGCCGGGATGGATGCCATCGACCCGCAGTGCGCGCAGGTCGGGCACCATATCAGGCCACTCGATGGCGGCCACGAAATCCGTGCCCTGTTTCAGAAGCTCCTGGGCTTGCTCAAGTGAAAGGTCAGCCCAATCGCGGTCGAATGGGACAGCCAGTGCGAGCGGGCGATCAGCAACTGGCAAGCCGGCATCGTCGGGCAGGAGCGCCAGGTCAATCTCACCCCGCTCGAGCTGTTCTGCGCCGGGCTCGGATGGGTTGAGCTGGATGACCCACTCGGGGTGGCCACTCGAAAACTCGGCCAACGCCGCTGCTGCAAGCTCCGCCTGCTCCGGGGCCACGCCCAATATCAGGTGAGGGATCTCGGTCGCGGTCGATGTGCTGCTCGGAAGCTCGGTTGGAGGCGAGGCGGGCGAGGTCGAGGCCGCTCCCGGAATGGGCGGCAAAGTACCCGCCACGCTGGCTGCCTGGCAGGCGGCCAGCATCGCAGCCAGAATAGTGAGGGCGAATCTGGCCAGGTGAGGAGAGCGGCTGCTGCGCAAAGGGAGCTCGCGGTCGGGCATGGGGGACATTATACGCAACTCGGGTCCACTCTGACCCGGAATTTAATGTCTACGAGCACTCCCCTGAGGTTGACAGGTGGCTGGAATGCGGCATAATGGGTAGACCATAGCTGATACAGGCTGTGACGGCGGAAAGTAGACGGCGGACACCCGTCAGAGAGAGCGGGGAGTGGCTGAGACCCCGGTCCGGGAGAATACCGTCGAAGTTCCCGCCTGAGCCGCTCGGGGGAACGCCTGCACCTGGGGCCAGTAGTTCGAGCCGGAACCCTACCGTTATCCCAGGGAACCCGATCACCACATCTTAGGTTGTCGGGGTTGAGTGGATCTGGAACGATCAACAAGGGTGGTACCACGGGCTAATTCTCCCGTCCCTTGAGGAGGGGAGATTTCTTTTTAATCCCTTTTCGCAGCCCGAGCAGGCTGCGATGAAGGAGGCGAAATGCTGGAACGACTGGACCAAATTGAAGCAGAAGGGTTGGCGGAACTGGAGGTAGCGGGCGACGAGGAAGCGCTGCAGGCTTGGAAGACGCGTTATCTCGGCCGATCGGCTGAACTAGGCAGAATCACCGAATCACTGCGTGAACTTCCCAAGGATGAACGGCCGGCGTTCGGCCGCCGCGCGAATGAGGTCAAAGGTGCACTTGAAAGTGCACTGGCTCAGCGCGAGGCCGCGCTCGAGCAAGCTTCGCTCGATCGGAACCTGACGGCAGAGGCCCTCGATGTGACCCTGCCGGGCCGGCGAATTGTCCGGGGACGCCTGCACCCGGCTACGCAGATGCTGCGGGAAATCAGCACCATCTTCGCCAAGATGGGCTTTCAGATCTACCGCTCACGAGAAGTTGAGACCGATGATTTCAACTTCGGTTTTCTCAACATGCCGCCTTATCACCCGGCGCGAGATCAATGGGATACGTTTTTCACCGGTGACCCAGGGATTGTGCTTCGCACGCATACCTCGCCCGGCCAGATTCACGTCATGCGCGAGCGGGCTCCTGAACCGATCCGGGTGATCCTGCCCGGGATGTGCTACCGCTACGAGCAGGTGACGGCCCGCTCTGAGTTCCAGTTCAACCAGGTGGAAGGGCTGGCGGTGGGCGAGCATATCACCTTCGCTGATCTCAAAGGCACGCTGGTGACGTTTGCCCGTAGCCTATTCGGGGAAGGGGTGCGGACGCGCTTCCGGGCCTCGCATTTCCCGTTCACCGAGCCTTCAGCCGAGATGGATATCGAATGTTTCGTCTGTCAGGGCGCCGGATGCTCGGTGTGTAAAAAAACCGGTTGGCTCGAAATCCTGGGCTGCGGCATGGTCCATCCAACCGTCCTTGTAAACGGCGGATACGATCCGGAGTTGAATTCGGGCTTCGCCTTCGGCATGGGGCCGGAACGGATCGCGATGCTGAAGTACCGCATCGAGGACATCCGCTATTTCTGGGCAAACGACCTCAGATTCCTGGAGCAGTTCTAACCCAGCCTCTTAGGCTGGTTGTAGGCACGAGGGAGCAAAATGAAAGTTCCACTTTCCTGGTTGAAAGATTTTGTTGAGATAGAGCTTCCAATTCCAGAGCTGGCTCACCGTCTGACGCTGGCCGGTTTGGAGGTTGAGCATGTCCAGTTTGTTGGCCTGCCGTTACCGGAAGGGGTTGTTCCCGGTCACAGCAGTGCTGATCAACCGCTGGATACGAATGTCAGCGGGTTGGCTTGGGACCCGGAATTAATCGTGGTAGGGGCGGTCCTGGAGGTCATGCCGCATCCAAATGCGGACCGGTTGGTGCTGTGCCGTCTTGATGACGGGCGAGAAGAACATATCGTTCTGACCGGCGCCCCTAACCTCTTTCCTTATAAGGACCAGGGTTCATTCGAAGAACCGCTCAAAGTGGCCTACGCCCGTGAGGGGGCCCGCCTTTACGACGGTCATCAGCCGGGCATGCAGGAGTTCGTCCTGAAAAGGGCCAAGATTCGGGGCGTGGAATCGTATTCGATGGTTTGTTCCGAAAAGGAACTGGGAATCTCGGAGGAACATGAGGGTGTGATCCTCCTCGACGCCGATGCGCCGGTCGGGGTACCGCTGGTGGAGTATATGGGCGATGCCGTTTTCGACATCGCGATCACGCCCAACATCGCCCGCGATGCAAACATCCTCGGCGTGGCACGCGAGGTCGCCGCCCTGACCGGGGTCGAGTTAAAAGCCCCCTCCTATGATGTTGCATGGACCGGCCCCGCCATCGAGGGTCGCGTTTCGATCGAGATTCGTGAGCCCGAACTCAATCCGCGCTTCGTGCTGGGGCTCATCGAAGGAATTGAAATCAGAGAGAGCCCGTACTGGGTGCGGCGGCGGCTGCAGTTGGCCGGAATGCGGCCGATCAACAGCATCGTCGACGCCACGAACTATGTCATGCTGGAACTGGGCGAGCCACTGCATGCCTTCGACTATGATGTGCTCGTCGAGCGGGCCGGCGGGGAGACGCCCCGCATCATCACCCGCCATCCTGAACCGGGTGAGAAGCTGACGACATTAGATAACGTCGAGCGCAAGTTGGACGAATTCACCGTGCTGGTCGCTGATACAGCCGGCGCCCTGTCAATCGCCGGCGTGATGGGCGGTCTCGAATCGGAGGTCACCCCTGCAACCCGCCGGGTCCTGCTGGAGGGAGCAGCGTGGAACTTCATCAACATCCGCCGTACGATTGCCTCTCAAAACCTGCACTCAGAAGCCTCCTACCGCTTCGAGCGGGGGGTTCATCCTGCGATGGCGGAGCGGGGAGTACGGCAGTGCCTGACGATGATGGCTGAGTTGTCCGGCGGAGAGATCGCCACCGGCCTGGTCGACTCCTACCCACTGCCACCCCAATCCGAGCCCGTAACACTGAATCCGGCCCAGGTTGAACGCCTGCTGGGGGTTGAGCTCACGCGTGATGAAATCGCCGTGCTGCTTCGGTCGCTTGAGTTCGAGGTTGTGCCGGATGGTGAAAACCTGAACGTTACACCACCTGACCACCGGCTTGACATCGGTTCGGGCGTCATCGGAGCCGCAGACCTCATGGAAGAGATTGCCCGCATCTATGGTTACGATCGAATTCCGGAGACGATGATCGCCGATGCACTCCCGCCTATTTATCGTGATCGTGCCCGGGAGCTGGAAGAGCACATGCGCGACCTGCTGGCTGGCCTGGGTTTGCAGGAAATCATCACCTATCGCCTGACGACGTCCGAGCGCGAGCGGCGGATCCTGCCACCGGCCGAAGTTCCGGACGAAAGGCCATACGTACGAATAGAAAACCCGATCAGCTCCGACCGGGTCCTCATGCGCCACAGCCTGCTGGCGAGCGTGCTCGAGGTTATGGAAAGCAACGCTCGCTTCAAGGATCGCATCGCCGTCTTTGAGATTGGAACGGTTTTTCTCTCGGCCGAGGATGACGCACTGCCACAGGAACCGCAGAAGCTTGTCATCGCGCTGACTGGCCCGAGGACGCTCGCGACGTGGGATTCGGAACCATCCCGTGCGATGGATTTCTTCGATTTGAAAGGAACGCTGGAATCCTTCACTCGCGCGCTCCGCCTGGGGCAGGTCTCATTTGAAACCTATAACCATCCCTCTTTCCATCCGGGAAAGTGTGCAGCGCTGAACCTGGATGGGCGGCGGTTGGGCTTGATGGGAGAACTACACCCGCTCGTGCGTGCGAATTACAACCTGCCGGCCACTCCCCTGCTGGTTGCCGAACTTGATGTTAATTCGCTGCTTGAACATATCCCGGCGAAGTACGACGTGGAGGCGGTCAAATCCTACCCACCGGTGCTGGAGGATCTGGCGATCGTTGTGGCAGACAGTATTTCGGCCAGCCAGGCCGAGGGCGTCATCTGGCGAACGGGTGGAGATTTGCTGGTTGAGGTGCGGCTATTCGATGTCTTCCGGGGTGATCAGATCGGGAAGGGGAAGAAGAGCCTGGCGTATTCTCTCACTTACCAGGCTGCAGATCGCACGCTGACCGATGAAGAGGTTGCGCGAGTTCGAGCGAAGATCATTGCCAGGCTGGAAAGCGAGCTGGGCGCCCAGCTGCGCGCTTAGCCCTGCTCGCGGGCAACGCTCTCGGCACGCTGGATTGCGACCGCCGCCAGTTGGGCTACGACCATCAGCAGGTGATGATCCTCGGCCGAGAACTCACGATCGGAGATTTTGTTAACGGCCTCGATCACGCCCAGCACGCGTTCACCTTGCAGCAGCGGAACGCAGGCCAGCGTCTGCGTGTGGAATCCGAAGGCCTCATCCACCTGGGGGTAGAAGCGCGGGTCTTTGTGAACATCGTGCACGATGGCTGGTTGACGTTGATCCGCGACCCAGCCGGCGATCCCCTTGCCCGGTGGCAGGCGGTAGCCCTTCAACCTGGAACTTGCCTGGCCACGGACGACAGCGAAGACCAGTTCCTCCGTATCCTCATCCAACAGCAGGAGTGATCCATCGCTTGAGCCGAGCACAGCCAGGGTGGAGGAAAGCAGGTCTTCCAGCACCTGCAGCAGATTCGTATCCGGTGTCATGCGTTGGATCAAGTCCTGGATCTCGCTCAGTCCTCGCACCGAGGAGCGCAGCACAATAAGCTCATCCTTGAGTTCCTGGTTTTCCTGCTTCAGGCGAGTAACCTCACCCTGCAGAAAGCGAAGCGGATCGCGCGTGTCAACCATGTCGTTCTCTCCGAGTTGCCCGATCTTAGCATGATCGCCCGGGGTGGGAAAGTCGTTAAATGAGAAGCGCCCCGTCACGGGACGAGGCGCAAGATTTCGCGGTTATCCGTCTAGACCAGCGTGACGTTGGCCGCCTGCAATCCCTTCGGGCCGGCTTCGACGCTGAATTCAACCTGCTGCCCCTCTTCCAGCTTGCGATAGCCGTCCATCTGGATTGCCGAGAAGTGGACAAAAACGTCATCCCCGTTCTCGCGCCCGATAAAACCATAGCCCTTGACCGCGTTGAACCACTTCACCGTGCCAATTACTCGATCTGTCATTTCCTCCATGCCTCCTGCAGCAGGACGCATTCCAGATAACCTTCGTGTGGGAAACACAACACCGCCGGGATCGAGAGCCGGGCGGTGAGATTTCTGGGGGTCGGGTTAGGTTGCGGCATCCTGCACGGCCGGCATGGTATCATGCACACGAGGGCTCGTCAAGATGTACGAATCAAGCACCTAAAGCCCATCCCCGCCAGGAGGTCCACAGCCTTCATGAACATCTACTTCTCCTGCTCACTGACCGGTGGAAGGGACGATGAGCACATCTATGGAGCCATCGTCGACCACCTGCTGGGTGGTTCACACGACGTGCCAACTGCCCATCTGGCCCGGCCGGAGGTCATGTCGCTGGAGCGCGTGGTTGAGCCGAACGAAGTCTACCGCCGCGATATGGAGTGGATCACAACCTGCGATGCGTTGATCGCCGAAGTGACGACCCCTTCACACGGCGTCGGTTACGAGATTGCAGTTGCCCTTCATTTGGGCAAACCCGTGCTTTGCTGCCACCGCCGCGGGACAGCCATCTCGAAGATGATCAGTGGGAACGATTCGCCCCGCCTGCAGGTCCGGGACTACTCCCGCCCGGATGAGGCACTTGAATACATCGATGCGTTCCTGGCCGCTTTACCTTAAGCGCTGTCCACGAACACGAGGAGGCAAGTGATGGATGGAGACCAACCAGAGCTGATGAAGTATCTACACTGGATCGGGCACGATACCTTCCGCATCGATTCACCCCTGGTGATTTACATTGATCCCTGGCATCTGCCGGATGCCAGCCCTGCGGCCGATCTGATCCTGATCAGCCATGAACACCATGATCACTGCTCCCCGGAGTCGGTCGAAAAAATCCGCAGCCAGAAGACGCTGGTCCTGGCTAGCGCCGGTGCCGCGGAAAGCCTGGGCGCCGGGGTTGAGGTATTGCGCCCGGGAGAACGACGAGTCGTGGGTCCGGTCACGGTCGAAGCGGTGCCAGCCTATAACGTAGATAAGCCCTTCCACCCGCGCCAGGCGAATCATCTGGGGTTTATTCTCGATCTGGTCGGCGAACGACTCTATTTTGCTGGTGATACGGATGTGATTCCAGAGATGAAGTCCATTCGCTGCGATGTTGCGCTGCTGCCGGTAAGCGGAAAGTATGTGATGGACGCCGACCAGGCAGTTGAAGCGGCCGAGATCCTCCGGCCAAAAATCGCCGTTCCGATGCATTATGGGGCAGGGGTAGCCGGGACAGATGCGGATGCAGACCGGTTTCGCAAGCGCAGCCCGGTACCGGTCGTGGTGCTGGAAGCGGAGGGTTAGTTCTAGCCGGCTGTCCGGCTACTCTGGCTGTGGTTCCTGGTAGGACAGGACCTGGGCTTGAGTCTCCGATTCGATCGCCTGCACAAACTTATCATAGCCCTCGGCATCGAAGTGGCTGTCCTCGCCCGATGGCCGGCCGAGAATGATCGTCGTTGCGCCCAGTTCCTTCGCCACCTCTGGCAGGACCTCGCGCACGACCCCGGTGCGAATGACCGTTTCCGCTTCCACGTCACGGTCGGATGCACGTTCCGCAGCCATCGCCAGCAGGAATTCTCCCATATGGGCCAGCTCATCGTCGACATCGACGACCACAGCGGCCGCCGTCTTGTTCAAGAAGGAACTGTCGGCGACGTAAAGGAATGCCAGCTTGTCGCCGGAATGTTTCGCCAGGTCGATCGCACGTAGTTGCGTGGGTATGCTTGCTTCACCGCCGCGCGTAGCGCAAAGTATCAAGCCCATTGTTCTCTCCGGTCAGTAGCGAATAATTAGCCAGAGCGAGGCCAGCACGAGCGTGACGAGTGTCACGGCCAGTCCGTCTCGGGCAAAGCGTCGAAAAGTAAGCCGGTAGCCGGCCTGTGCCAGCAAGCCAACAGCCACGATGTTCGGTGCCGATCCAAGGTAGGTGGCGTTGCCGCCCAGATCTGCTCCCAGGATGAGCGCCCAGTAAATGATCTCCGACCCGCCGGTAGCGGGCAGGTTCTGGGTAAGGGAATCCGCAACCGGCAGTGCGGCTACAGTGAATGGAATGTTGGCCACGATCGCCGAGGCAAAGGCCGAGACCCAGGTCGTCAGCACGGCGGCACCATGGGCGGTCTTTCCGGCAAGATGCACGATTTGAGTCGCCAGCCAATTAATCGCCCCAGTGTTATCCATCGCCCCAACGACGACAAACAGGCCGATGAAAAAGAGCAGTGTGGTCCAATCTACCTCGCGCAGCATGTGATCCACATCAGGACGGACCCAGGCGATGAGCAGAGCTGCTCCGGAAATCGCCACCACGCCGGGCGGGATGTTATCGAAGGAATCGGCGGCGAAGAAAAGGATGAAGGTGAACACCAGGACGATGGTCGTCTTCAGCAGAATGTCATGTTGGCGGATGTCCGAGTCGGCTGCCAGGCGTTCGAGCAGCGAGGCTCTGGCTTCGGGAGCAGCCGGTTGAATATCGTTGCGGTACTGAATGCGAACGACGACAAACAGCGCCAGCATGCAGATCAGTGCGATCGGGCCCATGTTTGCCAGATAGTGAGCGAAGCTGGCATTGATGTGCGAACCGACAATTGTGCTGGGTGGGTTGCCGATCAGTGTGGCTGAGCCGCCGATGTTCGAGATCAGCACTTCCGGGATGACGAAGGTGAACGGGTGAATATCGAGCGCCAGTGCAATTTGGATCGTGAGGGGGACAAGCAGCAGGATCACGGTCACATCATTTAGCAGTGCGGAGGTAACTGCGGTAAGGAGCAGCAGGCTGGCCAGCAGCCGCCAGGGTTTGCCGCGGTTGGCGTTGTAGAAGCGGAATGCAAGCCAGCGGAAAATGTTGGTCTGGGCCAGGATCGCCACGAAGATCATCATGCCCATGATGAGAAAAATGACATTCCAGTCGACAAACGACATCGCTTTGTCGAAGGTGAGCATCTGCATACGCGGGTTGAAATGGCCCCAGATGTAAGTTGTGAGCAGTACCGCCGCCGCCCCGAGCAGAGCGGCTGCGGTCTCATGGAGCAGATGGAATGAGATAGCGATGAAGACCAGCAGGAAGATGCCGGATGCCACCAGGGCGGCCATCAGGTAGGTTTCCCCGGCCACGGCTGCAGACTGAAGCATACTGCGTTGAAGTAGATTGGCGGCAGGTGCCGAAAGCTGTGTTATAGGCACAGGTAGCCTTTCAATGGAAGGATTGGAAGCCGCTGGCAGCAAGGGAACTTACACACGCCTTCCGCACAGGTTCATTGTAGGGTGAAAGCAGGTAACTCGCAAAACCGCACGTTGCCGCAAGTTCGAATTCGGCCGTCAGACGGCCTCGATTCGCTGTAAATCGGGGAAGAACTGCCTCACCGAGCCTTCCACCCAACCGCGCAGCGTTCCTTCCGAGAGATGGCAGCCTTCGCAAGCTCCACCCATGCGCACCTTAAGGACCTGGCCATCATAGCTCACCATCTCGACATGTCCCCCATGGTACTGTTCGATGTACGCGCTGATCACGTCGATCAGGCTTCGCATGCGGTCTTCGGGGCTGGCTTCGGTTTCGTGGTTATGGGACAGCGCCTCAGTCATAGTTCCCTCCAGTTGGCGACGAGCGAGTTCAGGAACTCACGCCATTCCGAAGCAGCTCGATGACGTGAGCGTGGGTATTTTGCAGTCGTTGGGCGATGACTTCTGCCAGCCGTTCGAGAATGATCACGCCGGTCTCGGGGTGCTGCTCGCATAAATGCTTCAGAGAATCACCGCGCATGCTAAGCATAACACTTTCAGCGAGGCATATCGCGCAGGAGGTATAGGAAGGCCGGCCAAGTGCCGCTGACCACCCGAAAACACCGTTCGGCTCGATCTCGGCTACCGGCAGCACATCACCGTCATATGGCTTATAGCGGATTGCAACCCGACCTTCGAGCAAGACGAAGAGCTTATCGGCACGGTCACCCTGACTGAAGATCAGGTCCTCGCGTGCGAATTTCTCACGCTCCACGCCGCTGGCCAGGAGCGCCAGGTGATCCCGGTTTAAATCCTTGAAAAGCGGCAGTTCTGCCAGATTCTCTGCGTTCATGGGCCCAATCTATCGAGTTTGACGTCTTCCAAGTGTATTGCTGGGCCCAGATACGGCCGAAGTGGCTTCTGTCCTTATTCAGACGACAACCATCACCTGTTTCGATCATTCGCGGGCATGCCCTGAACGAATACAGTACCTTGACGCTTTCTGTGGCACTACGTTATAGTTGGCTTGCACAGGCAGATGTCTGGGTGCCCCCCTCACCTAGATGTTTGTCTGTGCCTTCATTTCCCATTCAGCTCTTCTCGCCGGCAACCAACTCACCCAGCGCGCTAATCAGTTGAGCTATTTCATCCTGAGTGTTGTAGTGCGTCAACCCGACACGCAGCATGCCGCCCGAGCCTTCCAGTCCCAATCGTTCGGTCACCGCCAGGGCGTAGTAGTTACCGTCCCAGACGTAGATCCCCTTTTCGCCGAGGTACTCCGCAATCTGGCGCGGGTGATAACCATCCAGAGTAAAAGATACGGTCGGCACGCGATCATGGACACGCTCGGGATCTGTAAGGCCCCAGATGTGAAGCCCGGGTATCCCTGAGAGGTCGTCGATCAGGCTCAGGGAGAGGGGCGTTTCTGCCTGCTGGATGACACGCATACCAGCTGCTATGGAAGCTGCCTTTTCGACTATCGAGCTGGTTTGCCCTTCTTTAATCTTGCCAAACCGGTCCCCAAGCGATGCCAGGTATTCAACGGCACCAAGCACGCCAGCCAGCCCCTCATGATTCTGCGTTCCAGTCTCGAATTTCCCCGGCGGCACATCCGGCGCCGGACGCACCTTATAGGCCGCCAGGCGTTCCAGGTGTTCAAGCTTGCCGTACATCGCGCCGACGTGCGGGCCGAAGAACTTGTATGCGGAGACGACGAGAAAATCGCATCCGATATCCTGGACATCGATCGGGCCATGCGGAGCGTACTGGACGGCATCGACGAAGGACAGCGCGCCGGCCCGGTGGGCCTGGGAGGTGATTTCGCGCACCGGGTTGATCGTGCCGACGGCGTTTGAAGCGTAGCCGACCGCTACCAGTCGGGTCTTATCCGAGAGCAGGCCTTGAAGCTGATCAAGCTTCAGGGTGCAGTCCTCGACATCGAAGTCAAGCCAGCGAATGCGGCAGCCGCGATCCTCGGCTACACGTAGCCAGGGGGAGATATTGGCATCATGGTCGAGGCGGGTGACGATGATTTCGTCACCGGAGTCCAGCTCCAGCGCCAAGGCCCGGCTCAGGCCAAAGGTGAGCGTAGTCATATTCGGCCCGAAGAACACCTCCGCCGGTTGAGCGGCATTCAGCATCGCTGCTACGCCAAGGCGGGCGTTTTCGATCAGTTCATCCGAACGGCGGCTGGTTGCGAATGCTCCGCCATGGTTGGCGTTGCTGTTAACCAGGTAATCGTGCATGCGGTCGATGACATTTCGATGGACCTGGGTGCCGCCCGGGTTGTCGAAGAAAACCGTCCCCGATGCAAGGGCTGGGAACTCGTCGCGAATACTCTCGGGAGTAAAACTCATGCTGACATGCCTCCGTCGTCTGAATAGGATTGTCCCGGCGCCGCGAGCATTTCTTCCGCCCGCCGTAAATCCTCCGGCGTGTTGACATTGAAAAAGCTGGTCTGATGCGGGTCGAACGGGCGCAATTGCTCTTCATCGAGAGCGAGGACTTCGACCTGGGGGAAAAAGCTGATCATGCGTCGTTCTCCGGCATCCATCGCCCGTTGGACGGCTTCCAGGCAAGGGGTCCGGGCATAGACTGCCAGCAGCGGCTCGAACCGTCCTTCGATGCGGGGTACGACCACGTCAGCCCGGGGCGCCAGCGCGATCAGCCTTTCCAGCAGCGGCCGCTGAAGGAACGGCATGTCGCAGGCTGCCAACAGCACGTGTGACTCATGAGCGGCCGCAAGCGCCGTCTGTAAACCGAATAAAGCTCCCGCGCCAGGGATAGGATCGGCGACCAGTGGCAGGCCGAAGCGGCCTAACTCACCCGGGTTGTTGGTCGTGATGATGATTTCATCGCCCAGGCCGGCGACGCGAGCAAGCACGTGTTCAATCATGGTTTTTCCGCCCAGTAGGACGAGGGCCTTGTCGCTGCCCATACGGCTTGAACGTCCGCCTGCCTGGATGACAACGCTCAACATGGCGGTCATTCTACACCGAGAAGGGGCTTTCCTGTCGTTTGATATAATGCCTTTATCATCGATGTCTGGCCTTTCTGAAGTTCTGGATCGTTTGACCGCCCCGGCTGAGCTGGTTGAACAGCTGCCGGAAGGTGCCGTGCGCTGCACGGCCTGCGGGCACCGCTGCCTGATTCGGGAAGGCCGGCGTGGAATCTGCCAGGTCCGCTTCAACCGAGACGGCGAACTGCGTGTGCCCTGGGGCTATGTAGCGGCGCTGCAGTGTGATCCAACGGAAAAAAAGCCCTTTTACCACCTTCTGCCTGGCTCAGACACGCTGACATTCGGTATGCTCGGATGTGATTTCCATTGCGGTTATTGTCAGAATTGGCTTACTTCGCAGGCATTGCGAGAACCAGAATCCGATCTGGCTGGACGCTACCTGCGGGAGGTCACGCCCGATGAGCTGGTGCAGGCCGGCCTGCGGCTCGGCGCGCAAGTAATTGCTTCGTCCTACAACGAGCCGCTCATCACGACAGAGTGGGCGGCGGCGATCTTCTCCCGGGCGAAAGTCGCCGGGCTGCGCTGCGCATACGTCTCAAATGGCAATGCCACGCCGGAAGCATTGGATTACCTGGCGCCTTACCTCTCGGCATACAAAGTTGACCTGAAGAGCATGCGTGACAAGACCTACCGCCAGCTGGGTGGAGTTCTGGAGCATGTACTGGAAACCATTCGCATGGCCTATGAGCGCGGACTATGGGTGGAGGTCGTAACGCTGGTAGTGCCTGGGCTGAACGATAGCAGCGACGAACTGATGGAGGCCGCCCGCTACATCCGCTCGGTTTCGGCTGATATTCCATGGCATGTTACCGCCTTCCATCCCGATTACCAGATGCAGTCACGAACCCGCACTTCGGCCGAGACGCTCCTGCGAGCGGCCGAGATCGGCCAGGAAGCCGGGTTGAACTACGTCTATGCTGGCAACCTGCCCGGCGGGGCTGATCCCTATGAAGATACGCTCTGCCCGCGCTGCCAGACCACACTGATCCGCCGCTACGGCTTCGTAATCATCGATTACAATCTGACGGAGGCAGGTACCTGTCCCGGATGCGGGCTTGAAATCCCCGGTATCTGGACCGACGATCCAGGTGAGGTACAGGTTGGATCACCGCGTGATCTGCTCAACCGGAGACCCCGTCTGGTACGATAGGGGCGTACACGGAACGCCCGGATGATGGCAGCCTGAATGAAAAAAAAGCTGATCATAACCTATGATCCAGTCTCCGAGCAGCGGGAAGAGTATTTCCATTACCTGCTGGGAGAGTTTGTGCCGACACTCGAGCAAATGGGCCTGAAGATGTGTGAGGCATGGCACACGGCTTACGGTGAATACCCGCTGCGATTGACCGCCTTCGTTGCGCAGGATGATCTCGACCTTGATGAGCTGCTTGCGACGGAATCCTTTCAGCAGCTCGAAGCGCGCCTACAGAAATTTGTCATCAACTATCACCGGCGCCTGGTACCTCACGACCATGGATTTCAGTTCTAGTCGCTTGCATCCTTCACAATTGTCCAGGTGAACCTTTTCACAAGGTCGGGTATAATTACTTCGCCCTGGCACATCCAGCATCCAACCTTCAATGCAGACGACCTTCATTGAACCCTTGCCAGGGTTTTTCTTTTAACGGCGCCCGCCTGGTCCCTGAAACCACCTAAGTTGACGAAGATTGTCAAGATCGGGCATGACACAAAGCACTTGGACTGGCGTCTTGGCGGGAGTAAAGTGGAGAGTGATCCCGCCCCGAGAGTTAAAGGAGGCTGAAAATGGCCTGGGTCATGTGGAAGCCAATCAAAGAACAACGATGCGAACGGATGGACGAAGAGGTCGCGCTCGAAGCGCGCATCGTATATGCGGCAGAGTTCCTACCTGATCAGCCGCCACGCATCCTGGCTCACCGCTGCTCCAAGGGGCTGGAGTGCAACCAGATGGATACCCCAACCTGTATCTGGGCTGGGACACTGCCGGGCTACGATCCCTTCGCCTAAATACAAACGGCTCGCTGGAAAGAAACACGGTCGCCAGATGAAATACCTGGCGGCCGTTTGCTGTTTATTTCGAGGTCGTTGAAGACGAAATCCCGCTGGGGCCAGGTCGAAAACAAAGGTAGGGGCAAAATCTATCGTTCCCTTACATTAAATTCGATTCCCTGCGGCGCAAGGGTTGGTCTGTCTCCCGTTAGAGGGATCCACAAAAAGAACGCAGGGGCGAACGGCTGTTCGCCCCTGCAGGGGTGGACCAAATTCGATCTATGGATGATCGAGAAACACGCTTCCTGATTTCAGCCTTAGACGTCGATATTAAATCACCCCTAGCTCGCGACCGACGCGCTCGAAGGCGGCCAGGCCGTCGTCGAGGTCTTCACGTGAGTGGGCGGCCGAGATCATCACGCGAATGCGGGCTTTGCCATGCGGGACGGTCGGATATCCGATCGCCATAGCAAAGACGCCCTGATCGAAAAGATTGCGGCTGAAGCTCTGGGCCAGCTTCGCATCGCCCAACATAACTGGCGTGATTGGCGTGGTGCTAACGCCGGTATCGAAACCAAGGCCCTGCATCTCGCGTTTGAAGTATTCCGTGTTTTCCCACAGCCGATCGACGAGTTCGGTTGACCCTTCGAGGACATCCAGGCCGGCCAGGCAGGCTGCCACATCGGGCACCGTCATGGCGGAGGAGAAAAGGAAAGGCCGGCCGCGTTGACGCAGCCAATCGACCACCCGCTGGCTTCCCGCAACGACGCCGCCAACCACGCCGAACGCCTTTGAGAGCGTACCGACTTCCACATCAACTTGCCCGTGCAGGTTGAAATGATCCACGATCCCGCGTCCGCCGCTTCCCAGCACTCCCTCGCCGTGAGCGTCATCGACCATCATGAGAAATCCATACTCGTTCGCGATAGCCGTCAGGGCATCAAGCGGTGCGACATCGCCATCCATACTGAAGACACCGTCAGTGATGACCATCGCCCGGCGGTAGTCTTCGGCTGGAACGGATTCGATCTGCCGCCGCAGATCCTCAGGATTGCAGTGAGCATAGCGCACGATTCGTGCCCGGGCCAGGCGGCAGCCATCGATGATGCTGGCGTGGTTGAGCTCATCTGAGAAGATGATGTCCTCGCTCGAAACGAGCGCCGGAATCGTGCCGAGGTTGGCGGTGAATCCGGATTGAAACGTGATTGCGGCTTCAACCCGCTTGAAAGCTGCCAGGCGACGTTCGAGTTCGATATGGATCGACATCGTCCCGGCGATTGTACGCACAGCAGCCGGTCCAATTCCCAATTCGTCGATGGCATCTTTGGCGCGCTCGATCAGGCTCGGGTGATCCGCAAGACCGAGATAATTGTTGGAGCAGAAATTAAGCACATGCTTGCCATCGACGGTCAGCCAGGCGCCCTGCGGTGAACTGAGTGTGCGGATGTTGGTGAATAGGCCGGATTGCTTGAGTTCAGCAATCTCGTCAGCAATCCACTGGGTCTTTGCTTCGTTGGTCATTGGTTGCCTCGCGTCGCGAATCAGGAGGGGTCAGGTTTCTGGTAGGAGCTGATCAGAGCTTCTTTCTGGTTACGGGAGTAGGTTTTTATCCTTCGCTCACGCTGCATAGCCGCGCGCCGGTCCGGCTGTGGTTCGAGGTAGGCTAATTTCAACGGTCGCCGGGAACGGGTATAGCGTGCGCCACGACCGGCATTATGTTCTCGCAAACGGCGTTCCGGGTCCGTCGTCCAACCAGTGTAAAAAGAACCATCGGAGCATTCGACGATGTAAACGAAGGTCTCAGACACGGGCGCATTATACGTCTGTGGCAACGTAAAGGCTACCGTTGGGAAGGTAATTCAAGTGGTCAGGACTTGTTCTTATAGGATCGGAAGCCCAGAAACTTGCGGATAAGCCCCGTCTCGCCTATTTTCTCAGAAGGATGCAGATCCTGGCCGATCCAATCAGCTTTGGAGCGGAGATCAAGCCAGGAAAACCGTGCCTGGTTTGCTTCCTCCAGATACCTCTCAAGAGTGTCTTCGTCCTCGCCAGCCAGGAGCAAACGTAGTCGGACGAGTTCATCAATGATTCCGTCCAACTTGGCGAGGACTTTCTCACGATTGAGTGCGAAGCGATTCTGTACTTGCTTGGGAGGGCGGAGTTGAACGAGATGCGTTGCAAACGCAAACGTCTGTCCGGCGAGTCGCTGGTGCTCCCGCCAGGATGAAGACTCGGCAGAGCTGTGCATTAATGCAGCACTGAGCAACGTAGGAAGATCATCCGTTGCCGCGATGACGGCATCCTGCTCGTTTTGGTCGATGAAAAAAGGTTGAGCATCGAGAAGCCTTGCAAGATTGATTGCAACGGCCAGTAGATTCTCTGGCGTTTCCGTCGATGTCGAGATAGCAAGTAAACCGTCTTGAAATAGATCGGCGCGCGCTTCCCCCGGCTCAAACGGGACCAGCTCCAGGCTGGCCGGCCCCACGATCGGTGTGGCAGCCACAAAGTAACGCCCCGAAGGCAGATAACTGGAAGCCCATTCAAAGGCAAGCGATTTGACGCCGCCAGTATCGATGATCAATGCGCCTTCCTTAAAAAGTGGGCCAAGGTTCTCGAGATAGTCCTGTACCTCATTCCCGGGTACTGCAAGGATTAAAAGGTCGATATTCTTGATCGCCCTACGAGGCCACGTTACGGCCTCGTCGATTGCGTTGATCTCCAGTGCCTGTTTCATTTGTTTCTTGTCGGCATCGTAACCGAGCCGCTTAACATCACCTTCAGCGTTGGCCAAAGCCAATCCGATCGAAGCTCCAATCTGGTCCAGTCCGATGATCATGATTTGATAACTCATAACTACTCCTCAATGTCGGTTGTCAGCCTGCTGGAGTCGAACGAGCAGCGACTGCAGTTCCGACTCTTCGACGCCTGCTGCCGGTTCCTGGTGGAAGCGGATGAGAGCGCACAGGCGGGGCGTGCCGCCATTTGCCTCGACCATTGCCGCGCCCCAGGCCGGGTGCTGGATCGCGGTCGAAAATGCACGCAGCAGGCCTCGCGCCGGTCCCTTTCCCAATCTTATTACCAATTCCGGGGATACATGGTTCGCCAGGACAATTGCCGCCCGTTCAAAGGGTGTGAGTTTGCACTGGATTTTGCCGACGTCGTGCAGCAATGCTGCTGCGAGTAGGTCGGCATCCTGCTCGCCCCGTTCGAGCAGTTCGTGCAGTACGCGCAGGCTGTGGGCCTGATCGGCGATTTGCATCCGGAAGAAGAGCACTGAGAGTTCAGGTGACAGAATATCTTCGACCGCGCTACGCCCCTGCGGGCTTATGCGGGCGGTTATCGAGCGCAGAAATTGCACCGCTCGATACTTGAGACTCATCGTCAGGTAATCAGGAGGCGGAACACGCTCAAGGCTGGTTTACCGATCAAGTTGCCGAAGATATCAATGCCGCCAAAGCTGCCGAGAAAGATCAAGCCCAGCAACAGATAGGGCCCATAGGGGCGGATACGGTCAAGCATCCGCTGGCCGCCAGGGGGCAGGAAGTATTCTGCAACTTTCTCGCCGTCGAGCGGTGAGATTGGAATCAGGTTGAAGAACATCAAGATCAGGTTGATGAAAATGAATTCAGCCAGCATCTGGGCTACGAAGCTGGGGGTAACGCCAAGCGAGAGCAATCCGGCGCGGAAGGGGATCGCGGCCAGGATCGCCATGATCAGGTTCGAAAATGGTCCGGCAATGGATACCAGCATCATCGCCGCCGGGGACCGGCGCTGGAGTTGGTAGGGGTTGACAACGACGGGGCGCGCCCAGCCAAACCCGGCGATGATCAGCATGAGCGAGCCAAGTGGGTCGAGATGGGCCAGCGGGTTTAGTGTCAAGCGGCCCTGCAGGCGGGGGGTGTCATCCCCAAGTTGATCCGCAGTCCAGGCATGAGCGAATTCGTGCACGCTGAAGGCTAGAGCGAGCGTTATTAATCGTGCAATCAGGTCCGGTGTTGATAGCCCCAGCATGATGCGGGATTATACCATCCACCGAATGTTATAATCCCCCACCGGGTCCGCCCGCACCCCAAAAATCCAGGAGAAATTCATGCTGCCTGATTTAAAGCTAGATGATATCGTTCGGATGCGAAAACCGCATCCGTGCGGGAGCAGCGATTGGCGCGTCGTACGCCTGGGTGCAGATATCGGGTTGAAGTGTAAGGGCTGCGGCCGCCGCATTCTGCTCTCGCGTCGGGAGGTCGCCCGACGGATGAAAAAGCGCCTTCCATCGAACGCGAAAGGCGCTTGATAAGTCCTCTGCGGCGCTGAACACGCCGCAGGGAGTGAGGCTGGCTCAGAAGTTGGCGATGACGTTGCTGAACATGTTACCCACACCCGAGCCAAACAGGGCCAGCATGACAATGACTATAATGCCAACCAGCATAATAATCATTGCATATTCTACGAGTCCCTGGCCTCGTTGGGATGATAAAGAATCCATGAATGCCTCCAACAAGGCGAAAAATAAATCCTAGGATTGAAGTATAGGGGATTTTCCTGCATGCACCAATAGGCCGGAAGTCCATTGCCAGGCAGAACGGGTGACGGAAATCGAGGTGGGCGTGCACAAATTAATGATTCTCTTCCACAAGACGGCCGACCCAATCGAACTGGAGACACGCTGGAGCCAGGAATTTGTTCGCCTGGCGGAACAGATGCCCGGGCTGCGCCGGGTGAGCGTGAGTCGGGTTGTGGGCAGTCCGGGCGGTGGAGCAGATCTGCAACTTGTGCACGAGTTCTTCTTCGACAATCTGGACGCCGTACAGGCAGCGATGGCCTCTCCGGAAGGCCAGGCTGCGGGAAGGGCTTTAATGGAGTTGGCTGGAGAGAGTGCCACGCTGGTTTTCGCAGAGCACCTGGAAGAAGCGCGCTGATTGAAATGCCACACTCAAGCCGGCGTTAGAAGATGAAATCCCCACAGGAGCTGGCTGATTTCTTGGTCAAACGCGCGATCGAGGCCGAGTTTGTTACCTTGCCCGGCGGCGCGCGGACAGTGTCCCAGGCAGCAGCGGCGCTGAATGTGCCGCCAGAAGGGATCGTAAAAAGCTTGCTCTTCATGGTAGGTGAAAAACCAGTGCTGGTAATCGCCAGCGGCCCCACCCGGGTCGATACGGCTAGATTGGCGGCCTATTTCGAAGTCCCGGAGAATCAGGTTCGCCTTGCCGGGAGTGATGAGGTGCGGCGAATCACGGGTTTTGATGTCGGATCCGTTCCTCCGCTCGGCCACGAACCCGGATTGTGCACTCTGATGGATCCGGCTGTCCTGCAGTTCGATGTGGTATACGCTGGTGGAGGCGCCCATGATCAGCTGCTGCGGCTCTCGCCCAGGGTGATTCTGGAGGAGACTGAAGCCGATGTTGTCGAACTATGAACCAGCAAGGAATCGCAGCAAAGGGCGATTCGACCACCCGCCGGGGTTTACTGCAGCATGCGCTTGAAGCTTCCAGCGAAGGGACGGAACAGGGTGAGCCTGGGGATTCTAATTGTGATCTTGCTCGTCGCTGCCGGGTTGTTCATCCTGCGCATCCGGCCTCCTGCTGCGCGAATGGCACGAGTACGTTCCTTCTGGTCCGATCCACAGGCTCACCTCGATTGGACCATTCAGGTCGGTGAACGATGCGGCACCGCACCGTTCCTAATGCCGACGACTGGCCTGGTGGGTTTCCTATGGGGTGATTCGTTCCGCCCGGGCCATCGGCATCAGGGGCTGGATATCTTCGGCATCAGCGGCCCGAACGGATTGGGCGAGACACCGGTTGTTGCGGCGTACGACGGCTACCTGACGCGGCTGCCGGAGTGGCGTTCGGCAGTCATCCTGCGCATCCCCCAGGATCCGCTTCAGCCCGGCCGCCAGATCTGGATTTATTACACGCATATGGCTGACCCGGAGGGTCACTCCTTCATCGAACAGGCCTACCCTCCCGGGACCACGGAAGAATTCGTCGCTGCCGGAACGCTGCTGGGCTACCAGGGCAACTACTCCGCCGATCCGAACAACCCGACTGGCATGCACCTGCACTTCTCGATTGTCCGTGATGATGGACGGGGCCAGTTCTTGAACGAGCTGAAAATCGAAAACACGGTGGATCCCAGCCCATACCTGGGCTTTGAACTGAATGCCGCCAGAGCTGGAGATGCGATTGCACGCTGCACATCCTGAACAAGCTCTGAAGACAACTCTGACAGGGTGCGGGAGATCAACATGCTGGAATACGAAGGCGTAGTCGTGCTGGTGACGGGTGCCGGGCGGGGTATCGGCCGTGCCCTTTCGCTTGCGTTTGCCAGCCAGGGGGCGCGGGTGGCAGCCGAAGATCTCACCCCGCTCAACCTGGACACGACCGTCGAACGCATCAAGGCTGCCGGCGGCCAGGCAGTTGGCTTCACCGCCGATATCTCACGCAAGATGCAGGTCCAGCAGCTTGTGGAAGAGGTGCGTTCCACCTACGGCCGGCTCGATGTGCTGATCAACAACGCGGCCGTTGCGCCGCGCGCCCCGCTCTTGACAATGGACGAATGGGACTGGGATCGCATGCTGGCAGTAAACCTGAAAGGTCCCTTTCTCTTGACCCAGTCCGTAGGACGGGTGATGGCAGACGAAGGCGGTGGGGTCATCCTGAACATGGCCAGCGCACAGGCCAGGGCCGGCACACTGCCCGATCGCGGTGGTTACCTGGCGAGCAAAGCCGCCCTGCTGGCGTTGACGCGCCAGGCGGCGCTGGAACTGGCGGCATATAATGTGCGCGTGAACGCCATTTGCCCGGGCTATCCCATGGTTGATGGAACAGAACCAGCCGGCTTGGCGGCAGACGATTCGCTGCTTGCCGGTGCACGGCTGCTTGAGCCGATCGCACAAGCCGCGCTCTACTTGTGCTCGGAACAGGCCGCGTTTGTCACCGGAGAATGCCTGACCATCGGCGGCGGATCGCGGTTCGAATAATTGCTTGCTTTTCCCCATGCCGCCACCGCGTACTCAGGACGAGTGGCGGGATTTGAAGTAACGAGGATGCCGATGGAAGAGCTAAGAGCCTACCGCGCCCGCTTGCTGGAACAGGCGGAAGAACAGTTACCCCGATTGCGTGAACAACTCAAATTTTTTGGCGGGGATGAGCTGTTCGAGCCGATAGAAAGCGGCGGCTGGAGCCCACACCAGGTTCTGGTTCATATGCGCGATGTCGAGCAGAACGCTTTCCTGCCGAGAGTGCAGATTATGCTGCGCGAAGCCCATCCTGAACTGCCTTATTTTGATGAGGGCCGCTGGATGGAACAGCACTACGACCGAGCTGAACCGCTGGATTCCCTGCTCGAATCCTTTGAGAATGCACGCCAAGTGCTGTTGGGTGAGGTGCGGGCGGCTGACCCGCAGGGCTGGAGCAGGGATGGCCGCCATCCGACTCAGGGAATTCGGACCGTGCAGTGGTGGTTTGAGTACTGCCTGCAGCACACCGAAGAGCACCTGCGCCAACTGGGGGGAAACAAGGAATCCCGGGGGCAACTCCCCGCTGAAACGGAGGATTAATCCGATGGCGTACTCGATGATCGTGACCGAGGAAAGAGGACAGGTTGGCCTGATCCGCATCAACCGGCCGAAAGCCTTGAATGCTCTCAATCACGACGTGATGACGGAGATCTGCCAGGCGTTGGAGGAGTTCGACGAGCGGCAGGAAATCGGATCGATCGTACTTACTGGGGATGAGCGCGCCTTTGCCGCCGGCGCCGACATCAAGGAAATGGTCGAGTCGAATCCGGTCGAGATGCTTGAACGGGAGACGATTGAGCTTTGGGATCGCGTGGCTGTCATCAAAAAGCCGATCATCGCGGCTGTCTCGGGCTGGTGCCTGGGTGGAGGGAATGAACTGGCAATGACGTGCGATATGATCGTAGCGTCGGAGAACGCAAAATTCGGCCAGCCCGAGATCAACCTGGGTGTCATCCCCGGGGCCGGGGGCACACAGCGCCTGACACGCGCGGTTGGCAAGGCGGTAGCGATGGAGATGGTGCTCAACAACCGCCACCTGACAGCCTCCGAAGCCCTGGGCCTGGGTTTGATCAACCGGGTCGTTCCGACAGAGCGCTGCCTGGAGGAAGCACTTGAGCTGGGGGCTGAAATCGCCGCACGCGCGCCGCTGGCACTGAGAATCGGAAAGCAGATGGTCAACCAGGCGTTCGAAACCTCCCTGAAGGAAGGTATCGCCGACGAACGGCGCAGCTTCTATCTGCTCTTCAGTTCGGAGGATCAGAAGGAGGGCATGCGGGCTTTCAGTGAAAAGCGCGAGCCGGACTGGAAGGGACGCTGATCAGCATGACGTTTGATTCGGCGGGTAACCGGGGCCGATGATTATGGGTGAGGGGAAAGCATTGATTCACTACCGTGATCTGCTGCGTGCCCTGGGTCAATTAGAGCTTGATTCACATAGCCGGCTGATTGTCCATGCTGCCCCGGACCTCTCGCGTCACATCGCAGGAGGGGGCGAGAGTTTGCTCGGCGCGCTGCTGGCATGCAGTGAGGCACTGCTGATGCCGGCCTTTACGTCGACGACCGAAATTGTGCCGCCCTTCGGTCCAGAGAACAACGCCCTGGCCTATGGCGAAGACGATGCTGCCAATCTCTACGCCGATATTTTTACAGCAGACCTGCCAGTCGACAGTGGGCTGGGAGAGCTGGCCGAAATCTTTCGTGCGTACCCGGAGAGCGATCGTTCGACGCACCCGCTGCTCTCGTTTTCGGCCACCGGCGCAGCCGAGAGCCTGGAGCACCAGACTCTGGACACGCCATTGGCGCCGATAGACTGGATGGCGGAGTACGACGCCGACGTGCTTCTGATTGGCCTCGATCAGCGAGCTAACTTCAGCCTGCACCTGGCCGAGAGGCGCGCCGGCCGCAAGACCTTCGTGCGCTGGGCTCTGTCTGAAGCCGGCGTGGTTACATGTACCAATATGCCCGGCTGTTCGGAAGGCTTCAACGCGATCGATGAACGGCTCTCAGGGGAAGTGCGCATAACTGCAATCGGGCCGGTTGCGCTGCAGGCCATTGCCTTACGCGATTTGTTGAACATCGCCGCCGGCTGGATCCATGAGGACCCACGCGCGCTGCTGTGCGAACGCCCGGCCTGCCCGCATTGTTCCGCCGTACGGGCCGATCTGCGTAAAACAGGAGGCGCGAATCGTGAGCCCTCTGATGAAGACCCAGAGCTGGAGCAGGGGCTTTGAAGATGCAGCGCTTCCAGAAGATTAGCTCCCGAACACCGGCGGTGAGCGGGCTTCGAGCGCCGCAGGTTGGGGCGACCTTCGAACCGATAAACAGCGAGCAGACATCGGTTTCTCCCCGGAACGAGTCTTGATTGTTTCGATGAGCTTCGACCCTCTATACCAACGGCCGGGCTGAACATGCGCAGCGTGCGTTTTCTCCAAATCCGGCTTATGGGTTGCGCTTTTCACCGCCACCAGGAGTTCTTCTCCGCCGCCTCCCCATTCGATTTGCAAACGCTTCGAATTCTGCTTGCCGCCAATCCACTGCCACGGGAGGTCGGCAGAGCGTGACCAAAACAGCCCTTGTGCTCGGTGCGACTGGCTTTATTGGCGGTCATATTGCCCTGGAAGGCCTCAAGCTGGGTTGGGAGGTGCGCGGCCTGCGGCGTGAGGCCGGCGCAACCGGCCATATCGAGGGAGCCCCGCTGCGCTGGTATGAGGGTAATCTGGATCAGCCCGCGAGCTTGTTCCCGGCCATGGAGGGGGTACAACTGCTCTTCCATGCCGCCGCCTATTATCCGCAGGACAATCGGCCAGCGTGGGAGCATACGGCACTCTCCGCGCAGCAGATTCGGGGTGTGCTGGAAACCGCAGCTGCTGCCGGCGTGGAGCGAATGATCTTCACCTCCAGCCTGTCGACGATTGGTCAGCCGCTAGCCGGGTCAGGCCGTCTGGCGGATGAACACGATCGCTATCTTCCCGGCTCGCTGCCAGATTCAGCCTACTATGAGTGCAAGTATGCGATGGAGAGCGAAGTGCTGCGTGCTTGTGCTGCTGGGCAGGAGGCGATCATAACCAACCCAACGCTGGTGTTAGGACCAGGGGATCTGCACCTGGCCGTGGGACGGGTTATCGTCCCGTTGGTTCGCGGCTGGGGTCAGGTCTGGCTGCCGGGTGATGTGAACGCGATCGATGTTCGCGATGTCGCCCGGGCACATATTGCGGCAGCAGAAGTTGGTAAGCGGGGTGAACGCTACATTCTTGGCGGACACAATCTCAGTGTGCATGCACTGCAGGATCTGATCGCCGATGAGGCCGGCGTACGACGCCCGAAGTGGGGAATAACAAGGCGCTCGATCAACCGACTTGCGAGATTGCTGCGGGCTGTGCCCGGGCTCAGGATGTACAGCAATCACTTGATCGCGCTATCGCACTGGCAGGGGTATGACACGAGCAAAGCCCGGTCAACCCTCGGTTTGCGGGTGAGGGCATTGGAGGAGACGATCGGGGCGATGATCGCATGGTACCGTGACCATGGCTATCTTTAGCGGGTACAATCTATGGTAAGATTCCGCCTCTTCATGAGGTGGAGTCCACGAGGAACCGATGAGCGAAATACGAAAAATCACCATCATCGAAGGCCCACCGCCAACGTTCGAGCTGGTCAGCGACCCATGGCTGGGCGGCCTGAACGAAGGCCCGCTGCCGACCCGCATCGCCCTATGCCGGGTACGCACAAGCAATGGCCCGGCGCTGGTCGAGCGCTGCTACCGCGCCTGGCGCGACCAGCAGACGATCTATCTTGAATACCGCTCAGAGGATGGCCTGACGAGTGAAGCGCCGATCGTGGCCGTTCGCTGGCTCGAACTGGAAGAGGGGGATGTGCTCTTGCTCTGGGTCCGCCTGGAAGAGGAGTTCGATGTTGAAATCGATTTCGAATTCGGCTCTCTCGATGAAGATTACGACGAAGAAGATGACGACGATGATATCGGTTTCGGCCTGTCACTTTAACTAAGTGTCAACCCGGGCTAACACAGCCCGGGTTTTTGTTTTAACTACCGGCGAACTGAAGGGGAGGCCCGCAATGGATTACAAATACCTGCACACAAGGCGCGAGAAGAATGTTTTGACAATCACGCTCGATCGCCCCAAGGCAAACGCCTTTGATTTCATCCTGGTTGAAGAACTGTTGGACGCACTGAACAGTGCCAGCCGTAACCCTGATGTTCGCTGCCTGATACTAACCGGAGCAGGTCATTTCTTTTCCAGCGGCCAGGACGTGGGCAAGATTCTGGAGGAAGGTCCATCGGTACCCTACCGGGCACACTTGCAGCGCACCTACAACGCGATTGTGCGTACGCTGCGGACCCTGGAATTGCCCGTGATTGGTGCGATCAACGGACCTACGGCAGGGGCAGGGTTGGGCATCGCGCTGGCAACAGATATTCGCTGGGCAGCAGCTTCAGCTAAGTTTATCTTTGGTTTCCCGGCAATCGGTTTGGCAGCCGATTCGGGGGTCTCACTCACACTTCCGCTGCAGGTCGGCCTGGCGAAAGCGGGGGAGATGGCTTTTACGAATCAGCCGCTGGATGCGGGTGAAGCGCTGGAGTGGGGTTTGGTCACACGCGCGCTCCCCGATGACCAGTTGATGCCGGCGGTATCCGAGCTCGCCAGAGAGATCGCGGCCGGGGCAAGCCGCGCCCACGGATTGACCAAGCGGGCTTTCAACCATGCGTTCCTATCGAACCTGGAGGATGTGCTCGACTACGAAGCCCAGCTGCAGCAGATTGCAGGTGAAACCAGCGACCATCAGGAGGGACTGCGGGCGTTCATGGAAAAACGCGCGCCGGTTTTCCGGGGAAAGTGAATATCCCAATTTCCGAACGAAGCCTGCCGCTACTCGCTGAAGCCTTCGGTGGAGGTCGGGGTAGGCGCGCCGGGGGGGCGGATTTCCTGCCGTGTCAATCCGAAGTAGACCTCGAAGTCATTCGTGGTCCGTCCGGCAAAGGTAAAGCTGGCATTGAGAATATCGAGCGGTTCAGCTCCCCAGTTGCGCAGGGCGGCAATAATCACCCCCTGGGGGCTAACGTAGGGTGAACCTGGAACGATCGGGTTATCGCCCGGGGCAGCCCCAAAGACGGACCAGGTGCCATCCGATGGATTCCAGAGATAGACTTCTAACGTCAGCGGGCGGTCGTACTCGCCCTGAACATGGAAGATCAGCGATGCAATTACCTCCATGTCCAGGACGGCGTCGGATTCGAATCGGAAGGGGATGAAATCACCCGGGAAGAGGGTCAGCAGCCCGGTGCCGATCGTAATATCGACAGGCTGTGCATCCCCGGGAGCTGGAAATTCATCCGGTGTGGGCGGGACCTCGGTTGGCGTTCCCGGGGGTGGCGCAACGGAGGTTGCGGTTGGGGTGGGAGTCTTCGGCTTTGGAGTAAGCGATGCGGTCGCGGTCCAGGTAGGAATGCTGGCCAATGAAATATTTTCATACGTCGCCGTAGGCGGAGCCGGAGTCGATGTTGGGCTCTCGATTGCAGCCGGGATCAACGACGATACAAAGCTGAAATCGCCGCGCAGCGCCTGATCGAGATAACCAAGCGAATCAAGAGCCACGTAGGCACCGCCGCCGATCGCGATAAAGATCACGGCTATGATCAGGAACGCCAGGATGACGCGCTGTATACCACGGTGCGGACCACGCGAGCGTGCTGGCGCCGATTTCCTGGCTGCATCGTGCAGCTCGAGAGTAGTCGGCACTGGAGACATGCCCAGTTCCTCTCGAGCCCCTTCGTTCGACGGGTTGATCTCGACCACCTTTCGGAAGCAGTATTCACGCTGCTTCGGGTCCAGAACGCTCTGGCCCAACCACCACCAGGCTTCTTCCGAGCGCGGCAGTTCGAGCACGACCTTGCTCAGCAAGGTGCGGGCGCGCAACGTCATTCCCGATTGCGCAGCTTCGATTCCTTCACGCAGCGTATCCTCGACGCTCAAGGATTCCTCCAGCCAGGAAAAGTGCTTCCGGGCGGTCCTGATGCTTCAGGTTGCACTACACTCCGAATGGTGAGGTGCCAGACACCATTCTATGAGCGGATTTACGGGCGGTCAATTGCTCCATCAGTGCTACTCGCGGCACACGCGCTAGACTTCTTCGATCCGGATACGTACATGTGCTAGGGGCGGGGCGCCCCCAGCCGGCCCCGTTCCTGCTCGATGAGTTCGTCATCCAGCTTGCGGTAGAGCGGCTCGGGCGACTGCAATTTTTGACCCGGGGCGAGTTCACTCGCCTGCCAGCGCCCGCTGGCACGGCCGGCATGATAGGTGAGCGCCTCGTGGCTGCGTTCGCTCTCTTCAAAGGTCTCGATCTGCAGCTCACCGAAGATGGGCTGCTCATACCCAAGCATATGATGCAGACGTTCACTGCTGAAGGGCAGAAAGGGAGCGAAGAGCATTTTGAGCGAATCGATGGCGCGCAGCGCGGTATAGACCGTCCTGGCGGCTGCCTGGCGATCCTCTTTGATCACGCTGAACCAGGGGGAATGATCCAGGTAGCTGTTGACCTCACGAGCCAGTGCCAGCGCCTCCTGCAGCGCAGCGCGCAGCTTGACGCTCTCCAGAAGTCCGCCGATGCTTTCAAAGCCAGCCTCCACGCGGGCGATCAGTTCCTGATCAAGCGAACCAAGCTCTCCGGGATCAGGGACCTGGCCGTCGAAATGCTTGTATGCGAAGGACAGCACACGGTTCGCCAGGTTGCCCCAGGCTGCGACCAACTCGTCGTTGTTACGGCGTACAAACTCCGACCAGGAGAAATCGCTGTCACGCGCTTCAGGCATCGCCGCCGCGACGTAGAAGCGGATCGCATCCGGGTCGTAGCGCTCGAGGATGTCAGGCAGCCAGACCGCCCAGTTTCGGCTTTTACTGAATTGGGCCCCTTCGATATTCATGAATTCGTTCGCGGGCACATCGTAGGGCAAATTGAGCTGCTTGCTACTGTCATCCTCGTAGAGCTGCTTCACCCCGAGCAGTTCCGCCTGCCAGATGATGGTGTGGAATGGGATGTTGTCCTTGCCAATGAAATTGTAGATCTTGGCGTCAGGGTTGTACCACCAGTCCTTCCAGGCTTCAGGCTGGCCGATGTTATTAGCCCACTCAATCGAGGCCGTGAGGTAGCCCATCACGGCTTCGAACCACACATAGAGCCGCTTTGTCTCCCACCCAGGCAGAGGCACGGGGATGCCCCATTCGACATCACGTGTCACAGCGCGCCCCTTCAGGCCGCCTTCGATGAAATTGTGCGCAAAGGTGTAGACATTGGGTCGCCAGCGGTCCTTGTAACGGTCGAGGTACGCGAGAAGCTGATCTGCAAAAGCGGGCAGATCGAAGAAGAAATGTTCGGTCTCGCGAACGATCGGAGTGCTGCCATCGGTCTTGCTGTGGGGCTCGATCAGTTCGAGAGCATCGAGCAGGTTGCCGCAGTTGTCGCACTGGTCGCCGCGCGCTTCCTTGTAGCCGCAGATCGGGCAGGTACCCTCCACGTAGCGGTCGGGCAGGAAGCGGCCTTCGCTTTCCGAGTACAGCTGGCTCTGGGTCTCGCGGTACAGGTATTCCTGGTTGTACAGGCTGAGAAAGATGTCCTGTGCCACGCGGTAGTGGTTCTCGGTGTCGGTGTGCGTAAACAGATCGTAGCTGATCCCGATCGCCTGCTGAGTCTCGAGGAAGCGGTGGTGGAAATGCTCAAAAACCTCGCGAGGGGTCTGGCCGCGCTTATCAGCCTCGACGGTGATCGGCGTCCCGTGTGAATCTGAACCAGAGACCATCAGCACACGGTTCCCCTTCAGGCGGTGATAGCGGGCGAAAATGTCGGCCGGCAGGTATGCACCGGCAAGATGGCCGACATGCAGATCGCCATTGGCATAGGGCCAGGCGACGGATACATGGATGGTCTCGCTCATGACATTCCTCTTTCTGGTCGCTTCATCTTTTCAGGCGGGCAGCCTGCTGACAAAATAAACCGCCAGCTCGAGGCTGGCGGGGTCGTCGCTGCCGGGGCGGGTGGCGTTCAGGCGCGCCAGGCCCAGGCCGATGGGCCTCGGTCCATCGGCGGCGGCGTTCTGCGCATGGCCATCATCGTGCTGGTATTTTGGAATGGCTTCATCCTGCCCGCCTTCCGAAATCAGTTACCGTATTCTACAACGCAAGATTCCGGAGTCAAGCAATGATTGGCTTCAGGCAGCGATCTGATCGACATGGGCGGCAAAGACAAAATCCGCTTCACTCAAGCCGCCGACGCTGTGGGTCCAGAGGGTGACCCTGGCTTTGCCCCAGGTAAGGCAGATTTCGGGATGGTGGTCGACCGATTCGGCCAGCTCGCCAACCCGGTTGGTAAAGGCCAGCGCCCCCTTGAAATCGTCGAATTTGTAGGTCTTCTCTAACTGATGCGACTCGATCACCTGCCAGTCATTTCCAAGCTGATCAGCCAGGTCGGTCAATTCCTCGCCCTGCAGCGCTCTGGCATCTTTCCTGCGCGGCGGTTTGATCTCGCGTTCTGCAAGCTTGCTCATGTCATCTCGCTTCCGTTCTACTGTTTCAAATGGCCCGGTCGGGACCGACGGGATGATTCTATCACGCTGGTATGGGGGAGTTCCGGCAGAGCATCAGTCGGCAGGCAGTGTGTCTCGCACCGCTTCCAAAATCTCGGCCGCCAGGTCGTAGCGCCCGAAGGGAGGCATGATGTATGCCCCCTGCACATTCTGGCGCAGTTCGCTTAGAAGCTCAACCGCGATCGCCACACCTTCGCGGGCTGAGTCCTGTCCGGCGCCTGCAATCCGCCTTCGAACCGGCTCGGGAATGTCGATGCCGGGCACTTCGTTGTGCAGGAACGCGGCGTGGCGCTCATTGAACAGCGGCAGCACACCGACCAAGATCGGGAGGGTCAGGACGCCGTAGCGTTCTTCGTAGCCAGCGATGAACTCGGAGGCCAATTCGGGCCGGTAGAGCGGCTGAGTGAGCGCGAAATCCGCCCCGGCGTTGATCTTCTTCTGCAGCAGGCGCATCTCGCGTTCCGGGTCGGAGGGGTTAAGGCTCAACGCGCATCCGATGAAGAAGGACGTAGCTTCTCCAATGTCCGCCCCGCTAAGGTCAACACCAGTGTTGAAGCCCTGCTTGATCAGGTTGATCAGGCCGCTCGGAACGAGGTCGTAGTTGTCCATCGCCTCCGGGTAATCGCCGATGGCGGTTGGATCGCCCATCACGACGAATACATTACGCACGCCGGTAGCATGTGCGGCAAGCAGGTCGCCCTGCACGCGCAGCAGGTTGCGGCCGCGAGTGGGGAAGTGCAGCACGGTCTCGAGGCCGACATCACGCTGGATAAGCTGGCACACAGCCCAGGGGCTCATGCGCATGCGGGCCATCGGGCTGTCGGCAACGTTGATCACATCCGCGCCGGCCTCCGCCAACAGCGAGGCGCCGGCCAGCAGCTTGTGGGTTGAGAAGCCGCGCGGCGGGTCCACTTCAACGGCCAACACGAAATGGTCTTCCGCCAGGCGGGCAGCCAGTTTGGCCGGCGGGGCAGCGACCGTTGCCGCGGCGTCCGTTTCCTGCTCGAGGGGTCCGGGGTCGAGGGTCAGGCAGGGCTGGATGCCGAGCTCAAGCGCGGCATGCATGCGTTCGATGTGCTGGGGGGTTGTGCCGCAGCATCCGCCGACGATCGAAGCACCGGCCTGGCAGAATGCGACTGCGTAGTCGGCGAAGTAGTCGGCCGTCGCCGGGTACATGATCCGTCCGGACACACGCTCCGGCCACCCGGCGTTGGGCATCACGGAAAAGCGCGCTTCAGGCGCGGCCGCACGCATCTGCTTCAGGATGCGAAGCAGTTGGGCTGGCCCGCTCGAGCAGTTGGCGCCGATGATGTCTGCCCCGCACTCAACCAGAACCTGGGCCGCGTGGCGCGGTGTGTCGCCGAGTAAGGTCCGGTCATCGCGCGTGAAGGTCACGGTGGCGACGATCGGGAGAACGCTCACGGCCCGGGCGGCGCGCACCGCTTCACGCACTTCGAACAGGTCGTTCTGCGTCTCGATAATCAGCAGGTCGACGCCAGCTTCGATCAGCGCCGCGATTTGTTCGTAGTAGGCCAGATACGCCTGCTCGGGCTGAACGCGCCCAAACGGGGCCAGGCGCACGCCAAGCGGGCCGATGCTTCCGGCAACCAGCGCTTCACTGCCGCTCGCCTCGATCTCGCCCCGGGCAAGTTCGACAGCCGCCCGGTTGATCTCCTCCAACCTGTTTTCAAGTCCATGCTCGGCAAGCTTGTAGCGATTGGCGCCGAAGGTGTTGGTTTCGATAATCTGCGCCCCGGCTTGAAGGTAAGCGCGATGGACCTCACGAACGAGCCCGGGTTGCGTCAGGTTGAGTTCGTCGAAACAGGCGTCGAAGCCGACGCCGCGCTCATGCAGCATCGTGCCCATCGCGCCATCGGCTAGGATTGGCTTTTCTTCCGCCAACCAGGTGTGAAGCAGCGAGCCGTCAGCGATCAAGTCCATCCCTCATTCAGAATATCTCCTACCCGGTCAGCTGATCGACCCGGCTTACCCCGACCGTGAAGTACGTCGCCGCCGGGTGGTGGACGACGATCGCCGCCGTCGACTGTTCGGGTATGAGCTGATATGCGGGAGAAAGCTCCATGCCTAGCGCATCGCCGGCCGGGAGCAGCCGGAAGACCTTCTCGTGATCTTCGAGATCGGGGATGGCTGGGTAGCCCCAGGAATAGCGTTTACCCTGGCCTTCGGGCAAGCCCAATTCGCGGCGGATGTGGCGGTGCAGGTATTCGGCGCAGGCTTCGGCTGTCTGTACCGCCAAGCCGTGGGTGTAATAGGCTTCGCTGTAATCGCCGCTTGCCTGCAGTTTGTCGACCCTGGCGGTGGCCTCTCGCCCGACGGTGACCACCTGCAATGCGACTACATCCATGCATTCCGAATCCGCTGGCAGGAAGTAATCCGCCAGGCAGAGTCCATTGCCGCGCGGTTGACGCGGGAAGTTGAAGCGCAGCAGTTCCACCGGGTTGCCTTGATCGAGCGTCTGCGGGTCAAAAACAATTAACTCATCGCCTTCCGCTTGAACCGGCCAGTAACCATATACTGCGCGTGGGTTGAGCCATCCATCTCGCAGCGCCTCGCGCTGCATGCGCACCAGGCGGTTCTCAAAATCTTCCAGCAATTTCTCCCACTCCTCACCGTGGGTATTCTTCGCACCCCAAGAGAGGCGGAAGAGTTCGTTCTTAAACAGGTGCTGAAAGACTGCTTCGAGCGGCATCTCCCCCACCACGTGCGGCCCCCAGGCTGGCGCTGTGGGGATGAACTCTGCCGGAGCGAGAGTACGCTGGCCGGTCCCCGCCGCCTTTTGGGGCTTTTCGCGCTGCTGCTCACGCTGGGCTTCCTCCAGCCGGTCGGCGACGAGCGCCGGTCGACGTTCGGGATTCTGAAGCTGGTCCATGACGTCCAGGCCTTCGAATGCATCCTTGCAGTAGAAGACCCCCGGTTCGTAAGGATCGCCACCTTCGGTGAAGAGAATGCGGCGGCCGAAGCGGCGGTTGATCGCCGCGCCGCCGATCAGGACGGGAATATTAAGGCCACGCCGCTGGAGTTCGTTCACGATCAACGGCATCTGCTTGCTGGTGCTAACGAGCAGCGCGCTCAGACCGATGGCGTCAGCCCCGATCTCGGCGGCTTTATCGATGATCACCGTTGCTGGCACCTGCTTGCCGAGGTCGTGAACCTGGTAGCCGTTGTTGGCGAGAATGGTCTTGACAAGGTTCTTGCCGATGTCGTGCACGTCGCCGTAGACCGTCGCAAGTACGATCGTCCCCTTGCTCACACCCTCCTGGCGATCGAGGAAACCCTCCACGTGTGCAACGGCGCGTTTCATCACCTCCGCCGACTGCAGCACAAAGGGCAGGATCAGCTCGCCAGCACCGAAGCGGTCCCCGACTTCCTTCATCGCCGGCAGGAGCACCTCGTTCAATACCGTCACCGCACCGGATGAGCGCTCGGCCTCCGAATAGCGGGCGAGTATCTCGTCGATATCGGCTTCGACACCCTCCTTGTGGCGGTGCAGGATGCGCCAGTGTAGACGATCTTCGGGCGACATCTCGAGCGTTGGGTCGAGCATATTTTCGCCAGCATCGAGGTTGATTGTTTCGAAGTGCTCGATCATGCGCGCCAGCGCATCCGGCCGGCGGTTGAAGATCAAATCCTCGGCCAGTTCGCGCTCCTCGTCCGGAATTTCGGCGTAAGGCGTGATGTGGGCCGGGTTGACGATTGCCATGTCAAGGCCGGCTGCCACGCAGTGGTAAAGCATGACGCTGTTCAACACCGGTCGAGCGGCCGGGCTGAGGCCGAAGGACACATTTGAGACGCCGAGCGAAGTCAGCACGCCGGGCAATTCGGCCTTGATGCGGCGGATTCCCTCGATCGTTTCGCTGGCCGAATCGATGAACTCTGCATCGCCGGTGGCAAGCGTGAAGGTCAGCGCGTCGAAAATCAAGTCCTCCGGTTTCATGCCGTATTCGTCGACGCAGATCTCGAAAATGCGGCGGGCGATTTCGAGCTTGCGGTCGGAGGTCTTGGCCATGCCGCTTTCGTCGATGGTCAGTGCGATCACGGCTGCGCCGTGCTCGAGCGCCAGCGGCAGCACGCTTTCGATCTTCTGCCGGCCGGATTCGAGGTTGATCGAATTCAGCATGCTGCGGCCGGGGTTGGCTTTGAGCGCGGCGGCCATAACTTCCGGCTCGGTCGTATCGATGACGAGCGGGGCTTCGACGCTGAGCGCCAGGCGGTGGACAACCTCGGACATCATCTCGGCTTCGTCGGCCCGCTCGGTGAGGGCCACGCACAGGTCGAGCACGTGTGCACCGCTGTCGACCTGGTCGCGAGCCAGCTCGACGATGGCATCGTAGTCCTCGGCCAGCAGCAGGCGCTTAGCCTTGCGTGAGCCCTGAGTATTAATGCGCTCGCCGATCAGCAGCGGGCGCGGTTCCTGCCGCATTGGAACGGCTCGCACCGCGGAACTGAGATGAGGGTCGCGCGAGGAAGGGCGGGGTGGATGGGCGCGGCCGTGAAGCGCTTCCACCAGCGGGCGCAGGTGTTCGGGTGTGGTGCCGCAGCAGCCGCCCACGATGCTCACCTGGTGCTGCTCAACGAAGTCAAGCATATCGTCCACAAAGGGTCCGGGGCCAAGCGGGTAGACCGCCTGGCCGTCGACGTTGAGCGGCAGGCCGGCGTTTGGAATGCAGGATACCGGCAGCGTGGCGTGCTCGCCGAGGTAGCGGATTGGTTCGCGCATGTGTTCCGGCCCCGTCGAGCAGTTCAGGCCAACAACGTCGATCGGGAGCCGCTCGAGCGTATGCCAGGCGGCAGCGACGTCCGTGCCGAGCAGCATTCGCCCGCTGGTATCAAGCGTGACCTGGGCCTGGATCGGTAGCCATACCCCGCTTGACTCGAAGGCAAGTTGGAAACCGTGGATGGCCGCTTTCACCTCCAGCATGTCCTGCGAAGTCTCGATCAGCAGCAGGTCGACCCCGCCTTCGATCAAGCCGAGTGCCTGCTCGCGAAAGATGTCAGCCAGTTCATCGAAGCCGATATTTGAAAGATCGGGATCGTCGGCCGAGGGCAGCTTTCCGCTTGGCCCGACCGATCCGGCCACGAAGCGCGGCGCTTCAGGCGTGCTGTATTCGTCCGCCAGGCGGCGGCCGAGTGCGGCCGCGGCATGGTTGATCTCGTGAACCTGATCGGCGAGCCCGAAGTCGGCCAGCGTGATCCGGTTGGAGCGGAAGGTATTGGTCTCAATCACATCCACTCCTACATCGAGGAAAGAGCGGTGGACCCCCTCGACCGCCTCGGGTTTGCTGATGACAAGATAGTCGTTGCAGCCGGCGAGACGCTCACCGCCGAAATCCTCCGGGCTGAGCTCGAGCGCCTGCAGGCTGGTGCCCATCGCGCCATCGTACACCAGCACGCGCTGGGAGAGGGCGTCAAGATAAGCCCGGTTGGTATAGCGTCGTTCTTTCAAGGTCGCTTCCACCTTTGCGTCATTACGGCGTGCTCGAGGCAAACAAAATAACCTCTTCCTGGAGAAGAGGCCCGAGATGTACGTTGACATCTGGCTCTCATCTCCCAGAAGCACACCGGAGTGTCTTCTGCCGGACTTGGCACCTGCCAGCGCCAATCGTTCTGCGCTGATGGTTGCCGAGGCTTCAAAGGGCCGGTCCCTCCGCCTCTCTCGATGAGTGCGTGGTTGCCTTGCGGCACCCGCTGCAATCTAGACTTAGGTTGTCAGTTTACCATGCCTCGAAAAGGGCTGTCAATTGAAGCTTGTAAGCCGTCCTTTTCCATGATATTCTAGTACTAGAATATCATGGGTAATCAAATTGGACTCACCCCGGCCGAGCTAGCCTTGCTGAGCCTGGTCGCCGAACAGGACCGCTATGGCTACGAGATCGAAGGTGTGATCGAGGCGCGCGGCATGCGCAACTGGACCGAGGTCGGCTTCTCCTCGATCTACTACCTGCTGCGTAAGCTCGAGCGCAAGGGGCTGGTCCGGGGTGAGGAAAAGCCGCATCGTGGGGCCGGGAAGACGCGTGTCGTCTACTCCATCCTGCCGGAGGGAAGCCGGGCGCTCAGGAGCGGGGTGCACGAGGCGCTTGCCAACCCGCAGCCAGCTCCACCGGTATTTCTGCTGGGACTGGCAAACCTGCCGCTTCTTGAGCGAGACCAGGTGCTGGAAGACCTCGACCGCTATCTGACCGGGCTCGACCTGCGTGAGCAGTCCTGGTTGGAAGACCGCCGCCAGCTCGGGGAACTGCCTTACTTCGTGCAGGGGATGTTCGAATACAGCCAGGCGCTGCTGGACGCCGAACGAGAATGGGTACGCACATTTCGTGCGCGACTGGAGGAAGAAAATGGAGAAGACAGATCTCAAGCGTAATTGGAAACCGTTCTACAACCCTGGCCGCAAGGACTTCGAAATTGTCGATGTGCCCGAGTTCACCTTCCTGATGATTGACGGAGAGGGCAATCCGAATACCGCCCAGAGCTATGTGGATGCAATCCAGGCATTGTACGCCGTAGCTTACGGCTTGAAGTTCAGCTGCAAGACGCAGCTCAAGAAGGACTTCGTCGTCGCACCGCTGGAGGGCCTGTGGTGGGCGGATTCGCCTGACGCGTTCCACCGCAAGCTGGATAAAGATAGCTGGAAGTGGACGGCTATGATCCACCTGCCGGAGTGGATCACTCCTGAGCTCTACGCCACGGTGGTTGAACAGGCTGGAACCAAGAAAGACCTGCCGGCGCTGCCTCTCATGCGGCTGGAGACCTATTGTGAGGGTCTTTCGGTGCAGATCCTGCACATCGGACCCTACGCTGAGGAGGGACCGACGCTGCTCAAGCTGCACGAGGAATTTCTGCCGGCCAACAGCCTGGTCGAAGCGGGAAGACACCATGAGATCTACCTGAGCGACCCGCGCCGGACGGCGCCCGACAAGTTGAAGACGGTCCTGCGCCAGCCGGTACGTCGCATCGACTAAGGGCGGCTCTGCTACAATAGCGCCGTGGGCAAGCTTTACCTCGTCGCAACGCCAATTGGCAATCTGGAAGACATAACGCTGCGAGCGCTGCGCATCCTGCGCGAGGTGCCGTTGATCGCGGCCGAGGATACGCGCCGCACTCGAAAGCTGCTGGCAAAATACGAGATCAACACCCCCACCATCAGTTATCACGAACATAACAAGGAAGAGCGCGAGGATGCACTGCTCAAGGCGCTCGCCTCGGGCGACGTAGCGCTGGTCTCCGACGCAGGAACGCCCGGGCTTTCCGACCCCGGCTATGAACTGGTGGGGAGCGCCATTCAGCATGGCATCGAGGTCATCCCGGTGCCCGGACCGGCGGCGCCAGTGGCGGCGTTGATCGCCTCGGGTCTGCCGACCGACAGCTTCGTATTTCTCGGTTATGTGCCTCGCAAGACTGCCGAACGGCGGGCACTGTTCGAAAGCCTGCGGGGTGAGGCGCGAACCGTAATTCTTTTCGAAGTACCGCACCGGGTTCGGGCTAGCCTGGTTGAGATGGAAACCATCCTGGGCGGCGAGCGCCCGATAGCGGTTGCACGCGAGCTGACCAAGATCCACGAACAATTCCTGCGTGGATCGATTGCTGAAGTACGGCAGGCGATCACGGCCGGGTCCCCGCGCGGGGAATATACCCTGCTGCTCGGGCCGCCACTAGCGGAGGCAGCATGGCCCGAGCGGAAAGTGCGCGACCGCCTGCAGGAGGTTGTCAAACAGGGGCTGAGCCATGCCGACGCTGCCCGCAAGGTGGCCGAGGAAAGTGGATGGCCGAGGAACGATGTTTACCGCCTGGGTCTGGAGGGAACATGAAACTGGACGATCTAGATCATTTCAAAGCCTGTGATCCGGCCGGGATGCTGGCTGAGATCGAGGCACTGCCCGGTCAGTTGGAGCAAGCCTGGCAGCTGGGGCAACGGCTGCCGCTGGGGGATATCTCCGGTGTGCGCCAGGTCGTCCTGGCCGGGATGGGCGGTTCGGCGATTGGCGCCGACCTGCTCGCCGCCTACGCCGCGCCCATGGCGAGCGCGCCCTTCCTCGTTTGGCGGGATTACGATTTGCCAGCTTACGCCCTAAATCAAGACACGTTGGTCGTGGCCTGCTCACATTCCGGTAATACGGAAGAAACACTCTCGGCCTTCGAGATGGCGCTCGATGCGAATGTGCCCTGTATTGCGGTTTCAACCGGCGGAAAGCTGGGCGAAACCGCCCGCGCTGCCAGCAGGCCATTCTGGCAGTTCAAGCACGATGGCCAGCCGCGTGCGGCGGTCGGTTTTTCGTTCGGCCTGCTCCTTGCGCTAACGGCCAGGCTGGGATTGCTGCCGGATCCAGAGAGCGAACTGCTGTCTGCGCTGGCAGCGATGAGCTCCCAGCAGGAACGAATCCGGGCTGACTCGCCTGTCAGCGACAATCCGGCCAAACGAATGGCCGGGCAGCTGGTCGGACGCTGGCCGACGATCCTGGGCGCGGGCATTCTCGCCCCAGTTGCGCGCCGCTGGCGAACGCAGATTGCGGAATTAGCGAAGGCGCTGGCTCAGTTTGAAGCGCTGCCGGAGGCGGACCACAACATGGTTGCCGGCGTGATGCAGCCGGAGGCTGTTTTCGGCAGCACGATGGTGCTCTTTCTGCAGGGATCTAGCACGGATGAGCGCAACCAGCGCCGAGTTGAGGTCACCCGCTCGGTGCTGATGGTGGAAGGCTTTAACACCGATGTGGTTAATTCCGAAGGCGAAACACGATTGGCGCAGCAGTGGACCAGCCTACATTTTGGTGATTACACGGCCTACTACCTGGCAATGGCCTACGGCATCGACCCGACGCCGGTCGATGCGATCGAGGATCTGAAATGTCAATTGGGATGATCGCCGTGGACCAGAATGCATCAGCAACCCGATTCCTGGTTCGATAGCCGTCCCGGTCCGGCAGGTATAATCCTGGCACCATGCTGAAACTCCTGGCCCGTATTCCCCCGCTCGCGTTGATTGTGGTAGGTTTTTTAATCGGCCTGCTCCTGGCTGCAGTTCTGCTGGCACCGAACGTCAACGAGGTACGGCCGGAAGACGGCGCGCTGGCGATTCCCTCCACTTCCACCATTCACCTTCGTTTCAATCGCCCCATGAACCATGACTCAGTGGAAGCGCATTTCTCGACCGACCCCGCGCTGGCGGGCCAATTCAGTTGGGAGGGAGATGAGCTGGTTTTTACGCCAGGCGGACCCTGGCCGGCGAATACCGGGGTCACGGTTCGGCTGCGTGCAGGTGCGCTCGCCCGATTTCCTGTGCCCACGATGCGCTCGAGAGTCTGGCGTTTCCAGGTCGGTCCGCCACGCGTACTGTACCTCTGGCCGGCAGATGGCCATGCCAACCTCTACACCATCGTGCCGGGTGCGAATACGGGCGCCATCCAGTTGACTTTTTATGAGACAGGCGTTCTCGACTACAGCCTCTCGGCCAGTGGAACGCAGGTCGCCTTCAGCATGACCGCGGAAAGCGGCCAGCAGAACCTGTATACGCTGGATTTGATCACAGGCGAGGAAGTACTGATCCATGAATGTACCGGAGAGGTGCGCTGCAGCACTCCAGCCCTTTCGCCGGACGACAGGTGGCTGGCCTTTACCGAGCAGAGCTTCAACATCGGCAGCGGAGGCCGGACAATGCCCGAGAGCTCCCGGGTCTGGGCGCTGGCATTGACGGGGGATTCAATCCTGCTTCCGGTCAGCCCCTCCGATCATGATGCGCGCGACCCGGCGTGGTCGCCGCAGGGTTGGCTGACGTATTACGATGAGCAGTTGAAAGCGACCGCGCTGCTCACCTTTGATCAAGGGCCAGCCCCGTCGCCCTTTACTTATGTCCCCAACAGCCTGGGTGCCGTTGGGAGCTGGTCTCCAGACGGCACGCGCCTCGTTTACCCAGAGATCGTTTTATTGCCTCCGGCGGGTGATGAGGGCGAAGCGCCGAACGATGCGGGATATTACAGCCACCTGTATCAAACCGATGTGACGACCGGCGGAACGCAGGACATCTCCCCCGGGGATTCGGTGCAGGTGGAGGACGCCTCGCCCGTCTTCAGCCCGAATGGCGAACAACTCGCCTTCGCTCGAAAATACCTGGATTCAGCCCGCTGGACTCCCGGCCGGCAGCTATGGTTGTCCGATCTCGCCGGTAACAGCAGCCGGATGCTCACCGCTCAACCCAATTACACGTATTCGTCGATAAGCTGGAACCCCGACTCTGTACATCTGGCCTACATGCGGCGTGATTCTTCGAACCTAGCGCATGAACCTGAAATCTGGTGGCTGGATTTGGACACGATGGAGGCCGCCCTGCTCGTGTCAGGAGGTTATTTACCGCAGTGGATTCCGTAGCCCGCGTGAACGATCCCGCTCCCGTATTTGAACTCGAGGACCTGGATGGTGAGCTGCACAACCCGGCCCAGGCGCATGGCAGACTGCTCGTGCTGAACTTCTGGTCGGCCGAATGCCCATGGTCAGAGCGTGCAGATGAACAACTCCAGATGCTGCGCAGGGAATGGGGTGACAGGGTGGATCTGTGGGCGATTGCCTCAAACGAGAATGAAGATCGGGATAATTTGCGTGAGGCAGCCGAGGCGCGCGGCCTGACGGTTGTCCTTCACGATGAAAGTCACGCCGTGGCTGACCTGTACGGTGCGCAAACGACTCCTCATTTCTTCGTCATCGATCGGAAGGGGATTCTGCGCTACATGGGAGCCCTGGATGACACGACCTTCCGGAAACGTGAGCCAGAACAGCACTACCTCGGCGCCGCAATCCGGGCTTTGCTCGCGGGAGCCCTGCCAGACCCTCAGGAGACCCCGGGCTACGGCTGTACGATTGTCCGGCACCAACTCTAGGTATCCGCAGTAGGTTGCTTCCGGATACCCGGTGGCAGTCGGGAGGTCGTATGAGCCAACCGGTAAACCTATCGCTTCGCAGCGCTTCCGGCGGGCTGCTGGTCCACAAGTATTTTCCCGGGGACGGCGAGGTGGACTCACTGCTGGTCACATTGCCCGGGGATCATTATGGTGTGGATGGACCGCTGCTGTACTACCCGAGGTTGACCTTGCGTGAGGCTGGCTGGAGCACGCTCGCCCTCACCTACAGCTACCAGGCAGCCGGTGAACCGTTCACGCTCTCGGCGCTGCCGGATATGGTCGAGGAAGTGTCGGCGGCGCTGAAAGAGGTTCTCGGGATGAGCCGCAAGGGCCGGGTGGCGCTGGTTGGGAAGTCACTTGGGGCGGCCTTGATCGCCACGCTGGCCTCAACGATGCCAGCGCTCGAGAACGCCCGCATGGTCTACCTGACACCCCCGCTTTACGTACCGCTTTTTGCCCCCGCATTTCTTGAAACCCGGCAGGAATCGCTGATCGTGGTCGGCACCGCGGACCGTTTCTACGATCGTGATACGCTCGAGAGCATGCGCTCTGGACGACCTTTTGAATTGATAGAGATAGCAAACGCCGACCACAGCCTGAACGTCGAAAGTAATCTGGATGGCACGTTCTCTGCTCTTAAACGGGCCGTTGCTGGGGTTATAACTTTTCTTACAGGCTGAAATCCATGGGGGGACAGTCGTCGGTGCGTAGATCAACCCACTCGATCTTTAGCGCGCGCACCAGATCCTCGCGAGTTAAGATAATTCCGGCGTTCCGGATTCCCGCCCCGAGCGATACAACTTCCAGCTGTTGCAGGCATGGATCGGCCAGGATCCTGAGTTCATGCTGCAGGCCGAAGGGCGAGACTGCTCCCGGCTCGTAGCCGGTCACGCTGCGCACCTCATCCGCATCAGCGGTCGTCACGCGTGAGACGCCCAGGTAATGCCTCAACTTCGACCAATCGACCTGGCTTGGGCCCGGGACAAGTGCCATGAGATACTGCTGCCCTTCGAGGCGGAAAAGCAGCGACCGGACGATCTGCTCTGGCGAGAGCCCGCGCTCGCGCGCCGCCTGCTCGAGCGAACGGACCGGCTGCTGGTGAAGGAAAAGGCGGTAAGGAATTCCGGCGGCATCCAGCGCAAGGGTGACAGGCGTTGAAGTGGTCATCATGATCAAATTCTAACGCATCCGCCGCGTGCTGGTCCGCAATGTCTCAGGGCAGCATGCCTGAACTTGAATCGGACAGGATCCTGCCGGTGGCAAAATCCGAACGCTTCTTGAACCCAAATATTCTTCCGGTACAATTCCAACTCGGAACCACTATGAGAAAGTACGATTGGCATCTACGAATTAACTGCGGCGGTAGACCATGGCCGTCGAGCGCCGGACGATATCATGAGGTCAGTGTGAAAACGATCGCGTGTTTCGACTTTGATTTCGCCGTCGAAGCGTGATTGCACCTACGAGAGAGGAGCACCAGCATGGCAGCACAACTCACTCCTCCGGTTGATGACCGGGATCACCTGCGCGGGCCGTCTGAAGCTGCCGTTATCTTCCTGGAGTACGGCGATTATGAGTGCCCGCATTGTCTGCAAGCCCAGGGCATAGTGCGCGAGCTGCAGGAGCGATTGGGCGATCGCTTTTCCTATGTCTTCCGTCATTTTCCGGTTCGGACCTCGCATGTGCACGCACAGCATGCGGCAGAAGCAGCAGAAGCAGCCGCGGCACAGGGCAAGTTCTGGGAGATGCACGACATGCTCTTCGCCAACCAGGATGAGCTGGATGACGACGCGCTCATTCGATACGCCGGCCAGATCGGCCTCGACGTCGAGCGCTTCAAACGCGACCTTCGGGAGCACGTATATGCCGATCAGGTCAACGAGGATTTTCGAAGCGGCATGCGGAGCGGCGTGAACGGCACGCCGACCTTTTACGTCAACGGTGAACGCTACGACGGGCCTTGGGACGTCGAATCGCTTGAGGAGGAGATCGAGCGCCCGCTGGGTGTCCAGGTTCGCAGCCTCTTTCAGCGCTTTGCCAGGCTACAGGCTTCGGGCGGCATCCTGCTCCTGCTGGCTTCGGTCATTGCACTCATCTGGGCTAACAGCGGCCAGGCGGAAAGTTACTTCCGGCTGCTGAATATGGATCTGGCAATCACCTTTGGCGGGGGAGGGCTGACCGAACATTTAATCCACTGGATCAACGACGGCCTGATGGCGCTCTTTTTCTTCATCGTTGGCTTGGAGATCAAGCGTGAGGTGACCATTGGAGAGCTGGCTTCGCCACGCCGGGCGGCACTTCCTTTGATAGCCGCCCTTGGAGGAATGATCGGGCCAGCCTTGATCTACAGCGCGCTGAACTTCAATACAGCCAATATCGTCGGTTGGGCGGTCCCAATGGCGACCGACATCGCCTTCATGCTGGGCTTGATGGCGCTGCTAGGAAGGCGGGTCCCATTTTCGTTACGGGTCTTCTTCACGGCGCTGGCGATCGGCGACGATCTGGGCGCCGTACTTGTCCTGGCGATCTTCTACTCCTCGGGCATTGCCTGGTCGGCGTTAGGCGTGGCGGCGGTGATCGTCCTGATCTTGGTGGCATTGAACGCGCTTGGCGTCCGAAATCCGCTGCCGTACGCCCTGCTCGGCATCGTGCTGTGGGTCGCATTCCTGCAGTCTGGGCTGCACGCGACCATTGCGGGCGTGATCCTGGCGCTGACGATCCCGGCTCGCACGCGCGCACGAGCTGAAGCCTTTATGGCACAGTGCATCGCAATCCTCGGGGGTGTTGAACCCGAACTGCCTCAGGAGCAGATCCAACTAAATGACCAGCGCCAGGCTGCCGCACACGCGCTGGAAGCCATCGCCGAGCGTATGCAATCGCCGGCACAGCGCCTGGAGCATGCGCTCACACCTTGGGCGACTTACTTCGTGCTGCCGGTCTTCGCCCTGGCGAACGCCGGCGTCTCGCTCTCTGGCGGCCTGGGAGAAATGCTTGGCAGCCGTGTTGCGCTCGGTGTGATTCTCGGTCTCTTCATCGGGAAACCCCTAGGGATCACACTCTTCGCCTGGCTGGCGGTTCGTCTTGGAATCGGAGAAATGCCGGCGCGAGTGGAGTGGCGTCAGTTGATCGGCGCCACCTTTCTGGCCGGGATCGGGTTCACGATGGCGCTGTTCATCGGCAACGCCGCTTTCGAGGACCCCGCCACGCTGGACGCCGCAAAATTGGGAATCCTGGCTGCATCGCTGCTGTCGGGCATCTTGGGTTTTGGTCTGCTGAGCCTGACCAGCAGTGTCCGTGATCGGCACACCGATCTCGAGAGTGCACCGGCCTCAGCCTGAGGCTAGCAAGCCAGTCCCGTCCACACCCTTCGAGGCCAACCTCTCCCGGGTAAGAGACGTGAGATTCAGGTCAAATCTTTGCTATAATTTGGCTGCCGCTTGGATCGGGCCACGACCAAGACGGCAGCCGAGCTGCATTGCCTCGCGTCCCGCCCCAGGCCCGGGCGGGTCTTTGATTCGAGGGCCAGAGCGCATCTCACTCGCAGGAGGAGATAGCCATGTCAACAGAACCTACTCCCCGACCCGAACCCAGGGTCACCACGCAAACTTTCCGCGATAAGAAAGCCCGCCACGAGCCGATCACAATGCTCACCGCCTACGATTACGGCACGGCGGCAGCCATCGACCGGGCTGGGATCGATTCGATCCTGGTCGGAGATTCGCTGGGCATGGTCGTGCTGGGATATGAGACCACCCTGCCAGTCACGATGGATGACATGCTGCATCACTGCCGGGCGGTGGCGCGCGGCGCGCACCGGGCACTGCTGATTGGCGATATGCCTTTCATGTCTTATCAAGCTTCGACCGCCGATGCCGTGCGCAATGCGGGCCGCTTCCTGCAGGAAGCCGGGATGGATGCCGTCAAGCTTGAGGGAGGTCATGAACGAGCCGAGGCGGTGGCGGCGATCGTCTCGGCCGGCATTCCGGTTGTTGGGCATCTCGGATTGACGCCCCAATCGGTTCATCAACTGGGTGGTTTTCGCGCCCAGGGCCGTTCACCGGATGCTGCGCTGCGGCTGCTTGCTGACGCGCAGGAACTTCAAGATGCCGGATGTTTCGCCTTGGTGCTCGAGTCGATTCCCAGCCGGCTGGGCGCGCTCCTCACGCAGAAGCTCGACATCCCGACCATCGGCATTGGCGCTGGACCCGACTGCGATGGACAGGTCCTGGTTACCCATGACCTGCTGGGGATGTTTGACCGCTTCACGCCGCGCTTTGTCAAGCAGTATGCGCAATTCCACCAGCTCATGCAGCAGGCTTTTACTGCCTACAGCGAGGATGTTCAGCTGGGCCGCTTCCCGGCGGGTGAACATACCTTCAGCATGAGTGACGAAGCCTGGGAAGCGCTGGGCAGTGCACTTGAAGAAGGCACAGGAGACGCATGAAATCCGACTCGATCCTGATCCTGGGTACGGGGGCGATGGCGTGCTTCTTTGGAGCCCGCCTGGCGGATGTTGCGCAGGTCACGCTGCTGGGTTCCTGGGAAGATGGTTTGAATGCGCTGCAGTCGGATGGGATCCAGTTGATCGAGCCCGATGGTTCGCTGCGCCAGGCACGCGTGCAGGTTGCGCGCGAGGTCGAGCCCTGCCGTGGTGCGGCGCTGGCGCTCGTATTGGTTAAGTCGTGGCAGACGGACCGGGCTGCGGAGCAACTCGCCCGCTGCTTGCTGCCTGACGGGCTGGCGTTAACGCTGCAGAATGGTCTTGGAAATCTCGAGATCCTGGCCGGGACGATCGGCGCTGAGCGTGCAGCTCTGGGCGTGACCACCTGCGGAGCGACACTGCTTGGCCCCGCACATGTACGAGTTGGCGGCCTCGGCCCCACCTATCTGGCGCCTCATCCCGGATTAGACCGGCTGACAGGCCTGCTTGAGTCGGCCGGCTTCGAGATCCAGCGGGTCGATGATGTAATTAGCCTGCAGTGGAGCAAACTTGCGGTCAACACCGGCATCAACCCGGTCAGTGCGCTGCTCGAAGTAACCAACGGCGCTCTGCGTGAGCTGCCCGGCCTGGAAGACGTCATGCGCACGGCAGTTGAAGAGACGGCGGCGGTCGCCAGCGCACGCGGTGTGAGGCTGGCTTTTACTGACCCGGTGGGTGAAACGCTTGCGGTTGCAGAGCGGACAGGAGCGAACCTCTCCTCCATGCTGCAGGACATCCGCAGAGGCGCCCCGACGGAGATCGACGCCATCTGCGGAGCGGTGGTTCGTGAAGGTGAAAGCCTAGGTGTTGATACGCCCGTCAACCGGGCGCTGTGGAATCTGGTCCGCGCTCGAGCGGCAAGAAAGGGTGCGATGCAAGCATGAAAGTCCTCAGTGAGCTGCAAGAACTACGGCAGGAGCGCGCCAGGCTGCCCGAACCTTTCGGGCTGGTGCCTACGATGGGTTTTCTTCACGAGGGTCATATGTCGCTCGTACGGGCAGCGAAGGATCGCTGCGCCAGCGTCGGTGTAAGCATCTATGTCAACCCGACCCAGTTCGGTCCGACCGAGGACCTGGAAGCCTACCCGCGCGACCTGGAGCGGGACCTGGCGATGCTGGAAGCGGAGGGCGTCGACCTGGTATGGACACCGACCGATGCGGAGCTTTATTCGCCCGGCGCGCAGACATGGGTAACGGTCGAAGAGCTGACACAGTTTCTGGAAGGCGCTCAGCGCCCCGGTCATTTTCGCGGCGTGACGACTGTCGTGGCGAAGCTGTTTCTTGCCTTTCAACCCCAGCAGGCGTTTTTCGGCCAGAAGGACGCCCAGCAGGCACGTGTGATCCAGCGCATGGTCACAGACCTGCTTTTCCCGGTCGAGGTGGTGGTCTGCCCGATCGTGCGTGAAGCGGACGGACTGGCGCTGTCGAGCCGCAATACCTACCTGACAGGACCGCAGCGGAAAGCAGCAACAGCCCTGTCGCGTTCGTTGCGTGCAGCGGTCGAGGCTTTTAAAGGGGGAGAGCGTGAAGCGGAAGAGCTGCGCAAGGTGATGGCAGCGGTCTTGGATGCCGAACCGCTGGCCCAGCCGCAGTACGTTTCCGCTGCCGACCCGGACACGCTGGAGGAGCTGCATGGAGCGATCGACCGGGCTTTGTTTTCTATGGCGGTCTACGTTGGAAAGACGCGCCTGATTGATAATGCAATCGTAGGCGAAAGCGAGGGCTGACCACGATGCTGCTGGCAATCGATATCGGGAATACCAACATCACGCTCGGGTTATATGACGGGGATGAACTGGTTCAAGCCTGGCGTCTGGCCACGGTTCACGACCGGATGCCGGATGAGTACGGCTTGCAGCTTCTCGGCCTGCTTGAACATGCCGATCTCGGAGAGGAGGAAGTGAGCGCCGTAGCGCTGGCTTCGGTCGTCCCTCCTTTAACGGGGGCTTTCACACAGGCCTGTCGAAGTTACTTGAAGCTTGAGCCTTTCATTGTTGATGCCGGTGTAAAAACCGGTTTGAGCATACGCTACGAAGATCCAAAGCATGCCCTGGGTGCCGATCGCGTGGTCGATGCCGTGGCGGTCCTGCAGCTGTACGGGGGACCAGCCTGCGTTGTTGATTTCGGAACGGCCACCACCTTCGACGCGATCTCCGCCGAGGGCGAATACCTGGGCGGTGCGATCGCTCCCGGCATTGGGATCGCGGCTGATGCACTATTCCTGCGGACGGCCAAACTGCCGCGCGTCGATATCACCCGTCCGCCGGGCCCAATCGGTCGCAACACCGTGCATGCGATCCAATCCGGATTGCTCTTTGGCTACGTCGGGCTGGTTGAAGGCATGGTGGCGCGCTTTCGAAATGAGCTCGGCCCGACGATGAAGGTCATCGGCACCGGCGGCCTGGTAAGCCTGATCGCGGCCGAGACAGAGGCGATCGAAATCCAGGCCCCCTGGCTGACGCTGGATGGTCTCCGCATGATCTGGAATATGAACCAGACCGCGGAAGGCGCGTGAAGCGTTCATTCCGGTTCCGGTATCAACAATTCCAAACTCCTGTCTCAATTTCACATTTAACCGGGTGCGTGGTTTTATTTAATAGATGACCACAAACACAGCTTCAAACAAACCGGATTTCGCCCAGCTTGTCGATCAGTTTGGAAGGGAGATTTTCGCCTACCTCTTCCGACAGTTGGCTGGTGCGGTAGAGACCGAGGACTGCCTGCAGGAGACCTTCCTGCGCGCTTTTCGCGCCTACCACCGGATAAAGCCGGATTCAAACTACCGCGCCTGGCTGTACGCGATTGCCACGAACGTCGCCCGGACGCATTTCCGCCAACGACAGCGCCAGGGGGCTCACGAGCGGCCACTTGAGAACAGGGATCAAGCCGAGGGGAGCGAGCCGGCGAAGATCGTCGAAAGCAAGCTGGAGCTGGCCAGGGTCAGAAGGGCGGTTCAGTCGCTGCCCGAGAAGCAGCGTACGGCTCTCATCCTGCGTAAATATCAGGAGCTGAGCTATGCCGAGATTGGCGAAGTGATTGCATGCAGCCCTGACTCGGCCAGGGCCAACGTGTACCAGGCACTGCGCAGTCTGCGGTCGGTGCTGGACGTGGAGGGCATGGAGGTGGGGAATGGATAATTTGCGACGGTCGGCTTCCAGCGAGGAGGCGCGCTGGTTGGGTGACGAGGAAGGCGAATTGCAGCGTGACGAATTGCTGTCTGCACTTGACCAAATCTACTTGGCGCAGCCCGCTGCCCGTGTGGAGGCAGCGCTGGAGAAGACTGCCCTCACCCTGGAGGCCGAATCCGGGCGGATGCTCTATTACGATGAAGCCGATGCGCCGCTGGTGGGCAAGCTCTTCCTGGCACTGAGCAGTGCCGGGTTGTATGCTCTGACCTTCGGAGGATCCGAGGCTGCTTTCCTCGAGCGGCTAGAGAGGTCTGGCCGCCGGACCGTGATTCGCGATCCCGGACGGGTCCGGCCAGTTGCCGAAAAGATCCAGCGTTACCTGGCCGGTGTGTTGAGCTCGATTGATGTTCCGGTCGACATGAGCGGCATGACCGACTTTCAGCGCAAAGTACTGGGGGCAGTACGGGGCGTGCCGCGCGGCGAGTATGTCACCTACGGAGAGCTGGCGCAGCGCATCGGCCGGCCGCG
>DAOUEL010000026.1:0-12213 GCA_034430595.1 Anaerolineales bacterium | reverse complement strand
AGGTCGCCATCGACCAGAATCCGCCCGCCATTCCGCATGTCGCAGATCATGTCCCAATGCAGCCCGCTGACATTCTTCGCGCCGATCTCCTCAAAACCGGCGCCAAGCGCGATGTGGATCGTTCCCCCCATCTTCTCATCAAAGAGGATGTTCTTCGTGAAGCGGTCAATGCGATTGTTCGTGCCGATGGCAAACTCCCCGGCGGTGCGTGCGCCTTCGTCCACCTCAAGCATCTCCTGCAGGAAGGCTTCATTCTTCACTGCGCTGGCCTCGACCACCCGGCCGCCTTCGAACCTCAATTCAACCCCCTCCACCTCCCGACCGCCCTGGATCGCCGGATAGGTGAAGCGCACTGTGCCCTGCATCGAATCTTCGACCGGGCTGGTGAAGATTTCACCGCTGGGCATGTTGTCGACACCGTCGGCGTTGATGAAGGCGCGTCCCTTGATCGAAAGGCTCAGGTCGACATCCGGCCCATTAACTTCGACGTGCTCCTTCCCCGCCAGCCATTCCACCAGCCGCTCCTGTTCGTCATGGATCCTGAGCCAGGCACCAACCGGATCATCCGTATCGGTGAAGGTCGTGCCGTACACGAAATCTTCAAACTCGGCCAGGCTCATCTCAGCATCCTGCGCGTGGGCGGTTGTCGGAAACATCGTGATCGCCCATTTGATTTCCTTGTTTGCGGCGCGCGTCATGTAGGTCTTCATCAACCCGGCCTGAGCTGTTAGGCGTATGCGCTGCCGGGAGGGATCGATGTTGTTGAGCGACTTGGTGTTGGCGGAGCTGAAGAGCTGGATCAAACCTTCAAATTCCTCGAAGGCGAGTCTCGCCTGCGGTGAGATATAGGCCAGCTGATCATCATTCGCCGCGGAGTATAAAATAAAGTCCGACCCGGGGAAGCCGGGCATCAAGTGCGGGTAGCCGCCGGCGCGCAGGATCTCGCGCATCAAGGCCAGCATGAGCGGTTCAGCCAGCGTCGAGCCCATGACCGCCACCCGGTCACCGGGCTGGACATCGACACAGTATTCGGTCAGCAGCCGGGCCAGGTTGTCGATTCGTTGATCTGCCATTGAACTTCTCCGTTATCCAATATCAGTTGGATTTAGATCTCAAACTTCCCGGATTCATAGAACTTCTCACCATCGGCGAAGATCTGGCCACCGTCACGCATATCGCAGATCATATCCCAGTGGATGGCGCTCTCGTTCTTGCTGCCGGCTTCAGGAAAGCCGAAACCGACCGCCATGTGAATTGTGCCGCCGATCTTCTCGTCGAAGAGTATGTTCTTGATAAAGCGGTCAATGCGTTTGTTCGTACCGATCGCAAACTCGCCCAGGCGGCGCGCTCCGGCGTCAGTATCGAGCATGTTATAGAGGAATTCCTCGTTCTTGGTGGCGGTCGCTTCGATTACTTTTCCAGCCTCGAAGGTGAGCTCGATCCCCTCTACCTCGCGCGATTGACGGATAGCCGGGTAGCTGAAGCGCACCCAGCCCTCGACTGAATCTTCAACCGGGCTGGTATAGATCTCGCCGCTTGGCATGTTGCGTGTGCCATCGGAGTTGAGGAAATCACGTCCTTCGATCGACAGGTGCAGGTCGACGTTCGGACCTTTGACCTCGAGCCGCTTCTTCCCCTTCAGCCAATCGACCAGCCGTTGCTGTTCCCGGCGTACCTTCAGCCACTCCGCGATCGGATCTTCGCTGTCAGCGAAAGTTGTCTGGAAGACGTAGTCGGAAAATTCCTCCAGGCTCATCTCGGCATCCTGGGCATAGGCCTCGGTCGGGTAAAGCGTCAGGGACCAGCGCAGGTCGTGCGTGGCCGAGCGCTGCTGGTAGATGCGCGTGACTTCGCTGAAAGCCTGGGCCCGCAGGCGTTGCTTGGTGCTGTCCACGTTGCTCAAACCACGGGTGTTGGTCTGGCTGTAGAGTGTGATGAAGACCTCGAATTCTTCACGAATGATGCGGGTGAAGCGATTGACGTGCTGGATCTGCTCGTCGCTGCCCTCGGTGAAAAGCAGGTACTCCAGGTTTTCGGTTTCGACGCTGGAGCGCAGCCCGCCGAGCTGCACGTATGGATATCCGCCGGCAGCCAGCACCTGGCGGTAGATCTGCTCCACCAGCGGCATGGCGATCGGTTGGGAGATGATGGCGACATGATCGCCGGGCTTGACCGCGGTGGAGTACTCGACCAGGATGCGCGCCAGGTTCGCCAGCCTTTGATCCGCCATTGATCTGCTCCTTCGGGGGGAGTAATTTATGGGTTCTGAATAGAGGGAAATTATACAACCTTGAGGGTATCAGGCCGAGCACAAGCCATCATGTCATCCCGAGGCGTTCTTTGCCGAGGGATACCCGCAGCATCATGCGAAAAAGCTCGGCTCATGACCCGACGCCTCGCTACCTTCGATGTGTGTGTTCAAGTAGACTGCCCCGGGTATCCCTCCCCTTCCGGGTCTGCGCTGAGGCGCAATCGGCTACCAAGCGCCCCCGATCTGGCAGCCCTGATCGAAGATCAAATCCAGTACATACCCTGTGAACCGGCGGGGAAGCGGAAGGAGATCGAGAAGAGCGAAGGAGCACCCGCGGGCAGAACCCTGCCGGCCTGAGAGTCAAAAGTCAAGCTTGATTGAGAATCGTTCTCCCCTTCCCACAGAACCCTTTCACCAAGCATGACCCGCTCCGGGACCCCGTTCGCTGTTGGCCAATCGGTAAGGCTCATATCGAGCAGCTCGCGCGCATGTGAGCCTTGGTTATCCAGCAGCCAGGTGGCCTCGTTCTCCTTCACCTGGAGCGGGAAGAGCAGCAGGTCAGGGCAGGCTCACGATTGGATTAGGGTAGGGATCACCGTCGGCTCTCCTCGCGGCGTACCACCTCCGCCAGCCAGAAGGACAATCGGGGTAATAACCTCGGTTGGTGCTGGCGGGGAGGTCGCGGCAGGAGTATTCCCAACCGGGCTGGCCGCCGTTACCGCGCGAATCAATAGGTACCCGCCAGCAAGGAGAACCGGCGCGACGATCAAGCCCAGCCAACCCCGCTTTCGTGCTGGGGCAGGCAAGTCGGGCGCAGTTTGCGCTGTCTGATGCTGACGGGAAGTCTAGGAAATGTACTGGGTCGGTGCTGCACCAACCCGTTCAAAATCCGGCAGCGGTTTTCCGGCCAGTGCTGCCTGGTAGGCCTCGTTCATCTCGGCCACGCTGGCGAAAAGGCGTTCGGGCTTCTTCGCCAGGCACTTCAAGATTACGATTTCGAGATCGGGCGACAGGTCGGGCCTGAAACGGCGCGGGCGGGGGACCGGTTCCTGGATGTGCGCCATCACGGTGGCCATCGGCGATTCGAATTCAAAGGGTAACTTGCCAATCGCCAGCTCGTAGAGAATTACGCCGAGCGAATATTGGTCGGAACGAGCATCGATTGTTTCACCCCGCCCCTGCTCGGGAGATACGTAAGCCGGAGTGCCCATCAGCATCGAACCGGTCAGGCTGCAGTGCCCTTCAATGGCGCGCGCCAGCCCGAAGTCCATGAGCAGCGCCTGGCCATCTGAGCGCAGGATGATGTTTGAAGGCTTGATGTCACGGTGGATCACGCCCTGCTGGTGCGCGTAATGCAGCGCGTCCGCAATCTGGCCGATCCAACGCGAACATTCCTCAAATGGCAGCAGGCCGCGCATCATGCGCCCGAAGAGCGTTTCGCCTTCAACATAGGGCATGACCGTGAAGACGAACCCGCCTGACTCACCGTAGGCCAGTGTACAGGGACGATGTTCGGATGGTTGAGCTGCGAGACGAGCTTGGCTTCCCTTCGGAAGCGTTTGATGAAACGCCGGTCGCCGCTGATGGTTGGTGAGAGGATCTTCACCGCGACACGAGCCCCTGAACGTTCATCGATGGCGCGGTAGACCGTCGCCATGCCGCCCTGGCCGATCTGCGACTCGATTCGATAATGCTCGAGCACCGTCCCGATCAGTGAGCTCAACGCGTCCTCCCCGCACAGGCTACCACGCCCAGCAATAGGCGTAAAAGGGAAAAAAGGTCAGACCCCTCCGCTCGGTCATCACAGCCCCGCTTGACTCCGATTGCAAGTTAACCTAGGATAGGCAGACCTCGCTGGCATGCTTTGCGTGGACAGTATCGCCGAAGGTTGGTTAGCCAAGCACGCAGTCATCCTACTGCAACAATTGAATAGAACCCGTCCCATGCAGCCTGAAGGAGGTGATGCGAAGGTATCCTACCTATAACTCCCTTACCCCGAATTGAGTATTACGCCTATCGAATCGTTCTATGAGGAGGAGATTTCAAGATGCGAAGAAGTAGATTGCTCATCGTCTTGCTAGGCGCAGCGATCTTGCTGCTCGCCCTCGGCGCCTGCCAACCGGCAGAGCCGGAGGTCATCACCAAGGTCGAAACCCAGGAAGTGACAATCGTCGAAACCCAGGAAGTCCAGGTCAACGTCCCGGTCTCGTTCCAGATGGAATCACAGCGCCTGGCCGCAGTCAAGGCCAACGGTGTGCTGCGCTGCGGCGTGAACTCCGGCGTCCCGGGCTTCGGGTTCCTGAATGAATCAGGTGAATTCGTCGGTTTCGATACCGACTTCTGCCGCGCGATCGCGACCGCGATCTTCGGCGATCCCAGCGCGGTCGAATTCCGCCCGCTGACAGCAGCCGAGCGATTTACCGCGCTGCAGACGAACGAGGTCGACGTCCTGATCCGCAACACCACCTGGACCTTTACACGCGATGTTGAGCTCGGAACGGACTTCGGTCCAACCACGTTCTATGATGGACAGGGCATGATGGTCCGCAAGGACAGCGGATTCGACTCCCTGAACGACATGGAAGGCGCCACGGTCTGCGTGCTCTCCGGCACGACAACCGAACTCAACCTGGCCGACGCCTTCAGCTCGCGCGGCTTGAGCTACGACACGCTCGTCTTTGACAAGTCGGACGAGACGGCCGCCGCCTACGATGAAGGGCGCTGTGACGGCCTGACCTCGGACAAGTCTCAGCTGGCCGGCCTGCGCACGACGATGACCAACCCTGCCGATCATAAGATCCTGCCCGAGACAATGTCCAAGGAACCGCTCGGCCCCGTCTGGGCACAGGGTGATCAGCAGTGGGGTGACCTGGTTCGCTGGGTCGTGAACGGCGTCATCATTGCTGAAGAGAAAGACATCACCGCTGCCAATGTGGCTGAAACTGCGGCTGGCGATCCTCAGGATCCCGAAGTCCGCCGCCTGCTCGGCCTGGAAGGCTCCTTCGGTGAGCTGCTTGGCCTCGATCCTGACTTCATGGTGAACGTGATCTCGGCCGCCGGCAACTACGGCGAGATCTACGAACGCAACCTCGGGCCAGACGGCACCGACATCCCGCGCGCTGGCTCAGCCAACGCCCTCTGGAGCGATGGTGGACTGCTCTATGCTCCGCCCTGGCGCTAAGCACCCGTTCTGAGATTGGTTCGCAAGGCGGTGCAGCCCGAATCTACGGGCTGCACCGCCCGTGAATAAGACATGACCGAGACCACCCCGGAACAAACCCCGAAGAACTCCAGCTTCGCCTTTCTTCGCGACCTGCGCTTTATCCAGGCTCTGGCGCAGGCGGTATTCGTGATCCTGGTGCTGCTAGCCGGGCGCTGGCTGATCGGAAACCTGCTCGAGTCGGTCCAGACGCGCGGCCTCAGCTTGAGCTTCGATTTCTTCCGCCGGACGGCGGGGTTCGTCGTCGGGGAAGGCCTGCCGATGGAGCGAACCGATACCTTCTGGTACGCCTATCTGATCGGCCTTTACAACTCGCTGCGTGTGATCGGGATCGGCCTGCTGTTGGCGACGGTTGTCGGCGTTCTGGCTGGGATCGCGCTGCTCTCCACCAACTGGCTGCTGCGCTCACTGGTTTCGATCTACGTCGAGATCATGCGCAACACGCCCCTGCTGGTCCAGCTTTTCTTCATTTACTTCGGAATTATTCTCAAGCTGCCTTCACTTCAAGATCGCATCACGGTTGGAGCTTTTTCTCTCAGCAACCGCGGTTTCTACTTCCCCAAACCAATTCCCGGCACCGGATTTCCGCTCTGGATCGCGGTCACGTTGGCGGCCGTGGTCGTGAGCATCGTGCTCTACCGGGTCCTGCTCAACCGCCGTGTGCAGCAGGGCGTTGAAACCCGCCCCCTGCTCTGGTCGGGCATAATATTGATCGGCGTCCCGGCCGCGGTCTGGATCTTCACACCCGGTCACCCGCTGGCCCTCGATTACCCTGCGCTGCAGGGCCTGCGCATGGAGGGCGGCGCCACGCTTTCACCCGAGTTCGCCGGCATCCTGGTTGGGCTTGTGCTCTACACGGGCGCCTTCATCGCCGACATCGTTCGGGCAGGCATCCTGGCAGTTGCCAAAGGCCAGCAGGAAGCGGCGACCGCGCTCGGGCTGAGCAAATCCCAGGTGCTGCGGCTGGTCGTGCTCCCACAGGCGATGCGGGTCATCATTCCGCCCCTCACCAATCAATTTCTGAACCTGGCCAAGAACTCGAGCCTGGCGGTTGGCGTTGGCTATCCGGACCTGTACAACGTCTCCTCCACAATCTTCAACCAATCTGGCCAGGCAGTGCAGGTGATCAGCCTGATGATGGGGACCTACCTGGTGATGAGCTTGCTGATCTCGGCGGTCATGAACTATCTCAACTCGCGCCTGCAGATCAAGGAACGGTGAAGCTGCCAGATGACTGCTCCATCGATACCCACCACTGAAAAGCCCCCGGTCGCCAGCGTCGGCGTGCTGGGCTGGCTGCGTCAGAACCTATTCAGCAGCGTGGCCAATTCACTGCTGACGTTGATCTCGGCCGCATTCCTGGTGTTCTTCGGCCAGGCAGTCCTGACCTGGGCTTTCACGCAGGCTAACTGGGGCGCGGTTACCGGGAACCTGCAGGTGCTCACCTGGGGCCGCTACCCGGAGAGTCAGGTCTGGCGCCTGGGGGTGAGCGTCTTAATCCTGCTGGTTCTGGGCGGCCTCACCTGGTGGCTCTGGCGGCGCGGGGCAGAATCTCCAGCCCGGCGCGGCCTGCTCTTCGGTTGGGCGGTTTCACCAGTCGCATTAACGATCCTGATTCACGGTATCACGCTGCCTACCCCGGCCACAATCAGCAACAACTTCGGCTACTACCTCTTCCGGCCGGACGTGCTGCCCCTGCTGGAGGAGAGCTGGCGTGGCGGTGCAGCCTGTATCGTGATCGGACTGCTCGGGGGCTTGACCTGGGGCTACCTGCAGGGCCGGCGCCGGGTCCTTGGCTTGGTCGCATGCGGCTTGATCCTGCTCTTCCTGCTGCCACTCGGCCTGCAAAGTGAACCGTGGTTCTTTGGAGTGCAGGTGCCGATTCTGCTCCCCATGGCGATCGACCTGCTGCTGGCCACCCTGGTCGGAAACGCCGCTGGACGCTCGCTTTCGAACTTCGAGGGACTGCGCCGCTGGCTGCCATGGATCTGGGGGCTCACCCTGCTGCTGGTGGTCATACTTCTCACGACTTTTGACGTCGGTGTGGCACGCGTGGCACCGGTTGAGACGCTGCCAATTGTCTCTCCGAATATCTGGAGCGGGATCATGCTCACCCTGTTGCTGGCAGTGGTTAGCATTGTCGCTTCTTTCCCGATCGGGGTGCTTCTGGCCCTTGGCCGGCGCAGCAAGCTGCCCATCGTTCGCGGGTTCTGCATCCTCTTTATCGAGGTCGTGCGCGGCGTGCCCTTGATCACGATCCTCTTCATGGCGCAGGTCATGCTGCCGCTCTTCCTGCCGCTCGAGATCTCGATCGACAGGGTTGTGCGCGCCATGGCCGGCATGACGCTCTTCACAGCCGCTTATCTGGCTGAGATCGTGCGCGGCGGATTGCAAGCGGTGCGCAATGAGCAGGTCGAGGCTGCCCGCGCCCTCGGATTGAGCGAGGTCCTGGTAACGGTTCTAATTGTGCTGCCCCAAGCGCTGCGGGCTGTCATCCCGCCGATCATGGGCCAGTTCGTGAGCATCTTCAAGGACACTTCACTGGTGGCGATCGTCGGCCTGCTCGACCTGCTGGCCGTTGGCCAGAGCGTGATCAAGCAGCGAGAATACCTGGGTGCAGTGCGCGAGATTTATCTCTTCGCGGGTCTGTTCTACTTCGTGGTAAGCTATGCCATGTCCGTTGCCAGCCGGCGCCTGGAAGTCCAGCTCGGCGTCGTGGATTCATAAACGGGAGCGCATCATGAGCGATCCAATCATTCTCTGCAAGGATGTCCACAAGTGGTATGGCAACTTCCAGGCGTTGAAAGGCGTCAGCATGGAGGTGCAGAAGGGCGAGGTGATCGTGATCTTCGGCCCCTCCGGCTCCGGCAAGTCGACCTTCATCCGCACTATCAACCGGCTTGAAGAGCATCAGAAGGGCACGATCATCGTCGATGGCATCGAGTTAACCCATGACGTGCGCAACATTGCCGCTATCCGCAGCGAGATCGGGATGGTCTTCCAGCAGTTCAACCTCTTCCCGCATTTGAGCGTACTTCAGAACGTGACCCTGGCTCCGATCTGGGTCCGCAAGTGGCCGAAAGACAAGGCTGAGCAAGTCGCTCACGATCTGCTTGAACGGGTTGGGATACCCGAACAGGCCGAGAAGTATCCCGGCCAGCTGTCCGGCGGCCAGCAGCAGCGGGTCGCCATCGCGCGCGCCCTGGCGATGCAGCCCAAGATCATGCTCTTCGATGAGCCCACCTCAGCCCTCGACCCCGAGATGATCAAAGAGGTGCTGGACGTGATGACCGAGCTGGCGAAGACCGGCATGACGATGCTGGTCGTGACGCACGAGATGAGCTTTGCCCGCGCCGTCGCCCACCGCATGTACTTCTTTGATGCCGGCCAGGTTGTCGAAAGCGGCACGCCGGACGAGGTCTTCAAGAACCCGCAGGAAGACCGTACCAAGCTCTTCCTTTCGCAGATCCTTACCCACTAATCGCAGCCAGCGGCCGCGAGGCGGAACACCGGCAGCCCGCGCTTCGGCCGGGCTGTCGTGAGTCGGGTGCAGCGTGAAAACCCCGCCCGCAGGAGGGCAACCTTTATGAAGATCCCGGATTTCAACATTGATGAGCTGGTGGAAACGCTGAGCGAGCTGCTGCAGATCCCCTCCCCAACCGGCCACACGCGGCAAGCAATCGAGTTCATTCGCTCCCGGCTGGTGGCCGCCGGATTGGAACCGGTGACCACGCGCAAAGGCGGTTTGACGGTCGCCCTGCGAGGCCAAACCGATCATCGGCCGCGTGCCCTCACGGCGCACGTCGATACGCTGGGCGCAATGGTGCGCGAGGTCATGGACAATGGCCGCCTGAAGCTGACCCAAATCGGGGGCTACGCCTGGAACACGGTTGAGGGCGAAGGCTGTACTGTGCTCACCCAGGACGGAAAGTCAATTCGTGGTTCGCTGCTCCTGGTGAAGGCCTCAGGCCATATTTTCGGCCAGGAAGTGGGCAGCACTGACCGCGATGAGGATACACTCGAAGTCCGGCTGGACGCGCGCACCGATACGGCCGGCGAGACGCTCGAGCTCGGCATCCAGGTCGGTGATTTTGTCGCCTTCGACCCACGCCTTGAGCTGGGCCAGGCCGGATTCATCCGCTCGCGGCACCTGGATGACAAAGCCGGTGTGGCCTGCCTGCTGGCGGCAGTTGCCGCACTGCAGGATGCCAGCCTCAAACCCTCCGGCCCAACCACGCTGCATTTCAGTAACTACGAGGAGGTTGGACACGGCGCCTCGGCCGGTTTTCCTGTCGACCTGGAGGAGCTGGTGGCGGTCGATATGGCCGTCGTTGGGCCGGGCCAGGCCTCGGATGAGTTCCACGTCACGATCTGCTTGAAGGACAGCGGCGGGCCTTATCACGAGGTTCTCAGCAACCGCCTGCGGGGGCTGGCTGCCGGAGCCGGGATTCCCACCCGGGTCGACACCTACCCACACTACGGGTCGGATGGCGAGGCCTACTGGCGCGCTGGAGCCGATGTGGCAGTGGCGCTGATCGGCCCAGGCGTTGACGCATCGCACAACTACGAGCGTACCCACCGCGAGGCGCTCGAGGCGACGACGCGCTTGATCCTGGCCTACCTGCTCGAGCCATGATGGAACCCAGCGACGGGCCGTCCCGGGAGTTCCTGGCCGGCGTGCGCGCCCAGCTGCCAATCCTAATCGGTGTGGTGCCCTTCGGTGTGATCTTCGGCGCTCTGGCACGCTCGGCCGGCATCCCGCCGCTTGAGGCTCAGGGCTTTTCCGTGCTGGTCTTTGCTGGCAGCGCCCAGTTTATCGCCGCCGGCCTGGTAGCCGAAGCCGCGCCACCACTGGTGGTCGTACTCACGATCCTGGTCGTGAACCTGCGCCATATGCTCTACAGCGCCACCATGGCACCCCATTTCCAATCCCTGCCGCTGCGCTGGAAAGTACCGCTGGCCTGGCTGCTAACGGATGAAGCCTTTGCCGTCGGTTCGCTGCGCTACCGCCGGACAGACGTCCGCTTGGCGCACTGGTTCTTCCTCGGAACCGGCCTCGCGTTGTGGGGCTCCTGGCAGCTGAGCACGGCCGCCGGAATCGCACTGGGAGGGCTGATCCCGGCCAGCTGGATGCTCGACTTTGCACTCCCGCTGACCTTCATGGCGCTGCTCGTGCCAACGCTTGATAGCCGCCCGGCGAACGCCGCCGCCCTGACCGCTGCTGTGCTTTCGGTCGCCCTGGCTGGGCTGCCTTACCGGCTCGGCTTGCTGCTGGCGGCGCTGCTTGGGGTGACCGCCGGCGCATGGTTTGACCGGCGCTCTGCAGGCGGCCTGCGGAGTGAAGTATGAGCCGGCCTGACCTGTGGTTGATCCTGATCGGCGGCCTGCTCGTCACCTATGCCACACGGCTGTCCTTCATCGTCTTCATCCCCTACGAACGCATGCCGACCTGGGTTCGACGCGCACTGCGGCTGGTACCTTCCGCCGTGCTGGCCGCGCTGATCACACCGGAGCTGCTGCGCCCGGGCGGGGCGTTCGACCTGTCTTTCGGCAACGAAAGGCTTGTCGCCGGCGGCCTCGCCTGGCTGGTCGCATGGCGCACACGCAGCGCCTGGCTGACGATCGCCTGCGGCATGCTGGCGCTGTGGTTCTTGAGCAGGCTGTAAGCCTCTCCACCCGTCAAGAATGATAAAATTGAACCCATGCGCGACCGCAGCGATCTGATTCGATTTGCCTGGCTCTCGATCGTGGCCGCCATCCTGACGATCGCGATCAAGGCTGGCGGGTACTTCGTCTCGCATTCGGTGGGCTTGCTCTCCGATGCGCTCGAATCGGGCGTTAACCTGGTGGCGGCGCTGGCGGCCCTCACCGCCCTGCACATCGGCGCCCAGCCGCCGGACGAAGAGCACGCGTACGGCCACCAGAAGGTCGAGTACCTGTCCAGCGGGGCCGAGGGCGGCCTGATCGCACTGGCGGCCCTTTCGATCGTCATCACCGCCGTTCAGCGGCTGATCGAGCCGCAGCCGATTGCACGCCTGGGTTTTGGCCTGGCGCTCTCCTCGGCAGCGTCCCTGATCAATTTCGGCGTGGCGCAGGTGCTGCTGCGGGTGGGACGGAAACGAAACTCGATCGCCCTCGAAGCCGACGGCCAGCACCTGATGACGGATGTCTTCACCTCGGTCGGCGTGCTGATCGGTGTCTCGGCGGTAGCGCTCACCGGCTGGGAACCGCTCGACTCGATCGTAGCGCTCGGCGTGGCAGTCTGGATCGCCTACAACGCCTACCGCATCCTGCGCCGCTCAGCGTTGGGCTTGATTGACACCGCCATCCCGGCGGAAGACCTGGCTGCAGCCAAAGCCGCCATCGCTCCGCACCTGGTAGATGGCGTGACCTACCATGCCATGCGCACACGCATGGCCGGTGCGCGCTGCTTCATTTCACTGCACCTGCAGGTCCCGGGGGTCTGGAGCATCCAGCGTGGGCATGACCTGGCGGAAGCGGTCGAGCGCGACCTGCGTGCGGCCGTGCCCTCCGCGACCGTCTTCACGCACATCGAACCGCTGGAAGATCCGCGTTCATTCATCGATCAGGGGCTCGACCGAACGACAGATACGAAGACCTAACGAGGTGCCGATTAGCATTCAGCCTGGAATAACCCCCTAAGCAAAAGATATCCTCCCATCTGCTGATACCGACCAAAGATTGGGCTCCACAAGATACACGCGAAAGGTCTCAGAACACC
>DAOUEL010000025.1:0-23216 GCA_034430595.1 Anaerolineales bacterium | reverse complement strand
CCCATACTGATATATCGTCTCTTCAAGATCATTATTAGTAGCGTCAATTCTTATTGCGTCTATCCTCCGGATTGCGCCACCAACTGGCCATATTGATTCTTTTGTCTTACCCCCAACAACAACCTCCGCGATTATTGTTCCTCCCACCTGTTCCCAATAGTCTCGAAGGAGTAAATCTTCTTCCGTAAAGGCATCATCTGGTTTCCAGTTCCGGAACTTAGCCATTGGATTTGTTCCTTACAATCTTCCTATCTGCCTCGGACTGACCAACCAGCAACCCATTGTTCATCAAATCAAGCCAAACTACCAGGCTTATCCGAATAAAACACAGACAGCGTTCAGGGTCTGCTCCAGCGAGTTGTTAAGAGAACTTTTCTACCAAATACTCATAGGAGACTGAATAGATGCTTTGGTGACTATGACAGAGAATTCTTCTCAGGCCCTGGGTAATACTTTCAGTCTCTGCTATCGGCATGCCTACGAAAATGTAGTCATGTGGCGTCGGCTGGGCACCATTCCAATCAACGGTCACGAACCAAACCCCACCGCCACTAATGCCTCCGAAAGTGTAAGGCAAGCCGGGATTGAAACTATAGTCCGCAATAATTTCAACGTAGTCAAACGGTCCATCGCACGAAAACTGGTCGGCACCTCCGATGCCGCAATGACTCGTAAAGGAGAGCGCTATGTCAAAGGCTCCCCCCGATGGCTCAGGTTTTGTCAACACGTCGGGAACTCCGTTGACCATCCACGCACCAGTTTCCTTCGGTGGAGGACCGTTCAACATGAGGTCACGGTGGAAGTCAAGGTCATAGAATCGTTTGAATTCAAAACTTTGGATTGCGTGGACCAGCTTGTCAGAAAGCTTAATGAAGCCCAGGTCAGGACTTCCCCCTTCAAATGGTGGCCTTGCAATATCCTCCAACAAAAGGTTCTCTATCTTCTCTGTCACTCGGTGCTCACCCTCAACGAGTATTATCCCGATTTCAGGAGCATTCCTCAACGGCTCAAGCACATGTTGAGCAGTTAGGATCCCATGAAGCGAGCCAATACGGACAAAGGTGCCAGATCCAACAAGATGCGGAGGTTGACGGAGTTCTGCTGCCGGCACGCAGATTAGGCCAGTCGAGTGTGAATTTATGACATCAGTAGCGACCCGGAGAAAGCCATTTGGTAGATCAGAAGTCCACATTCCGCCTGTATTCTCAATCACTGAGTTCTCCAAACAGCCATAAGCAACGGAGCCTGGGATCTCTATTACTCTTACCTTCCAAGATAGTTAGTTAGCTCCTTCTCTTGTAAATCGTGGCACGTCCCAGGTCGCCTCCAACGAGACGTTTGCGAGGAGGAAAACGGGAAAGCCTATAATTCTCTCATCCTGCTCCCGGTGAGAGAAGACCCGTGCCCAATAGATGATTAATTGCTTCCATGACAACCTTTGCATCCTCTTCAATGAGATCGTATGCATACGTTTCAGCTTCAACTGTGCGTCGAATAAGTCCTTCAGGATCAAGAGGCTGTCGGAAATGGGCAATTGGATTTCTTGTGCTGCGAAGCCGGTCAAGCAACTCAAATTCCTCATCGGTTATCAAGCCGGTTGAGTTGGCTTCATTAAGAAGTAGACTGATATTGGCTCTCTCCAAATCATCTCTTCCGGCCGCGTACAGATGTGCGGCAAGTGTTCGTTCGATAAAAGCCAATCCCAATACGATTGTGGCAAGGTATTGGCCATAGATGAAGCAATATCTAGATTCTTCATAGAGAAAGAGGGACAGCTCACCACCACTAAACGTATGAAATTCGACAGATGGCAGTAATCCTTTCAGCCATTCAAGTTGGGCGATTCGCTGTTCTCTGCAAGCCACATCTTCGTTATCCAGCCAGTCAGTTCCATTGCATAGATGGTTGCTCATCATTTTTTATTTTGCTTTCTCAAGAAGGCTAAAACACATCAGCACATTTTCGCTCTCAGCCATAAGGTTGGCGCCTGTCCCAACCTCCCCGGCTGGGAAATCCCATCACGCAACCCACGGCAAGCGATTGAAAATCACGAGACATCCCTTATCGCGTCAAGCGAGGAGGTCGCCGGCTTAATTAAGATTTAATATGCCTATCAATGAATCGAATTGGCTCGACCATTGAAAGAGCATCTAGGAGAAGGAAGGCACGCAAGGAATTCTCAGGACTTGCATAATTCAACTGGACGCCATGAAGGATAGCGTGCCGATTGAGGATCTGGTCTTCTGAAAAACCATTTTGGTTAAGCCATTGGCTAAACTTTGCAGGTAAGAAGTACTCAGGAGGGATTGCTCCATAGAATGTTGACCCGGAAACAAACATGACCATCGCGTCCTTACTTGCTTCCTTCATAACATCGAAGTAGTCATCAGTCAGTATGCTGCGAGCAAAGTTGGCCATACTTTGGTTTCCTTTTTTTGATCTGCCTGCGACCCCTATAAGCACACCCTCAATAACGGGCAACAAAGATGGAATGGAAAGTTCATACTCTCCTCTGATGTGAGCATCCAGAGCGCATGTGATAACTTTCATCCGGGGGACAAATTGCCGACTCTTCTTCCAACTGTCAATGAAATAGCGCAATAACGCGTAATCATCCTCGTTAAATCGATCGATAAAGTATTGCCGCACACGGCCTGGCGATACATTCGGCTGCTTACAGAGTAATTGAAGGTCAAGAATGAACGAAAGGGAGACGGAAGGAGGTATCCATAAACCGGCTGCCTTCACATAGCCCCCGATCGTCCGCGATGCTGTGTTTGTCTGCTCCGCAAGCTCCGCCATTCTTTCAACAAATGGTGATATGGCAGTACTGATCGCCCGCTGGTTCTGTTCAACAATTTTTGCGACTGCCTCTTGCACACCAGCCAGTTGCGTTTGAACAGCACTTCCAATCGCGGCAGCGAAGTGGCTACTGATGTCCTCGGGAAAAAACGGATTCATTGGAGGCACGGATGTTCACCCCGAATTCTGCGAATAAATTTGATCTCATCCTGCAATTTGAAGTTCAATCCGGGGGCAAATTTGATTTGCCTCCAAACGATAATACTACTCCTGCAAAAATGACTAGGAGACTGATACCTACGGAAATCATTCCAGCACTAAGATATTGTGCCCAGAAACTCACTGGTTCGATTGTTCCAAGATCAGAAGTAGTCATTTTCCCGAAAGTATAAAATAAGAAGTCAGATAAACCTGGTGAATTTGTGATGCTTGTATGAAATGAGTCTGCCTCAAGGATATTCAACATGAATCCGGCGCTTGCAAATAGCAAGCACCATAGAATGAAGAGGTATACGAGGGTTTGAATTAATTTTCCAAAAGCAGGTAACTGATTCCGAAGATATGCTATTTCAGGTTTCCAGATATACACGAGAGTAGCCTTCGCAAGGAGACCCGATGCGTATGTGAAGAACCCCAATGAGACGATATAAAGAATCGATCGAATTATGGAAATATTCATTCCCATAATTTGAGGGACGTAAATGTCAACCAAGCTATTTGGTGCTGTTATAGTTAGAATTACCTCGAAAGCCCAAGTGGCGAGAAACCCCAGCAGGATCAACAAAGCGGGTGCGGGGATTAGTGGATTCGCTCGATTTTGCTCGTTCCATGACGACGATATTGTGGACTTAAATTCGGGGAGATAATTGATAACAAATGTTATCCCGGACCATGCACCCCAGATAGCCCACCAAATAGCACCATAGCTTATGGCAATTGCTTCCAACGGACTCGGGCTTTGTAAGAGAAATTTTGGGAAATTTGAAACTAAGTAGAGATACATAATCCATTCGATTATTCCTAGCAATGCACCGCTGATAAGAGTTATATATATAAAGTTCCTGAAATTAAGACGGGCAAAGTATCTCGCGGAAACAATGCCAACGAGCAATCCAATACCAGCACTAAGGCTAATTGTTGGTAGTAATGGTACTAATAATAAGGATAATCCGACCCCACGAACAAAAAAAATCAGCGGAACCGATGACAGAACGAAGAACCAAATAAGGATCAATCGTTTATACTGATCCTTGAATCCATCAATTATCCATGCTATGCCAATTAGGAGCATATAAAATAGGAAACTCATGTATGATGAGAAAGATATAACCAATATCGGGTCGTCATATATTGGGCGGTCTGGGTAGCTTATTCGAACAAAAATTATTGTTGCGAGAATACCAAGCGTAATAGAGAGGACGACCCGAAATCTATTCATTTCAATATCCCATCCCGACTTAGGAGACTCCCAGACATCGCTTAATAGAATAAATGTTATCTATCCAAGGAGCTAATCCTAAATTTCCTTACATCTAACATTTACGATCTTCCATTTCATTTGCACTTTTCAATTATCTTTATTATAGTAACGAAAGTTCACAAGGCAGAGCAATCGCTTCGTAAGCGATGGGTCCGGGGTTCGATTCCCCGCGCTGGCTCTCCACAAGGTTTGCACGCGGGTTCGATCTTTTTCGAACTCGCGGTTTCGTTTAAGGGAATCACATATCCTGGATATAAGTGAGGGGGACAAATTACGATTCGCATCAGTTTCCCACGCCAGCTGGCCTGCGTATAATGAGCCCATGAGAGCAACAGAGCAGGAGCCGATCATCATCGGCATTGCCGGCGGCACGGGATCTGGTAAAACGACCGTCGCAAATGTGGTTTTACAGCGAGTCGGTACGAACAGCATTGCCTTCGTACCACATGATGCCTATTACAAGGATCTAAAGGACCTCCCCCGCATACAGCGTGAACAGGTAAATTTCGACCACCCTGCCTCGCTCGATACTACGCTTATGATCGAGCACCTGCATGCCCTCAAACACGGCAAACCGGTCGAAATCCCGATTTACGATTTCACCACCCATTCACGCACCTTGCAAACTACTCATGTCGAACCCCAACCCGTGATCCTGGTCGAGGGTATCCTGATATTTGCCGATTCTGCCCTGCGCGATCTCTTCGATGTCAAAATCTTCGTCGACACGCCCCCGGACATCCGCTTTATTCGTCGCCTGGAGCGGGACATTCTCGAACGAGGCCGAACGGTCGAGTCGGTCATCCATCAATATCAAAACACCGTTCGCCCAATGCACCTCGAATTCGTAGAGCCTTCCAAACTGCACGCCGATGTCATCATTCCAGAAGGCGGCCTGAATACGGTCGCGATGGATATGGTCGTGGCCCGGATTGAAGCACTGCTGATCGATACCTGAACCGGCGTTACAGCTCATTCAACGAGGAGAGTTTGATGTCAAAAACGTACAACATCCCGCCCGAGCTTGAGATCGACCCAACAAAAACCTATTTTGCGCATATCAAGACCGACCTGGGTGAGATGGTGGTCGAACTGCATGCCGCCGAAGTGCCGCGTACGGTAAACAATTTTGTCTTTCTCGCACGCGATGGTTTTTATGATGATGTGATCTTTCACCGGGTCATCGCTGATTTCATGGTCCAGGGTGGTGATCCAACTGGAACTGGAACCGGGGGACCCGGATATACGTTTGAAGATGAATTCCATCCTGACCTTCGCCATGATGGTCCCGGGGTATTGTCGATGGCCAACGCCGGCCCTAATACCAATGGATCTCAGTTCTTCATCACGCACGTTGCTACCCCATGGCTTGATAACAAGCATTCCGTCTTTGGGCATGTTACGGAAGGTATGGATGTGCTGATGGCCATTCCGGTGCGAGACCCGAATAATCGCAGTGCACCGGCAGTAAAAATCGAGACGATTGAAATCGAAGAAAGATGACGGATCGACCCTGGCTGTCGGGTTGGAAGCTCACACTGGCCCGTATCCTGGCGCTGGCAGCCGTCATCGGCATTACCGTACTCGTCTTCTCGCTGCGTGATCAGGCTGCGAAACTTCAGAGCTACGGCTATCCAGGAATCTTCCTGCTCTCGCTGCTGGCGAACTCCACCCTTATCCTACCCGCCCCGGGAATTGCACTCACGTTTGCCTTCGGCGCAGTTTTCAATCCGATCGGAGTTGCAATCGCTGCCGGGGCAGGTGCGGCCCTGGGGGAGTTAACCGGTTACCTGGCCGGGTTCAGCGGGCAGGCTGTCGTTGAGGACAGCCGGATATATACGCGCTTGACGGATTGGACGAATCGCAACGGCGGGTGGGCAATTTTAATCCTGGCTTTTATCCCGAACCCCTTTTTCGACATCGCTGGAGCAGCCGCCGGCGCATTAAAAATGCCATTGCTGAAATTCCTGAGCTGGACCTTGTGTGGGAAGATCCTTAAGATGCTCGTGATTGCCTATGCCGGCTCAGCCTCGCTTGATTGGTTGCTAAACCTGTTCCCAAGCGTGCGCTGATCTGGCGTGCAATGGACCACCAAGGGGAGCGATATACCAACTCCCCCTCGGTAATAACAGAGCTGGATCAAAGCCGGGCTGAATTCCGGCCAAGGACTAATCGGGGTTCCATGCAAATTGGATGGGACCAAAGTGTCTCTACATCTCCGAGGACGCAAAATTAACCGTGGGAGGAATGTAAATTACTTTAGCCGTGCTTGATCGAGACTCTCCCCCTCGCGTTTGACTAAGGATTAGAACAAGACCATCGGGTTCTATTCTCTTAGGCTGAGGCCTTGCTCCCCCGCTTCTTGGACTCATGCACTAAATATCTCCCGCCGAATCGTAAACCCATCGAGCGCATCCATATCCACTTCCACACCCAGACCTTCGCCTTGCGGTACATTGATCGTGCTATCGGGGTTCAATTCAAACAAAGGAGAAGCGATATCCTGTGGGTAATAACGTGCGCTGGCCGAGATATCACTGTGCATGGTAAATCCCGGCAGCGAAGCCAGGGCGAGGTTCGCCGCACGTCCAATGCCGGTCTCGAGCATCCCCCCGCACCAAACCGGTACCCCGGCCTTCAAGCATAGATCGTGAATAGCGACTGCCTCCGTGAGGCCACCCACCCGTCCGGGTTTGATGTTGATCACGCGGCAGGCATCGATTTCAAGTGCCTGGCGGGCATGACGGCGGTTACCGATGCTTTCGTCCAGGCAAACCGGAGTGGTAATTGATGCCTGGTATCGGGCGTGGTCCAGCAGGTCATCCTCGGCGAAGGGTTGTTCAACCAGCTGCAGTTGGAATGCATCGAGCTTCCCCAGACGATCGGCATCCTCGATCGAATAGGCTGCGTTTGCATCTACCTGAAGCAGGATTTCAGGGAAGGCTTGCCTGACGGCTGCTACGACCGGCAGATCATTTCCCGGACCAATCTTAATCTTTATCCGGCTGTACCCGAGCTCAAGATACTCTCCCACCCGCTGGATCATCTCAGCGATGGTCGGTTGAATGCCGATCGAGACGCCGACTGAAATTCGGTCCTTTTCCCCGCCCAGGAGGGCCCGCAGGGATCGGGCTTGCTGTTTTCCGATCAGATCCCAGATAGACATCTCAAGGCCAGCCCGGGCAAGTGGATGACCTTTGTACGCTTTCAGTAAGGTCGCCAGGTCTCCCGGCTCACGTAGGGAACCTGCGAGCACCGCCGGATTAAAGAACTCCGAAAGAATGCTCCAGGCTGTTCCAACCGTCTCATAGGAATATCCCGGGAACTCGCCAGCAACGCATTCGCCCCAACCGTCGATCCCCGCTGCATGCGTCCGGATGATGATGCAATCTCGGTCATGTTCGATGCCGAAGGAAGTCCGAAATGGCGCCTTCAATCGCATTCGCACGTGGCGCAACTCAATCATCTCGATCTGCAGTTCATCCAAGGGTTGATTCTCCATGAGCGAGCACATAATAGGAGCGCGGATACTGCTCTCCACGCAGGTGAACGAAGTCAGTCACCAGGTATCCTTGCTTGAACATACGCGTGAATATCTCACGCGTCCTTTCACGCCAGGCCTTCGCAAGCGGTGGATCTTCGCGTCGGATCGCTTGAATGTCTGCTGGAATCTCGACCAGCCCCAGCGTGCTTTCAGGGTATCTTATATCATCAGCCGGGTAAACAAACCCTTCATCATTCAAACCGGATGGATTGACCTTTTCTGCACCTGCGCTCAGAAAATGCGCCAGGTCGAGCGGCTTGCGCTCGCCAGCCAGGCGAGAGGTCACCCTGCGCGACGTGATCCACCAATCGACAATGAAGCGATCTGACTCCTGGCCGACGTTGAGTGAATCCCGCAGCTCGCCGTATGCATTGGGCAGGTAGCGGTTGCAGACGGCACCGAGCTGGCGGATGTTCAATTGGGCATTCAGGCTGAGCAGCGGATCATAGGTCCAGGTAATGAGACGTACGCCCTGCGCCAGAACGGCATCACGCTGGGCGATTTTTAATGCATAGCCAAGCCGCCGGCTACGGTACTCTGGCAGCACGCCCAGGATATGTGAATAATGCTCCAGTCGGGCCATCGCCACACGATCGGGGCTTTCCGAATCCGCTCCAAGGAAACCGACTACCAGCCCAACTAAATTCTCATCGTCAAAAGCGCCAATGACCACCCCGCCGTGCTGGCTGATCGCCTGCAGCAGGTGTACCGGCAGGATATCCGTATCGCCCTCACCCCAGACCTGGCGCTGCACACCTTCGGCCTGGAGCATTTCAGCCGGTGAAACGAGCGGGCGGATGATGATTGAATCTGGCATTGCGCTAACTCCGACCGTAGCGGACCTGATTCCGCAGCATCTCCCAACCCCAGTTCTTCCCTCGAAGATAGTCGATATGATCCTCAAATCGCCGCGGGGCCAAGCCAAACACTTCAGGCAACGTATTTAAATCGGTCGTGCGATTCACCGCCAGGTAATCAATCCAATGTCTGGAAATAAACGGTGGTTTGATCACACGTGACAACATCCGGGCCAGCAATCGCAGGAATGGCGGCCGAACAGGAAGTGGAATGCGCATCATACTTGATTCTTGCAGAACCAGGTTCACAATTTGACGGAAGGTCAGGTACTCCGGGCCTCCGATTTCATACGTCCCCTGAAAACGTTCGAAATCCCCCAATATCCACTGAATACAGGTGGCAAGGTCCTGGATCCAAAGCGGTTGAAGCACGGTCGAGCCATCACCCGGAATCGGAAAGAAAAGCGGTGCAAGAGCAGCCAACCTGGCGATTCCGGTGGTAAATGCATCATCTACACCGAAAACTATGGCTACACGCAGGATAGTCGTCGGTATGCCGTTCGCCCGGAAGGGATCCTCAGCGATCGCTTTCGACCTCAAGATGGGATAAGCCGAGGCCCGATCAGCTCCGAGCAGGCTCAATACCACGACCTGATGTACTCCGGCGTCGGAAGCAGCTTCCGCCAGGTTTTCGGCAGCCTCTACTTCGTACAGCTCTGGCCGGGGTTGATCCCGGTCGAGCCAATTTCCGGCCAGGTGGATGAGCGTATCGACGCCCACCATCGCAGCTCTGATCCCACGCGCATCGGAGGGTGCTGCAAGAGCGACGTCAAGCTCCACACCATAGGGTAGATGGGGTGAGCGACGCCCGGGCTGGATCAAGGCTCGAATCGGATTGGAGCCAGGCGCGAGTTTACGCAGGACGGCGCGCCCGATAAAATTCGTCCCACCCGTCACGAGTATCATTTGAAGGCAAATCCTCTATCTGCGCCAGATGGCGGTATGATACCCAGGTTCGCACCAGCGGTCAGGGCTCGATTCTAGCACAGGCCGGGGTCTGGTAAGCGCACCTTGATAAAATAACGGGTGTTATAGCCCTGCGAGGGGAAAGTCGAAGGATTCACCGGGAGGAGGGTGTCGTGGCGGGAAGACGTGTAGTGGTTACTGGCCTGGGCTGCATCAGCCCACTCGGGGGTGACGTCAACTCCACGTGGGAGGCGTTAGTCAAGGGGGAATCAGGGGTTGGCGCGATTACCCACTTTGACGCTTCTGAGTTCAAAACAAAATTTGCAGCCGAGGTAAAGGCATTCGACCCGGACGAGACTCTCGGCCGAAGATTATCCCGCCGGACAGATCGTTTCACCCAGTTCGCACTTGAAGCTACCCGCCAGGCAATCACCGATGCCAGACTCGAGATCACGGATAGTAACCGTGATCGAATTGGAGCCGTTTTTGGCACCGGAATTGGCGGTATCAGCACGCTCTTCAGCGAATCGACAGCCTACGTTGAGCGTGGACCGCGCTGGGTGAGCCCGCATATGGTACCGATGATGCTGCCCGATTCGGCACCCGGGTATGCAGCCATCGAATTCGGTATGCGAGGCCCAAATATGACGATCGTTACCGCATGCGCTTCCAGCGCGAACGCCATCGGCGAGGCCGCGGCGATGATCCGGCGCGGCGCAGCCGACGCCATGGTAGCCGGTGGGGCAGAAGCAGCAATCGTACCGATCGCCGTAGCTGGCTTCAACACGATGGGCGCCATCTCCACCCGCAACGATGACCCGCAGGCTGCCTCACGCCCCTTCGACCGTGATCGGGATGGCTTCGTGATGGGTGAAGGCAGCGCGATGTTGATTCTCGAGGAACTCGAGCACGCCGAAAACCGAAACGCGACGATCCTGGCTGAAGTGGTTGGCTATGGGGCGACGAATGATGCCTACCATATTTCAGCCCCTGCCGAGAACGGCGCTGGGGCTGTGATCTGCATGCGGACCGCGCTGGGCGAGGCCGGGCTCGAAGCGAATCAAATCGGATATATCAATGCTCACGGGACGAGCACCCCGCTTAACGATGCCAGCGAGACGGCCGCGATTAAGACGGTCTTCGGGGACGATGCCTATCAGACCCCAATTTCTTCAACGAAATCCATGACCGGCCATTTGCTGGGCGCGGCAGGAGCGCTCGAATCGCTCTTCTGCATCCAGGCCATGCGCACTGGAATTCTTCCACCCACGATAAATTACACCACTCCCGACCCGGATTGCGATCTCGATTACGTTCCAAATCAAGCCCGCAAGGCCAGCATCAAATATACAATGACGAATTCATTCGGCTTTGGTGGACATAATGCCTGCTTGATTTTCGCAGGCAAGTGAAAGTGCAGGGTATTCGATGAGCAGGTTCGCCCATATTACCGGCTGGGGCATCGCCACACCCAAGCGAGTGATGACCAACAACGAACTCGCACAGCTGGTCGAGACAACCGATGAGTGGATCGTCAGCCGGACCGGGATCCAATCCCGCCATATTGCCGGTCAGAACGAAACCACCGCCTCGCTTGCCGCCGAAGCCGCCTGCGTTGCTTTGGCTCCAACGAACATCGAGGCGCGTGATCTGGACCTGATCATCGTGGCGACGTCATCCCCGGAACATATTTTCCCGGCCACGGCCTGCCTGGTGCAGGACGAGATCGGCGCAGTAAAAGCTGGTGCCTTCGATCTTTCCGCCGCATGTACCGGTTTCATCTATGGTCTCAACATGGCCGCACAGGCGATCCGAACCGGCTCTATCGATAACGCACTGGTGATTGGTTCGGAAACCCTTTCCCGGCTCGTCAATTGGGAAGATCGCACTACATGCATCCTCTTCGGCGATGGAGCCGGCGCCTTTGTACTTCAGGGCAGCGATCGACCGGGAGGGATCTATACCTGCGTAATGCGTTCGGATGGCTCGGGTGGTGACCTGCTTTCATTGCCCGCGGGTGGCAGCAAGATCCCGACCACAGCCAAGACTGTCGAGCAGAACCTGCATACCATCCAGATGAACGGGCGGGAAGTATTTCGATTTGCGATACGTGTGATGGCGTCCGCCACACGGGAAGTCGTCGAGAGCGCAGGCTGGAAGATGGATCAGGTCGATCGAGTAGTCCCCCACCAGGCCAACCTGCGCATCATCGAGTCGGCTGCCCGAGGGTTGCGCATGCCGATGGACAAGTTCGTTGTAAACCTGCAGAATTACGGCAACACTTCAACCGCCTCCATCCCACTTGCGGTGAGCGAAGCGGTGGAAAACGGTTTGATTAAACCTGGCGATAAAATCGTGCTGGTGGGTTTTGGAGCGGGCTTAACCTGGGGCGCACTATCCCTGGAATGGGTCGAGCCCGACCGTAAGATCAGCCCACTTGTTCAGCGCAAACGCCGGATTGCGGTCTTCCTGGCAAGGCTGCGCTCGTTCCTACGGCGGGTTCAACGTAAGCTGGAAGGTCTCATCTGGGGCGCTTCAACGCATCCTGATTAATAATGGAACTTCCCGATAAAAACAAGAGCTGCCGAGTGTGGCAGCTCTTGTTCGTTCCAGCGTGGCAGTGGGTTAAAGCTAGTTTTCGGAGACGGTATCTAAAAACGTATCGACGATATCACGCAGATAAGGTTCGGGAACAGCTCCTACCTGTTGGTGAACGACTTTCCCATCGGCGACAAAAAGCATCGTTGGAATTCCCTGCACACCGAACTGCATCGCCCATTGCGGGTTTTCATCGGTGTTGACTTTCGCCACAATGAGTTTTCCGGCAAATTCAGTCGCGAACTTTTCCAGGATTGGTGAAACCATCTTGCAGGGGCCGCACCACGGAGCCCAGAAATCAACAATCACTGGCAGCTCAGATTTCAGAACCGATTTTTCGAAGGCGGCATCGGTTACGTTGATTGGTTCGTTAATCATTCCAAACTCCTCCATGACAATTACAGAGCTATTATACCGAGCTTTCCAATACGATATATAGATGCGCTAAACTATGAGAATGTTACCTCGATCCAATAGAAATTCGCGGTGATATAATTCGGCACCCAAGGGTGGGTTCTGATCCAATGCAAATTGCGCAATGCCCAAGCTGTGGTGAGATGTCACTTACCATCTTGACACCCCGTAATGCAGATTGCAGCCACTGCGGGGCCAAGTTTCGGGATGGTTTGCGAATCTGTCCTGCGTGCAGCAGCACCAACGCGCTCGAGAACGAAACCTGCCAGGGCTGCGGAGAATCCCTGACCGTGTTCAGCACAGTCCTCTCCCGCCAGAAGGCTGGGAGTACCTCCCAGCGTCTCGAACAGCTGCGTAACCAGGCTGAGAAGATCAAGGAGCAGGTCAATCGCGAATCGGAAGTGCGCATGTCCCAATTCCAGGACATCGATCGCCGCCGTCTTGAGGGTGAGCGCATGGAGGAGATCACACAGCAGGAAAGGGACCGCATCTTGATTCGCAACGTGATGATCGGCTCCGGTATCTTCCTTGCGATCATAGCCATTATCGCCCTGATCGTTCTCCTCTGAATTATGCTCGCTACCCCTGCATACACCTTCCAGCTTGATCTCTACCAGGGACCGCTCGACCTGCTGCTCGAGTTAATCGAACGCTCGGAACTGGATATCACTAAGATCGCCCTGGCAGAAATTACGGACCAATATCTCGAATATATTCACACCATGGAAGATCGATCGCTGGAGGATATTGCGGCATTCCTGGTTATCGCAAGCCGGCTGATACAGATCAAGTCGGAAGTGCTGCTCCCAAGACCGCCGGTGCGCGAGCCTGGCGAAGAAGATCCTGGCGATGCCCTGGCCCGCCAGCTGGTTGCTTATAAGAAATACAAGCAGGTTGCGATTCTACTTTCCGAGCGGGAAGCGGCTGGTTTACGGACTTTCCTTCGAATCGCCGCCCGGCCGGCGTCTGATCCGCAGCTTGACCTCGGGGGAGTTACTATTCCTGATCTTCATGCTGCAATGATTGAGGCGCTCCTCAATGCTCCAAAGCCGCCCCAACTCCAAGGCAGTGTACGTGCGCCGCAGGTTCGAATTCGGGACAAAATCCGATCCCTGATCAACGCCCTAACGAAGATCGGCCGCGTTTCTTTCCACAAGTTTGTTCACGGTGCCCGTTCCCGGTTGGAAGTGGTGGTTTCTTTCCTGGCAGTTCTCGAGCTGATCAAACAGGATCAAGTCCAGGCCTCTCAGAAGAGCATCTTCGGTGATATTGAATTATCCCCGGGTGAGGCCTGGAACCAGGATCAGTCAGCAGAATTCGATTTGGAATTCGAAGAATAACGGCTTCCGAGGCTGAGAGCGATAACTGTGCCGACCATATCAATACCGACATCCACCAGGCTCGAGGTCCTGCCCTGGACGAAGGATTGGTGGAATTCATCGCTCAGCGAAAAGAGCAGCGCCATGAGAAGCGCCAGAACCCAGCGATAGCTGCGCCTTAAGCTGGCCGGCAGCGCAAAGTAATATGCCAATCCCAGCATGGCATAGCCGGTCATGTGACCACCTTTTTTTACCACGACGTCCCAGACTCCGAAGTACGGCAAAGTGCTTGACGGTAGCGACGAAAAGAAGAAGATTGCCGCCATCAAGAACAGCGCCGGAAGCCAGCGCAGCAAAAAGTGTATTGGACGTTCGCTCATCGAGCAGATTTTACCACTCGAACCAGACCTGTCAGATATTCCCGCAAACTGGAGCCTGATGCACTCCACCTGGCGGGTACAATCTGGGTCATCCAGTCCACTATTGAAGTGAGGGCCAGGCATGTCAAACCGGCTCGCAATGGAAAACTCACCTTACCTGCGGCAGCATGCAGATAATCCCGTGGATTGGTATCCATGGGGCGAAGAAGCCTTCGAACGCTCCCGGGCCGAGGACAAGCCCGTGTTCCTCAGCGTAGGTTACGCCGCCTGCCACTGGTGTCATGTCATGGCTCATGAATCCTTCGAGGATGAGCGGGTGGCCGAGTACATGAATGATCATTTCATCAATATCAAGGTTGATCGGGAAGAAAGGCCAGATGTCGATGCGATTTACATGGATGCAGTGGTCGCACTGACCGGCCAGGGTGGATGGCCGATGTCCGTTTTTCTCACGCCACAGGGTGCACCGTTCTATGGTGGGACCTACTTCCCTCCTACCCGACGCTACAAGATGCCCTCCTTTTACGAACTCCTGGAAGAGATCCACCGACTGTGGGTGAGTGACCGGGAGCGATTGCTGAAGATTGGCAGCCAGCTGATCTCGCACCTGCAGCAGGCGCCGGCTGCCGTAGATAGCCATGAGATCCTGCAACCCGAACTTCTCAAGCAAGCTTCCAGGGTGCTGTTTGATCGATATGATTGGCATCACGGCGGATGGGGTGGAGCGCCGAAGTTCCCGCAGCCGGCCGCCATTGATTTCCTTCTTCGTATTCACCTGCGTGACAAGGATGCGCTGGCCCTCGATCTGGCACGGCATGCGTTGAAAGCCATGGCGAATGGCGGCCTTTACGACCAAATCGGCGGGGGCTTTCACCGCTACGCCGTTGATGCGGAGTGGCGTGTCCCGCACTTTGAGAAGATGCTGTATGACAATGCTGGTTTGATGCGCGCTTATTTGCACGCGTGGCAGCTAACCCGGGACGTACGCTTCCTGGAGATTGTCGAAGGCACCTACGACTTCTTACAGACCGAAATGCGAGATCCCGCTGGCGGGTATTTCGCTTCGCTTGATGCCGATTCCGACGGTGAAGAGGGCCGATTTTACACCTGGACCCTGAACGAAATCGGTGATGTCCTGGAGGACGAGCGGCTGACAGCGCTGGCCAAGCAGGCCTTTGCTGTCAGCGAAAGTGGAAATTTTGAAGGGAAGAATGTGCTCTCCTTCCCCATCGAGTTGGAAAAACTAGCGAGCGACCATCATCTGGACCTTGAGCAAACCCGGGACAGGATTGCATTGATTCAGAATCGGTTGGACGAAGCTCGTTCGGCCCGGGTCCGTCCGGCGACGGATGACAAGGTCGTTGCGGCATGGAACGGTTTGCTGTTGATTGCGTTAGCCGAGATTTCCCTCGCAACAGGCTGGGATCAGATCCTCGCGAGCGCCCAGGCGCTGGCCGGATTTCTCATGGATCACATGGTCGTGGACGGGCAGTTAATGCGTTCGTGGCGCAAGGGACGAGCTAGCGTGCCGGCTTTTCTTGAAGATTACGCTGCGGTCGGCCTGGGCCTTCTTACTCTGTATCAGGTCGATTTCAACCCACGCTGGTTGGACGTAGCCAGCAAGCTCGCTGGCACCATCCTCGACCGTTTCACCGACCCAAAAGGAGGCTTTTACGATACAGCCGAGGAACAGAGTGATCTGATCGTGCGACCCAAATCAATCCAGGACTCGCCTTATCCGAGCGGAAACAGCCTGGCTGTCATGCTCTTCCTGCAGCTGAATGCGATCGACGGAGATACCCGATTTTACGAAGCAGCGCTGAAGAGCCTGCGATCGGTGGCTCAGCAAGCCTCAGGTTATCCGACCGCGTTCGCAGGATGGCTCAGCGCCATCGACTTCAACCTGGGCCCTCAGATCCAGCTCGGCCTGGCCGGGGATCCCGCGAGTGATTCTTTTCGAAGACTGTTGGGGATTGCCGCCCAGGAGTTCTACCCTCGCATGGTGCGCGCCGGGGGATTGCCAACCGCGCCTAACCTGCCCGCCCTGCTTGAGGGCAGACCGATGCAGGATCGACGGGCAACGGCTTATCTCTGCCAGGGTTTTCAATGCCAGCTGCCCACAAATGAGCCGGCAGTCCTTGCCCGGCAAATTGCCGAAGCACTCACAAACGATCCAGGTTAGGATGAGATGACAGAGCGTCTCCTTGCTGAACAAGCTTGCCTGCACTGCATGCAAGGGCAAGCGGATCGCCTTGCCCGGTTGCTTGCAAAACATGTCTCGGACCCAAATCTTCTAAAGATCGAGCTCCAGGCTCTCGCCAATCCGGATAAACTCGGGACATCGCCACCGATGATCGCGCGTGCCATCTACCACAGGGCACGTGAGCTGACCGGGATCGAAGACCCATATCGTGATGAAAAAGCTCACAGTACCCGTCTTGCACTGGATCTGCTTCCTGACATGCGCCGGTTGATAGGGGCGGCCGAAGATCCGCTACAAGCCGCGATTCAAATCGCTATCGCGGGCAATATCATCGATTTTGGTCCAGGTCAGAGCTTTGACCTGAAAGCCCAGCTGGAGAGGGCGCTCTCAATCCCGGTTGACACCCGTGTCCTGGACAGGATGCGCCGCGACCTCAAAGCCGCGCAAAGAGTCCTTTACCTGGGTGATAATGCTGGCGAGGCCGTTTTTGATCGTCTCTTGATCGAACAGATCGATGCCCCGGTCACTTTTGCCGTGCGTGGCGCAGCCGTCATCAATGATGTGACCGAGGCTGAGGCGATTGCATCGGGCCTCAACCAGGTCGCGAATATTCTCTCGACCGGCAGTGACATTCCCGGAATCCTGCTGGAAGAATGCAGCCCCCAATTCCAGCAAGCCTTTGCAGAGGCTGATGTCATCATCAGCAAAGGTCAGGGGAATTATGAAAGCCTGAGTGGGACGTCAGGACCGATCTATTTTCTTCTTGTTGTGAAGTGCGATCTGGTTGCCGGTCACTTAAACCGACAGGTTGGCGATTTTGCATTCCTGGCCGCCAACCTGTCCTAGATCACGAAGCATCCTACGAGATTTCAGTTCCACTCGAACTTCCTACTCCACGGTGACGCTCTTTGCCAGGTTCCGGGGTTGATCGACATCTGCCCCACGCAGTAGAGCCGTGTAATAGGCGAGCAGCTGCAGTGGGATGATCGTTGTAACGGGACCAAGCATCCAGGGGGTTTCAGGCACCCACAGAATATGATCAGCGATCGTCGGCATCAGCTCATCGCCGTCGGTGGCGACAGCGATGACCACCCCGCCCCGGGCTTTCGTCTGCTCGATCTGGCTGATGGTCTTCTCGTACCAGGGGTTTTTCGGCGCGATCGCGATGACCGGCATCTCATCATCGATCAAGGCGATCGGACCGTGCTTCATCTCACCGGCCGGGTAAGCCTCGGCATGAATATACGAGATTTCCTTCAGCTTCAGTGCTCCTTCATAAGCGATCGGCATCTGAATCCCACGGCCAAGATACAGGCAATGTTCAACGTCCTTCAGTTCCCATGCTACCCGCTGAGCAGATTCTGTCCGGTCAAGACACTGGCCGACGAGATCTGGGATTTTCCGCAGGTCTGCGAGCAAGGCCTTACGCTGCGGGGTGTCGAGTGTTCCGCGTAGATCCCCCAGAAGCACCGCCAGCAGATAGAGGTCTATTATCGGCGCCGTAAACGCCTTGGTTGAGGCGACACCGATTTCGGGACCGGTCTGCATACTGATATACCCGTCAGCGATTCGCATCGCCTGTGAGCCAATCGCGTTGACGATGCTCCACACCCGTGCCCCGCGTTTCCGGGCTTCATTCATCGCCGCCAGCGTGTCGGCCGTTTCGCCGGATTGGCTGATTGCCACCACAACCGTGTTCTCATCGACCAGCGGGTCCTGATAGCGAAACTCGGAGGCGATATCAACCTGAACCGGGATGCGGGCGATACGCTCGATCAGCGTGCGCCCGATCAGTCCGGCATGTGCAGCCGTGCCGCAGGCGGTGATGACAATTTTCTCAATCCGGCGGGCATCTTCACTCGTCAGGTTCAAGTCGGGCAGAAAAACCTGGCCGTTTTCGAAATCGACCCGCCCGGCGATGGTGTCCGTCGTCGAGCGGACTTGCTCGTGGATTTCTTTCAGCATGAAGTGCTTGTACTCACCCTTCTCAGCTGATACGGGATCCCAGGCGACGTTCTGCACAACGATTTCCACCGGTTCGCCTTCCAGGTTCATGGCCTCGAAACCGTCGCGCGTGATGACCGCCATCTGCTCCGATTCGAGAAATGCCATCTGGCGGGTGTGTTCGAGGATGGCAGGGATATCCGAAGCGACGTACATCTCTCCCTCTCCGATGCCGATCACGACCCCACCGGCGTTCCCTACCCGGGCAGCAACGATCTTGTCTGGTTCCTGCACGGATAGCAGAACGATGCCATGTGCACCCTTCAAATGGGCGATAGCGCGCCGGGCGGCTTCCGGGAGATCGTGCCCCATCGCCAAGTACCGCTCGACCAGGTGCACGATAATTTCAGTATCTGTGTCAGAGTTGAGAACAATTCCCTCTGAGGTCAGCTCGTCACGTAATGTCAGGTAATTCTCAACGATGCCGTTATGGACCACCACGACCTGCCCTGAGGTCCCTACGTGTGGATGAGCATTGCGCGCACTGGGAACACCGTGGGTTGCCCAGCGGGTGTGCCCAATTCCAATGTGTCCCTGAATCGGATCGCGGTCTAAGAGTTCCTTCAGCCTGTCGAGCTTACCGGCATCCCGCCGGATAGCAATCTTCCCATCCTCGATGACAGCCAGACCGGCCGAATCGTAGCCACGATATTCCAACCGCTTAAGACCATTGAAGATGATCGGCGTCGCGTTGCGCGCACCGACATAGCCGACGATGCCACACATATAGTGCCTCCTATATCTGGGTATTCCTTCGGAACGCCACTCCTGGCAGGCTTGTCCGGACTGTTGCCAGTTCGGCCTTCATCTCCAGGTTTCTTGGGGGAATTTGGATGGGCATGTGGCTCATACCCGGAGGGCATCCGCTGATCTCTCGATTTTCCCGGAGGGGTCAATCCTCAGACTTCCCACCCCGGTTAACCCCGCCTCGCAGCAGGGAACCCTCCACCTCGTCGCCTTGATTAATCAAGGTCGTGCGCTATCCGATCCCCATGAACGCTCGATAAGATCCTCCAGTAATATGATGGCCAATTATACCCTCTCGTTCCAGGTTGCGAGAGTCATCATCCGAATGAAGAAATATAAAGATCGCCGGCCGTTGATTGGCCGGCGATCGCTGCATATCCTGATCCAGCGGGTGGTTACTGTTCGATGCTGTAGGTCACATAGACCTGTACATTAACCGTCGTCTGGCCGGGGCTGACGGTTAAGCCCCCTCCGCCGACCCCATCACCCTTGCCAACGGCTGCGCTGTACACTGGACTCGGCACTCCATTGACACCCTCGCTGATCGAGACAATCTTCCCCAGCTTTACACCAAAACCTTCCGCCATGGCTTCTGCACGGCCGCGAGCATCGGCTATTGCTTCAGCACGTGCCTCATCGATCAAACTCACCGGGTCGGAAATGATGAAGTTGACGCCGTAGATGTTATTTGCTCCGGCATCAAGTGCCGCTGTGATCAAATCGCCCAACGAGTCAAGCTGGCGAACGGTCACCTCGACACTGCTGTCGACGTGGTACCGTCGAACCCCGGTCGGTTGACCGGTTTCGGGGTCGTACACGTCCTCTGGCCAGACATTGTAGCCAGTGGTTCGAATGTCGTCCGGATTGAGCTGCTTCTCAACCAACGCTTTATGAATTCGCTCGATAGCGCTGTTGCTCTTGCTGATGGCGAGCGAAAGATTGGTATCGACAAAGCTCACTCCGAGCGAGACTGTAGCCTGGTCCGGGGGGCGCTGCGCATCGCCGTTCCCGACAGCCACCAGAGTTGGCTTGGCCTCTTGATCTGCCGCTGAGCTGCTGCAGCCCACAACGGCGACGGCCAGGAACAGCATGCTGATCACGGTAAGGATCTTTTTTGCTTTGAATCTCATGACTTTATTCCTCCTGCGGTCTAACCCGCGATTTTTTTTATGGATCGGTCCGTGATTGGACTATCCAGCAATCTTAACGACGTAGGATGCCATTTTGTTCACGAATTCGGTGAAAAAAGACTATCGAATGTGTTGAAAAATTGGGTTGGTCAGACTGAGGGGTTATACAAACTCTATCGTATCTGTGGTTGCATTCTGAAGGTCGGAATAGAGCCCGCGTCGTTCCTCTGGCAGCATCCCGGCCAGGACATACATCGCCTCCTCCGTCATTTTCCGCATCAGCTCCCGGTCGAGACGATTGCCTGATGTTCGGAAGCGGAACGGCCTGCCGAAGTGAGCAACCGCTGCGGGCCCGAACCAGCGCAGCGGGTTGATCGTGGGAAATCCTTCCGATCCCGTGATCGCGGTGGGAACGATCGGTGCTCCGCTCTTGATTCCCAGGTAGGCAACCCCTTCCCGGCCCCGCTGCAGGCTCTTGTTCCGGGTGCCTTCCGGTGCGAGCAAGATGATTTCGCCCGCTCGCAGCACATTCATCGCCAGGCGTATCGCCGCCCGATCGACTTCCTCCCGGTGTACCGGAATCACCCCCCAAATCCTCGGGAAGATACCCCATACCGGGTAGGAGTATGCCTCGACCTTCGCCATCGGGACGATGCTGCGAGGCGAACTGGCCAAAGCCACGATTGGATCGACAAAGGCGATGTGATTAATCATGATGATCGCCGGGCCCGTATCTGGCAGGTTTTCGACACCCTCAGCGCCGCCGTACTTCATCAAGAGATTGAAGCCGATATGCTTGAGCATCCAGCGCAGGACACGGCGCCGCCCTTCGAGCGCTTGATGATCATATGGCGATACTCGAGAGGATGGGCGCTTCATGATTTCCTCGCCCACCGCTTCACCAACTCGAGCGCCTTGGCCAGAACCTGCTCTTTATCGAGATATGTGCTGTCAAGGACGATAGCATCCCCTGCCCGCCGCAACGGTGCCAGCGAACGGGTTGAATCAATCCGATCACGCTCACGCATACCGGCCAGTATTTCCTCGTATCTGATGTCTTCGCCGCGCAGCTGGCATTCCTTGAAGCGCCGCTTTGCCCGGGCTCCAACAGAGGCGTCAAGGTAGACCTTCAAGTCAGCATCTGGCAGGACCACGGTTCCGATATCCCTGCCCACCATAACTACTCTGCCGCGCCGGCCGATCTCGCGCTGGCGCCGCGTCATCGCTTCCCTCACGCCAGGATAGGCAGAGACCTGCGAGACATTCGCGTCCACCTCTGGTAAGCGAATGTTCCAAGTCACATCCCGGCCTTCCATCAGAACATCATACTGGCGACCGTCGTCCATGGAAGGAGGCTGAACATCCAGGTTAATGTCATGGGCGATTTCGCTGACAGCCGCCTCATCATCGATTTGGACACCGGCTTGCAGTGCTGCCAGAGTTACTGCTCTGTACATCACTCCTGTGTCGAAGTACAGAAAGCCAAGCACTGCAGCCAGATGTTCGGCAAGCGTTGATTTCCCTGAAGCCGCTGGACCATCAATGGCAATTGTGTTTATCCCCTCAGGCGCTCGTTCCAAGGCCATCATGGTTCTAACCTGGCCGGTGCTTCGCCCAGGCCGGCGACATCCGCTCGCACCCACAACGTCCAGGATTCTGTGAGTGCCTGGCTTTCATCGAGCACCCACCAGCGCAAGCCTGGTGCCGGAAGGGAACCTGCCTTGTCAGGGATTGTACGCAGCGCGAAGGTCTGCCCGTAGTATTCCGCCGGCAGCCGGACTTCACTCTTCGATCCCGGCGTAAGCATGGCCACCGGCGCTGACTGCTCCACAGCGAACTCTCCGCTGACCCGGCCGTACTCTCGCAAGTACCAGGCCATGCTAGGCGGCAGATCGGAGTCGACCTGGATGCTGATGCTTGCTGGCATCCCACTTTCTACGAGAGAAGCCTTCGCCAGGGTATCCTCGAGAAGTGCGAGCTGGTCGGTGGCCTGGATCGGGCTCCAGAGCAGCCTTGCGCCTCCCTGGCTTGAATGCATGTTTAACCGCCAGGCAGCTTGAACCGATAGGCTGAGCCCGACTATAAAAACTGTGATGGCGGCCGAGTCGAGAACAACCCTCCAGGACCATTCCATCCCGAAGATAAAAATCAAGCTTGCTGCCATGAGAAGCAGCGCGCCAAAAATAAAATATAGGAATGAGGGCGAGCTTCCGAATTGTGAGAGCCTGTATCCCTGCAGGTAGCTGATGACGGAAACGCCGGCTGACGCAGTCAAAATGAGCAATGCACCTGTCAACACTACCGTTTGAAGCCATCCTCCCCTTTGGGTCAAGCCATTCGATAACACGATCAGCGTACGGCCGGCGAGCCAGATCAAAGGAAGTATGACCCACACGATATCCCCTGCACCGCGGCCAATCCTGAGCAAGTTGAGCACCAGTGCCCAACCAGTCCAAATCACCATAAAACGGTCTATTCGATCGAGACGCCTGGTGAATGCAAGCAAGATACCTGCTGTTCCAAAGAATATCACCAGCGGTTCGAAGCTGAACATCATCGCAAGGAACGCGGGGGCATTAACCTGACCTGCGGAGGACCAGCCGTGAAGCCAGTCAGCAAAACCTTCCCCCACCCCTGCCACTCCATGCCAGTCCATTCCAAAGCCACTCGCGAGAATCAATGCCGATAGCAGAGCCGATACAAGGAGATTTCGATGGTTGAACCCTGGCCACTGTTCCTGATCCGGGGCCAGCCTGCGGATCATGATCCACGTTAGAAGCAGAGCAAGCAGTGCCGTGTAGCCTGAGCTCCCGGAGGCAAGGGCCAGCCCAA
>DAOUEL010000024.1:0-16787 GCA_034430595.1 Anaerolineales bacterium | reverse complement strand
GGTCACGGGGAGAACAGCATCTTCGAGGCACTGCTCGAATTGCGGGCGGATAACCCCTCGCTCTCGATTCTCCCGATTATTGCCGATGTGCGCGATGTCGATCGTATTCATGATATCTTCAACGACCTTCGTCCGGAGGTCATCTTCCACGCCGCAGCACATAAGCACGTCTCCTTGATGGAGATCAACGTCGAGGAAGCGGTCACGAACAATGTGCTCGGCACGAAAAACGTGATCGAAGCGGCGATCGCATGCGGTACAGCTCGATTGGTCCTGATATCCACCGATAAAGCAGTCACACCGACAAGCGTGATGGGCGCCACTAAACGTGTGGCGGAGATGATCGTGCGCGATGCGGCCGAACGCAGCGGGCGGGACTTCGTCACAGTCCGTTTCGGCAACGTGCTCGGCAGCCGAGGTAGCATTGTCCCGATCTTCCGCCGGCAGATTGCCAGCGGTGGACCGATAACGATCACTCATCCCGAAATGCGCCGTTTCTTTATGACCATTCCGGAGGCGATCCACCTGGTACTGCAGGCTTCGAGCATGGGGTCAGGGGGCGATCTCTTCGTCTTGAAGATGGGCGAGCAGATTCGAATCGTCGACCTGGCGATCGACCTGATCCGCCTTTCCGGCCTCGAGCCCGGGAAGGATATTCAGATTCAGTACACAGGCATTAGGCCGGGTGAGAAACTCAGCGAGGCGCTTTGGGACGAAGGGCTGGTTTACAGCGATACTGAACACCCAGACATCGTCCGAGTGGATGAAAACGGTGGAGCGCATGGTCCCGAGCTCGAAACGCTAATCGATGAACTTGTCCGCCTTGCCGAAGAGGGCGATTCGCAAGCCATCGTAGGCTTGCTTAATGAACGCGTGCCGGGAAGCGTTCTCGGACTGGTTCCACCGCCCGATCTAACCTCAGTCCTCTAATCCGTAACGTCCTCAACTGCATAGCGCGAGTCCAGGTAGATCGACTTTAGATCCCTGTCGTTGCAGTCGGCGGCGGGGTTGTAGGTGTTGGAGTGTCCGTGGGGGGAGGGGATGTGTTCGTCGACGAGGCGGTCAGCGTGAAGGTCGCCGTCGGTAAGGGCGTGTAGCTTGAGGTCGGGGTTGCGCTGGCTGTTGGCGTTGGGCTCGCTGTTGCTGATGGCGGCACGAACGGCGTCGGTGTGATGGTGGGGGTCGCGGTGATGGTTGGGGTTGCGCTGGGTTCGAGAGTGCCGGTCGCGGATACAGGTGTGAATGTGGTAGTAGCCGTGATCGTCGGTGTCTCACGCGGCGGTGCCCGGCGGATGGCGATCCACCCCAGGCAGTAGCACGGCAACGTAAGCGCCGTGATGGCGATCAAAATCACGTACAACCTTGAGCGGCCCAGCGATTCGAGGAGCGGATTGCGCATGGCGCCGAGATCATACCAAGCCTCTTATTCAACAGCAAGCCCGTACAAATTTACGCGTGAACCATATGCCCTACTTCCGTGTAGAACTTGTGTGTATCAAAACCCGTTTCATTCCAACTCGGAGCTGCAGTAAGAAGCGGGTAGAATCGCCGCAAGAGATGCAATTTCATCCGTCCTTCTGAGGCCGTATGCCTGCCAACCGCGTCCACCAACCCTTCGACTGGATCGCCCTCCTCCTCCTGATGGCGATGGCGCTGCTCGCTGGCTGGGCTTTAACAACGACCGAATGGGCGGAACATCTAAACATCGTCCCACTCATTGCCCTGCTGGGAGTATTGAGCGGCGCCGCCCTGGCACGCAGTAAATTCCCGCCCTGGCTGGCCGTGTTCTTTGCAGAAGTATACGGTCTGTTCCTGGTGGGATTTCAACTAGGCCTGACGCTCGATTCGGGGCAAATCTGGCAGCGAAAGATCCTCAACCTGCTCGGTCGTATCGGAGTCTTCACTTCGGTACTTCTCACCGGCAAACAAAATCAGGATCCCCTCATGTTCGTGCTCCTTATGGGCATCGTATTCTGGGCAGTTACCGCCCTGAGCGCGTGGGGCGTTTTCCGGTCGGGTAAGGTCTGGACAGCTATTCTGCCCGGCGGGCTGACAATCCTCTTGATCGCCTACTACTACCTGGGCGAAGCACGCCTGGAACTCTTTCTTGGTGTCTACCTCTTCCTGGCACTGATCCTGGCTGTCCGCATGGAGCTGATGCGCAAGCAGGATCAATGGTCCCGCGTCCGTGCCCGTGTCCCGATGGAGGCGCCTTTCCGTATCAGTCTGTACAGCCTCCTTGCAGCGGCTTTGTTGGTAATCTTTGCCTGGGGTGCACCGGCCTTCGCCCGCAGCGAAAGACTGTCGGAGACTTGGGAGAGGGTAGCGCAGCCCTTTGATCGCTTGAGGACCCGAGTTGGCGATGCGTTCGGTACCCTTCATGGCCCTTCCGCTGTCGTTGCCTCCGAGTACGACGACGTCCTGCAACTTGGAGCCGGGACGCAGCCGAACAATCGCTTGGTGATGCTGGTTGATCCTGAGCGCTTCCCGAGTCCCGGCGGCCGGTTCTATTGGCGCACGCGCGTTTATGACCGCTATCTGGATTACCAATGGTTCTCACCGCAGGGTGAATGGCTGGACTTCGACCCTGGGGAAGGCATCCTACCACTGGGGGATCTCAAAGGTCGCGAGCTAATCGACGTCAGCATTGCCCCACAGAGCGGTGCCTTCAAGTTGCTGCACATGCCGGCCGAAATGGTGTGGATCGATCGGGGTTCCAAAGTGCTTGTCAACGAGATTGGCCCGGTGGAACTGGACGTCCTGCGTATCGAGTCTGATCAAATCGTCTACGAAGGGGAGACCTACATCGCGCGCAGCGCGATTGCGGTTCCAAGTGCCAGCCAGTTGCATGTGGCTGGAACCGACTACCCCGACCTTATCGCACGCCGCTATCTGCAACTGTCGGATTCGATCACCCCACGCACACGGGATCTGGCGGCGCAGATCACGGCGAATTTCGACAATCCCTTTGATCAGGCGGTTGCAGTCACGCGCTGGCTGCGTTCGAACCTCAAGTACAGCCGGGTAACCGATGCGCCGCCGGCAAACGTCGATCCGATCGATTGGTTCCTGTTCGATTACAAGATCGGTTTCTGCAACTACTACGCCAGCGCCGAGGTGGTCTTGTTGCGCTCGCTGGGTATCCCTGCCCGCTTGGCCGCCGGATATGCCCGCGGGGAGTACATCCCTGAGACGGGCGTATACGAGGTTCATGGCGAAGATGCACACGCGTGGCCCGAGGTGTACTTCCCCGGCTACGGCTGGGTCGAATTCGAGCCCACGGTATCCCAACCAGCGCTGACGCGTCCCGAAATGACCGAAGAAGAGCTTGCTTCCCTGGCCGCGGGAGGCTTGAATGACAGCCTCGATCGGCCGAGCCCCGAGGATTTGAACGAGCCGCTGCTCGAGCCTGATATCGCCCCCGACTCGGAAGCGGCGCCGGCGACCTCGAGCGACTTCATGCGCAACGTATTTATCGCATTGGCCGGGGCGGTTCTGCTAGCTGTGGCTTGGATTCGATTCAACCCCGCGACGTGGATTGTGCTGCGTTCCATCCTGCAGCGCGGGATGGTCCAGGTCGGCGTGGAACCTTTGCCGGCGCTATCCACTCCTACGGGCGGCTGGGAGACGCCGACCGGCCGGATTTATGCCGCCTGGACCGCTTGGCTCAAGCGGCTTGGATTGGCCGATTCGCAGGCTGAAACCGCATGCGAGCGCGTCGAGCGCTTCTCTGCTGCGATGCCCGAATCCTCCGAATCAGCTCACGTCCTGGTGGACGCTTATTTGACTGAGCGCTTTGGGCTGGAACGGGTTGATGTGGGTAGCGTGCGGGCCGCCTGGCGTCGGCTGCGCGGCAGGCTGTGGCTAGCCTGGCTCTGGAAGCTGACGGCCCGCTGGCGGCAGGAACCTACAACTCCCGCCTGAACTCCGCGATCTGCAGCAACATAAAAAGCTACTTGCTGAGCAATTCCTCGCCATAGGCAAAGATCGCCGGCGTGCCGCCGGTGTGCCAGAAGAGCACACGCTCATCTGGCTGGATCTCGCCGCGTTGAATGAGATCGATCAATCCCGCTGCAGCTCGGCCGGTGTAGACCGGGTCGAGCAGCACGCCCTCCAACCGGGCGAAAAGCTCGATGGCGGCGCGCTCGGGTTCACCCATTACTGCGTACCCGCCGCCAAGGTAATTGTCGTTTACATCGATCTCCACCGCCGCTGGGTCCAGGTCCAGGTTGATAAGGTCAGCGATGCGTTCGAGCAGAGGCGTGATCCGTCCACGCAGGCTTTCAGAATCGAGATCGACACTGATTCCAGTTACGCGTACCGGCATCCCTTCCATCGCTGCACCGGCGATCATCCCGGCCTGCGTCCCGCCGGATGAGCTGGCGAATAGGATGCGGTCGAAGGTCTCTCCTTGCATTTGGAGTTCTCGCATCGCAAAGGCATAGGCACAGGCACCGATCTCGTTCGAGCCGCCGTAGGGGATCAGTGCCGGATTGCGGCCTGCCTGCTCGGCACGTTCGAACGAAGATTCCAGGACGCTGTCGGGGTCATTCCCCTCGGTCCAGACGATCTCTGCTCCCAGGATGCGATCGAGCAGCAGGTTTCCCCCCGTCTCCGATGCTTGTTCACCGGTGAGCACGAGAATGCATTCAAGGCCGTATTTCGCAGCCGCGGCGGCTGTCTGGCGGCAGTGGTTCGACTGGCGCGCCCCGCGCGTGATGAGCATGCGCGCTCCATGATCCAGCGCGTCTGCAACCAGGTACTCCAACTTACGGGTCTTGTTTCCGCCGAAAGCCAGCCCGGTTTGGTCGTCGCGCTTGATCCAGAGTTCAGGACCAGCGAAGTGTTCGCTTAAGTGGGGCAGCGGCTCAAGTGGCGTAGGGAGGTGGGCGATCTGGACGTGGGCCGGTTCATGAATGTTCATATCGATCTCCATCATTATCCTGGGGTCACTTGCGAGTGTAGGCCAGCAGATTGCCATGAGCAAATGCCGTCTGAGAAATGGGAAGAAAGCCGAGGTTCAGTTCTCCAGCTGCTGGCGGGTCGCTGATCGGCCGAGAATGCGCATGACAGCCAGTATTCGCGGCATCAGCATGCGGTAGGATGAGAAAAGGACTGGACGCAGCGGCAGATCCCAGGCACCCGGGGTCTCAACCAGAAATGCGCCAAAACCCTCCTTGAACCGATATACGCCGTACATCGGGTCGGCTTCGTCAATTTCATCCGGCGCACCCCAGAAGTCATACAATCTACAGCCCATTTGCTTCGCCCAGCGGATCGCCTCCCACTGCAGCAGGTAGTTGGGCATCTTCTCTCGATGCAGCTCACGCGACATGCCGTACAGGTAATACGCATCATCCATGTAGCGGAAGATGATGATGGCGGATACGGGCTGGCCATCGACTTCGGCGATGAACGGCTGCGCCAGCTCGTGCACGAAAAAATTACCCCAGGCTCGCTGATAATAGGCTGGCTCTCGGATGACAAAGCCATCGCGCAGCGAGGTCTCAGCGAACATGCGGTAGAGCAGGTCAAGATCGGTGACTGAACCCTGCCGGACGGTCACGCCCTTCCGGCTAGCAAGGCGGATGTTGTAACGGGTCTTCTGCTTCATGTTCGCCAGCAGCGTCTCCTCGCCAGGATCAAGATCGAGTACGAACGTATTCCTAAATTGGACCTGTTCGGCGGAGAGCCGCCAGCCCTGCTGCAGCAGGGTGTCTTCCACGGCTGTCAGGCCGGGCTGCGGTTGAATGGGGGAGGCATTAGAAGGTGTGACGGATGAGACCAGCGCCGGATCGATCTTCAGGACGAAAGCCCCCTGTTTTAGCGCAAATGTTCGCAGGTCCAGCAGTACCTGTTGGCGCAGTTCGGCATTGCCCCAATCGAGCAGCGGACCACGCGGGCAGTAGCCCATCGTCAGACCTGGTGCCTCGGAGCGGAATAACACCTGGGCCGCTGCGGCCGGGCTGCCGTCCTGATCTGACCACAGCAGCCGGGCAGGCTGCCATTTATAAGAACCCTTGAATGCTCCCCATTCCCAAGATTGAAGCAGGTGGGGATGTTTCAGCTTTTGCAAGGCACCCGCCCATTCCGAGGGGTCTTGGATCTGCTCGAGGCGGAGTTTCATTGCGTGCTCCGCCCGAGCAGGTGCAGGCCAAGCCTGTAGGCGCGGTAGTGCAGCGGCTTATAGATCCGATCCCATGCGCCCATACTGCGAACTACTTCACCTCCGAAGCCACGCTTGAAACGGTACACGCCCCATAACCCATCTGAACGGTTCTGGAACTCACGCTCAAGTTCACCCTCGTCGTGGTCGGGAATTCCCCATAAGTCATAGGATTCACAGCCGCGCGCCTTTGCCCAGCGCATGGCTTCCCACTGGAGCAAGTAGGTTGGCATCATCTCACGATGGACGGCACGCGAGGCGCCGTAGAAGTACCAGGAACGTGCCCCGCGGGCGAAGACCATCAGGGCGGCCAACGGATCTCCAGTAAAATCCGCTACAAATAGCTCACACAAACCATCCGGATGGAAGAGATCATAAGCGGTTTGATAGTAGGATTTGCTGTGGGCGCCGAACTCATCCCTGGCAGCAGTCTCGTCCATCATAATCGCAAACTTGTCGACATCACTCCAGGGATGGACCGAGATGCCCTTGCGGGCTGCCAGGCGGATGTTATAGCGTGTCTTCTGCTTCATCCGGGACAGGATCTCACCTTCGTCCGGGCGGAGGTCGACGACAATTGTGCGGGTGGGTTGAACCGACTGAGGGCTGGGCTGCAAACCGGCAGTCTCCAGCTTGAGCGCCAACTCTGTATTCCGGCGCGCATCGGGTTCGACTTTGAGCACGAACACAGACTGCTCCACGCAGAACGTATCAAGGGAAGACAGCAGGTGGGGGAGATCGCTCCCGACGGGACCGCGCGGGATGTAAGCCAGCTTGAATCCAGGCGCAAGCTGGCGCAGGAGCACCATGGCGCCTGTTTCGCCTGCTCGCTCTACATGTGCTTTCCAGCCAAATCGCGCTTTCAGTGAAGCCCAGGCCGCAGTCTGCAGCAGGTGTGCTTCAGGATGGCTTTCCAGGAAGGTTTCCCAATCTGAGGAGTCTTTAAATCCATTCACAGTGCTGTACTATACCATGCATAAAAAAGGTCGTATCAAGCCTGCCCGAAGTGAAACCGAAAGGTGTTGACACACCTTATATGACCATGCTACATTATTTTAACTAGTATCACAGTACTATCAAGGGTGCGCATCATGGGAAGGGGGAAATTGGCAGGATGAAGCGAATGTGACGTCGCGGCAGAATCGTCGCGGCGTTTGCATTCGCACCACGTCCAATCGGTCGGGCAGCCGCAAAGCAGGCGTTTTTCCATTTTTCGCCATGTGACGACAGGGCCAGAGTCCGATCGAATTTATGGGGGCGGAGCGGCGTGTTGCACCTCGGCGAAGCGGGCCTTACCCGCACAGGCAGCACGCCGCATGCCGCGCCTGACACTTTAAAGCCCGACCTTTGACCTCCGTCGACTGCCATGGTAAACTTCGCCCATTCTGTCCTAATTCACCCAGATTGTCCTTCAAGGAGCGCCAATGCTTGAGCCCTGGATTTTCATCGCACTCCTGCTTGGAGCCGGGATGCTCCTCCCGGGTGTGGCCATCGCAGCTAACTGGCTGCTCGGCCCGAAAAAGCCCAATGCCATTAAGGAATCAACCTACGAATGCGGAATTGAGACCGTGGGCGAAACCTATGTTCAGCTCAAGGGCTCTTACTATATTTATGCCCTGATTTTTGTCGTGTTCGATATCGAGGCCGTCTTCCTATTCCCCTGGGCTGTCGCCTATAACGAACTGCAGCTTTACATGGTGTTGGAGGGCGTCCTGTTCATCGCAATCCTTGCTGCCGGCCTTTTCTACGCCTGGCGCAAGGGAGTCCTTGAGTGGGTTTAACTGCACGGCGGTGAAATAACCTGGCTGATGTCATCTGCATCAGCCGTTTCTTTACGCGTGTTGGGAGTGATGAATGACAGAGTTTCTTCAGGATCCTTTTACCTGGATCGGTGAGCTCCTCAAAACATGGTTGACGGGCCTGGGGCTGGCATCCGACTTCGTGACCTTCCTGCTCCAGCTGCTCGGCGCACTGGTCCTGGCTACGGTCATGTTACTCCTGACCTTCCTGCTGATCTGGGCCGAGCGTAAGATTGTCGCCCGGATCCAGGACCGGCTGGGTCCAAACCGGGTAGGTCCCTTTGGCGTCTTCCAGACCGTTGCCGACTTGCTCAAGCTGGTGACGAAGGAGTTGATCACACCTACTGGAGCCGATCTGATCCCCTATAACCTGGCGCCGTTGCTGGCGGTCATGTCCGTTGTCGGGTTATGGGCGGTCATCCCGCTTGCACCAACACTGCTCGGCGCAAAGATCAACGTCGGCGTGCTCTACATTATCTCAATCGGTGCCATCGGCACGCTCGGCATCATGTTGGCCGGGATGTCTTCCAACAACAAATATGCGCTGCTGGGTGCATTCCGGACCGTTGCCCTGATGATTTCCTACGCCGTGCCGATGGTGCTGGCGCTGCTCGTTCCCGTGCTGCTAGCCGGTTCGATGGACATGAGCACGATTGTGAACGCTCAATCCCCGCTGCCGTTCCTGCTCCTGGCGCCGGTAGCAGCACTTGTCTTCTTCATCAGCTCTCTTGGGGAAGTAGGACGGGCGCCGTTCGACCTGCTGGAAGCCGAATCAGAGATCGTGGCTGGCTTCCACATCGAGTATTCCGGGCTCAAATTCGGCATGTTTTTCGTCGCCGAGTTCCTGCATGCCTTCACAATCTCCGCCCTGACTGCGACGCTCTTCCTTGGTGGGTGGCAAGGTCCTTGGGCGGCTCAGTATCCTTTCCTGGGTTTGATCTACTTCCTGATCAAGACCTCCATCGTGTATTTTGTGGTTATTTGGATTCGGGGATCGTTCCCACGCATCCGCATCGATCAGATGAATTCGCTCAATTGGAAGCTCATTACGCCCGTCGCACTGCTGGGGTTGGTTGCGACCTCGGTGGCGGAGAAATTGGCGGTGGAGTTTGCCTGGAGCCGTCTGCTAGTTCACCTGGCAGCCAGCGCCCTGGTAGTCCTGGTTACGTTGACGGCCCTCGGAATCTACGCACGCACTACGCGAAAACGCAGTGAGCAGATGCCTGCAACAGGGGCGACGAGCGAATCATTAACGAGTGCTTGAGATGGAACTGCAGAAAATGAGAGTGCACGCATTATGACACTTTATCAAATCGCATTTCTGGTTGCGGCCTTCCTGACGCTGATCGCTGCGCTGATGACCGTCAGCAGTCCGTCCATGGTGCACAGCGCACTGTGGTTGATCCTGACGCTGGGCGGGATCGCCGTGCTGTTCCTGTTGTTGAACGCAGGTTTCCTGGCTGTAGTTCAGGTGGCGGTGTACATCGACGCGATTGCCATCATGATCATCATCGTCGTGATGCTCACACAGGGGGCTGTCCGCCAGCAGCTGCGCCAGGTAAGCAGGACCTGGTGGGGCGCGGCGGTCGCTGCCATTCTGCTGTTTGTGAGCTTGCTGGTGATCTTCGTTCAATCGCCGCAACTTGCCAGCACCGCTCCGACCCTGGTGCCATCGCAGGAAACGATATTGAAAGATCTCGGCCAGTCCCTGGTCGATGTCAATCGCTACATCCTGCCATTCGAGATTGCTTCTGTATTGCTCCTGGCAGCTTTGATCGGTTCGATCATCGTCGCCTGGCCCATTCGAAGGCCAGGGCAGGAGGAGGGTGAGCGATGATCCCGCTTTCCTGGTACATCATCTTCGCTGGGTTGTTATTCTGCGTCGGGCTGTATGGGGCGCTCGCTCGGCGCAACGCGCTGGCTATTCTGATAGCGATCGAGATCATGCTCAACGCCGTCAACATCAACCTGGTAGCCTTCTGGCGCTACATCACCCCTGAAAAAGTCTCAGGCCAGGCGTTCGCATTAATCGTTTTCGCCGTCGCAGCATCGGAAGCGGCGGTTGGCCTGGCGTTGATCATCTCTCTCTACCGCAAGCGTAGGACCGTTGCTGTGGAAGAGATCGACATGCTGAAGTGGTAGGCGAGGGAATATGCAAATTGAGACCCTGATCTGGCTCATTCCAATCCCACCCATCATCGCGTTCTTTGTGATTATCTTCGGCGTCAACCGCAGCAACCGCCTGAGCCACATCCTTGCTGTTGGCGCGATGCTGGTCTCATGGGCTTTCTCCATGCTCGTCTTCTGGAGGGCGGTTACGACCGAGGAGCTCGGCCAGCATCCATTCCACGTTTCGCTGAACTGGCTGCCGACCGGAAACACGGCGCTGAAGATGGGGGTGATGATCGACCCGCTCAGCGCGCTGACCTTGTTCTTCGTCGCGTGGACCTGCTTGATGATATTCATCTACAGCATCGGCTACAACAACTTTGGCAAACCGCGTGACGCGGAGGACCGCCCCGGACTTCCTCCGGCCAAGGGTGGCATCGAACCCATGTACGCGCGCTTCTTCGCCTTCATTTCGCTCTTCGCTTTTGGCATGCTGACGCTCGTCATCGCCGATAACCTGCTGCTGCTCTTCATTGGCTGGGAGATCATGGGCCTGTGCTCGTACCTGCTGATCGGCTTCTGGTACGGCAAGCCTTCCGCACGGGATGCGATGATCAAGGCCTTCATGACCACTCGCGTCGGTGACGTTTTCATGCTGCTCGGGCTGGCCTATCTGTACTCTGTCACCGGCACGCTCAGCTTTCGTGAGATCCTGTACAACGAGCAGATGCTCTCATTGCTGGCCTCTGCACCTTCCGTCATCCCGGCGCTTTCGACCGCCGGCCTGATCGGGCTGCTTATTTTCATCGGCACGGTTGGAAAATCGGCACAGTTCCCGCTGCACGTCTGGCTGCCGGACGCGATGGAAGGCCCAACACCGGTCTCGGCCATGATCCACGCCGCGACGATGGTCTCGGCCGGCGTGTACCTGGTCATCCGTTTCTTCCCGCTGATCACCGCCGGCTGGGTTGAAGGTCAACACCTGACGCCGACGATGGTGGTTATCTCGATGATCGGCGGTTTCACGGCGCTTTTTGCGGCGACGATTGCCGTTGCCCAGAACGACATCAAGCGCGTGCTGGCCTACTCAACGATCTCGCAGCTCGGCTACATGGTCGCGGCTGTCGGGATCGGCGCCTATGTCGCGGCAGCCTTTCATCTTGTCACGCACGCTTTCTTCAAGGCGCTGCTCTTCTTGGGTTCCGGTTCCGTGATTCACGGCATGGAGCATGGTGTGCGCGAGACGCATGAACATGTCGACGGCCAGGATATGCTCAACATGGGCGGCCTGCGGCGCAAGATGCCGATCACTTTCTGGACCTTCCTGATCGGAGGGTTTGCCCTATCCGGCTTTCCACTCTTTACGGCCGGGTTCTGGTCGAAGGATGAGATTCTCGGCCACGCTTTCCTGAACCGGCATTTCGACATCTTCCTGCTGCTGGCGCTGGCTGCGCTGCTGACTGCCTTTTACACCATGCGGCAAATCACCTTAACTTTCCTTGGCGAACCTCGCACCAAGGCCGCTGATCATGCCCACGAGTCGGTCCGGACGATGACCCTGCCGCTGGTCGTGCTCTCGATATTTGCCATCGGCGCCGGCTGGGCGGGTATTGCTGAAGAATTCCCCGGCATCGGCGGCATCATACCCAACTGGTTCCATGAATTCGTCGGTGGCACGCTGATCGAGCATCCGGTTACGTTGGCGTTTAATCCCGTGCCGCTGCTCGTTTCGATCGCTGTTTCGCTTGGCGGTTTGACATTGGGCTGGTTGGTCTATCGACGGGTTCAGGTTGGCGCGTCCGACCCGCTGCGCAAGCCGCTCGGCGGCCTGTATACGCTGCTCGAGAATAAATACTACATCGATGAGATTTACGACCGCTTCATCGTTCGCCCAGCCTACTGGCTGGCCGAAACCTTCACCTACCGTTGGATCGATCGCGGCTTGATCGATGGTTTTCTGCACCTGGTTGGCCGTACATCCCTGCGCGTGGGGGCTGCGCTGCGCAGCTACTTTGATGTGCCGGTTGTGAATGGAGCGGGAGATCTGGTCGGCGAGGGCGTGAAGAAGATCGGCCGTACGTTCAGAGTTGTGCAAACCGGCCGGGTACAGGAGTACCTCATCGTCGGCATTCTCTTTGCCGGCATCATTTTGTCCTACCTGCTGGTCTTCGCCCGGTGATCACTGCCGGCAGGAACCGACGGAGAAGGCGTGTATGAGCTTCTTGCATGAACACATTCTGACGCTGATACTCTTCTCACCCGTGGTGAGCGCGTTGATCGTACTGCTTATCCCGCGTGAGCAGGTTAAGGCCATCCGCTGGGCTGCATTCCTGCTCAGCCTGGTTCCTTTCGGCCTGTCGATCTACCTGTGGACAGCCTACGTCCCCGGCCAAGCTGGTTTTCAGTTTGTCGAACAGGCGGCATGGTACGAAGCGATCAATTCCAGCTACCATCTCGGAGTCGACGGTATCTCCGTGCCAATGGTGCTCCTGACGACGCTGCTCACCCCGCTCTCGATTCTGATCTCGTGGAGCATCAAGGAAAACCTGCGCGGCTTCATGGTGCTCTTCCTGCTGCTTGAAAGCGGGATGCTGGGCGTGTTCATGTCGCTCGACCTGCTGCTCTTCTTCGTCTTCTGGGAGATCGGGCTGGTGCCGATGTATTTCCTGATCAACCAGTGGGGAAGTGCCAATCGGAACTACGCCTCCTTCAAGTTCCTGATCTACACCATGGCCGGATCGCTGGGACTGCTGCTTGCGATACAGATGATCGGCGTCGCATCCGGAACCTTTGACTTGATCAGCATCACGCAGTCCTGGTCGACTTTGAGCGAACCGCTCACGCTTCTCGGTCTGCCGATCACGCTTTCGATTACGACCGTTAAGACGATCGCCTTCTGGGCCTTCGTCATCGCCTTTGCGATCAAGGTTCCGGTCTGGCCCTTCCACACCTGGCTGCCGGACGCACACACCGAGGCGCCGACGGCCGGCTCAATGATCCTGGCCGGGGTGCTGCTCAAGCTTGGCGCGTACGGCTTTCTGCGCCTGGTGCTGCCGCTCTACCCGGCCGAGGCCAAGTCCTTTGCCGGTGTCCTGGCGCTGCTGGCGACCCTGGCGATTGTGCTGGGTGCCTTCGCCTCCTGGGGGCAGAACGATTTCAAACGGCTGGTCGCTTATTCGTCCGTCAATCACATGGGCTTCGTCGTGCTGGGAATCGCCGCCGCCGCTTATGCCCAGGGCACGCTCATGGCCCAGGACGCGGTGATCGCCGTGAACGGCGCCGTGCTGCAGATGTTCAACCATGGCCTCTCGGCGGCTGGGATGTTCCTGCTGGTGGGCGTGATGTATGAACGGGCTCATACGCGTGACCTGAATGAGTTGGGTGGACTGTTCCCGCTGGCGCCAATTTACGGTGGCATCCTGATCTTCACCGGAATGGCCTCACTCGGCCTGCCAGGCCTGAACGGCTTTGTGTCCGAATTCCTGGTTGTGCGGGGGGTCTGGCCAATTTTCACCCTCTTCACGGCCCTATCAATGCTCGGTCTGCTGATCACCGGGGCCTACATCTTGAAGGGAATTGCGAAGGTCCTGCACGGGCCGTTGAACGAGAAATGGCTTGGCCACCAGATGGAGATCAACGGCCGCGAGGTCTTCGCCATCGCGCCTTTGATGGTTCTCATGCTGGTCATTGGAGTCTGGCCAGCCTGGATTTTAAATGTCATCAACCTGACCGTCATGCGTTTCTTTGGATGAGCGTGCCCGGAGGCTTCAAGGTACCTGAGTTGCGCTGCCGGGAACGGGGTTTAGAGAGCGAATTATGGCCTTTCCTGTCTTAAGCATTATCGTCTTTACACCGATCGTGTTCGGGATGGTGCTGCTGCTGTTCCCCGCGCACCGCATGCGTGAGATCCGCATCTTCGCGCTGATTGGCGCCTCGATCGCCCTCGGGTTGTCGGTCTGGGCGTATTTCTCCTACGACCAGGTTTTAGGCGGCTACCAGCTGATTGAGCGCTACGAATGGATTCCGCGCCTGGGCATTGCCTACCACGTCGGGGTGGACGGCATGAACCTGCCGCTGGTCCTGCTGACCGGTGTGGTTATCTTCACCGGCGTGCTGATCTCGTGGGGCATCGACGATAGGCCACGCGAGTTTTTTGCTTTCCTCTTCATCCTGGCGACGGGTGTCTTTGGTGTCTTCGTCGCGCTTGACCTATTCATGTTGTTCTTCTTCTACGAAATCGCCGTCTTCCCGATGTACCTCCTGATCTCGATCTGGGGCTGGAAAGTCACGCGTGAATACGCGGCGATGAAGCTGACCCTGTACCTGTTCATCGGCTCGGTGATCGCCCTTATCGGTGGACTGGCGATGTATTTTGCTTCCGGGGCGACCTCCTTCGGTCTGCTCGATCTTGAAACTGCCGGTTTCTCAATCGCATTTCAACGCTTCTGGTTCCCGTTCGTGTTCTTCGGCTTTGCCGTGTTAGGCGGCATCTTCCCGGTTCACAACTGGTCGCCCGACGGACACGTCGCCGCACCGACAGCCGTCTCGATGTTTCACGCCGGCGTGCTGATGAAATTGGGTGCTTTCGCGTCGCTGCGGGTGGGGATCATGCTCCTGCCAGAAGGGGCAAAATTCTGGGCTCCGCTGGTGCTCGGATTGGCGACGGTAAACGTGGTCTACGGCGCCTTCATCGCTTCGGTACAAACCGACTTTAAATACGTCATTGGATTTTCCTCGGTCTCACATATGGGCCTGGTGCTGCTTGGCTTCGCTACCCTCAACCCGGACGGGATAACGGGGGCGGGGGTCCAGATGTTCTCTCACGGCGTCATGACGGCTCTCTTCTTTGCTGTCGTCGGCATGGTCTATGATCGGGCCCATACCCGTGAAATTCCCAAGCTGGGCGGGTTTATGAAAGCGATGCCTCTGGCGGGGATCGCTTTCATCATCGGCGGCCTGGTCTCGATGGGCATGCCGGGCTTCTCGGGTTTTATCGCCGAGTTTCCGATCTTCATGGGCCTGTGGCAGCGGCAGCCAGTGATTGCTCTGGTTGCGGCGATCTCGATCGTGATCACGGCTGGATACATCATGCGGGTTGTCGGGCGGGTGTTTTTCGGGGACATGCCGCAGGAGTTTGAAGGCCATATCACCCCGATCAAACTGCAAGATAAGGTTGCCCTGGTGATTCTTTCCGCGATTCTGGTTATCGTCGGCGTCTACCCGCGCATCATGGTGCCCCTGGTCCAATCCGGGGCCCAAGCTGTCCTATCTCTGCTGGGAGGTGCGTAGGTGATTGGAGACGCATTCAACCCCACGACCATCCTTGCCATCCTGCCCGAGATCCTGCTGCTCGCTCTGGCCGGCCTGATCCTGGTTGTCGACCTGTTCGCGCGGCGCCGGGCATCAATCCTGGGCTGGCTGACGGCGCTGGGACTGACGATCACGCTCGTGCTGACCCTGCTCTACGCCCGCCCAAACTCCGGAAGCGAGCTGATCTTCGGCGGAATGCTGCGGCACGATTGGATTTCCTTCGTCTTTGCAGTTGTCTTCCAGTTCGCAGCTGCCGTGACAGCGCTGCTCTCGACCGGTGTAAATGAGGTCTCGGACCGGGGAGAGTACTTTGCATTACTGGTCGTCACCGCCCTGGGGATGACGATGATGGCCGCGGCGGCCGACCTGATGATGCTCTTCCTGGCAATTGAAACGACCTCGATCCCGCTTTACATCCTGGCCGGTTTCTTGAAGGACGATGAGCGCTCAACCGAATCAGGCATGAAGTACTTCCTCTTCGGCGCTGTGACTTCGGCCGTCATGCTCTACGGCTTCAGCCTTCTATATGGATTTACGGGCGAGACCAACCTCTATGCTCTGGCAGATGGCATGGCTGCGGGAAAGATTTCACCGCTTGTCATCGCAGCCATGGCGGTCCTGGTGCTGGTTGGCTTCGGGTTCAAGGTCTCGATCGTCCCGTTCCACTTCTGGTCGCCGGATGTCTATGAAGGCGCGCCGACGCCAATCACAGCATACATCTCGACCGCATCGAAGTCGGCTGGTTTCGCCGTCCTGCTGCGGGTCATGCTGGCCGTTTTCCCGGCGATCGCTGCCGAATGGACGCTGCTGCTGGCGATCATGGCTACGGCGACGATGACCCTCGGAAACCTGCTGGCGCTGGCACAGACCAATATCAAGCGCATGCTGGCGTACTCGTCAATTGCGCACGCTGGGTATGCAGTTATCGGATTGGTCGCGTTGAGTTCCTTCGGTGCGGCGAGTGTGGTTTTCTACCTCGCAGCCTATGTCGTAACCAACCTGGCAGCCTTCGCCGTTGTGATTTTGTTCGCCCGTACGACAGGCTCCGAGACGATCGCCGACTATGCGGGTCTCAGCCGGCGCTCGCCCGGTCTGGGGTTGGTCCTGATGGTGGCGTTTCTGTCACTGGGCGGCATGCCCCCGTTGGCTGGCTTCGTGGCCAAGTTTTATGTTTTCGCGGCCGCTGTCGAGAGCGGCTGGATCTGGCTTGCCTTTGTTGGCGTGCTCAATGCGATTATTGGTCTTTACTACTACCTGACCGTGTTGAAAGTTGTATATCTCTACCGCTCGGAAGAGGAGGATAAGCCCATCGCGGTTCCCCGAACGTATGCTCTGGTCCTGATCGTATGCGTCATCGCGATCATCGCCATCGGAGCCTTCAGCGCACCGTGGCTTGATTGGGC
>DAOUEL010000023.1:0-4565 GCA_034430595.1 Anaerolineales bacterium | reverse complement strand
GGATTCTGGAGCTCCTAGCCCATTTGCGAGGTTGGGATCTGACGAACATTCAAGCTGCGAAAGACATCCTGTCCGGCAAGGTTCCGGATTTCTATGCTGAATCGGATAAGGATTGGGCATCATATAACGCGAAGTTGGTTTCTCAGCATCGCGAGGCTGATCTAGAGTCAATGATCGCCTCGGTGGATTCGTCTCGCTCCGATCTTGTTGCCCTTCTTAATCAACTTGATGCGAAGGACATCTTCGGTGACCATGGTGTGCGGAGGGGAAGCTACAAGGTAACGATAGCAAGGTTGATTGAGGCTGAGACGAAGGATGAGATTGAACACCTGGATCAGATTCGTCGATTCATGGAGTAAGCTCTAGCTACCAGATTAGAACTCTGCCTAACGTCTCGCAGGAGGCGACCGGGGATGCGGCGCGATTTCCAATCGAAGGAGCGGGTGTGCGGCGCGAGAATTCCTGGCTGGCGGGGTGACCCCGGCGCCTCCCCACATAGAACGTGGGGCTTCGCAGCTCGAGGCCCTTAGGACGCCAGGAGGAGCATGAAAGTGAATAAATCGTTCGGAATCCCAGCTTCTGCGGGTCGAACCGGGCGCGAAAGTTGGATCGATTGGATTGTGGATCGGATTGACCGGTTGCCTGGATCGATCGTAATTCCTTACGTGTTCCTTTTTCTAACTCCTATTCTCCTCCTTGCAATACCTGTTTGGACAAACGATCGGTCAGTTTCCATAGAGAACCTCCGTTACTATACCTTGGCTGGTTTCTGGGCATTTTTCCCCTTAGCCCTTATGCATCACTTAGACACTTTTTCTGAACGTGCTCTAGGGCAGTACGTACCAGTTTGTGATATGAGTGATTCTGAGCTGTCGATCGTCCGATGGGAACTCACAACGATGCCAGCAGGCCCTGCTGCGGTTGCAGGATTGATAGGGGCGGGGGTTATTCTCTGTTTTCGGATTTTTACACCGAAGCTATTCCAGGTTGTTCAAACGACTCCAGCTCAATCAACCATTGCCCTGATCATTCTCTGTATGAATTTCGCTTTCCAAGCGACACTTATCTACCATACGTTTCGCCAACTCAGCCTTGTCAGCCGGATATATCGTCATGCTCAGCTTCTCGACTTATTTAACCTCAATCCGCTCTATGCTTTCTCAGCTCTCGCTGCCCGTACTGCTATCGCGTGGGCGTTGGCTCTCTATCTGACGGCGTTACTCTTTCCTCAAGGTTTTCTGAACTCAGTCACAGTTGGTCTCACTATCTTCCAAGGCATTCTAGTGGTCGTTATGTTTGCGTTGCCACTTGTAGGTATCCATCAAAGGATCGTGTCCGCAAAGAATGATGCCCTTCGAGAGGTAGGCATTTCACTCCATCGAACTCTACAAGAACTCAACCAGCGCGCACAGAATCAGAATTACGATGATATTGATACACTCAACAAGTTGTTGGTAAGCTTGAATACAGGTCGTGATATTTTATTAGAAGTGCCAACCTGGCCATGGAGTCCCGGAACACCGTTGGCTGTGGCTACCGCTCTATTTCTCCCCGTCTTCCTGTTCATAATCGAACGCCTTCTAGTAGGTATGCTTGGATTATGATGTTCAATTATCGATCCATTGTTTGTTGAGGATTGAATCATCCTGGCGCCTAACGTCTTGCTGGAGGCGACCGCGGATGCAGCGCGATTTCCAAGCGATAGAGCGTCTGGTGGGGTCGGGAATTCCTGGCCGGTGTGAGTGCCCCGGCGCCTTCCCACATAGAACGTGGGGCTTCGCAGCTCGAGGCTGTTATGCGGCCAAAGCCATGAATGCCGTCAAGGGCAGTAGAATATTGAATGGGCAGACAGTTCCCACGAATATCCTCACGCATATCTATCCTTCGCTCTGTACTGCTTGGCTTGGTGTTTTTCTCGTCCTTCTCTCGAGTTGCCGCACTATATCCGATACCTCACGCCATCCACCAACTATTCTTAGCACAGGTTTGACCTCGGCGATAATTTCAAGTAGCACACCGACCACTTTACCCACATCAATAAATACTAGGGCGCCTTTTATTCCGCAAGGTACACCAGCGGGAGCCGGTATTCTTACCGATCAGGTCGGAGATCCAATCGAATACATGGTTGGGGATTTCCAACCTTTGGGGTACGCCTGGTATAAAGCGCTCGGAGGAGGCGAGTTCATCATCGTACATGCCGGAGAAGATGCACGCGATCCTGAGCAAGGAGTCGTAATCGTTTTACGATCAGGAACGATATGGCACCCGATTGGGTCTCATCATTTGACCAAAACTCGTACGGGCGGGCTTCTGATCGTTGACGCTCAAGGTGATCGGCTCATTCTTCGATCACTTTCAGGCATTACATACTATTTTGAGGTTTCAGCTGGTCGGTTTGTGGATTCACTTTCGGAGATTGTTGCTACAATGACACCGGGTTACACTTCTTCTCCGGCTCCCACGATACGTCGCCTGTTCACTGATGATGCTCCTGATGAAAGTTACCAGGCTGTTATTGATCTGCCATTTGATACTGACTTGCCTTACTTTCTCGCTCCTAAAGGAGATGAAGATTGGCACGTCATCCGTCTCAGGGCACCCTGTGATCTTATTGTAACGATGAGAAACCTTCCCGCGCCCTATGCGATCGAGCTCTATAAGCAAACTTATACACAATTGCTGGCAAGTAATACGATACGTTCACTCGAAGAAAAGCAAATCATTCTTAAGGGCGCTTCAGAAGGATATTACCTGATTCGAGTATGGAGCCCTTCGGGTGTTTGGGATTCATCCAATTCATATAGTTTGAGGATAGGCTGCACAAATGAAAGGTAATCATGGCCGCATAACTTCTCGCTGGAGGCGACCGGGGACCCTGCTAAGAACATGCAGGGCGGACGGTGCGGCGCGATTTGCAAACGATGAAGCGGGAGTGCGGATCGGGAATTCCTGACCAGGGTGAGTACCTCGGCGCCTCCCCACATAGAACGTGGAGCTTCGCAGCTCGAGACTGTTAGGACAGCGGCCGCATAAAGATATTGCTGGTGAAGCGAAACGGAGGTTGATGTGATCGCCAGGGTCTGGCACGGTATCACCGATCTTGAGAAGGCCGATGATTATCTACGCTTCGTTCGCGCCAGGGCGATTCCAGAATACAAGCAAGTTGCAGGCAATCGCGGAGCATTTGTCCTCCGCCGCCTCGATGGTGATGTCGCACATTTCCTAACGCTTTCCTTCTGGGATTCGATGAGCTCGATAGAAGGATTCGCTGGTAGCGATATCTCACTTGCTAAATACTATCCGGAGGATTCTGATTTCCTGCTGGAGTTTGAGCCCACAGTGTCCCATTATGAGCTCTATGACTCAGAAGGCTAATCCAAAGCCATACTGACCGTAATTTGACGACGGCGGCGGGTCCGAATGGTCGGTAAGACGCGTCTTACACGTGATGATCGCACCTTGCCGCTGCCTAACGTCTCGCAGGAGGCGACCGGGGATGCGGCGCGATTTGCAGGCGATGGAGCGGGAGTGCAGGGTGGGAAATCCTGGCCGATAGGGTAGCCCCGGCGCCTCCCTACATAGAACGTGGGGCTTCACAGCTCGAGGCTGTTAGCACAGCGCATCTAAAAGGATGACCAAGGTTTAACGTAGAAATGGATCTTCCGATCGCTCTCGATCCAAAGGTAAAAGGGTTCCTTACCCAAGTTACTCGATGGGCAACATCTGATCCAAATATCGAAGCAGTTGCTCTTGTTGGATCCCATGCACGTGGAGAAGCAACTCCGAACTCCGATGTTGACCTAGTGTTATTGTGTGGGAATCCTGACAGCTTAATCATCAATCAAGAATGGATTTCCTTGTTTGGAACTTCAGGGCAAATTAAAAAGGAGGATTGGGGGAAGGTTACCTCGGTTCGAGTTAGGTATGCCCAGGGATTGGAAGTCGAGTTTGGAATTACCTCGCAAGGATGGGGCGCCGATCCAAGCGACCGAGGAGATGTTCAGGTCATTCGCGATGGTATCGTTGTACTTTATGAAATAGAAAGTCTGTTAAGTGAGAGGGTAAGATGGATCGAGGAATCTGGCACGAAGGAAAATCGAAGCGCTGGCTAAAGTCTCGCAGGAGGCGACCGGGGATGCGGTGCGATTTGGTAGCGATGGAGCGGTTTGGCGGTTCCTGAATTGGCCAGCCAGGGTGAGTGCCCCGGCGCCTCCCCACATAGAACGTGGGGCTTCGCAGCTCGAGGCTGGTAGGCCGCAATCCCTTAAGGACGAGTAGAGCATGTCCACTTGTTAATAGAGGAGGCATCATGTCCCAGGAGATGAACAAATCCGTCGTTCAACGTGTTCTTGATGAAGCCTTCGTCGGTGGAAATTTTGATGTTCTCGATGAACTGCTCACTCCTGACTTTGTAAATCATAATGTCATAGGAACTGGTGAAGAGACCCTTTCTGTTGGTATAGAAGCCTTGAAGCGAGAAATGATGGGTGTACATACATCGATGTCCGATATCTCGATCGAGGTAGTCCATTTGCTCGCAGATGGAGACTACGTGATGACAT
>DAOUEL010000022.1:0-46976 GCA_034430595.1 Anaerolineales bacterium | reverse complement strand
TGCGACGGTGCTCTCGATCCTGTCGGTTGTCATACCGGTCGTGATCGCCGTGCTGCTGATTTTCATGACGACGACATTTATCTGGTTGATGTGGCGGCGCGCAAACGCTCGCCGGGCTTGATCGGGACTGCTCCCGAGGGGATGCTCTCCGGTCAGGCGTGCAGTTCGATCAGCGGAGCATAAATGGATGCTGGTGGGTGTCGATCATCGCGCGCAGCGCGTCGAAAGCCAGGCAGGCAAGTAGTCTTTCACGGTGGTTGAGCGGGAGCGCACGGAACTCATCCTCATCAAGCAGCTGCCTGCGGCCGTCGGGTATTACGACATAGTCCAGTGCCAGGTCATCGGCGCGCAGCTGTCCAGCTTCAAAGACTACTGGCCGTGTGATATTGCAGTACCAGCCCTTTAAAGATTCCCCCTGCCCGTCGTAGATAACAAAGATGTTGAACCAGCGCCTGAAGTAGTACTGTTCTAGAAAGCGATCCCCGCGTACAAATTCCATCAAGCCCACGTTCACCAGGTCACGGTCGAAGGTTGCCTCGACCAGCAAGCCCTCCTGATCTTGCTCCAGGATCACCCCCGGGTAGGACCACACCTCCTGGCCGTCCACATCGCACTTTACAACCGTGATGCTGGCGCTCATGCCAGCACCTGAATTGCGGTGGCTGGATCGAATGTAAGCCGGATCTGCTCTCCGACCGGTGGGACTTCGTCATCCGAGTCGAGCGCGACCTGCAGCTCGATCTCACCGATTTGCATACGCAGCAGAAGCATCTCGCCGCGAAATGAGTACGAGACCACCGTGCCACGCAGTTGACTGCTCCCGCTACCTCCCAGCTGCAAACGATCGGGCCGCAGCAGCACTATCATCGGCCCCCTCAGTTCTGTCTGGACGGCAAAGTTCCCCAGCGGGGTTTCGACCAGGAGTTCATCACCTTGCTGCCTGACATTGGCCGGGAAGAGGTTCGTCAAGCCCAGGAAACGAGCGACGAAAGGCGTATGCGGGGTGCGGTAGATTTCAAGCGGCGAGCCGGTTTGCTCGACCCGGCCGTTGTTCAGCAGCACCACGCGGTCCGCCAGAGCGAAAGCCTCCTGCTGATCATGGGTCACGTACAGCGCTGTTTGACCCACTTCGTTCAGGATCCGGGGCAGCTCAAGCAGCAGGCGTTCTCGTAATGTGCGGTCGAGCGCGCCGAGCGGTTCGTCGAGCATCAAGAGGCGCGGGCGGGGGGCGAGCGAGCGGGCCAGGGCGACTCGCTGACGTTCACCGCCGGAGAGCGTATCAACCTGGCGCGGTTCGTACCCCGCCAGATCGACCAGGTTCAGGACCTGCCGGATGCGTATGTCCTGTTCGGCAGGCAGCATACCCTGCATTCGCAATCCAAAGCCCACGTTGCCGGCCACATCGAGATGAGGAAATAGAGCATATTCCTGGAACATGAGCCCGAAATCGCGCTCGTGGGCGGGTACGCCGTGTAGATCCTCACCATCCCAGCGGATGTCGCCCGCATCCGGCTGCTCCAGCCCGGCGATCAGATGCAGCAGTGTGCTCTTTCCGCTCCCGCTCGGCCCGAGCACGGCCACAATCCGGCCAGGTCCCACATCGAAACTCACCCCGGAGAGCGCCGGTTGGCTATCATAGGACTTTGTCAGTCCTTCAACTTCAAGTGCGGTTTTGTCGATCGTATCCATCATCCTATGCGTCAGAATTCTCCAACTTCCGCCAGGCGCAGGCGTTCGATGGCCAGCATGCCAGCCGCTGTTACGACCATCAGAATTGTGCTAAGGGCCATTGCCTGACCGAAGTTAATCGCACCCGGGCGGGAGAGAAATCGGAAGATCGCGATCGGTACAGTTGGATATTCAGGCCGGGCGATCAAGGCTGTTGCGCCGAATTCGCCGATGGAGATGGTGAAGGCGAAGACCGCCGAGACGAGCAGCGCCCGGCCAACGAGCGGCAGGTCAATGTAGCGCAGGACCTGGCGCGGGGTCGCACCGAGCATCGCTGCTGCCTGGCGTAGGTCCGGCTTGATACTTGCCAGCGCAGGCACCAGGCTGCGGACGACGAACGGGAAGGCGACCAGCGTATGGGCGATTGGCAGCAGCAGTGGTGAAGCGCGCAGATCGAGCGGCGGCCGGTCAAGGGCGATGATGAACCCCAGCCCCAAGGTAACGGCCGAGGTGCCAAGTGGCAGCATCAGCAGCGGATCGAGCCAGCGGGCGAGCCGTGAGTGTCCGTCCCGTGCCAGGGCCCAGGCTGCTGGCGCACCGATCAACAACGAAAGCAGCACCGTCGCCAGAGCATAAACCAGCGAGTTACGGATTGCGAAGGCCGGCGGCACGTAGAAGATTGAGCCCTGCGGATCCTGAGCAAGCTGTCTGTAGTTGGCAAGTGTCCAGCCCTGCACGACCTGTTCGCCGCGCGGTGCGCTGCCATAGCGCGTGAACGAACGCAGTCCGAGAGCGGCCAGCGGCAAAACGAGAACCGTGAGCAGGATCAGGATCAGCAAACCAGCCGCCAGCCGGACTTTCCAGGTTCGCAGCCGGTTCTGGGTCAGATGTGCGCTGCGGAGCGTGATCGGCCGGCTGAGCTTGTTCGACAGCCGCGTGTAGAGTATTGTCAGCCCGAGTGTGCAGGCCAGCTGCAGCAGCGAAAGCACCGCCGCGGTGGGAAGGTTAAAAAGGCTCACCGTCTGGTAGTAGATCTCAACCTCGAGCGTGGCGAAGCGGGGTCCTCCCAGGAGCAGGATCACGCCAAAGGAAGTGAAGTCGAAGATAAACACGAGCAGCGCCGCCGCCAGGATGGCCGGCGCGAGCAGCGGCAGCGTAACCCGCACCCATGCCCGCCAGCGGGTGGCGCCCAGCGTACGCGCCGCAGCCCCCAGGTCGGGATCAAGGTGCGACCAGAAATCTCCCACCATGCGCAGCACAATCGTCGTGTTGTAGAAGACGTGAGCGAAGAGAATTGCTGCGAAGGTGTTTACAAAGGAAATCGGCGGCGAACCGAGCTTAAAGAACTGCATCAGGGCTGCATTGATCCAACCGCGTGGGCCGAGCAGCGCAGTAAAGGCCGCGGCAACAACGACAGTCGGCAGCACGAAAGGAATACCGGAGAGTGCCCGCAGAGCGGATTTGCCGCGAAACTCATAGCGCCCGAACAGGTAAGCACCTGGCAAGCCGAGCAGCAGCGTCAGCAGAGTGGAGGCCAGCGCCTGGGCAAGGGTAAACCCGAGCACATGCATCGTCTGGCCTGATCGGAGGGTCTCAACGATTGGCTCCAACAGGCCAACCTGGCCCCGCGTAAAACTCAAACTGAAGATGCGGAAGAGCGGGTAGAAGAAAAATGACCCCAGGAACGCGAGCGGCAGGACCCAGAGCAGCAAGCTCGTGTGAAAGTGGTGCCTCACAGGGTGCTCCTTGCCAGCGCTGGTCCCAGCAGCTGTTCTTCTCACCGCAAAACAGTACCGGTCCAGGCCTGGATCCAGGCTTCGCGACCCTCGGCGATGCGTTCAGGGGCTAACTCCGCTGTAGCGGTTGGGATGATAGCATTTTCCTTGAAAACCGCCGGGAGTCCCGCCTGCGGATTGACCGGGTAGACGAACATATTCAGGGGCATGTCCTCCTGGAAGGTCGTGGAGAGCATGAAATCGACCCAGGCTTGGGCTAACTCGCGCTGCCCGGTTCCCTGCAGGATGCCGACGAATTCAACCTGGCGGAAACAACTCTTATCGGCGGTGATGACCCCGGTGGGAGCCTGGTCAGGCGGCTGCTCCGCAAAATAAACCTCCGCCGGTGGGCTGGAGCCATAGGAGACGACCAGTGGGCGCGTCCCACCGTGCAGCGTGAACTCACCGTAGTAGGCCGAATCCCAATCGTTCACGACCAAGACGTCGTTCTCGACCAGCGATCTCCAATACTCCAGGTAGCCGTCCTCCCCGTAGAGGCTGACTGTGCTGAGCAAGAACGCCAGCCCTGGCGAGGAGGTGGCTGGATTTTCGACGACGAGCTGCCCCCGGTACTGTTCATCGGTCAGGTCGGCCAGCGAGCCGGGGGGTTGGAGGCCTGCTCCCTCGTAGTACGCACGGTCGAAGTTCACGCAGACGTCGCCGTAGTCGACCGGCAAGGCATGCGCGGTCGGATCGAGTTGGAACGACTCCGGGATGTTTTGCAGCAGTGGTGAACGATAGGGTTCGAAGATGCCCTCGTTCAGCGCCCGGCTGAGGAAGGTGTTATCGACGCCGTAGAAGACATCGGCGAGCGGGTTATCCTTTGCAAGAATCGCTTTATTTAACGCCGTTCCGGCATCGCCGGCTTTCAGGAATTGGACCTGGGCAGCATACTGCGCCTCAAACTCGGCTACCACCGCCTCCGATATCTCAAAGGAATCATGCGTCATAACGGTAAGAAGGCGCGGGCCGGGGGATTCGACGGCGGACGCGGTACCTGGACTTTCAGCCCCTCCTGGCGGAGGTGCTGCGCTTGTGCAGGCAGCAAGGGTGAGGAGAAGAAACAGGCTCACAGGTTTCACCAACTTATGCATACCGATCTCCTGTTCACGCTTAGAGCGTCGATCCCTCACCCCGCAAGTGAACGCAGAGCAGCATCCCATCGCCAACCTTGATCGACGCTTCAGTCGCTGCCATCACGTTGCTTACTCCGCGCGTTGCCCCGAAAACCAGCGTTTCATCGTCAAGCGGGTATTCAAGGCCGCTCGTGCTGATGCTGTGGACATCTCCCTCGAGCGGGATCAGCGATACCGTCTCACCCACCTGGCCCTGTAAATAACAGGTAGACCCCGCCCGCACCACTTGCAGCTCCTGCAGTCCGTCGAGGAATAAGACCTCACATCCCTCGAACTCGGCGAGTGTTGGCAGCAGGATATTGGCGAAGGTCTGATCCCAGCGGCCTCCAAAAGCTCCCAGGATGACAATCTGACTCGCACCTCGCGCGACGGCTTCGCGCAGCGCCAGTTCCAGATCTGTTTCATTTTTACGCGGTTGATGCTGAATGATTTCGATCGACCTGGCCTTCAGGCGGCGGACGAGTCCGCCGTCGATCGAATCCAGATCGCCGATCACCAGATCCGGGAGCAGGTCAAAGGCAAGCACGTGATGCAGGCCACCGTCTGCAGCATAGATGAGATCGTCGGGATTCAGATTCTCGCGATCGATCTCCGGGTGTTCAATCTTACCGTTGCTGAAGATGGCGACGCGCAATGAAAAAACCCTCCACTCTGCTTCAGGAGGGTTTGAGCGCTGCGCTCCATCCCTCCGCCGGCATTACCCGGATCAGGTTCTGCGGGTCGAGGGCAAAGCGGCCCTCCTCTCAGCCCGGTTTCATCCGAGCTCCCCGTGTCAGTTATCGAATTCTATCAGTAGTATAGTGCGCCGTGCGAATGAGGTCAAGGCAGCGGCTCGGTATGAGCAACTTCCTGGCAGAGTGCCCTGTTATGCGGCAGAAAATTTTTTCCAGCTCACAGTCCAAGCGTCTGCTGGATCTGGTTGATCAATTCAGACATCGAAAAAGGCTTTCGGATGTAGGCTTGAGCTCCAGCATCAATTCCAGCCTGCACTTCAGCCTCCTGGCCTTTGGCGGATAAGAATATGACTGGGATGTGCTTCAGCTGTGGGTCGGCTTTGATCCGGCGGCAGACTTCGTAGCCATCCAGACGCGGCATGCGTACGTCGAGCAGCACCAGGTCCGGATGTTCGCTGGCGGTCATCTCCAGCGCGCTCAACCCATCGGCGCTGGAGACGACGGAGTAGCCATTATGCTCGAGTGTGATTCCCACCAGCTCACGAATATCACGTTCATCTTCGGCAATGAGTATTTTGATCATCCGGCTTCCCACGGGGTGGTTGAAAGTGCTTCCTTGCTGGCAATTGGCAGCGCAAGCGTGAAGGTTGTCCCGCGCCCGGGGATGCCCTCGCTGTTGACCCAGATGCGACCGCCATGCATCTCGACCAGGTTCAAGACGATAGCCAATCCAAGGCCGGTGCCGCCGACGCCCATAATCAACGCCTGCTCGCCGCGGTAGAAACGTTCGAAGATGCGCGCCTGCTCACTGAGCGAGATGCCGATGCCATTATCCCGTACTTCGATCTCAACTTGATCCTGTGCCATCTCGGCGCGCAGCGTAATCTGACCGCCTTCAGGGGTGTAATTGAAGGCGTTCTCGACCAGGTTGTTGAGAATCTGCCGCACCCGCTCCGGGTCGCCCCACAGCTGGGGCAGGTCAGGCGATGCTTCAATCACCAGGTCGATCTTTTTTCCCGTTTCCTCACGTCGACGCTCGATGAACAACTCAGCTTCATGCAGCAGTTCGCGCACGTCAATCGGCTGGAAGGAGAGCGTCACCTTGCCGGCCTCGATGCGCGAGATATCCAGCAGGTCATTCACCAGGATCTCGAGCCGCTCGGTATTGTTCTTGACGATATCCAGGAAGCGCCGCTGTTCAGGGTTTAAAGCTCCGGTGGCGCCCATCAGGAGCAGGTCCACAAAGCCCTTGATCGAGGTCATTGGGGTCCTGAGCTCGTGGCTGACGGTGGCGACGAACTCAGATTTTAGACGATCGACCTCAACCTCGCGCGTGATATCACGAAAGATCGATACCGTACCCAGGAATTCATCACCCAGCACAACCGGGGCAGGATGGATCAGGAGCACGCGTTCATCCTCGAGGATGACCCGCTCGCTGACGTATTCCGGGAGCACCAATTGGGGCGGGTGAACCTTCCAGGAGCGGATTGCCTCCGCCCAACGCTGGCCCTCCGGTCCATAAAGTCCGATGAAGTCGAACACCGGCTGGTCCAGTATGGAGCTGGCGTCGATGCCGAGAATACGCTCCGCCGCAGCATTGAACAGCACTACATGGTGGTCGGCGTCAGTAACGACGACTCCATCTGCGATCGATTCGAGAATGGCGCGGGAAGTGCTTGTATCGACCTGTTGGGACCTGAGCATTGCTCCCATGCGCTCGGCCTGCTCGCGAATGAGCAGATATAGTTCGGCGTTCTTGATCGCTACCGCGACCTGGCCGGCGGCTGTCGTAAGGGCGCGCAGCTCATCGTCACCGAAAGCCCCAGGCTCATGGCTCAGCAGGATGGCAGCTCCTAAGGACTCATCGTTTGCGATGAGCGGCGCCACCGCAGCACTTGAATAGTTCCCGGCGTCCTCGTCAAATGGGATCCAGCGCGTTTCAGAGCTGAGGTCAGGAACGACGAAGGCCTGGCGCTTTTCCAACGCCCAGCCTCCCAGCCCCCGACCGGTGCCATGCTCGAGTGCGATGCCGCCGGGGGGGACGCCGGGACCCTCACCGGAGGAAGCGCGGAGCATAAAACGGTTGAGATCAGCGTCGTATAAAAGCATCGTGCCGCGCGCGGCGGGCGTGATATCGACCAGAACGGCCAGGCTCTGGGTTAGAACGCGCTCGAGATCCAGACTGGTTGAGATCTGCGTGGCAAGTCTCAGCAGGCTGTCTGTTCGCTGTAAGACCGATTCGGGCTCTCGGACTGGCCTGGATGCAGGTTTCGTTCGATCCGGGATGACTGCTGTCGCCTGCGGCGCCCCAGCCCACTCATCAATCTTTAGCTCGGAGGTAAGTGCAAGCAGGAGTTCCGCTTCCGCCTCATCGAAAGGACGGCTTTCCTCGAGTCGACCCACGAGCAGCATGCCGGCCGGCTTTTCTGGCGCTCCGAGCGGCACAAAGAGGATGTGCTGCATAGGGGAGGTTTCGGCTTCGACCGGCAAGCCCAACTCTGAAAAGGAGGGATCGTCCTTGATGTGGTTGCTGAGCCAGTACGTGTGAGTTCTGAGCACTGACCCTAGCGGGCTGGAAGGATCTGCTTCAAACGTCGAACCCGAAAGTGTGTGGCCCTCACCATACACAGGCTCTTGCAAGGTGAGCAGGGGAGAATTTGGCTGGAAGAGGAAGACGGCCAGCAGGTCGACTTCAAGCTGTTGGGCGAGCAGTGGAAGGAGGGCAGGATCCAAACCGGTCGCCAGGTTTGATTCGTGTTGTGCTTGCCGCAGTTCCTTGACCGCGCGTTGCAGGCGGATAAGTTGGCGGTTCTCACTTTCCAGCCGGCAGGATTTGAAGGCAGTGCTGACCTGCTGCGCGACCAGATCAAAGATGGCGGTATGGGCCGGTTGGTAGAGTTCTGGTTCGCGGTGGGCGATTTCGAGCGTGCCGATCGTTTCTTCGCCAATCACCAGTGCCGCCCCGAGGTAGGATCGGAAGGGCAGATCGGCAAAGCTCGGGGCGGGAAGTGGTTCCTTGGTCTGCTGCAGATCGCCGACATGGAGTGGTGTGCGGTGCTCGATCAGCCACCCGGTGAGTCCCTGGCCGAGATGGTAATGGGGCTGAGGATGGTTCTGGAAGTAGGCTGCCACACCAGGGGAGGTCAAACGATGAGCCAGGATGTGGCCGCTGCTGGGTTCGAGCAGGTTCAGTTCGACAATCTCAGCTGGAAACAGGCCAAAGACTCCCGTGAGCGTGATCTGTATAAGGGAATCCTGGCTGCCCACCTGGGCGAGCTGCCTGGTGAAATGCACCAGGCGTTCAAGCTGGTTCTCACCGTTTGCTGTATTCATGGATATTGCCGGTGGAGCCTATCGCCCATCAGGCATTTTCCCGGCTTGAGGCTGGTGCCCCTGGCGTGTATCGAAGCAAAGAGGAGTTTCTTATCCCCGGGGCTCGACATTCGCATCATCCAGCCGCCGGGCGTCAAGGGCTGCCTCGGTCAGGTCACTCACATTCACAAACTTCCGTCCTCGTCCGTCGACCAGGCCGATCGCGAGCCGCATTTGGCTTCGATCCGAATCAGAATCCTGCTCGAGGGTTGCAATCAGTTCTTGGAACCGATCAAGGGTCAAGGTGCGAATATCCTCCGCCAGCTCCGGTTCTGTTACCAGAATGAAGTTGCCGCTGCCGGCATGCCCCAGAAAGTCATCCCCCGAACCCACTGCTTTCAAGACGTCGCTCATCATCGTTGCCAGGCGTCGGAGGAGCTCATCCGCTGCCAGAAAGCCCTGCTCCGCTTGGTAGTCCTCCAGGTTCTGGATGCGAATGTCGAGCAGAGCCCAATCTTCGCTGCTGACCAGATCTGCCAGCCGTTCCTGGATCAGGCCCCCGGCAGGCAGACCCGTACGAGCGTCGATCCAGCGTTCACGTTCTGCACGCCGCAGCGAATTCTGCACCCGCAGCTTCAGCTCCTCGATGTCAAATGGTTTCGTGATGTAATCGTCGGCTCCCAGTTCAAGGCCTGAGATGCGATCGCTGCGCTCATCCTTCTGGGTCAGGAAGAGAATCGGTATGTTACTAGTCTCCGGGCGGCTGCGCAGCTGCTGGCAGACAGAATAGCCGTCCATGTCAGGCAGGATGATATCGAGCATGATCAAATGGGGGCGGTATTCTTTGACCTTGAGCAGCGCATCCGCGCCGGTCGCGGCGACCTGGACACTGTAGCCCTGGCCGTCGAAGTAGATATTGAGTATGTTGGCGATGTCGAAATCGTCTTCGACAACCAGAATCCTTGGCTTGTGTGGCATCGCTCCCACCTTGGAGCGCCGCATGAATGGTCCTGCCGCGCGGTCATGAGCACCGGTAAGCTGTTTGGGCCAGATAACCCGGTGATGAATGTATCTTACGGTAAACCCAAAGCATCGACAACCACGACCTTCGGGTCATCAAGCAGAATAAGTCTTATTGGAAAGGGATGTCGTGCAGGAGAAGCAGGAGCGATGGGCGCAGCCCGGAAGAAGGCTTGCGGTAGGAATGGCCTAAGGCTTCATCTCCTCCAAGATACTGTAGAGAAGTTCAAGCAGTACGTTTTTCACCATGTCCTTGTCCGTAGCGATGCAGGGAAGCATCTTCACTTTCGAGTCAAGGTTGAGGGCGATGCGCAGGTCGTCCACCTCCCAGGCATCGTCCATATCCTGCTTGTTGGCAGCAACGACGTACGGGGTGGGAGCGTAGGCCCGGAAGGTCTGCAGGATTCCACGCGCCTCGCGGAAGGTCTCAGGGCGGGACGAATCAACCATCACGACGAAGCCAAGCATGCCCTCCGAGAGAATCTCCCACATGAAATCGAAGCGTTTCTGACCGGGTGTGCCGAAGAGGTAGAGCACGAGGTCATCGTCAACGGTGATGCGGCCGAAATCCATCGCTACCGTGGTCGTTTCCTTGATCCGCTCGGCTTCGCTGCTGATCTTTCGTTCGGTGGAGACGACGTCGATCTCGCTGACGGATTGGATAAATGCCGTCTTGCCTGAATTGAACGGGCCGGTAACAACCATCTTCACAGTTTGCATAAGCATAAATCCCTTACAGTGACCGGATCCGATCGATAAGGCGGTTCACCAGAGAGGTTTGCTTGGGCAGGTCGACAGGCGGCAGCGGCTTCGCCTGTGGCGGGAGTGGCATACCTTCTGGACGAATAATTTCAACCAGGCCGGCCTGAATCAGGCCGTAGACAATGCGCCGAATCTCAAGATCGTTCATCTTGTTCGCCTTGGCGATCTGGCGGATTGTATTCTTCGGGTTGATGTAGGATACGACCTTCCACTCTTCGACCGTCATCTGGACGTCGCGAATATTCGCTCCGGGCCGGTCGACAAACTTCATCGCCATGTCCAGACTCGGGATCTCCTCCTTCAGGAGTTCGAACTCCTCCATCCGGCGCGAGCCTTCCATGATAATGTTTTCGAGGTCGATGCGGATCGTGATGGCATCGTCGGGAGGCAGTACGTCGGCGTCGAAGCGGAAAAGCCCCTCAATCCAGGTGAAGAGCAGGTAGACGATGTCGAGAATATGCTGGCGGATGCTGGCGAGAATATCCTGCTGTGTGAGGTAACCGGCATTAATCAGAAGCAGGCCCAGCTCCTTGTCGCTGCGATCTGTTGCATGCGATTTGATCACCTCCGCCTGCTTGGCGGTGATCCGTTCGGCGCGCGTGAGAATGCCGGTTAGGCTGCCATCCTGGTTGCCCATTTGCGCGTAGATAAGTTTGCCCTCGCGGAAAGAGACCCAGGCAATCGAATCAGGTCCCTCAACGGTAAGCGTACCTGTTTTTTTCGCCAGGTTTATCAGGTTTAAGAGTTGCGTGACGCTGAAATCGCGCAGGTTGCCCTTAAGCGCCATGCGGGCCCCTTCGATGGAACGGCATTAGAACCAGCCAGCTTGAACACCGGGCGCGTGCAATGCGCCCGACATATCGGTTTGACCTGCCTTGAGAACGGTAATCTTTTACGCAGGTGCCGGGATTATACCTGTCGGAATCATGCGTTGCAAACGACACGTTATTCCTATCCCGGGAAAGCTCCAATGAGTGTGATAGAATTCCGACCCTTCAGGAAATTGCAAGATGCGAGCCATGCGAGTGTTACGAACGGTCAAAATCATGCTGCTTTTCAGCTTGTTGGCTGCTTGCGGCCGGCAGGGTGCCAGTTCAACCCGGCTTGTTCCGACCGCACCATCAGCGACTGCAACCACGGCTACTTCCAGCTTGAGTACATCAACCCCCAAAGCGCCGACCGCTACCAGCATCCCAACAGCAGTCGCCCCTTCGCTTAACCCGCTTACCGGTCTGCCGTTGGAAAACTCTGCCCGGCTTGAGCAGCGGCCGATCTTGATCAAAGTCTCGAATTTTCCCCGCAACAACCGCCCGCAATGGGGTCTTTCCTACGCCGATATTGTCTTTGAACACTATGCCGAGGGTGGTTTGACGCGTTTTTCGGCTTTATTTTACGGGAGCGAAGCGGAAAGGGTTGGTCCGATCCGTTCGGCCCGCTTCATTGACCTTGAACTGGTGCGGATGTACGGTGCAATCTTCGCCTACGGGAGCGCGGATTACCGGGTGCGGGATGCCATCGCTAAGTCGGATTTTGCCGAGCGGGCGGTGACCGAATACCCGGCACGCTGTCCACCGATGTGCCGCTTCGACCCATCCAACTTCAACCATCTTGTAAGCAGCACGGAAGACCTGCGTGAATACCTGGGGGTGAAAGGAATCCCGGATACAGCGGTTGATCTAACCGGGATGGAGTTCGAGCCGGAGATTCCACCCGGTGGTGAGCCTGGAACGCAGCTGGAAATCCATTACTCTGTGGGTAACTTTCACCGCTGGGTCTTTGATTCGGCAGTAGGCGTATACCAGCGCTGGCAAGAGCAGGGAGCAGATGAAGTCGAGGCTGGTTTGCTGGTGGACCGCTTGACAGGGAATGCGGTGTCGGCCGCGAACGTCATCCTGGTCGTCGTCCCTCATACCTATATAACTCAGACACCGGAATTCGTCCGCATTGAGCTGCAGGGCGAGGGGCGGGCGATCGCCTTCCGGGATGGACAGGCTTTCAAAATTCGCTGGGTGAGGCCAGAGGGTCAGGGCATCCTGCAGTTTGAAACGGTGGCAGGCGTTCCGTTTGCGCTTCGACCGGGTACAACCTGGGTTGAGTTGGTGAATACATCCTCGGAGATCGAACAGCGGTCAGCAGGAGCCTGGTGGGTCCGCTTCCATATCCCCTAAATCCGCCATCACACGACGTCTTTCAGGATCGCCAATAGCCACGGTGCAGCGGGCGGATGTCCTCGATGGTAACGAAAGCCTCCGGATCAATCTCGTCAACCTGTTTTCGCACCCGGGAGATATATCGTCGACGCACTGTGGATGAGATCACGCTGACCGTGCCATCCTTGCCGCGCGCGGAGAACTCGGTTGCGGCATGGCCATCCTGCCGGAGCGCGTCGACAATAGCGCTTCCTCGCCTGGAGCTGATGATCTGCATGTGACTGTAGCCGATCGCCAGCCGTTCTTCGAGCAGCATTCCGACCACAGTCCCGGTCGCATAGCCGCCGGCATATGCTGCGACGTTCCACAGGTTGCCCAGGTTGCTCAGCACGCTGGTGATCGCGATCACCCACAGGCTGGATTGAAAGAACCCCAGGAACCAGGCCAGCGGCTTGCGGCCGCGAATGACAAAGAGCACGCGCAGCGTATCAAGGCTCATGTCGGTCACGCGCAGGAAGAAAATCACCACTGGCAAGGCGCTGGCCGGGATCGCAAGTAAGTTAAGCATTCTATTTTTAGACCTCGTTAGGATCAGGAAGTGCGGTCAGGTACATCTCATCCATATATTCTTTAACCATGCGCCGCATGCTGAAAGCCGGGGCGAGCGTGCGAATCGATTCGCGGACCCAGCCCAGCCACTCAACCGGAAGATTATCGGCGGTACGGTCGTGGTAGAGCGGGATGATCTGGTTCTCGAGAACGTCGTACAAGCTCTCCGCATCCAACCGGTCCTGCTCCTGCGGATCGTCGTATGTTTTATCCTCCCCGATCGCCCAGCCGTTGGTGCCGGAATATCCTTCCCGCCACCAGCCGTCGAGAACGGAGAAGTTAAGCACCCCATTCAGTGCAGCTTTCTGACCAGAGGTGCCGGAGGCTTCATTCGGCCGGCGGGGGGTGTTCAACCAGACGTCGACGCCCTGCACCATATAGCGGGCGACGTTTAAATCGTAATCCTCAAGAAAGACCAGCCGTCCGGCGAATTCAGCTTTCTTCACAACCCGGTATACATCCTGGATCAAGCGTTTGCCGGGTTCATCGTTCGGATGCGCTTTCCCGGCGAAAATGATCTGCACCGGTCGTTCGGGCTGGTTGATGAGCTTCAGCAGGCGGTCCGGCTGGCTCAGGATTAGCTGGGCGCGCTTGTAGGTGGCGAAACGGCGGGCGAAGCCAATTGTCAACGCGTAGGGATCCAGCAGCACACCGCTGGCTATAACCTGCACCGGGTGAGTTCCCCCTTCGACCCACGGAGCTCGCACACGTTCGCGCATGAAGGCGACCAATTTTCGCTTCAGGTGATGCCGGACTGACCAGAGTTCGTTATCCGGAATGTGGTCCACGCCTTCCCAGACAGAGGGATCGTCGAGCCGCTCGCGCCAATCCTGATCGAGATACTGGTTGAAGAGCAGGCTAAGGCGACGGGCGAGCCAGGTGAGCGTGTGTACACCGTTCGTGATGTAGCGGATGGGAGTCTCTTCCGCCGGCAGTGAGGGCCAGATGTGCGACCACATCTCGCGTGCTACTTCGCCGTGAAGCTCAGAGACGCCATTAAGATGGCTGGCCATACGGATGGCGAGTCTCGACATGCTGAAGGTTTCGCCCCAATCATGTTTCTCACACGCCAGGTCGAGAAACGTTTCCCGGTCTAGGCCAAGCTGGGGCCAGTATTGGCCGAAAAACTTTTCGATCAAGGAGGGCTGGAACTCGTCGTGACCGGCAGGGACGGGCGTGTGGGTTGTAAAGATGGTCGTCGCCCGAATCCTTTCGCGCGCCTGCTCGAAGGTAAGCCCGCCGGCGGTAAGTTCACGCGCCCGTTCCAGGGTCTGGAAGGCCGAATGGCCTTCATTCAAGTGCCAGACGGCGGGATTGTAACCGAGCTCACGCAGGGCGCGTACACCGCCGATGCCGAGAATCATTTCCTGCGCAATACGCAGTTCGTGGTCACTGGTGTAGAGGCGGGCGGTCAGGCTGCGGTCGTTGGGTTGGTTCTGACTGACGTTGCTGTCGAGCAGGAAAAGCGGGACACGGCCAACCTGAACCCGCCAGAGGCGAGAGTGCAGCTCGCGACCTGGCAGCAAGACACTGACCAGGATGGGGGTTCCATTTGCATCGAGAACCGGGTAGGCTGGCAGGTCGGGAAAGGAAAGCGAGCTCCACTCGGCTTCCTGCCAACCATCTTCCGTAATGTGCTGCTTGAAATATCCTTCGGTGTAGAGGAACCCGACCGCAACCAGGGGCATGCCCAGGTCGCTCGCTTCCTTCAGGTGATCGCCAGAGAGCACTCCCAAACCGCCGGCATAAATCGGCAGCGCTTCGTGCAACCCGAATTCGGTCGAGAAGTAGGCAATCGGCTGGTTCAGGCGATCGGGGTAGGTCCTATCGTACCAGGTGTCTTCGGCCTGCATGTAATCTTCGAAGGCCAGGGTCAGCCGGTCGTAGGCTTCGAGGTAGTTGCGCCGGCGGCTGGCTCGATTGAGCCTGCCCCGCTCAACCTGCCTGAGAAAAACCACCGGGTTATGGTACGTGGCCTCCCAGATGACCGGATCGATGTCCTTAAAAAGGCGTCCGGCCCCGGGTTCCCACGTCCACCACAGGTTGTAGGCAAGGTCACTCAGCTTGCGAATTCGCTGGGGCAGCTCAAAATGGTTGGGGAGCGCTTGTTCCCAATGTCGTATCATGCAACTCCTGGACCTTGTGAAGCAGCCGAGCGGACAGCTATCTTTCGGCGGCCAAATCTTACCACGCCCACCTGCGAGCGTCGAATTGGACCCCGGGCACAAAGTTGTTGTTCAGGGTAGGGAGAAATCGACGCCTTCGAAAAGGTCGCTCTCGCGCGTGTCCTTAGATGCCGGCGGGAAAGCACGCATAAAAGTCTCAGGCCCGTTGAAGCGGCGCAGCAGCATGCCGACTATCCCGCTTGGGCCTCCATCCTGCTGGCTGCGGTGGCAGGCGGAAGCCTGCTCCTTCCGGTCTGCGACCTCTGCGTAACGGATGCGGGTGTGGATGGGAAAATCCACAGCGGCCAGGTCGGTCAGATCGATATCGCCATTGCGTCCGAAGTGATGGGGATCCTGGCCGAAGAGCGGCAGCAGGCGCAGGAAAAAACGCAGCCAGCGTTTGGAGAAGGTATGGTAATAGAGCTTCTGGGGCTGGTAGGCTTTCCCGGCCTGGCGAGCCATTTCGAAGGCCTGCAGTGTGGCTTTATTCATCGCGATGTGATCTGGGTGGCGGTAGCCCCCGATCGGGTCAAAGGTGATAACGACCTGGGGTTTGAGCTCCTGCATGTAGGCCAGGACTTTACCTGCCACTTCATCCGGGTTGGCGGCAGCCAGGGCTCGAGGGTGATGGTTATCGGGCGTACCGGGCATACCTGAATCTCGATAGCCCATGAAATGCACGCCGGCCAATCCAAGGTAGTCCGCCGCACAGCGCAGTTCGTGCTCGCGCAGCTGGGCAATATCCTGGTGCTCTCCAAGCAGTTCCGGCGAAACATCGCCCACCTCGCCATGCGTTGCGCACACCAGGTGGACTTCGGCGCCTTGCCCGGCATAGTGGGCCAGCGTTCCCCCCGGTCCAAAGCTCTCATCATCTGGATGGGCAAAGACGGCCAGCAGGCGCTGGTCAGCAACGTTCTTTCCGCTCATAAGCTCACTCTACCTGCTCTCCATAGACAGTTACAAGGATCCGCCGCTGTCGTGGGCGGACATCAAAATCGATGAATAAGATTTGCTGCCAGGTGCCGAGTGCGAGGTTGCCTGCGCGAATCGGGATGCTGAGGCTGGTGCCAACCAACGCCGAGCGCAAATGGGAATGGCCATTCCCATCGCCCCAGCGCAGGTTGTGGCGGTATTCCCCCTGCGGCGGTGCGATCTGGTCCAAGGCCCGCCGCAGGTCATCCAGGGCACCTTGCTCGTATTCAATCGTCGTCAAGGCACTGGTCGAGGAAGGGGTGAAGATGTTTGCCAGTCCCTGCTTGACCCCGCTGGCCTCAACGATCTCGCTCACCGCTCTGGTCAGGTCATGCATATCGGCATGACCTTGAGTCTCTAGTTCCAAACTGCCTGTGTGAATCACGCTCTCTATCCGATCTTTCGTCACGAGTCAGATGTACCTGGTTGCTTGCTCTGGAGTTGGGCGTCAGCCACTCACGTGGCCCTGTCCCTCGGCGGAAAAGAGCGGGAGCTGGCTGATATCCTGCTGCGAACGGATCTGACCTCGCCCTTCAGCCTTTGCCTGATATTGTACCTGGTCGGCTCTGGCAAGCAGATCGTCGATGGTCTCATCTTCGAATATCAACTGCGAGACCCCGGCCGAAAAGCTCAAGGAGGGTACATTCTCACCCATCCCGGCCGAGGATGCTTCCAGGGCCCGGCGCAGTTTAAGCGCCACACCTACTGCGCCCTTTGCCGTAGTTTCCGGCAGCAAGACGGCGAACTCATCCCCGCCGATGCGCGCCAGCAGGTCCGTCGTGCGCAGCACGGCCCGCATGGAGAGTGCTGCCGTCCTCAGCATCTCGTCTCCGAACAGGTGGCCGAAGCGGTCGTTGATCGACTTAAAGCCATCCAGGTCAAGGTAGAGCAGAGAAAGCGGGCGCCGGTAGCGCTTGGCACGGGCAAATTCGCGCTCAAGCTGTTCGATCAGGAAGCGCCGGTTGGCCAGATTTGTCAGCGGATCGGTATGCGCCAACTGCGAGAGTTCATCAGTCTTAGCCTGTAAACGCATGAAGGTCAGTTCAAGGTGGCGGGATTGGTTATAGAGCAGCACGGCCAGGCCCTGGTGCAGTCCAATCTGTGAGCTCAGGAAGAGTGCCCAATATATTCCATCCACATCAGGGACGGGATCGAGTGTTCCGGCCAGCAGCCAGCTTCCGAGGAGCGAAATTGAAGCGAGGATCGAGTAGATGAAAGTCGTCCGGCCTCCGATCATCAAGCCAGAGAGCATGATCGGGGCAAAGAGAATCGCACTGAAGATAAAAATGCTCTGGGGGTAGAGCAACAGGTTTGCCAGGGCCAGCAGCAGGAAGGATACAGCCGAAACATGCCCTGCCATGACCGTATTGTTCCAGTTGGCAAGCCGCCTGGTGACCAGGGTTCCCCCGAGCAGAAAGAGGATGCTGGCCAGATCGAAGACCAGATTCGTTCTCTGATGCTGTAAACCCAGCGTCCACAAGGCAAGATCGACGATGACCCATGCGCCCAGCAGTGCCAGAACGACGAGCGTCACGCGCTGCGTGATCCAGACGCGGTAGGTTCGCAGTTCCGGGTTCAGGTGTTCAAAGCGTACGGCGCGCAGCCGGTCGATCACGGTCAATTGCTCACGGAATGTTCAGCCAGGGTCTACTCGAGCGACTCAGGAATGCCAACGATATTGTATCCCGAGTCGACGAAGAGCACTTCGCCGGTGACCTTGCTGGCCATATCGGACGCGAGCCAGACCGCCGCACCGCCGATGTCCTCGATGCTGATCGGTTCACCGAGCGGGGCGTAGGAGGTGAACTCGCGATACATGCGTTTAAAGCCGCTCACTCCGGCTGCCGAGAGCGTGCGTACTGGGCCGGCCGAAATGGCATTCGCTCGAATACGATCTCGTCCCAGATCCACCGCCAGGTAGCGGGTGGTCGCTTCCAGAGCGGCTTTCGCAACACCCATAACGTTGTAATTGGGCACGGCTTTCTGCGCCCCGTAGTAAGTCAGGGTCAGCATCGAGCTGCCGGGACCCATCAGCGGTTTGGCGGCACGGGCGAGCGCGATGTACGAGTACACGCTGATTTCCATTGCCAGGCGGAAACCAGCCCGGCTGGTTTGGTGAAATGCACCCTGCAGGTCATCACGTTCAGCGTAAGCGATTGCGTGAACGAGAATATCAATGGAATCCAACTCGTCTTTCGCCTTCTCGAAGAGTGCCTCGATCTGGTTGTCATCCGTCACGTCGCATTTTTCGACAAAGGTGGAGTCGATCGATTCGGCCAATGGTCGGACTCGCCGTTCCAGCGCTTCGCTGGCGTATGAGAATGCCACCCGCGCGCCATGCTCATGCATCGATTTGGCAATACCCCAGGCGATCGAGTGATCATTGGCTACGCCAAAGACAAGCGCCGTCTTTCCTTCAAGTAGTTTCATGAACCAATCTCCTCCTGTAGTTGTTTGGCGAAGGACCTGGTGATGCAGAATCGCCAGGGCATGCTCTTCCATGGTTCTGCTACGGTGTTTAAACCCACACGCGGGCCGGATGTCACGGATTGATCCGTGATCATCACGCCGCGCTCGATGAATAATACCGCTGCCGGACCGCACAAATCATGGCCGTCGAACTGGCGGTCGACGCCAAAAGCCTGGCAGAGCTTGGCCGGACCGTCGGTGAGCTGCGCATCCGGGCGGCCGACGCGCCGCTTGCGCATCCGCTCCACACCCTCAGCCGGAATCACAGCCCGCAGCAGGACTGCTGCTGGGTAGCCTGCCCTCTCGGTTACCAGGTTCAACATCCAGTGCATTCCATACGTGAAATAGACATAGGCATGACCCGCTTCACCCCACATCGTCGCGTTGCGCTGTGTGCGGCCAACCCGGGCATGGCAGGCTAGATCCTCGCTGCCGACGTACGCTTCTGCTTCGGAAATGATTCCAACCAGGCGTTCACCCCCAGCTTCTAGGTGAACAAGGCGTTGTCCCAGAATGTGTCGGGCGACGTGGAGCGTATCCTGGCGGTAGAATTTGCGCGGCAGGCGGGGGGCGTATTTCACCGGCTGAGTATCCCAGCAATACCAGGCCGGTTTCGCATCACTTCGCCGGCCTCAGCTTTCAGATTGGAAGCGGGGATCTTTGCGAATCATGCGCTCCAGCCCTTCCTTCAAGCTGTAACGTGGTTGGTAGCCGAGCTTCTGGCGTGCGAGATGGATGTCAGCGCACATTCGCGAGGGTCCTGGATCATGATCTTCCTTATAGATCCACTCCGCTTTGACGCCAAGTGCCTCAATCACCTGCTGGCCAAGTGCCTTGATGCTCGTCTCATGTCCGCTGCCTATGTTGATCACCAGCTGGTCAACCGTGGGCGCGGTGGCAGCCGCGACCATCGCTTCAACCACGTCGTCAAGGTAGACAAAGTCACGTGTCTGTTCCCCATCGCCATGAATGACGAGCGTGCCGCCGCGTGCCGCCTCGCGCAGGAAGTGTGGCACAACCGGTGGATGCGCAACTGAAAGTGGTTGACCAGGACCGAAGGCGTTGAAGACCCGCAAGGATACCGTCTCAATTCCCCACAGGCTGCCGATCGTATGGACGTAATGTTCAGCCGCCAGCTTGGAGACAGCATAGGGGGAGCCCGGCCTGGGTGGGGCTGACTCGTTAAGGGGCTGGGTACCCTTATCCCCATAGATCGCTCCGGAGGAGATGAACACCACCCGGCGCACACCCACATCTCGCATCGCCTCCATCACGCTCACCGTACCGCCCACGTTGATGATGTTGTACTCACGCGGGTACAGAACGGACTCCGGTACGGAGACTTTTGCGGCAAGATGGTACACGCAGTCCACATCCTGGAGTAGGGTCCACAGTTTGGGGCGGTCGGTGACATCGCCACGAGTAAAGAGCACATCAGGCGATAGCCGCGCTGGATCACCCGCAGATAAATCATCCAGTCCGCGCACTTCATGGCCCTCGCGCGCCATTCGATTTGCGAGGTTTGAGCCGAGAAAACCGGCCGCGCCGGTGACGAGGAAGTTCATAGAATTTTCTCCTGGCCGTTCTCAGGCCAGGTGAGGCGGGATTATAACATAGCGCGATTCCGCCTATTGACCCCGCCGGAGCGCTTGGTATCATCAGCGCATGCGTGATTTCCTGCGTGCGGCCTGGAACTGGTGCAAGCGTATCCTGCTGGTATTTCTCCTGATCGTCACCCTTGGCGGGAGTGCGATTCAGGCCCATGACCAGGCTGAGCGCATTTCGTCCCTCGCTCGCCCTTATGAATTCGACTTCTTCGGTTGGACCCTCGCTGCCTGGCTCGACAAAGCGGCTGATGCGAATCTGAGTGTAACGGAATACCTGCGGCCGGATTCTGACCAGAGGCTGGTCCTGGATTACATCTCGGCTGTGGATGCCTACCACGCAGCGCATGGAGAACTTGAAGCTGCTTACGGTAATCCAGATTTGCCCGATCGGGAAAACACGCTGGCCGAGTTGGGGGTGAGGGAGGAGCAGCTCCGAGTCCGGGTCGATGGCCTGCGCCCGTTGGCTGAAATGGTGCTCGAGGCGCAGACCACCCAGGTCCTGATGGATTATGGTCTCGGAATGCTCGATGGCCTGCTGCCGCCCGTGCTTTTCAGCATCGCTCCTCTGCCCAGCGCGCTGATCGTTTCACCTCGAGATGAGATCCGACAGATTGCTGACATCAACCTCAGGCTTGATACCGATCTTGCAGCGGAAGTCGAACTGGAGCAACGCGTTGAGAACAGGCTGGATGTATCGGCACTGGTCGTGCCCATTGGCGGCCTTGGAACTTATCCGACAATGGTACAGGATACAACCAGTTTGAGCTGGCTTACGGAGGTTGTCGGACATGAGTGGGTTCATAACTACCTCTCGCTTCATCCGCTCGGACTGCGGTACGGTGAATCGCCTGAGCTGCGGACGATGAACGAGACGACCGCCTCCCTGCTGGGCAAGGCGATCGGGCGCGAGGTCCTGCGCCGCTATTATCCCGAATTTCTGCCGCCTGAACCGCCGCCGGAGAGCCAGGACTCCGAGCCGCAGGAGCCGCCGGAATTTGATTTCCGGGTCGAGATGCGGGAGACGCGCGAACACGTCGATGAACTGCTTGCTGGCGGTCATATTGTTGTAGCAGAAGCTTATATGGAAGCGCGGCGGTTGGTCTTCTGGGAAAATGGGTATTTGATCCGCCGGCTGAACCAGGCGTACTTTGCTTTCCACGGTGCCTACGCGGACCAACCCGGGGGAGCTGCCGGCGATGACCCGGTCGGCAGCGGCGTGCGGGAGCTCTGGTCTCGATCGGAGTCCCCCGCCGCTTTCCTGCGCCAGATAGCTGCGATGAAGAGCGTCGACGACCTGTGGCAGGCGCTGCTACCAGCTGCTGATCAGGGCAGCCAGTAAGGCGCACCGTTCGGGCAGCGTCGGAATCTCAACCTGCTCATCCGACGTATGTGCACCGCGGCCGAGCGCACCCAGCCCGTCCAGGACGGGTACTCCGAGCCGGGCAACAAAGTTAGCATCCGAACCGCCCCCCGTGCCGCCTTCAGAGATTTCGAGGCCAATTTGATGACCGATTTCCTGGGCATGTTGAAAGGTCTCGACCATCAGAGCATCGCGCTCCATGGGTGGGCGGTTCCACCCGCCTCGAATTTCAAGCCGCGCACCTTCCAGCTTTGGCACCAGGGAATCCATCGCTTCCCTGATGCGCTCGCCTTCATGGTGGTTCATCGCGCGTACATCAATGCGGGCCCGGCAGTGCTCCGGAACGACGTTGGAGCGGGTGCCTCCATTTATCACACCGACGTTCACGGTCGTGCCTTCATCGTCATCGCCGAGCCGTGAGATAACCTGCACCTGGTGCGCCATCTCGAGTATCGCATTTACGCCACTGCCGATGTCACTACCGGCATGGGCAGCCGCCCCATGCACTTCCAGGCGGAAGTTGAGAATCCCTTTTCGCCAGGTTTTCAACGCGCCCTCAGGCAGGGCGGGCTCGAGGCAAAGGACAAGCGCAGATTCTGCTGCCAATTCCTCGATCAGGTTCTTTGAGGCATGACTTCCAGTCTCCTCGTCGGAGGTGCACAGCAGAGCCGCACGCTTATCGAGCAATCCCCGGGTGGAAAGCGCCTCCAGCACTGTGATGGCCATTGCGATGCTGACCTTCATGTCCAGCACACCCGGGCCGTAGAGCCGGTTTTCGCTCATAACCCAGGGCATGCTTTCAAGCGATCCAAGGGGATGAACCGTGTCCATATGGGTCAAGAGCAAGATCTGATCGTCACCCTCACCCCACAAACCCATCCAGTGGTCGCCGGCCCTACTTTCTTCGAAGTGTGTAAGCTGAGCTCCACGCTCTTTCATCGCGGCGGCGATATGACGACCAAGTCCGTCGATCTGATCCTTGGCAGTCGTGGGCGATTCATGCTCGACGAATTGCTGGGTCAGGCTGATCAGGTCTGGCAGGCGGGCTTCAAAATCATCGATTGGGAGTGGGGGCACTTCACGATCTCCTTGCTTTTAATGGTATTTCACGGCGGGCTCAAGCATAGGTCAGGAGCGCTATAAGCCCGATTGGCGTATCCGTAATTCAAGGGTTCGAGGATGGTCGGCGTATGGGCTGCTCCGTAAGCCTGGGCTGCAGTGCAAGCAGCCTCCATCCCACCGTTTTCATAGGCCTCGAAGGCAACCTCCGCCAGTTCAAGCATGTCGGCTGTATCGTTAGTCGCTGATGCCTGCATGAACTCGAGCGAGCGACGGGCAGACCCGGTGTCACCCTGGCTCAAGTGGACCCACATTTGTCGGTACGTGGCGAACGCGGCCAGCGTCCGCCGGCCAGTTTCTCCGTAAATCCAGTCGTCGAAAAGGCTGTCTTCGATAACCTGCTGGTAAAGTTCGAGTGCCGTGGCGGAATCGCCTGCGGCGGCGGCTGTGTCGGCATCCTGCAGCAGGTGGATCCGGTAGCGAGGTGCCCCGAGCGCATCCGGGCCCGAGACATAGGCACCTGTGGTTGGATCCCAGTTCCAGGTTCGAGTTCGCTCACGGTAAGGGCCGGCGCCAGCTGAACTGATACCGGTTCCGGTCATCGCCAGCGACCAGCGTCCCTGGCTATCGGGACCGCGCAGTTCGAGGCTTGGGTTGGGGAGATCATCGCTTCGGCCCTGGAGTACATTCTCAAACCTGCCCTGCAAATAGCTCAGCACCTGCAGGTTCTCAAAGCAGGTGTGTGCGCCGCAGTTCTCCGTGCTGATCAGCAGATCTGGCAGGCCGTCCGCGTTCAAATCCCTCCCGGCCTCGATGCTCGGGAGGCCCGGGATTTCCGCTGGGGGGGAGATATAAGCCAGTTCATAACGATCTCTGTGACATAGAAAAAGAAACAATGTCCCGGATGACAGGCCAGAGACCTGATCCCGGCCGGTGAGGATCAGAGCCAGATCCTCACTGCCATCGGCATCCAGATCGAGAACTGCGCCAGTCTGCTCCGGCTCAAGCTCCACCTGGCGGTCCTCGATCGACTCGAGCAGGCTTGTCAGAAGTCCGCCCTGGTTCAGGTAGTGCTCAAGATCGGATGCCCAGGTGAGGGGGTCTACCAGGTCAGGCAATGGCGGTGACCCCGTCGTTACGAGGCATGTCTGAACCGTGTGCTTGCGGTCGGTCAGATCTCGGGAGTTGCTCCCGGATTGGAGACCGGGTTCAGCCGAGGGGCTGCGGCTGCAACCCACCAGGAGCGCCGTGAAGAGCATTGCCAGGAGTAGCCTTCGAAATATCCCCTGGTCCGAGGCGGTAGGGAAGATCATGACACCAGTCTAAAGCCTGGCTCCGGATTGGACAATACCCGCCGGAGAGTCTGGGAGCAGGGGACGGTTGACGTATACTGGTATGGATGGACAATGTGCTTCCCATCGGGTCTTCCAGGATTCAACCTGGCCCATTAGAACGATTCCTACCTCCCCTGGAGGTAGGCGTCACCCGGCGGATGATCGATCTGTATCTCGAAGGTGCGGCGCGCTTTTTAGATCCGTTCGGCGTATCACCGCGCGTTGCGCTTGAATCAGCCCAATCCGGGCGTGAGCTCCTGGTCGCCGTAAATAACCCAGTCACCCGCTTTGTCCTGCGGCACACGCTGCAGCCCTTCCCGATCTCCGACCTGCAGGCCGCGCTTGCTCATCTGGCGGCGATTCCGAAGGATGAGACTCGCCTTGAGCTCTTCATCCTCGACCTCTATCGCAGCCACTGTTTTCGCTGCGGCGAGGCGGTCGAGGTCGAATATTACATCTGGGATAAGGAGCTCGGTGGGCCTTCGCACAAAGTGTTTGCCTGTGAGAACTGCGGATACACCGGGGAGAGTGCTGCAACCGAGCAGGATTGGGACCGAGCGCAAGATTACTCTCGTCACACGCTGCAGCATGCACTTGCACTCGAACAAGTTGCGACGGCGGGGGATCCAGACCGTAAACATGCGGAGGATGCACTGGCGGTTTACACAGGGCGGGCAGTCTTCGCCTTGATCACGATTCTCAATAAACTCGAACAGGTGCCAATTACGCCTGAACTGAAGGAAGCGGCAGATGCATTGCTCCTGCACGCTTTCGATGCTGCAAATGCTCTCTGGGGCTACCCGGAGGGAAGATCGCGCCCGCGTCAGCTGGTTTCATCCAGCCGCTTCCGAGAGTACAACGTCTGGCTGGCGCTGGAACGGGCAGTGGATTTATGGGCACTGCCAGACACGGGGGTTGAGGTTCAGGAATGGGAAGAGGGAGGGGCATTCCACGCCGGCGGTGTCATGCTGTACCCCGGGTCAGCACGTGAGCTCATTAAAGAGTCGAGCACTCTGAAGGCGTTGGATGCGATTCTCACCATTCCGCCCCGTCCGAACCAGGCCTATTGGACGCTATCTGCCCTCTGGGCCGCCTGGCTCTGGGGCAAAGAGCAGGCCGCGCCGGTTAAGGTCGCCTTACGCCGCCGGCGATACGATTGGGCCTGGCATGCGACGGCCCTGCGGACCGTATTCTCGAGCCTGGCAGAAGTGTTTCCGGCGGGCCGGCCAGCCCTAGTGTACGTCCCGGAGGCTGAACCCGGGTTCGTTGCTGCCACCCTTGCAGGAATCGAAGGCGCCGGATTCAGATTGCATGGGCGAGCACTGCGGGCGGATGATGAGCAGTTTATCTCGCAGTGGAGCATAGGCGCCGGAAGCACGGCCGAGCCCGGCCAGGTGGACCGAGACGAACTCATGGGAAAGTGGATGCTCTCGACCCTTAAGTCGCGCGCGGAACCTACACCCTACGCTGTTCTGCACGCAGCGGTCTGGTCAGGTCTGGCGCAGGGAGGGTTGATCGAACGTGATTGGTCCAACATGATGCGCCATCCACTCCAGACATTGACCGACGAATTTGAACGCCTGCTCCAACGACCAGAGGTGATCCATCTCAGCCGTGGCAGCGAGCCAGAAAGCGGAGTTTACGCCGTCCGCTCAAGCCTGGAGAGTGAGCCGTTATCCGATCGAGTTGAAAAGGCAGTTCTGGGCATACTCAGGGAGGTCGAAACAGTGAGCGGCTCTGAGCTGGACCAGGAAATTTGCCTTCGATTCCCCGGTTTGCTGACACCGGACCGGCGCTGGGTGATGGCCTGCCTCCGATCCTATGCCGAGCCTGCGCCAGAGAGTGATACCTGGGATCTGCGCCAGGAGGATCGATCCGACTTGCGGAGCGAGGATCGAGAAGAGCTGGTCCAAACACTTTCAAACCTCGGCCTGCAGCTTGGCTTTGAGGTACGAAAGGACGGCTGGGTCACCTGGCACGAGCCTTCCGGGCGTGAGGTATACCGGTTCGATATTCGCGAGACATCCGCCTTGGGACATCCAGAGCAGGATATAGCTGCATCCGGGCAGTTGTTTGTGGTACCCGGCAGCCGTTCGGGTCTAATTGCCGAACGCGCCCGCCGGAATCCAGAATTGCGGGCATGGCTCGAAAGTGGCGTCCGGGTGATGAAATATCGTCATGTGCGGAGGTTGGCAGCAGAGACAACGCTGACGGTTGAAAATCTGGCAGAGCGGCTGGCTATTGACCCACCAGAACACCAGGATCCGCAGCTACCGCTGCTGTAGGTCAAACACGTTGAATTCAGATCTTGGAAGCACCTCCTGAGGGGACTTTGAATGGACTTTTGGCCATATGTCGTTGTCATCCTCAGTTCCTATGCCGCAGGTTCGATTCCTTTCGCATTGTGGATTACCCGCTGGAAGGCCGGGATTGATGTGCGCCAGGCCGGCTCAGGCCACGTGGGAGCGACGAACGCAATGCGCGCCGCAGGTTGGTGGGCTGGAATTCTGGTGATGGTGCTTGATCTCAGCAAGGGATTCCTGGCTTTGCAGATTACTCGTGCTCTATCTCTCTCTCCGCTGATGCTGGGATTGTCAGCAGCCCTGGTCGTCATCGGGCACTGCTGGCCGTTTCTGGCCAATTTCCGGGGAGGGATGGGAATGGCGGCCGGAGGAGGTGCGCTGCTTGCGGTTTGGCCGTTGGGGTTCGTACTGGCGATTGGCCTGGGGGCAATGATGCAGCTCGTCATCCGCCATTCAGCGCGCGGAAACGTTGCCACCGCGCTCATGCTCACCCCGCTCTGGATAGCCTTTGGTGCCAGCGAACAGATGATCGCCGTTTCGATCGGCGCCGGACTCATCGTTGCGCTGCGGTCGTCTTCTGATTGGAACCGGACGTACCAGGAACTCTGGTTTGATCGAAGCGAGCCAGATCAGGGCAGCTGAAACTGCTGGCGGGGCGGCTCCTACTTCAGGGGGGAAATGGCGTACCTGGGGTTGCTGTGGGTGTAAGCGTTGGCGTCTCTGTTGGAGTAGGCGTCATGGTAGGTGTGGAAGTCACTGTCGGTGTTTGAGTCTGGGTGGCTGTCGCCGTCGGGGTGGGGGTCGGTGTGGCCAGGAGCAAGTTGATCGAGCGGACGATCGAAGCCTTCCCGCCGCGCTCGCTGCGCACGGTCAATCGCAGCGAGATTGGGCCGTTCGCTAATCCCAGTTCTCTCAAATCGACTGTCCAGAGCAAGCCGTCCTGGGCTACCTGATCCGTCACTCTGGTGATATCAGGCCAGCTGGCAGGATTACGTCCAATGCCGTATTCGAGAATCCAGTCCCGGAACTCACTCGTCGCAGCCGCCTTGCCGCGAATCTCGAGGATCGGATCGGTGACGGTCGAATTGTCCGCGGGCTGGCTCAGGGCCAGGATTGGGCGTGGGCTGGAGTCGTCACAGGTCTTGGTCGGGATGAAGAAAACATCTTCATCAGCAAAGCCATTCTCATCTGCCCAGGCTTTGCCAGCCGAGTCCTGCTGCAGCCATTCCCGGGCCCACGGATCCTGCACAGCCAGGCCTAACTTCTTTGTCGCATAGTTGTCACAGGAGGCTGAAGCCAATTCCAGCGCGAAGCTATCAACCCAGACCTCCTGCCACAGGTCCTTATCTTTCGGGAGAGGAAGCTGATCGCTGGCGAAGATCTCCGTGCGCTGATTAGGGCACCATTCTGAGGGTTCAGCTCCTGATACCGTGCAGATCACACGGTCGACGATCCCGGCCGGGCGGGGGTAAGGCGAGGGAACGCCGCCCGTAAGCTGATTCTGGGCGAACTGCATGAATTCGTTCCAGATTGGAGCTGCTCCACTCAGGCCGGAGGTGTTGATCATCGGGCTGTAATCGGCGTTGCCAACCCATACCCCGACGGTGATGTCAGGAGTGAATCCGAGCGTCCAATTATCACGAAAATCGTTCGTCGTACCAGTCTTGGCTGCCGCCGGGAAGGGCAGGTGCAGCAGTGAATTTGGCCCAAAAGCCGGTGTCCGGGCGGCGTTGTCGCTGAGGATGTTGCTGATCAGGTAGGCGTGCTCGGGCCGGATAACCTGCTCACCCTGCGGCTGTTCATATTCATAGACAACCACTCCCTCGTGATCCTCGATGCGCAGGATGCCGGTCGGTTCGATCCGGTTGCCAAGGTTGGCGAAAGTGGCATAGGCTGCCGTCAGGTCGAGCAGGGTCACATCTCCGCCGCCAAGTGTGAGCGATAATCCGTAGTCATCGCGGGTGAGAGTCGAGATTCCCATCCTTTGGGCGAAGGCGATGAAGCCATCGGTTTTGGGAGTATCCGGGTTATCGAAAATTCCGACAAAGTCGAGCGTCTTAACCGCCGGGATGTTGTACGAATTCGCCAGTGCCGTGCGTACCGTAACCGGTCCATGGAAGCGCTCATCGTAATTGACCGGAATGTAGGGTGGGCGAGGGTCATTCGGGTTGCCGGAGGGGGGAAACTCTGAAGGTACGTCCCAGATCAGGGTCCCCGGTGTCCAGCCCTTCTCAAAGGCTGCGGTATAAGTCAGCGGCTTAATCGATGAACCGGGCTGGCGCGGCCTGACGGCCATGTTGATCTGTCCGTCGATGTCTTCATTATAGAAATCGGCCGACCCAACCATGGCCAATATTTCCCCGGTGCCAGGTCGAATCGCGACCAGCGCACCGTTCGTTGCGCGTTTATCAGCCAGCGCTTCGACCTGCTGGCGCACAATCTCCTGTGCACGCTGCTGTAGTTGCGGGTCGATAGTTGTGTAGACCGTAAAGCCTGATCGATAAATACGCTGCGCGTCGTACATCGATTCCAATTCAGCCCGAATAAAGTTCACCCAATGCGGGAAACGCATCGTGATGTCAGGAGTCGGGAAATCGAAGTTGATGATTTCAGCTGCTGCCGCCCCGGCATCCTCGGGTGTGATGCAGATCGGCTGTTGTGAATTGCTGACGAAAATGCAGCCCTGCTCATCGCTGGTGTCAACCATCAATGTGAGCACCTGGCGGTGGCGGGCGAGTGTGGCATCCCGGTTCGAGTAGATGTCATAGACCGATGGTGCCTGGACCAGCCCTGCCAGGAAAGAGGCCTGCCCAAAGGTGAGTTTATCGGCGGTCGTGTTGAAATAGGTCTCAGCCGCTGCTTCGACCCCGTATGCAAAATTTCCGAAGAAGGATTGGTTTAAGTAGAGTTCGAGGATCTCATCTTTGCTGTAGCGGCGAGTAATTTCGGCTGCGAGCATGACCTCGCGCGTCTTGCGGCGGGCACTCACGCTGGCCCGCTCCTCCGGGGTGAAGAGCAGGTTGCGGGCGACCTGCTGGGTGATGGTCGAAGCCCCGGAGACGACTTCCCCCTTTGTGTAGTTCTGCCATAGCGCCCGCAGCATGGCCAACAGGTCGAAGCCAGGGTGGCTGTAGAATTGGGAGTCCTCGGTGGCAATGATCGCCGCCACCATATAGGGTGAGATCCGTTCGAGCGGAACGTAGGTCCTGCGACCGGCCTGCGGATCGAGAATCTCATACAGCAGGTTGCCGTCGCGATCCAGAATGCGGGTGGTTTCGAACTGTGCGGCGCGATCCTTTAAATCTTCGACGGGCGGCAGGGTTGAGGCAAGCGAAGCGTACTGGTAGAGGCCAAACGAGAGCACACCGATCAACAACGCCGCGGCGGCAAATAGGCCGAGTATGAGCATACGCAGCAAGCAGCCACTGCAGCCAGGCCAGCGCCGGGTCTTGGGTGGCTCACCCCCCGGCAACCCGGGGCCTGTCGCATAGGCGGAGGGTACAACGCTCGTTGCATCGAGATCGGTTACAGGCACTCTTTGAGGGAGTGGTTCAATCGGATCTGAACCCTGAACCGGGGTCGATTCCTCGGCGGAAGGCTTTATCTCCGGGCTGGCAGGCAATTCTTCACGGCCAGGCTCGGGCGTGCTCGAGTTTTCTGCCATCCAGCCACCGGTCAAGTCGGGGACACCAGTTGGATGCCGGTCCGGGTGGGGATGGCCGGGTTCCGTAACAGCCGGTTCAACCGGGTCTCCCTCGAGCAGACGGCGAAAACGTGCCGCCGGATCACTCCCTGCGGATCTGTCGTCCATGCCCGGAGTTGAGGATTTGCCCTGCGGCTCATCTCCGTTCTTTTGGGGCTGTTCACCTTCCGGTGTATCGCTCATCGCTGGCGATTATAGCACTATGGCCAATCCGGCTTGATTCGCACTCAATCCGGCCGGCTGAGGACAAGCACTGACCATTGACCGCGCATGACTGTCTCATCGGCCTGGTTCTGGACGTTCAGGGCTAGCAGCAGAGATCCTCCGCCCAGACGGGGAAGCACCTTCTTCTCGCTCACCTCGAGCACCACGTAGATCGTATCGCCGATATATATCGGTTGGCTGAATTTCCACTCCTTGATCTCACGAAAGGCGATCACCGTCCCCTCGAGAACGCCAGTGCGGACAAGCAGGCCGGAAGCGATAGACAGGCCGAGCAGCCCATGGGCGACCCGCTGGCCAAAGTTGGTGGTGCCGGCATACTCCGAATCGGTATGGATTCCGTTGAAATCGCCTGAAAGTCCGGCAAAGGTCACGATATCAGCCTCGGTAATCGTCCTTCCAGGGCTGCGCACCTGCTGCCCGACTTCGAAATCCTCAAAGTACATCCCGTGAAATTCAGGAAGGTAACTCATCGTGTGATCTCCTCTGTGCAGTATTGAGATTCTAGCATGTTCTCCCTCAAGGGACGTCGGAGCACCTCATCATGACCATTAACTCCTTTTGACGATTTTAGACGCGCTCTTTACAATCGTCCCATGCGCACATGGAATTTAACAACGGATGATGTCCATCGTTGGCGTCTGGCGGCGGATGCACGCCTGCCGGGAGTCGATTATGCCGACGATCAAATCTGGGAGATCGTACCCAACCGGGGTGATCCAGCAGCGTTGGGGGTGGAGACCACCTATGGACTGCGGGCACTCAGCATGCGGATTTTTCCCACCCTGATCGTCAATGGACTGCAGGTCATCGATCCGGCATCATTTGCCCAACCCCCATCCGTGCAGACGATCCTGCCGAATTACATGCTGTTAATCGCTCAGCCTGTGGCCGGTTTGCAGCTGCGGGCTGAATACTGGGTGCACGATTCGCATGCGCTGCTCGGACGATTTACGCTCTCGAACCGCAGCCAGGAGAGTCTGGCCATTGATTTGCGCTTGAGCGCGCTGCTTCGAGTCGGCCAATCAGGATCACCATTCTCAGGCATTCAAATCGACGGCGTGTACGTCCTGGCCGGGGAGCTGGATCGGGTTGAGCCCGTCCTCTTTCTCGAGGGCGGCGCGAAAACGCCAGCTTCTGCTTACCCATCACTTGGAGTAAAGACGGTGCTCGAATCAGGCAAGAGTCGAGCATGGAGCTGGGTTCATGCTGCCGAGTCGGATCAAAGGGCTTCGTTCCAGCGTGCGCGCCTGCTTTGCAACCTGCCCTGGGAACCGAATATCGCCCGGATCAAACTGCTCAATTCCGACCTGCTGGAGATCTCAACCGGCGAACCCGATTGGGATGCTGCGTTCTGGTTGACGCAGGTCGCGGCGCTGCAAGCCTTTACCGGGCCAACACGGCGCAACATCTATCCGGGCATGCTCGGCCGCCGCTCGCCCAGAGACGGCTATTCAGCCTCCGGCGATGGGATGGACTACGATGGCGCCTGGGGAGGCATCGATACCAGCCAGGCTTATTTTCAAGCACGCCAGATACTCTATGTCGCGCCAGATTTGATTCAGGGAGAGATCTTGAACCGGATCAAGGCGATCGATGCGCGGGGTGTGCTTGATGGACGCCCCGGACCCGGCGGGCAGCGTGCGGGCTGGGAAAGCATGCCGCTGCTGGCAGATCTCGCCTGGCATACTTACAACCAGGTCCGGGATAAAGCTTTGCTGCAGCGAACCTACCCGGTCCTGATAGCCGCTGCACGGCGCTGGTTCGGGAAGAGCCTCGATTATGATCAGGATGGTCATCCGGAGTGGGAATTCCCTCCCCAGACCGGCTTTGATGCCTGGCCGGCATTCGTTGCCTGGGAGCGCTGGGGACAGGGCCTGGAGCTGAGGATGGCCGAACGCCCAGACCTGGCTGCCTACTTGTTTGCGGAATGTGCTGCGCTGGAACGGATGGCAGATGAACTCGGTGAAATAAAGGACGGAGAGTGGCTGCGTTCCGTGCGTGCCGGTTTGCAGGGGTCGCTGGAACAGGGCTGGTCAGAGAAAGCAGGCCTCTATCTCACGCTGGACCGGGACCTGAATCAACCAACTCCCGGGGAGCGGCTGGGTCGCGAGAAGGGTTCCTTTAAACTCGAGATCAAACGCACCTTCGAGGTGCCGGTCCGGGTGTTAATCCGCACCTTCGGGGAAGAGGCCAACACAAGGGAATTGAAGGTAATGATTCAGGGGAAAGGCAGGACCCGGCGGAAGATGGTGGAGGAGTTCACCAACCGCAGGTACCAGTGGTTCTGGAAGATGGGATGCGCAACCGCTGAGAAGATGGCGACTGAATTGGATTGGATCAGGATCGATGGCCTCGACGACAGTTTCAGCTCCGAGGTTTGGCTTGCAGATACAACTCGTGAAGATATCACCGGGCTGCTGCCTGTGTGGTCCGGGATGATCCTGCAGCAGCGGGCAGAACGCCTGATCGAAGGGGCGCTGCTGGATCGCAAACGTTTCTGGCGGGCTCATGGCGTCCCGACCGTTTCGGCCCGCGATTCTGCCTATCGACCTCAAAAAGAGGGAAACCCCGGTGGAGTGTGGATGTTCGCCAACTCCTTGCTGGGAGAAGGATTGCTGCGGTACGGGTATCGTGATCGAGCGGCCGAACTGATCCAGAAGATGATGCCTGCGGTTATCGACCGGCTGCGGCGAGAGGGTGAATTTGGCACTTACTATCACCCGGATGAATCGATTTCTCTCGGTGACGAGTACGCTTTCGAAGGTCTGGCTCCACTTGATCTGTTTCTAGAGTCGCTTGGCCTGCAGCTTATTAACCCATCGAAGGTGTGTGTTGAACCTGGTAACCCATACCCCTGGCCCATCGCGATTCGCTGGCGGGGCTTGACGATCGAATATCAGGACGAGCAGGTGATCCTCGGTTTTCCGGATGGTACAACAGTTCGTGTGGCGGGTGAGGGTAGGCAATGGGTCGAGCAGGAATAGGATCCTTAAAACCTGTTACTCTTCTGGTTGTGTTAGAGTTATACCGTTATGTCTGATCTAATCCAGATCGAATCGTTAGTCCTCGAACTGCTCCTGGTTGTTTCCATCGTCGCCATTCTGGTACGCCGATTCCGCATTCCCTACACGGTCGCGCTGGTGTTAGCGGGCCTGGTTCTTTCTTTTAGGGAGCGATTGGGAATCGAGCTGACTTCGGAATTGATCCTTGCACTCCTGCTGCCGCCGCTGGTTTTCGAAGCCGCACTGCATCTTCGGTTGGCGGATCTGCGCCGCCAGATGGGCTTGATCGTTCTGCTGGCCGTGCCGGGTGTTGTCTTGAACATGCTGGTGGTGGGCGGAATCCTCTCACTTGGAGCCGGGCTTCCGCTCGGCCTGGCCTTCATCTTTGGCGCTCTGATCGCGGCGACGGATCCGGTTTCGGTCGTTGCCATCTTCCGGCGTCTCGGCGCGCCAAAACGCCTGGAAGTGCTGCTCGAATCCGAAAGCCTGTTCAACGATGGGACGGCGATCGTCCTCTTCAGCCTGGCGATCGAAGCGGTACTGAGCGGAAAATTCAGTTTGTTCTCCGCGGTGACGGATTTTGTCCGCGTGGCTGGCGGCGGAATCCTCGTCGGCCTCGCCTTGGGATGGCTTATCTCGAGGCTGGTTGCACAGGTCGATGACTACCTGGTCGAGACTACCCTGACAACCGTTCTTGCATTCGGCTCGTACCTCGTAGCAGAGCAGTTCCACATGAGCGGAGTACTGGCCGTTGTCGGAGCCGGATTGATAAGCGGCAGCCTCGGTGAACGCGAGATGTCGCCCACGACGCGCCTACTGCTCACCAATCTTTGGGAATACATCGCGTTCCTGGCCAACTCGGCTGTCTTCCTGTTGATCGGCCTGGACCTGGAAATCGCGGCGCTGATCTCACGCTGGCAGTTGATTTTGTGGGCTATTGCGGCCGTGCTCATCAGCCGGGCGATCAGCATCTACCTCCTGACCCGGGTCGATCGCTCACTCCCCGGCTCGTGGAGGCATGTTCTCTTCTGGGGTGGCCTGCGGGGTGCCATCGCGCTGGCACTCGCATTAAGCCTGCCCGAATCGTTTGGTGGTACGCGCGAAACCTTGATTGTCATGGCATACGGAGTTGTCCTCTTCAGCCTCGTGGTACAGGGCATGACCATGAATCCGCTGCTGCGACGCGTCGGCTTAATCATTAAGACTGAGGAGCAGATCGAGTACGAGCGCCGGCACGCTCGGGCCATGGCAGCCCGGTCAGGATTCCAGCACCTTCGCCGGCTGAGCAGGGAGGGATTGATCTCAGCCGCCACCTGGCAATCGCTCGAACCAATGCTCGAGCAGCGGTTAGAAGTCATGACGAATTCCGTGCAGGATGTACTGCAATCATCACCACAGCTGCGGATGGAAGAGATTGTAATCGCACGACGAGAAATGCTGCACGCCCAGCGCGGCGCGTTAAGCAACATCCGCCGCAGTGGTGCGCTCTCGGACGAGAGCTACGGCGAGTTAGTATCGGAGATTGACCTCGCTCTGGAAGCCAATCAGAAGACCTGGGTTAATGACCTGCGTCTCGCCGAGGAGAACCGGCAAATTTGCCAGCTGATTGTCGTCATCCTCCAGGTTCGTGATCTCGAATCCGCCACGAATGTGCTCGCCATGCGCGGCGTGCGCGTGACGCACATCAACAGCAACGGCCTTTTCAGCCGTGACCGCTACGCGCTCCTGCTGATCGGGATTCCCGAAGGTATGCTGGAGGACACGATCGAGGCACTCGACCGCGTATGCAAAGCCAGGGCAGCCCTGGTATCGCTGCCGCAGGTCCTCGATGGATCCGCGCGGGGTGAGAAGAAACGAGTTGATCTTCATGCGGCCACGATCTTCGCACTGAATGTTGAGCGATGTGAGGTGATCTAACGTGAAAATGATGCTTGTTATCGTCCGGGATGAAGACCGCGATGCGGTGCTCGATGCGCTGGTCAAGGCTGACTTCAGGGCAACGTATATTGCCTCCACAGGTGGTTTCCTGCGGCGCGGCAACACGACCTTTCTGATCGGAACCGAAGCGGAACGTGTCGATCAAGCGATGGAGCTCATCCGGAATGCCTGCTCGGCAGCCGCTGATGACCAGCGTCGGGCGACGGTCTTCGTGCTAAAGGTCGATAACTTCAGCCAGCTGTAGATCCGTCGCAGCCCGGTAGCTGGTGGCGTGCGAGCCGTGTTCTCATTTTTTTTCTTGAACCGGATAAAGCAGGGCAAGCTGTGGACCGGTTGCCGGCTCAAAGGCGGAAGCTACCATCCATCCGCAGTACGGTATTCCTTACGGACAATAAATATATCCTACTCAATGGGAGCAAGTTGCCGACCAGGGTGGGTTCGAACTGCAGCCAAGCGAGCACTCAGGTTGCAGTGCCTGCACTCTTTTTCAACCAGACGGACGCGGTGTGATTAGCACGGAAAGGGCTTCGATCGCTGCGGCCGTCAGGCTGCCGCTTCCCGGTGAAAGGATTCCACCTGGTAGGTCGAGATCTCCAAGGGAAGCGTGCGCCACGCGTCGGTCGGGAGGCCCGCCTTGCGGCAGAGCATCCCCAGAAACTGGGATGGATCTGGGACACGTTCCCAGACCTGGGGCAGGAAAGTCGCCCGCTGAAAACCGTAGACGAGAATGACCCCGTCCACCCCGGGGTGCAGGCGGCCGAGAAGGTCCTGTGCATCGCCATATGCCAGTGGCAGGGGAGTGGAGAGGACAGAAATTTCGTAACTCAGCTGCGTTAGTTCGGGCTCAGTAACAGGTGGAAACCGTGGATCATCCTTGGCTGCTGCGTTGGCACGCAGGACGACATCTTCTGCGAGCGGGATTGATGCTTGGAGCGTGCCGATACAACCCCGCAGCCGTTCCCCGATCATCAGGGTGACGAACGACGCTCCGGGTTCGGCCAAACGGGGTGAAAGATCCGTCCACTGCGGGGTTGGAAGCGGCTTCCGGTGGACTGTTGCAGCCACACTTCTTTGTGCAAGTTCTAAGAGCTGTTCCTGTTCGAGGCTGGTGAAGCCGGGCATCTCAAGTCTCACGCATTCAATTTGCGGTAGGCGCGATCGTAGTATAGCAGAGGCTCATCCTGGTGCAGAACATCCCCGCCAAGCACTTCGGCGACGTAAATCGTATGGGTGCCGGCTTGAAGCTCGTCTACGACCTTGCAATCGATGAAAGCCAGTGCGGAAGCTGGTACGGGATGGCCGGCTGGTGTGGTTCGCAGCTCGAGGCCAGCAAAGCGGTCGATCAGCTCCGGATGGCGGCCGGCAAAGCGGTCGGAGATTGTTTCTTGATCTTTCCCCAGGATCGAAACCGCGAACGAATGGCTGCGGGCGATGAATTGCCGGGTGGAGGTGACGGTTTCGAGGCAGACCAGGATCAGGGGGGGAGTCAGGGAGACCGATGTGAACGAGCTGACGGTCATCCCCTGCCGTTCACCTTGCGCGGCGGATGTCACCAGGGATACGCCGGACGCCCAATGACGCATAATTTCTCGCAGCTGTTCGGAATTAATCGTCATTCTTCTCCACGCTTCTGGTCCGCCCGGCTTCCTTGAGGCGCCGACCCTGTCTCATGCTCGTTATCGCCGTTGCCAGCACCGGCTTTCGGCTGACCCTCAAGAAGCAGCCGCATCACCGCTGAGGCGAAATCGCTCAAATCATGCATTCCTTGTGAGAAGCGCTGGCGAAGTTCGGCCGGGCCGATGAACAATCCCGGGACCAGGTTGCGGGTGTGGTTCCGTTGACCGAGGTCTTCGAGGTTGCCGTGGTCAGATGTAATCGCGATCAGGCCTTCTTCACCCCGCCAAGCTTCAACCAGGCCGGCCATGACAGAGTCGAATCGTTCCAGCAGCGACACAGCCTGGGTCATATCCTGCTTATGGCCAGCATAATCGCTGGGCCAAAAATCAAACCAGGTCAAGTCGAACCCGGAAGCCAGTTCAGCCAGGAGACGACCGGCGTGCTTCGCGCCGTAGACCGGGGCAGGCGGAAAGCCCGGCTGAGCTGCCCAGCCTTCTCCCGTGAAATCCACCGACAATGCGCGTCCTGATTGCAGGTCAGCAGCTGTCATGAGCGGCAAGCCGGCCGCATTGGCGGCGAAGGGGATCGCTGAGTACAGCCTGCGGCCTGAATCAATCGATGCGAAGTACCCGGGCGGGTACGCATTGAGAAGCGCTGCCGTATGTCCGTGTTTCAACACTTGTTTGAAGAGGTTGTCTGCCTCGAGAATGTCCTGGATGGGCGGGTTTGGTTTTGGCCCATAGTGTTCGCCGATGTGAGCCGGTACGTTGAGCCCGGTTAAGAGCGTCGCCTGGCCGGAAGCTGACTGGGGTGAGCCGTCTACGCCCAGGGTGGCGTCTAACGCGAGCAGCGTCGCTTCCCGCCCATCGATGGGGGCGACGCCGGCCACCAGTCGATGACCTTCCAGCAGCCGCTGCAGGGTTGGCATCTGAGCCAGGACGAAGGGGTTGCGCTGGGGATCCGGCTTCCCCAGGCCAACGCCATCGAGAAACAAAACCAGGACATTCGTCATTTCGGCTTTCGTCGCATGTGATACCAGGCGGAGCTGCGTTCGCGATCCGTCCCATGATTGAGTGAAAGGATGCTGAACCCGGAATCGAAACTGCGGTGAATTTCGGCCTCGGTCGGCGGCCAGGTATTACCATCCTCCTGATTTGCTAGGAAGGTGTACAGCAAGTAATCGGCACCCGGCGGCAGCAGCTCGATCAGCCGACCAACATATGATGTGCGCGATTCGGCTGGAATGGTATGAAAACACCCTATATCAAGAGCCAGGTCGAAGGGCCCGATCAAACCCGGCAGTCTGGCTGCATCGAGCCGTCGGAAATCAACTTCGATCCCGGCCTGACGGGCTTTGCGGCGGGCGCGGCGGATTGCGAGCCTGGAAAGATCAACGCCGGTGGTGGACCAGCCTGCACGCGCCATCCGGATCGAGTTCGTTCCTGTCCCGCACCCCAGGTCTAAGGCACGCCCCACAGGGGTGGCTTCGAGGTAGGCCAGCAGTTCGGGCGGGGAAACGCCTGTATCCCAGGGGACGTTTCCAAGCAGATAGCGGAGTTCAAAGAAAAGCTCGCGAATCAGCTTTCACCCTCCATGCTTTGCCCTACCTGCTGCGGATCCAGCGTGCCCACCGACCGCCAGAGCTCGATGCCATGTATATCGATAAAGATGAAGGTTGGCGTAAACTGGAATCCAAAGTGGGCCAGGAGAGGTTCGGCTGCAGGATCAAGCACGTTCACCTGGTGGACTGCCAGTTTGTCAGCGTACTGACGCTTAACTTGATCGACGCTTGGCTGGGCCGCCATGCACCCCAGGCAGTACGGGCTTTCAAATTCCAGCAGGACCGGGACTGCTAGGTTGCGTCCGTTGTTCAGTTCTGCAGCGTTGAAGGAAGTCCCCGGGCCAGGATTGAACATCCAGTATGAGATGACGAGCCCGAGCAGCAGCGCAACGAGCGCAAACCAGCGTGAGGAGGATCTCTGACTTCGCAGGATGACCCAACCGAGTCCCAGCAGAACTGCACCGGCCAGCAGGAGGAAGGAAAATTGGTTTACGAACTGCATCTTGTGCTCCCTTGGCTAGGTCGGATTGTAACATCTGGCGGTGGCGTGTGGAGACGTCGAAATCCACTCTGGTCCGCGTCCGTCTTTACAAGACCCATCTCCTCCTTTAGAATTCATGGGTCGTAATAAACTCCAATCGAGGATCCCCTATCCATGAAGGAATATGCAACCGATTTCATCCGCAACATCGCCCTCGTTTCCCACAGCAGCGGCGGAAAGACAATCCTGTCCGAGGCCATGCTGTTCACAACTGGTGCCCTCACCCGCATGGGCAGAGTTGAAGAGGGAAACACCGTTTCAGACTTCGAGGATGAAGAGATTCGTCGCCAACTTTCGCTCTCGACCGGCGTTGTTCCGGTCGAATTCAAAGACCACAAACTGAACATCCTCGACACACCCGGATATACCGATTTCGTCGGTGAGGTCATCTCGGCCTTGAGCGTCGCCGACAGCGCTGTTGTGCTGGTCGATTCGGTGGCCGGGATCGAAGTCGGCACGGAGGTCGCCTGGAATTATGCCGAGCACTTCGACCTGCCGCGAGTTATTCTGATCACGAAAATGGACCGTGATAACGCGAATTTCCAGGCGGTTCTGAAATCGGTCCGGCAGTTGGTCGGAGAGGCGACGCTTGTCCCGGTTCAGCTGCCGTGGGGTGAGAAGCAGGAGCTCAAGGGCGTAATCGATCTCTTCACCATGAAAGCCCGCCCGGCCGAAGGCGAAGCGAAGGAAGAGATCCCGGCCGAATACGCTGACCAGGCCCAGGAAGCACGCATTGCGCTGGTCGAAGCTGCAGCTGAAGGTGATGACGCGCTGCTTGAAAAATATCTCAATGGTGAGCAGCTTTCCGCTGAAGAGGTGGCGCGCGGTTTCAAACAGGCAGTTCTCTCGGGCAGTTTTATCCCGGTATTCGTCTCCGCTGCATCGGATGCGATCGGGGTGGTCCCGCTGATGGAGGCGATGATTAACCTGCTGCCATCCCCCTCACAAGCTAAAGCCCGCAAAGCCCAGGGTGCAGGCGGGGAGGAAGAGCTCAAGTCGCTTGATTCCGGTCCGCTCGCGGCCTATGTCTGGAAGACGACCGCCGATCCGTTCGTTGGCAAGCTTACCTATCTGCGGGTTTTCTCCGGGACGCTTGCCTCCGATACCAGGGTGTGGAATCACACCAAGGGCGAGGAAGAGCGCCTGGGTACGCTTTACGTGCTGCGCGGGAAGGATCAGCTGAGCATGAAGACCCTGCATGCTGGAGATATCGGCACCGTTGCCAAGCTCGGGGAAACTTCGACGGGTGATACATTAGGCGAGAAGGGGCATCCTCTGACGATTCCCATGCCCGAATATCCGAACGCCCTCTTCTCGGTCGCGGTTTCGCCCAAGACCCAGGCTGATTCGACCAAGATCAGCCCGACGCTGACCCGGCTTGCTGAAGAGGATCCCACCTTGAGCTGGCACCAGGAACCGAGCACCAACCAGACCATTCTGCAGGGCATGGGTGACCAGCATATCGATGTCGCCATTCGGAAGGCCGGGTCGAAGTTCCAGGTCGGGCTTGAGACCGAGATCCCGCGTGTGCCCTACCGCGAGACGATCACACAGGGCGGCAGCGCGATGTACCGGCATAAAAAGCAGACCGGCGGCGCAGGCCAATTCGCCGAAGTTCACCTTCGGGTAGAGCCGCTTGAGGATGGGGACTTCGAATTCGCAAACGAGGTCTTTGGAGGGGCGATTTCGCAGGGGTTCATGCCCGCCATTGAGAAAGGTGTGCGAGGCGTGATGAAGCAGGGTGTCGTGGCTGGCTACCCGGTAGAGAAGGTCAAAGTAGCCGTCACCGATGGCAAGGAGCACCCGGTCGACTCGAAGGCCGTAGCATTTGAGGTCGCCGGTCGGGAAGCCTTCAAACTGGCTGTGCACGATGCTGGCCCGGTGATGCTCGAGCCAATCATGGATGTGCAGATTACAGTCCCGGAGTCGAACATGGGTGATGTTCTCGGTGACTTGAACACCCGCCGGGCGCGCGTCCAGGGAATGGAAAACGACCGCGGCCGGAGCGTAGTCACTGCTCAGGTCCCGCTGGCCGAGATGCAGCGCTACACGACTGACCTGCGTTCCATCACTGGCGGACGCGGCATCTTCTCGATGACGCTGGATCATTACGAGGTCGTTCCGCACCACGTTGCGGACGAACTGATTGCTGCACGCAAGAAAGAGCTCAGCAAAGAAGAGAACGACTAACCTCCCCACTCGGGCCGGGTTTCCCCGGCCCGCTGCTTAAGGCTGACAGGATGCAGCGAACCAGGGTTCCCCTCCCGCTTCTTTTCGCCACGCTGATGGCTTTCATTCTCGGCACCTGGCTCGCCTTGAGCGGCCTGGCGATGCGCCTTTTAGGCAGCGTTCCTGTTGATGGTGGTTGGATCGGAATCCTGGGTCGTTTATCCTTCGGACCCGAACTCTACGCCGCGGTGCGAACGGACACCCAGGCCTGGCTGCGTATCGTGGTCGGGTCAGCCCTCTCAGGCGCTGTGACCGGGTTGTGGCTTCGTCAGCGCTGGGCACTGCCCAGCACAGTCCTGCTATGCGCCCTGGGAGCGACGTTTTCTAGCCTGGCGTGGATTGCCGCCCCCATGATTCTCGTCTGTCTTGCATTTCCCTCCAGCCAGAACCGCGTCCGACCAATACTCGAAACCAATGCCAGTCCAGTATCAGCCTGAACACTTCATCGGCGAAACAATAGCAGCCGGATTTAACCAGGCTCCGCTCCTGGAGAAAAAACCTGGCGCACCAGACTTTTTCACGTGGCGTGGTCAATTATTTCAGCGGGAAGAGACGCTGCAGGAGTGGTTCGATTATGGCCGCCGGGGTCGCATGGGCCAGAACATGCGGGAAGCGCACCTGAGCAGGGCCGAGCGCCAGGGATCGTGGGGCGTCGGCCGCTTCTACTTCCGGGTCCGTGTCCAGGATGGGCGGATCTTCGATCTATACTACGACCGCGCCCCGAAGGATGCCTCCGACCGGTCGGGCAGCTGGTACTTGTGGCGTGAGATGCGAGAAGCCGGGGAGGGAGCTTCGAACTGAGGCATTCTCCAGGTGGATTCATTATCTTCGTTGGAGTTCAAGCTGCAGGAGCACGGCGTCGCCGTGCCCCTGCAATCATGAGTTGATACTAATTCTGCTGTTTGCCCTCGATCACGGCCAGCAGGATCCCCGCAGCTAATCCTAAGCGCCGATCGAAGCCTTCAACCTCGGCTCGGAAATCGAGCGCGAGCGCGTAGCGGAAGAGATTAAAGTGCTGCCGGAAGCTGGCGGCTGCCCTGCCATCTGAAAGCAGCAGGTCATACTGCTGCGGCAGGAGGGTGCCTAATAGCAGCCGTCTGAGCAGGGCACGCCCGAGGCTGTCTTCATGAAGCATGCCGATCGATTGGTCAAAGGGATCGAGAATCTCCCATGTATCCTGGGTGAGTGACCGCCAGCCTTTACGGCGCAGCGCGCCGATCTTCTGGCCGATAGTTGAATCGACCACATCATAGGCGGCGGCGAAATCGATCACCTGCCGGGCCTGGATCCAGAGCAGCTCGCGGTTCTTGCTCTCGTCCTCGTAGGCGCGAATATCCTCCCGCAGCTTGAACATCTTCTGTTCTGAATAGAGCGCCAGGCTGCCGTCAGGACCGTAAATGCGGATTTTCCCGGTCAGCGCCAGGACCTGGCGCTTGAGTTCGTAGTGATAGTGTGTAAAGGCTGGATACATCGCACCTCCCCGATAGGATGACAGCTTGGCATATGGTCAGGCTTCTTCGAGTCCGGATCAAGGCCCCATCGTTCCTATTCGTTCAAGCGGAGCAGGTTGAAGACACGCGGTGCCAGGTAGGCGACCCACAATCCGAGCACAGCGTAACGCGCGTAGCGGAAGGCGTATGCCAGGATGGTATGGCCCTTTGGGAAAATGGCGCCCAACCCGATGTATATAGCGAGCAGACCGGCTACCCCCACGACATACCGCAGCCCAAGCACCCAGAACCTGGCTCGTACTTGAAATTTGCCCCAATCCATGAGCAGAACCGCACCTATCCCCAGGCCGAGCAGCGTCCCGGCGGCGGTCACCGAATCAGCCAGCGACTGCGGGTTGATCGGCTCGGAGCCGGGAAACGCAGCCGCAGCATGTGAGATCCATTCGGGCGGAATGATCCGGTTGGAACTGCCCCAGAATGAGAGCACGCCCAGCAGCAGAACAAAAAGTGAAACCGAGCTTGCGGCCAGTAACCGCTCACCAAGCTTAAGGGTTTCCAACCAGCGCTGCATGGGCTTATCTAGCACGGTCAGGAGCCAGAGAATCAGCAGACCAATGGCCCACCCGGCCAGGACATCGGTCGGGAAATGAACACCGAGGTAGGCACGCGAGATGCCGATCAAAGCGATCAGCACGATCAAGACGACCCGCAGCCAGGTTTTTTTCATACACGTCGCCAGCCAGCCCCAGAGTACAACTGCGTTCTGGGAATGCCCCGAAGGGGCGCCGAAGGTCGTGCCTGAGCTGAGAGCCCGAATTTTATCGCTGACCCAGAACGGGCGCGGTAACCCGAAGGCGAGTTTAAGGGCGCCGTTGATCCCGGCGCTGAGCAGGAGAGCGAGGCCGATGCGAATGCCAAGCCCGATATCAATCCACCACAAGAAGGCCGGCAGGATCAGCAAGTAGAACTGTTCATCACCAAGGAAAGTGAGCGCTTTCATCACCGGTGTCAGCCAGGCTCCCAGACCTTGCAGCCAGGAGATGATCGGCAGGCCCCATTCGAGAATTGGCGGCATCGTGGTCCCCTCCTTCCGGATATGCTTCGGTACTACGAGCAGGAACTTTCGAAAGAGCTTTCTCTGCTCAATCTGCACAGCCCGAATTTACACTTCGTCCAACCCCTGAACGAAGCGCAACGCTTGATCGAAAACCGCGTGGCGCGAGATGTCGCAGGTAATGATGTGGTTGCTTTCTTCCACGCTGTACGTCGTCACGCTCGAGTTCACCAACGCGCCTTGCAGGCGTCTCATGTCTTCGTACGGGATAAACCCATCCTGGCGGGAGTGCATGAGCAAGGTTGGCACGCGGACATCGCCAAGCAGCGAACGCATCGCCTCCAACATCAAGCCGAATTGGCGCACGGCACGCAGTGGATAGCAGTTGTACTGTACGCGAGTTTGAGCAGCGGCGGGATCACGCCAGTCCGGCGGTCCCTTTTTTAGCATTGGAAGGATGATGCTAACAGGCTTGAGAATAGGATAGAGAAGTTTCAAGGCCGTGATCGGAGGTAGCTGGAAGGGGGTTGACATGGTCACGACGCCAGCTACCGGGAGTTGGGCGGCCAGTATGAGTGAGAGGTCCCCGCCGGTCGAAGAACCCAACAGCACGACCTGGTCGCAACCCTCCCGCAGCAGATAATAGCCATCCTCGAGCGAGGCCAGCCAATCGGTCCAGCGGGTGCGGGATAGGTCCTGCCAGCGTGTGCCGTGGCCGGCGAGGCGGACACCAAGCACCGAATATCCTGCCCTTGCCAGGAACTCCCCCAGCTCGCGCACTTCCTGGGGGGCGGCCGTGAAACCATGGGCGAGTAGGCAGCCGGTCCCGTTTCCGGGGAAGAAGAAGGGCTCGCCTCCCGGCATAATCCGGCTCATGCTGGATCACCGACCAGGCTGTGGACGAACTGGACGACCGTTTGAAAAACAATCTCCCGGGCGGCGTCGCGCACGATGTTGTGCCCGCTGCCGGATATGCGGGTCAATTCCTTTTGATCGCTTCCGAGCTGTTCCAGGTACGACTGGCCGTGCGGGGGCGGTGCGACCGGGTCACCCTCGGAATATATCAAATGGGCAGGACATTTTATCTGCCCCAGCTCAGTTTTTACCAGCCGCAGCAGTTCCAGCAGCTGCCCGACCGCGTGAAGAGGCTGAACCGGGTAATTGACGTTGAGGGCTTCGGCCAGCTTGTCGATCCAATCCGAGGGCTCGTTTGGCGTTCTGTAGCGCCATACCCGCGCCAGGACCGGAAGGAACGGCTGCAGGAGGTCGGCCGGCGGCGGCAGCACCCAGGGGGTGGACATTACAACCAGGCCGGTGAGGGGCACGTTCGCTGCCAAGTCCATCGCCAGCATGCCGCCCATCGACAATCCAATGGCGACCTGCTTCTCGGTGCAGCCCTGCAGGCAGGCAAGTCCGCCTTCGACATCGGCCTGCCAATCTTCCTTTCGCGCGCGCAGCAGATCGGAGGGTCGGGTGCCGTGGCCGAAAAGCCGCACCCCGAGGGAAGTGATGCCCTGGGCGGCAAGGTACTGTCCCAACCAGCGCATCTCCTCCGGTGCGCCGGGAAATCCGTGGATCAGCAGGCATCCAGGCTCTCCACCCAGGTAAAAGAAGGGTTCTCCACCGGGAATGAGCATTTTCATGGCAGCTCGATCAAGTCCCGCGTTAGGCTGCTTAGAACCTGCAGGCCATCTTCGGTCACGGCGACGTTATCCTCGATGCGCACGCCGCCCTCTCCAGGCAGGTAGATGCCAGGCTCGATGGTGAAGGTCATGCCCAGCTCAAGCTGCAAGCCCTCCCCGGCCCGGATGCCTGGCGGTTCGTGGGCTTCCAGCCCGATGCCATGACCGGTACGGTGGATGAAGTATTCGCCGAACCCGCCTGCTTCGATCACTTCACGGGCAGCCCGATCGACCTGTCCCGCACGAACACCGGGAACGGTGGCCTCGCGGCCGGCCCGGTTGGCACCCTCCACGAGCGCGTGAATCTGGCGCATGCGGTCCGTGGCCGGGCCAATCGAGAAAGTGCGCGTGAGATCGGAGATGTAGCCCCCGTGGCGGGCGCCCCAATCGATGATGAGCAGGTCTCCGGAGGTCAACTTACGATCGGTGGGGGTGGCGTGCGGCAAGGCGCTGTTGGGGCCGGAAGCGACAATCGGATCGAAGGGCAGATCGGGCTCTGAGCCAGCCCGCAGGAGCTGAATGACCAGTTCCGCCGCCAGCTCTCGTTCAGACATGCCGGTTTGGATAAGAGGCAGGGTGTCATGGAGGGCTTTTTCAGCAATTTGTACGGCGACCTGCATCCGATCGATCTCATCCCCGGACTTGTGGATGCGCAGCTGGAGCAGGGCCTCTTCGGCACTCACCAGCGACCAGCCCGGGGCCGCCTCGAGCAGCAGTTCCTGCTCGAAGAAGCGCATGCGCAGTGGTTCAACCCCCACACGGCTGACGCCGCTGAAATGGCTCGCGGCCGCCTGGAAAGCCTGCGCCCGCTCGCTCTCCTCTTCGCCGTAGGGGAAGCGCGTCAGGTTTGGAAGGGCTTCAGCCGCGCGGGCTGCTTCGAGCTCAGGCAGTACGATTGCCGCCTCACCGGAGACCGGGACGAACAGCACGGTAGGACGCTCCATCAGGTGGAAATGCAAGCTGGTCAGGTAATAGAGGTTGGGACCGGGGAGCAGGGTCAGCAGGTCGAGTTCTGCATCCTGCATGAGTTCCTGGAGCCTGCGCAGCGAATCAGCCATGAGATCACCTCTTCTCCTGCGATTATAGCGTTCGAAGGCTTACACGAGAAACGAGTCAGTGAGCCCACGCCATCCTTAAACCGCACGGAATAATGTTAACCTGCCCTGCCTGCTGACAGGAGGCCTTGCTTGACAGTCGTCTCGCCGCTCAGGTACAATCCTCGCACCCATGGGGGCCTGTAGCGCAGTTGGGAGCGCGCATCAATCGCACTGATGAGGTCGCGGGTTCGAATCCCGCCAGGTCCACCTGTACTCATCATGGGCCCATAGCGCAGTTGGGAGCGCGTCTCAATGGCATTGAGAAGGTCGTGGGTTCGAATCCCACTGGGTCCACCTGATAATTAAATACTTGGCTATGGCAGGAGTAGTAGGTCATCCGTCAGCGAGCCGGGGAGGGTGAGAGCCCGGCAAGGCGACTACGGAACGCCGCAGAAAGGCTGAACTCGCCTGTCGTCCAATTTGGACAAGCCCTCCCGGCGAAGAGAGTAGTCGAGAGCGGGAATCGCCCGTTAGCGCGATCCGAGCAGCCCGATGACG
>DAOUEL010000021.1:0-12268 GCA_034430595.1 Anaerolineales bacterium | reverse complement strand
ATGGCGGTCAAGGCATTTGAGTGCGGGATTGACCGCTTGTTCGTTCCAGCCGAGGATGCCCCCGAGGCTGCCCTGGTGGAACGCCTGCAGGTAGTGGCCGTCAACTCGCTCACCGAGCTCGTGAACCACCTGAGCGGGGTCGTTCCGCTCCCCATCACGGCTCATCATAAGCCCAGTTCAGCTTTCACAATTGCCATGGTTGATCTTTCGGCTGTGCGAGGCCAGGAGAACGTCAAACGCGCCCTCGAGGTTGCGGCAGCAGGCGGTCATAACCTGATCGTGCCGTGATCGACTGCCTCTCACGAGGAGGATCAAACCACCCCTCAAGCCATAGCTCCCCCTCCTCCGGAATGAAGACCTTGACATGCAGGAGCTCGAAGATCTGCCTCTTAGCCTGAGGTGTTAGATCGCTCTCTCCGTCGAGTTGATCCCTTACTTCATTCGCGAACGCCTCGATTGTTTCGAACTCCGGAGGCACTTCGACCTGGTCTAGCTGAGCCCGGATCGTCTCGATCTCGTCGGCCAACGTCACGAGCTCGTCCTCGATCGCCGTGCGCTGCTTGAGGTATTCGGGCTTGGTCATTTGAATATCGGGATCAAGATAGGCGGTCATCAGGTTCGCAGCCTTCTGGTCGTGCTTCAGCCGAGCCCGTTCAAGCGTCTCCAGCCGTTGCCTCTGCCTCTTGGTCGTTGCCTGCTGCTGATCAAGAGATTCTTCGTACCCTTTGCGGAGGTTGGCCGGATCCAGGAGTACCTCAGCAATACGATCCCACACAACGGGATCCACCTTCCGGGCTGAGATCGTGCGGTTCCTGCAATGACCCTCCTTCGATCGATGCCTGTAGGACGGAGCATCGTGTAACCGGCGGTTCCTCCCTGCCTTCTGCGTCTGAGTGGCGTAGGGACGGCCACAGTCCGGGCAGAAGACCATTCCTCCCAGGAGGTAGAAGCGTCGGGGCTCCTTGCGCCGAGCCGCCTTATTGCGGCGGCGTTTCTCCTGAACTTCCCGGAATAGGTGGGGGTCGACAATCGGCGTTGTCTCGATCGGGATCCAGTCTTCTCGAGCTCGCTCAACCTGTGCCTTTCCCTGCCGCTTGAATTTGTTGTAGTGATTGGTCCCGATATAGGTTTCGTTTCGGAGGATCTTCGAGACTGTCGATTTCCCCCAGGAAGGACGGCCGGTCGGCGAGGAGACGCCCCGATCGGTGAGATGCTCGGTGATCCCCCGGATAGACAACCCTTCCCTCCCGTAGAGCTCAAAAATCTCTCTGACAACCTCGGCCTCCTCCTCGAGAACGGCAAGCCCGGCTTGCGCTTTCTCGTCGAGCTCGTAGCCATAAGGCGGCTTGCCCCCGACGAATTTCCCGCTCTCAGCCTTCCCGCGCTTCCCCCGGAGGGATCGCTCGACTCTCTTGACGTTCTCCCACTTCGCGAACGTGGCGTCGAGATCCTTCCGGACCTCACCCTCCGGTGAGGCATCATAGTTTCCGAGGATATACTCGACCGAAGCCCCTCTCTCCTGCAGCTCGATCTCGATGGTCTGCCGGATGTACGGATCTCTGGCCAGCCGATCGAGCGAATGAACGACCAGGATATCGAAGCCGACAGATTCAAGAAAGCTGTAGACGGCGTCGATCCCCGGCCTCGAGATCTCCCTGGAGGAGAAGTCATCGACGAATGCGGCGATATTGCCATTCCCGCCGGAAGAGACGTCCCTGCCAGTCTCGGGATCCACGAAGGAATCCCCGACGATGCTGTATCCCTTCTTCTCGGCATATCCGAGAGCATCCTGGATCTGGGTAGGGATCGAATAGTTTCCTCGCTGGTCGTCCGTGCTCACCCTTGCGTAGATCGCTGCTCGCAGACTCATGTTGCGCTTCTCCTCGATAAGAAGGCGTATTCTCGATACCGATAATATGCTATGATTTTCTCAACAGCCACAACCTGGGCGCGTCCCCCTCGCGTCCTGCGTTGTGGCTTCCTCTATCGAGCCTCTCCCCATCGCTCCTGATTGGCTGCAACCATCCCGGAGCCGCAGGCTTTGATCTTTTGCCCTTTCATTCGATGCCCCAAAATGTTAGGTTTTGTAAGGTTCTTCCTGCGTAAATCCGGCCGCTGGTCACGGGCATCACAACCCGGTATTCTCTCGGATCCTGAGCCCCCTAGACGCCCCTAGACTGGGCGGGACCGTGGCGTCTCATACTTGGATAGTGCAATCGCTCTCCGGCCTTGAGAGCCTCCTCCAGCCCACCTCGATCAGTGGAAGGTGCCCGAGCGCGCCAGTGGGCTCGCTATATCGGCCGGCCGATGACCTGCAATGCCGATCTTGGGGCGGGCGAGGTGCCGGAATTCTGCGTGCTTGATTCAGCCGGCGCGAGCCTGATCCAGCAGGCCGTCAGGCAGCTGCAGTTATCGGCACGTGGCTACCATCGCGTGCTTAAACTGGCCCGCACGATCGCCGACCTGGCGGGAGACGAGGCGATCACCCCCACCCATCTGGCCGAAGCGCTGCAGTATCGTCCGCGCAGGTGGATTTAAAAGAAGACCATCTCCGGCAAAGTCTGAGTACCCTGAAGTGCCGTCTACATCCTGATGGACCTGCGGGGACCCGTTGTTGGTAAGCTCGTGATCCTGACCGAGGACATTATCGAGCACGGCCGTACGCTGGTTTGCCAGATGGCGACATTCCCAGGTGCAGGCTGGATCTCCTGCGGACCTGTCCGCTGGGCCGGAAGGGACGCTGATTGGCAGCAATCAAGATCGATGATTCGTGTTCAAAAATCCTGGTGTCCGGGCAGTTGACCAGGGGCTCGAGCTTGCGGAGTGCCTTCGTACACTGCCTTATTTTACCGAAGTCAAATGGTGCATTTTCAAGGCTTGAGACTTGCGCAATCTATGAAGTCGTAACTCGTGTAACGCAATCTCGACCAGAGTCGTTATATACTTCAGTCATGAGAAACGGTGAAATAAGGGAGGGGGTCCGGCAATGCTGAGCTTCCCCGAATCGCTGGACGCGCTGGAACGGGTCATTGAGCAGATGAAATCCCTGCGCGCCCTCAAAGCGAATCTGAACGCTGTTGAGGAGGATCTGGAAGGTTTCCAAAAGCTGCTTGAGTATTCACACGAGAAGGACTTTCAATCCGTCGAGGAAGCGCTCGCCTATATTGATACGGTGCTGATCCCGGAACTGCGCGGAATGGCCGACACGTTAAAGGCCGGCACGGATGACCCGCTTCAAAAGATGAAAGCCGCCCGGGAGCAGCTCGAACGATTGGTGCTGCGCATGCGCATGGTTGTCGATGGGAATGTGGAGGATTTCCTCTCCTGATTCCGCAGCGTGAAATCCCTGAATTCTTAGGCGGCTCCCCGTTATGCAGGGGAGCCGTTTCTTTCGCCCGCTAGGTGCGCAGCTCGCGTCGGATGTCAAACCCGCGCCGGGCGGCCTGCTGCACGAACGCTTCTCCGGTCAACGCCAGTTCGACCGGGACGACGCCCGGCTCCACTTCGCCTGCCGCGACGGCCGCGGTAAAGATCGAAGCGTGCCAGCCGGTGCCCTGCTCCATCGCGGTGAACCCGGTCTTTTCATCATAAAGAAGCTGCAAATCAACCTGTGCCTGCGCTGGTTTGCCATCGAGCGTGCCGGTGGCCAGAGTACGGATCAAGGCCAGATCGGCTTCACCTGCTTCGGCGCGTATTTGAGGTTCCCAGAGAGCATGCAAAACGCTGCGTGGGCGGACCAGGTGGCCGTCGATCTCGGTTGGCTCGGTCGAAAGCAATCCCAACTGCTGAATGACCTTCAACACCGCGTAATGACCTGGATAGCGCATGGTCTTGTTCTGCAGTGTTCGGAGCTTGCCAGCGAAGGTGCGGGCAGCGCTCGTTATTCCGCCTGCCGTCGTAAAAGCCTCCAGCTCCCCGATCGGAGCCGGGAATTCAAGCCGCTCGAGTTCTGCCAGCGCCGGGACAAGCGTGGTCTTCCCTTCGCGAATGAAAACACAGTCTCCATCGTATTCGTTTGTCAAACCCTCAATGCTGAAACCAAGACTGTAATTCCATGGCTCAGTCGGGTGCTGTGGCAGACCGCAATCCCAGATGAATACGTCCTGTGCCTGATCCAGGGCCTCCATTGCGTACAACGCGAGCGTCGTGATCATGCCCGGGCCGAGCCCGCAGTCAGGGACGATCGAGATACCTGCTTTCGCGGCCTGTGCAGAGAACTTGAGTTGCGCGAAGACGACCTCGCTGTTCCCGCCCAGGTCGGTCATGTGAATTCCGGTTGAGATCGCAGCCTGCGTCAATCCGAGGTTCATGAAATAAGGGGTTGCGGCGAGCATGGCTTGAACACCGTGCTCCTCAAGTTCTGAGATCACACCCGCCTGATCACGTGCGTCGAGCGCGGTTGCCTGCGCAAGGTCACGTCCCAGCAGTGTATTTACACGCTCGGCTGCCGCCTCGGCCGCGGCAGGGTCTGAATCCGCCATAAGGATGAACTCCGCCTCGGCGAAGAGACCCAGATCGTAGGCAGCGGCTGTCCCCTGGCGCCCGGTTCCGATGATGGCGTAGCGATGGCCCATGATGTCCTCTTTAAATTCCTGGATTTTTGATTGGGAGGAACAGGTAAGTCCGCTGGCATTTATACCTCAAGGCTCAACTCATGAACAGGCTCGAGCCCAGGGGTGGAAGGCGGTTCAGCCGACCAATGAGCTGGCAGAAAATCCAGGTAATAGATGTGGGGGAGAATCAGGAGCTTGGCGTGCTTCTGGGCTGCCTGGATCGGAGTGGATCAAGAATACGGGCTTCGATGCCCTCGCTCCCGGCGATCAGCGTTTCAGCCTCCAGCGCGGCTGGTTTGACAAGGGCAAGGCCGATCCATCCCTGGCGAGGTGAAAACGCGATCGAGGTCACATGCCCGACGTTCCTGCCCTGCAAGTAAAGCGTGCTGCCACGTTGAAGAGCGTTGGCGAACCGGAGCAGCACCAGCCGGCGAGCGAGCTGGCCGCGGCTCTCCATGCGCGCCAGGATTTCTTGGCCAATATAGCAACCCTTGGTGAAGCTGACCTCATTCCATAGGCCGACTTCGAGTGGAATGGTCTCATCGGTGATCTCGAAACCCGCTCGGGGTAGGCCGGATTCGATGCGCAGGATCTCGAACGCTTGCACGGCTGCCAACTCGGCGGCGGATGTCCAGACATCTCGAGCACGGGCAGCGGTAGTGCCGGAAAGCAGGACCTGTACGCCTCCAGGAGCGGGTTGGTCAACCTTCCAGAGTATGGTCTCTTCGCCTTCGGTAAACGTGCCGGCTTGGTCAGGCAGGGCTGAGATCCCCAGATCGGGCAGGCGGTCTGCGGCGTGATGGCCGTATATTCCCCAAAGACCAAAGTCGAGATCGAGCACGCTTACCGTGACCTCATCCTGGAAGAAAATATATCCGCTCAGCCACGCCATCACGTCGGCAGCCTTTCCGGGCGAGGTCATCAACAGGGAATCGGAGCTGCGCTGGAAGACCGTCACAACATCGACGATTCGGGCCAGGGCGTTCGTCAGTATGGTACGTGCCCAGCGACCTTCAGCAAGATCGTTTAAATCGTTGGTCGAAATACGGTTCAGCAGGTCGAGCCGGTCCTCACCTGTGAGCCGGACTACGCCCGGGTCGTCGTGGGCAATGACCAGCGCGTGTTGATGGGCAGCACGATATGCACTTTCAACTGCTGTGGTAATCCCGGTTTCCATCGTCGAAGGAACTTGTACCTCGATAATTGGATTGGCTTAGTCCAAATTATACACAACCTTCATCCCCTTCGAGCGAGGGTGGACTTGCTTCGGTATAATCGCGGTGGATTAACTTGGTACGGTTCCTGCATCAAGCGGTGTGATGGTTGAGCTGACAGGATGCGATGGCTAAAGACCGAAGGCCTGCTGAAGATTTGACGATTGCCGAACTGGAGGCGGTCCTGGCGCGAAAGAAGCTCGAAGCCCGCCAGGCTCGCATTCAACAGTTCCGCCGCAGCGGACGCGTGCTCTCGCTTCCTGGTCAGAACGGAACTGAAACAAGTTCCTCAGATGACGATCTGCAAGCGGGATGGCGCCGATCGCAGGAGGAAGCTGAAGGTAACCCGAAATCCACCCTCAACCGCATTTTCAACCGGTCACTGCTCTTTGTCGAAATTGCGGCGGTGGTTGGCTTCCTCTACATCCTGCTGAGCGGCGCCGGTGCGCTGCAGAAATTGAACACCGAAGTTGCGCAAGCGCTGTCCGGCCAGGCTTCACCCACCCCGCTCATCACTGCGGTCGTGCTTCCTTCGGGTCACACCCCGCCTAACTCGCCCCAGGGCGCTCGCTTCAACGAAGCTGAGATCCCGGAGAGCCTGCGGCCGTTCGTCCAGACCTACAACAACATTCCGATACCAACGCCCGGACCAGAGCAAGCGCGCGGTCTTCTCATTCCAGCCATCCTGAATGGTGAGGTTCCGGTCGTGCAGGGCGATGGATGGGAGCAGTTGAAGAAGGGTATTGGACAGCACATCGGAAGCGTCGATCCTGGCAAGAACGGCAACCTCGTGCTTTCAGCTCACAATGATATCTACGGCGAGTGGTTTCGTGATCTCGATCAGCTCAACCCGGGCGATGAGATTGTGATTAAGACTGCCACCCAGGTCTACACCTACCGGGTCACGCGAACACGCATCGTCTCCCCGACTGATGTAAGCGTGCTCGAGCCCACCAACAAATCCACAATTACGCTGATCTCATGCTACCCCTACCTGGTCGATAAGCAACGCATCGTTGTCTTCGGTGAACTGGCAGATGGTTAGCTGATTGTGAAGTCGGCTACACCTCGAATCGATCTACAGTTGGCATGGACTAACCGGGTTAATTTCCGGGCAGTTCTGCACGTATTTACGGAGAAGCGGGACGTGAAATGAGCGAAGCGAACTCCGAGCCATTCCGGGTACGGCTCAGCATCCGATGGAAGATCATCCTGCCCTTTGTGTTACTGGCCACCTTGCTGGGGCTGGGGGCTGTAGTCTTAATCAACCGCCAATTAGCCTAGGCAGAACAGGTCCGCTATCTGAGGCAGCTGCGGGACAGCGGACAGCAGGCGGCGGATGAGATAGTACGCCTGGAAGCCCGCCTGCTCGAGGTCGAACGTGTGCTCGCGAACACTCAAGGCGTTCCGGAAGCAGTTGCCCTGAGCAACGCCGAGCAGCTGCGTTCACTGCTGCTCCAGATGGTCGTCAACAGCGACACCGACGTAGCCGTCGTCCTAGATCGCGAAGGCACAAGTTAGCTTGCCGTACGGCGCACCCGGCCAGATTCCGCCGCGGATTACCTTTCCTTTCTGAACTCCCGAGGGAGTTTATCGAAACCGCCTGACCATCAGCACCCCCGCGATGAGGGGCAAGCTCAAGGCAAAGGTACTCCCAGGACAGGGCAGGCTGAAACCGCGGCCTGGTTCGGAGCCAGATGTGTATATCCCACTATCCGGAGCAAGTCTCGCTCCACCGTCTGTTCCGTTTTGATCCTCGAGAAGCGGGGCAGGCAGATCAAAGGCATCTCCACTCTCGCCCTCCAGCACCACCTCATAAGCCTGACCATCGATGACGACGATCACCCGCTCGCCCAGTGCTAGCGCCGCACCGAACGCTGAACGGGCCGAAGCAAGATCGAAGTAATCCCGTGACAGGAATGGCACCTTGTGGGTCGTCATGCTCTCCGGGTCGAATTGGGTATCGATCCACACCCCATCAACCCAGCGGAAGGTATGCGTTCCAGCGATTCGAACAACGTCCTGTGCGGCTGCGTCGAGAGCGGCCGGAACCTCGGCGGCACGGAATTCGGCTTCGGCTGAGGCCTGGCCGACGGCTTTCTCTCCGCTGACGGCGCTCGGCGCGGCCAGCATTTCATCCATTGCCTGATTGACAATCCCCTCCCTGGCTTCAACGCCGAAGGCCTGCGGCTCGGTTACGAGATACGAGGTGTAAGGCGTGACGATGCCGTAGCGGATGCTGAGGCGGACGACCTGGTCGACGGTCTCCTCATCCGGTCCTTGAAGCCGGATGTGATTGAGCAGTGCACCGATCTTGCGTGTCGCCCATAAACGCGGCAGGAAATCTGCCCCACCGGAAGAGCGGAAGCGCTGCTCCGTATAGCGGTAAGTCTTCTCCGCTCCGTCGATCTCGCCGCTGAGCTCGATCGTCTCTACCCCGGAAGAGCGGTAGCGTCCCATTAAAATCAGCTGTCCACCGGCGAAGAGATCGGGCAGTGGGTCGGGGTACGTATCGAAAACCACAGTATCTCCGAAATCAAGCTGGATATCGGTTAAAACGGGCAGGCTGACCTTCTCGAAAAACCCGCTCACGACTTCGTCGATCGCTTGGCCTGGGGTGACGTAGGAAGTCGTGCCGCGGTTTTCCAGGGCAAGCGAATCGAGCAGGAAAGTATCCACGTCATAGCCCACGCCGAAGGGGAACAGGCGCACGTTCTCGCGCATCGAACGGCGGGCGTCTTGCAGGATCGAGTCGGCGTCCGTCACACCTTCTGTTGGCAGCCCATCGGTGAGGAAGATCAGGATTGTCGGGCGTGACCGGCTGGCGATGTTCAGCGCCTCAAGCAGCGCACGGTCGATATCGGTCGAACCGACAGCGGAGAGCGTATCGATCCAGCGCAGCGCCGCCTCGATGCGGTCGGTACCCTGCAGCTCGGCCGAAAAGGCGCTGGTGCTGGTGCTGAAGGAGATGATATTGAATCGGTCATCCGGATTGAGGTGTTCGAGCACGAAGCGCAGGGCGCTCTGAGCCTGGCGGAATTTTTCGCCATCCATGCTGCCCGATCTGTCGAGTACGAAGATGACGTCCTTGGCGGCGATTTCATCGCGAGCGCGTTCAACGCTGGGAGCTGCCATGAGCAGGAAAAACCCACTCGGATCATCGCTCTCAGGATCGCGGAAGGTGAGCAGGTTGAGGCCGATGTCCCCCGGTGAAACGGAGTAATACAGCTCGAAATCGGTATCCGGCGTTACGAACGCGTCTTCGTAGCCAACCGTTGCGAAACGCTCCCCGCTGCGGGTGATATCGACCGGATGAGAAGGCGAATAAACTGCCTTGATCGGATCAGGCGAATCAATCTGAACCGAGACGGCCACATCTTCCAACGGCTGAGTGGAGAATTTCTCGGTATTCAGTGGGTAGCGATAATGGAAGAGGCCGTTATCCGCTTGAAGGACCTGCGTGTATTCGAGCTCAATCCGCCGTTCACCACCGGCTGGAATCGGGAAAATGGAGGCCTGCACCGCGCCGCGATCGAGGTATTCAAGCAGCGCAGGATCACGCATGCTGCGTACGATATCCTCATAGGTGCGGCGTGCTTCCTCCCGGCTGAGGACATTTCCCTGGACCGGCTCACCATCGATCCACAGCGTGAAGTCGTTTACGGCTGCATCCTGGGGAATGGGAAAGATGTAGGTGCCTTCCACCGTCCAATCGTTGTCGTTGCGGAAGACTTGATCGACATGTGTTATGGCGACCTGGTCTTTAATCTCGACCTGCACATGGTGATAGGTGATCGCGAGCTGGGAGATAGGGAACGGCTCAGGGCAGCGGTCGAACTCGCAAATTGGTGGATGGGGGATGATGATCCCGTCGGCGGAAGCCGGGGAGACGATGCCAAGGCTGATAGCAGCGAACAGGAACAGGCTCAGAATTGTGTGGTTGCGGGACATGATGGCCTCCTTCATGCGTGATTTCTCTATCAGCTAAGACGTCTTTCCGAACGAACGGGTTCCCGATCAAGATCCTGGCGGGGCGGGCGTACCGGTCCGCATGGTATAATTTTGCAGATCTCCCACTGCCGCTGTGGGAGTTTATTGTGTGTTGAGACATGGAAGAAAAATTACAGGGTATTGAAGAACGTTTTGAAGAGATCAACCGCGAGCTGGCGCAGGTCGGTGAGGACTACCAGCGCGCCGCCGAATTGGGACGCGAGCGGGCTGAACTTGAGCCGATCGTTGAGAGCTACCGCAGATTTCGTGAGCTGACCGACCAGCGGGAGCAGGCCCAATTGCTTGCGGATTCGGATGATGATGATCTGCGATCGCTTGCAGCCGATGAATTGGCCAGCCTGGATGTGGAGCTCGAATCGCTCGAGAGCGAGTTGAAGAGCATGCTGCTCCCAAGCGACCCACGCGATCGGCGCAACGTGATCATGGAAATTCGCGCCGGCACGGGCGGTGATGAGGCCACCTTGTTTGCGGCCGATCTCTTCCGCATGTACAACCGCTACGCCGAGAACCAGGGCTGGGAGACTGAAATCCTATCCCAGAACGATACCGGTGTAGGGGGATTTAAAGAAATCGCCTTCATGGTTAAGGGGCGGGGTGCCTACTCTCGATTGAAGTTTGAATCGGGTGTGCACCGGGTTCAGCGCGTCCCACAGACTGAATCGCAGGGGCGTATTCACACATCAACCGCGACGGTCGCCGTCCTGGCCGAGGCGGATGAGGTTGAGATCCAGATCCCGGATCGGGACATCAAGATGGATGTCTACCGCTCGGCCGGGGCCGGCGGTCAGAATGTGCAGAAGAATGCAACTGCGGTCCGGCTCACGCATCTTCCAACCGGGATGGTTGTACAGTGCCAGGACGAACGTTCACAACTACAAAACCGCATGCGTGCCATGAGCATCCTGCGGGCGCGCTTGTACGACATTGCGGTCCAGGAACAGCAGGACAAGGAAGATGCATCCAGGCGGGCCCAGGTCGGCAGCGGCGAACGCTCCGAGAAGATCCGCACATATAACTTCCCGCAGTCCCGCATAACGGATCATAGAATTGGGATGACCTCGCACAACCTGCCAGCTGTTCTGGATGGCGACCTGGATCCGTTTATCGACGAACTTGCCACGCGCGAAGAAGCCAGGCGCCTGCAGGCGGTCGGCGAGTAGCGAAAGTGACAGCCGTGAACGTGCACGGTGCGCTGCAACTGGCCCGTCGCTCCTCATCCTCAACTAAACCATTCACCCTTGAGGCGCAAGTCCTGCTGGCGGACATTCTTGAACGGTCCCGGGCTGGTGTGCTCTCTCATCCGGAATTGGAGTTGGACAAAGAACAGCAGGAGCGCTTCCTTGCTGGCCTGGCTGAACTGCAAGCGGGAGTCCCGTTAGCTTACATCCTTGGCTGGCAGGAATTCTACGGTCGCCGTTTCGAGGTCACGCAGGATACTCTCATCCCGCGGCCCGAAACGGAGCAGCTGATCGAAATCAGCCTGGGTGTGATCCGCGACCTCTCCGGGCCACGGGTCGCTGACGCCGGAACGGGCTCTGGATGTATCGCCATCACGCTCGCCTGTGAATGCACCAAAGCAAGCGTTATCGCCACCGACCGTTCGAAGGCAGCCCTTGCCGTGGCTTCCCGCAACCGACGGCGGCATGGAGTCAACGGCCGGCTGTCTCTGCTCCAGGCTGACTTACTCACGCCGCTCCTGGGTGTATTTGACTTGATCTGCGCCAACCTGCCGTATATTCCGAGCCGCCGCCTGTCTGACCTGGATGTAGGAACTCATGAGCCCAATCTCGCCCTCGATGGCGGTCTGGACGGGATGCAGTTCACGACCCGCTTGATCCACCAGCTGCCATACCTGTTGTCCGAGAGCGGGGTAGCAGTGCTTGAGATTGATGAAGGCCAGGCTGATTCCCTGCGGGCAGTTGCTGCAGAGCACCTTCCCGGAAGTGCTGTCCGCGTGGAACATGATCTGGCTGGATTTGAACGCATGCTCGTGATCGAGAGGAACGCAGGTTGAGATGGTGGGAAGCCGAATTTCCAGCATGGATCCAGAATGGCTTGAGCGAGCTCGGCGTACCATCGCAGATGATGGTTTGATCATCTTTCCGACCGATACCGTGTATGGAGTCGGCTGCCGGGTTGATTCGCAGGTGGGGATCGAGCGGCTATATCGTGTGAAAAGTAGGCCGGAGCAGAAGCCGATCCCGGTGCTCATCGGTGATACAGCCCATCTTGGACAAGTGTGCGTCGAGGTTCCTGAAAATGCATATCCATTGATCGAGCGCTTCTGGCCAGGCGCACTGACCATCGTGCTGCCACGCAGCCCGGATCTCCCGACCGTGCTCGGACAGCTCCCGACGGTCGGGATACGAATGCCAGACCATCCGGTGGCGCTCGCGTTGCTGGGGAAGGTTGGGCCGATGGCGGTAACCTCGGCCAACATTTCTGGCGCCAGCGCGCTGCGAACTGCAAGTGAAGCGTGGGCTGAAATTG
>DAOUEL010000020.1:0-68866 GCA_034430595.1 Anaerolineales bacterium | reverse complement strand
TCCAGCCTGATCCGAACTAAATCAAGCGAGGAGAAACAACAAAAAGGAAAGTTAATCAGTTTTTTCAGCGCAAAAGGTGGTATCGGGACCTCAACTTTATGCCTGAACCTGGCACACGGCCTTGCTGATAGTGCCAAATCAAAAACAGTGCTGGTGGTGGACCTGGTACTTCCATTAGGGTCAATTGCGATTATGACCGGCACCCAACATGAGAACTCGATCGCCAATCTGACCGCAGAGGTTAAGCCTCATGATACTCACAAATTAAAAACATTCCTTCTGCCAGTTGAGAATTGGTCGGTATCTATCCTGCCTGGTTCGGAGTCTGTGGAAGATAGCCAGAAGTTGGTTCCAGGCCGGATTGTGCCTATTCTTAATTCTCTACTCAGAGCGTTTGATTACGTATTTGTCGACCTTGGGAAAACATTATCCAATATCAGTCAAAGTGTTATGAATTTTTCTGATGTCATTACGGTGGTAGTTAGTCCCGATTTGCTCACCGCTGAACTTACCCAGATCGCACTTAAACACCTTTTTAAGATCGGGATCAATGAAGAAAAAATATTCCTGATCCTGAACCGGGCAGTCGGATTAACCGGGTTGACGAAGGTGGAAATGGAAGAAAAGATCGGTCATAACATCCAACGGACGGTACCTTATGCGAGGGAGAACTTCACCCTGGCAACGAACAAACATTTCCCCTATATAGCACAGTTTCATAGTGATGGACTAACGATGGAGCTTCAAAATCTTGCAGAAATGCTTGGGAGGTTTACAGATTCCAAGAAATGATCTTTCTGGTCAGGTTATGTGGGGACTTCCCAGTTCAAGTGATATTTTTGAGTGATATTTTTGAATTGACTTAAATCTTGATTAAGGATAAAATCCTGTGACTTCATCCATGGGCCCATGGCGCAGCTGGGAGCGCGTCTCAATGGCATTGAGAAGGTCGTGGGTTCGAATCCCACTGGGTCCACCTGAAAACTGAATATCCGGCCATGGCAGGAGTAGTAGACCATCCGTCAGCGAGTCGGGATCGGTGAGAGCCCGGCATGATGTCGACGGAGCATCATCGGGTCGAACTCGCCTGCCGTCCAGTATTGGACAGGCTCTCCCGGTGAGCTTCCAGTAGCCGGGGGCGGTACGCCCGTTAGCGCGACCGAGCGGTCTGAATGCTTTCAGACAAGCAGGGTGGTACCGCGGAGCTTCCCTTCGTCCCTGAATGGACGGAGGGATTTTCTTATTGCACGTTAACGTGCGCGCCGCTCACAAGTGGATGTGATCCCGGCGCGAAGAGGAGACACAATGGACGAACACTATCGACCGGAGGAGATTGAGTCGCGCTGGCAGACCCGCTGGGAGGCCGATCAGCTCTACCAGGCCGAGATCGACCCACAGCGAACGAAATACTACTTCCTCACGATGCTTCCCTACACCTCGGGGGATATGCATATCGGACACTGGTTCGCCATGACGCCTTCCGATGCCCGGGCGCGTTATCTGCGCATGCGCGGCTACAACGTCGTATTCCCGATCGGATTCGATGCCTTCGGCCTGCCGGCTGAGAACGCGGCCATAGCACACGACATCCACCCCAAGCAATGGACCTATAAGAACATCGAAAATCAGCAGCGGCAGCTGCGCAGCATGGGCGCGATGTGGGACTGGTCGCGCATGGCGATCTCGGCCGATCCCTCCTACTACCGCTGGACGCAGTGGTTTTTCCTGCAGTTCCTAAAGAACGACCTGGCGTATAAGAAGCTGTCGCCAGTCGACTGGTGCCCGCACTGCAACACGACGCTGGCGCGTGAGCAGGTCATTGGAGAAAACCGGGTCTGCGAGCGCTGCAAGACGCCGGTGATCAAGAAGGATCTCGACCAGTGGTTCTTCCGCATCACCAATTATGCGGAAGAACTGCTCGATTTCTCGACCATCGACTGGCCGGAAACGGTGAAAACCCTGCAGACGAACTGGATCGGGCGCAGTGAGGGCGCCAGCGTTCGCTTTGATACGGAGCAGGGCGACTCGATTGAAGTCTTTACGACGCGGCCGGATACACTCTGGGGCGCGACCTTCATGGTTCTGGCCCCAGAGCATCCGCTGGTTGAGAAGCTGACAACTCCGGAGCAGTCCGATCAGGTCCACGCTTACATCCATCAAGCGGCCCGCCAATCGGATATCGAGCGTGAAGCCGTGGACAAGGATAAGACCGGGGTCCTCACGGGCGGCTTCGCCATCAACCCGGTGAACGATGAACGCATCCCGGTCTGGATCGCCGATTACGTGCTCATGACGTATGGGACGGGTGCGATTATGGCCGTCCCGGCACACGATCAGCGTGATTTTGATTTCGCCCGCAAATACGACCTGGAAATTCGCCCGGTCATCCTGCCAGGTGAATTTGACACGCTTGATGGGGATGCGATGGAGGCGGCCATACCCGCCTACGGGGAGATGATCAACTCCGGACCGCTGACCGGGACGCCAGGTGATCAGGCTTTCAAACGGACCATCGATTTCCTGAAAACGAAGGGCGTCGGCGAATTCTCGGTTAACTACCGCCTGCACGATTGGCTGATCTCACGCCAACGCTATTGGGGCGCACCGATCCCGATCGTCTATTGCCCCGAGTGCGGGATCGTGCCCATTCCGGAGGATCAGCTGCCAGTCGAACTGCCGGATGACGTTGAATGGCGCCCAACCGGTGAAAGCCCGCTAAAGTTTCACCCGACCTGGAAGTTCACCACCTGCCCGGATTGCGGTGGGCCGGCCGAGCGTGAAACCGACACGATGGATACCTTCATGTGCTCATCGTGGTACCACCTGCGCTATCTGAGTCCAAAGTACGATCAGGGCCCGTTCGACCAGCATGAGTACAACTACTGGATGCCGGTCGATACTTACACTGGCGGGGTCGAACATGCCACGATGCACCTGATCTACACCCGTTTCTTCCATAAAGCCTGCCGTGATCTGGGAATCACAGTGGGGCATGAACCCATGCTGCAGCTTCGAAATCAAGGCCAGATCCTGGGGCCGGACGGCCAGCGCATGAGCAAATCACGCGGCAACGTGATCGATCCCGATGAGCAAGTCCAGCTTTACGGCGCCGATACGGTGCGTGCCTACCTGATGTTCGGCTACCGCTGGGCAGAGGGTGGAGCATGGAATCCGGATAACATCCAGGGAGTTGTACGCTGGCTGAACCGGGTATGGACGCTGGTCTACGAGCTGCGGAACATGCCCGAGATCGAGACCGACGCCGACGTGGAGCGGGTGTTAGTGCGCAAGGTGCACCAGACAATCCGTCACGTGTCGAACGATCTGGAGCAGTTCGAATTTAATACCGTGATCTCGGCCTTGATGGAGCTGACGAATGAGCTGTATTCAGCGCGGGATTCAGGCAAGCTTGGGCGTGATGAGCTGCAGCGCGCAGTCGAGAACCTGCTGCTGCTGATGGCGCCTGAGGTGCCGCACTTGGCCGAGGAGCTGTGGATGGAGCTGGGTCAGCCCTATTCAATCCACAATCAGCCCTGGCCCGAATTCGATCCCGAACTGGCGAAGGAAGACGAGATCACGCTCGTGATCCAGGTTAATGGCAAGGTTCGCGACCGGGTTACAGTTCCGGCGGATATCTCCGAGGATGCAGCACGGCAGGCAGCATTGGCGAGCGAAGCGGCCCAGCGTTTCATGGAGGGAAAAAGCCCGCGCGAGGTTATTGTCGTGCCGGGCAGGCTGGTGAATATCGTCGTGTAGAGGTAGGGGCCCGGCAGCACCGAGCCCCTGATACCAACGAGGGGACAGTATTCATGTCAGACCTTGAAAAACGCGGCCGGCGATCGGTACGCCTGCCGGGTTACGATTACGCCCTCCCCGGGGCGTATTTCGTCACGATTTGCGCGTACAGGCGGAAATATATTTTCGGAAGAGTGGAATTCGGCCAGGTTTTATTGTCTGATATTGGCAGGATTATCCAAAGTTGCTGGACCCAATTGCCTGCGCATTTTGGTTTTGTAGCTTTAGATGTTTTTATGATCATGCCTAATCATGTTCATGGAATTCTCGAAATCAAGAATGATGGCCGTAGGGGCACGATATATCGTGCCCCTACACGTCGATTCGGCGCGGCGAATCCCAGGTCGCTGTCAACAATTGTGCGTACTTTCAAATCAGCAGTGACGCGTATTTGCAGAGAGAAAAAATGCGATTCTTCGTTTCGAATCTGGCAGAGAAGTTACTTCGAACACATCATTCGAAATGAGCAGGATTTGAATCGGATCCGTCGCTACATTGTCGAAAACCCTGTGCGTTGGGAATTGGATCGCTATTTCGTTTCTGTTCCTTCGAGCTGAGACCTCCTTACAAGCTTTTTGCATCCCGGTAACAGCCCGCATACAATCGCGAGGTCAGATAATTAACCCTGGAGGCAGACCACAATGGCTACGATAAGAAAAATGATTGTCACGGATAAAGCCCCGGCGGCGATTGGTCCTTACTCGGCCGGCATCGGAACAGAAGGCCTGATCTTCGCCTCCGGCAGCCTGGGAATTGACCCGGGCAGTGGAGAATTCGCCGCTGGCGGTATTGAAGGCCAAACACGTCAAGCCTTGAAAAACCTGGAACAGGTCCTGCTTGCCGGAGGGGCCAGCCTGGCTACTGTAGTTAAAACGACCGTCTTCATGCAGGATCTTGCGGAATTCGCAAAAATGAATGCCGTATATGCAGAATTCTTTCCCAACGAGCCTCCGGCCAGGTCAACCGTCCAGGTCGCAGCACTGCCAAAAAACGGGGCGGTGGAAATCGAAGCAATCGCACTGCGCCAACCCTGAGCAGCTTTAAGAGTCACGAGGGCACGGCATGGCAGGTGAACTGGTTCTGCTGGTAGACGATGAAGTCAACATCGTCGACCTGGCGCGGCTGTACCTCGAAAGGGACGGGTACAGGATCGAAGCCGCCTACAATGGGGTTGACGCGATAAACGCTGTTCACGAACTTGATCCAGCACTGGTCGTGCTTGATATCATGCTTCCCGAGCTGGACGGCTTTGAAGTCTGCCGTCGGGTGCGGGCGGAGAGTGATGTGCCGATCATCATGCTCACAGCCCGGGATGAGGACATTGACAAGATCGTCGGGCTGGAGCTTGGCGCCGATGATTACCTCACAAAGCCCTTTAACCCACGTGAGCTCGTTGCCCGGGTGAAGGCAATCCTGCGGCGCAGCGAAAGGAAGGCGGAAACAAGCGGTGCCTCAATTCACCTGGGGGATGTGACCATCGACCCGGCCGGCAGAGAATTGACCGTCGCAGGGGAAAAGGTCGATCTGCGCACCAAGGAATTTGACCTGCTGCTGGCGCTGGCGGAGCATAAGGGTGCCGTGCTGAGCCGCGAGCAGCTCCTGAACCTGGCCTGGGGCTACGATTTCTACGGCCAGACGCGCACGGTAGATGTTCATGTTGCCCATCTCCGTAAAAGACTGCAGCAAAGCGCATCTGTGCGCATCGAGACCGTCACCGGAATCGGATACAAGCTTGTCACGTGAGGCCGGATGTTCCGCTCGCTCCAATCGCGCTTATTCCTGACGTACTTGCTGGCATCCGGCATGGTCCTGCTGCTGGTGGGCGCGAGCTTATTGTTAATCCTGCTTCGTTCTCCTGCAGTTGAACAGCGTGCGTTAGCACAGCTTAATTCCAGTTTGCCGCTTCTACTTGAACGGGGTCAAGGCCGGCTGCTGCTGCGCTTATCAGATCAGGAGCAGCAGGCCGCGGTGGAACGAATCGACCAGGCCATCGGAGCCCGGGTCCTGATTATCACTTCGACCGGCGAGGTACTAGGTGACAGCCGCCCGACTCAGTCTGGTTGGTCCAGCTCTGATCTACAGGCATTGGTGAGCGGTGCGATCCCTGACCAGGGCACATTGCGGGCGGTTGATCGCCGGCAGTGGATTTACATCAGCCGGCCGCTGGCCGATAACGATGCGCTGATGCTGGCCATACCTCGCCCGCGGCTTTTAACCCTGCGCACACTGGGAGACGAAGCTCTCCTGCGTCCGCTGCTGCAGGCCAGCGGGGTGGCACTGTTGCTGGCCATCCTCCTTTCCTATTTGATCGCCCGCTGGGTGGCCGGTCCACTGGATCGCATCACGCTGGCTTCACGCCAAATCGCAGATGGAGATTTCACTCGCCTCGATTTAATCGGACCCCAGGAGGTGCGGAATCTGGGCCAGGCGTTCAACAGCATGGCGGCTCGGGTGCAATCGAGCCAGCAATCGCTGCGTGATTTCGTCGCCAACGTCTCGCATGAACTGAAGACACCGCTCACCTCCATTCAAGGTTTTGCTCAGGCGATCCTGGATGGGACGGTCGAAGATAAGGCTGAGCGGGAACACGCTGCCCACGTGATTTACGATGAGGCGAACCGCCTCCGGCGGCTGGTGGAAGACCTGCTGGACCTGGCGCGTCTGGACGCCGGTCAGATTCATTTCAAGCGAGAGCAAATTGACCTCAAGGCTCTGCTGCTGTCCATCCGTGAGCGGCTGGCCGTCCGGGCAGACGAAGCGCAGGTCCAGGTCAAGATTGGCCAGCTCGATTTGCCCTTGATCATCGGAGATGGCGATCGTCTGGCCCAGGTGTTCACCAACCTGCTCGACAACGCGATCAAGCATACGCCCGCGGGTGCGCAGGTGACGGTATGGGGAGAACAGGCCGCGGGCTGGGTTTCTGTTCATGTCGATGACCGCGGGCCTGGAATTCCAGCAGACGAGCTTTCGCGCATCTTCGAGCGGTTTTACCAGCTGGATAAAGCCAGACCAGGCGGGGGAGATCGGGGAGCTGGCCTGGGCCTGGCAATTTCGCGCGAAATCGTGAGCAATCACGGTGGAAAGCTGGTGGCTCAAAGCGAGCCCGGACGGGGCAGCCGCTTCACGGTCCAGCTTCCAATTGTGCGGCCTGATGATTCGACCTTCGTTGCAAGCCGCAGCTAATTCACCCTGGACCTGAGTTCCAGGTTCGATTTCACTCCTGATTGGATATAATCAAAGCCATCATTTTTCGTCCCGGAGGTAGGATTGTGTCCGAAGGTCGTTCGAATGTTCATTGGTTTTTCATCGCGCTTGCTGTGACGATGGCGCTCTGCTTGGGCTGCCTGGGCGTTGGGCTGGTTGCGTACCGCTGGGTACGCCGGACCGTGTCCGATCAAGTAATCACGTCAGAACCTACACAGGCAGCCATCGAAGCGACCCGGACGCCGGTTGTCCGGCCTTCTGAAGTCCCCCTTAATCAGGATCTTTCCCAGGCGACGCTGCGCCAGCTGGAAGATACGATTGTGCCGATCAACGATCCGATCGAGCTGGCTGAACGCCTGCGGGGGCTGCCGGATGTGCCGCGAATCGTCGCTACGGATGCTGAAGCGATCCCCGTCGGCAGCGTGAAGAAATTCTGGGTCAGTAATGTCGATACCATTGAGAACTTCGAAATCGACGCCGAGCTTGTGTACGCGACTGAGCATGTCTATTTCTGGATTGAAAATGGTGTGAAATACGACCGGGGTGACGTGGTATCCCTGGTCGACGAATTCGAAGAGAAGATTTATCCCACCGATCGTGAGTTCTTCGGCAGCGAGTGGTCACCTGGCGTAGATGGTGATGTCCATCTGTATATCCTTTTCGCTCGCAACCTCGGGACTTCCGTTGCCGGATATTATTCGCCGGCCGACGAGCTCTCCCCCCTGGCGCATCCCTATTCAAACGCGCATGAGATGTTCTACATCAGCGCGGACAATGTCGAGCTGTGGGAAGAATACACAGCCAGCGTGCTGGCGCACGAATTCCAGCACATGATCCACTGGAACCTGGACCGGAATGAGCAATCATGGCTGAATGAGGGATTTTCGGAGCTGGCAGCGCACCTGAACGGCTTCGACGTAGGCGGCTGGGATTTCGCCTATAGCGAGGATACGGACATTCCGCTTACCTACTGGCCGACCTACGGCGGCACGCACTACGGTCAATCATTCTTGTTCGTGACCTACTTCCTCGATCGTTTCGGCTCCGATGCGACCAAAGCCCTGGTGGCGGATGCCAACAACGGACTCGATTCGGTCGATGATATCTTGCAGGAGCTTGATCTGCGCGAGCCCGGTGGAAGCCAAGCGCTATCTGCCGATGATGTCTTTCGCGATTGGGCGGTTGCGATGCTGGTCAATGATCCCGGTTTCGCAGACGGCCGCTACAGCTACTCATCCTACAATCCACCGGTTATGCAAGAGTCGCAGACTGTAGACGAGTGTCCCTTTAGCAGGAGCGCCGACCAGGTGGAGCAGTACGGCATCGACTACATACGCATCCAGTGTCAGGGCAACTACACGCTTACCTTTGACGGTGCATCGGATGTGCCCGTACTTGGAGCGGCACCCCACTCCGGGGACTTCGCCTTTTGGTCCAACCGGGGTGACGAGTCGGACATGATGCTCACGCGTAAGTTCGACCTGACGAAGGCTGCAGCCTCGGCTGAGTTGAACTATTGGGTTTGGTACGATATCGAACAGGGCTGGGACTATCTCTATCTGGAAGTCTCACATGATGACGGCCAAACCTGGCAGATTCTTGAAACGCCTTCCGGCACGGATGAGGATCAATCCGGCAACTCCTACGGATGGGCCTACACTGGATTCAGCGGGGGCGGCTCAGATCCGGTCTGGATCGAGGAGTCGGTTGACCTGACGCCCTTCATCGGAGAAAAGATCCTGCTGCGCTTTGAGTACATCACCGATGCAGCTGTGAACGGTGATGGGCTGTTACTGGATGATCTCTCGCTCGATGCGATCGGATACACAGAGGATTTTGAGGGTGGGGAGGGCGGTTGGGATGCCTCCGGTTTCGTACGGCTGTACAACCGCCTGCCGCAGGAATACAGCGTAGCCTTCGTAAAAGCTGGTGCCGATCCGAGCGTCATGTTCATCCCGCTCGATGAGTACAATCAGGCGCAGGTCACTCTTGAGTTGGGTGATGGTAGGCAACCAGCCTACCTGGTTGTAATTGGCATGGCCCGGCATACCTGGCAGCCGGCGCCTTACGAGTTCCAGATCGATCCCTGAGCCAAAGGCGGCTGGTCAAGCTTAAACTCAACAAGGCCGGGCAAAGCGCCCGGCCCTGTTTTTGATTCGACCCCAGGTACAGGATTCAGGATTTTGCGATCCGGCTCCGCATCTGGTCCAGCTCGGCTTCAAGCTGTGCCACACGTGCTTCGTAAGCTTCACGCACTTCGTCACGGAATGTAACCGTGCGGTCACGAATTTCATCACGGAGCTCTTCACCCGAGGCGGGAGCCAACAGCAGCGCCACAACCGAACCGACAAGCGCACCGCACATGGCTCCACTTATGAACGAGAAAAAGCGACGCATCGTTCACCTCCTTGTTTCATTATCGCACAACTCAGGCTCGATCATCAAATATTTGCTGCCTGGTTTATGCTTGCTGGAGCACCTGTCCGGGATTCGGTTATACTCGCTACCGTCGGGCGAGTGCCTGATGAAGCCATCATATAAACCAGAACGAAGGAGTTTCGAATGCAGCCCGTTTCGATTGAATACTGCGCAGTTTGACACTATACCGATAGAGCCATCGGTGCGATGGCCGAACTGTTAAAAGCCTTCGAATTCAAGATTAGCTCGATTGAGCTCATCCCCTCTGACGGCGGTCGATTTGAAGTGAAGGTCGGCGAGAAACTGGTTTACTCGAAGCTGGAGACCGGCGCACATATCGAACCGACGAAACTGGTGGAGATCGTGGGAAGAGCCCTGAAGGGCTAGCGCTGGATCCCACGCCGGGCGTCCTGGGGGAGGGTGCAGAAGATGCGAGCTGTTCTACAGCGGGTACGGCGCGGACGGGTAACCGTTGCCGGTGAGGAGATCAGTGCGATCGGTCCAGGGCTGGTGATTCTGCTGGGCGTTGGTCAGGCTGATCTCCCGGAGCAGGCTGAATGGCTGGCCGAGAAAATTGCCGCTCTGCGGATTTTCGAGGACGGACAGGGGAAGACGAATCTTGCAATTAGCGAGGTTGGGGGCGAAGTGCTGGTCGTCTCCCAGTTCACGCTGTATGCAGACACCCGCAAAGGCCGCAGGCCAAGCTTTACAGATGCTGCCCCACCGGAGCTTGCTCGGCATCTGCTTGACATCTTCATCCAGAAATTGCGAGAAAAAAATCTTGTTGTACGGGAGGGTGAGTTTGGCGCCCATATGCTGGTTGATATTGAGAATGACGGGCCGCTGACGATCCTTCTGGAACGATAGTCCCTTTATCTATAGCTCAATCTGCCCGCCTGAGGTCTATCCCAGGCGTTTTCATTTCTCACGAGGAGTGCCCAGCGCCGGGCTCAAAGGAGTTGATAATTTCCGGATGGGTCCAGAGTACACTGTCCAGCTGCAATGCATCTGCACCGTTCTGTAAGGCAAGTTGGAGATCAGGCGGCGAGAAAAGGCCAGCCCCCGCAATCAGCGGACATGCGATGAGCGACCGCAGCCGGCTCAACTTTTCAAGCAGTAAGGGTAAAAGCGCTGGACCGTACATCCGCCCGCTGATGGATCTGCCGTCTGACCTGGCCGCCCGGCCGCGCGGTGGGCCAAGGGCAAGTGCCTGCGCTCCGGCCGCTTCCACGGTGAGGAACACTTCCAGCGGGCAGTCGAGCGGCAAGCGCACGATCAGAGGAAGTTGAATCCTTAGAGCTTGTTCGATCAGTGCCGCTGCCTGGCCTGGCGGTAGGATCTCCAGGCCCAGCTCGATGCCATCGATGCGCTTGAAATCATCTAACAAACGACCTGCATCGACTAGATCCTGTGGGTGATCGACCAGCAGATGCAGGATGAGCGCAGTCTTAAGCTGTGACCAGAAGGGGGCTTCACGGGCGAGCACGCTGCGTAGTCCCGGATTGGGCAGACCGGTGTGCAGAAGGAAGCTGCCTGGTAGTTCAGCCGCCCGCGGTCCGCGGGCTGGCGTGCGTGGTTGCAGGCTGACCGGAGCCGTGACAAAGGCGCCCAACATGTCCGGATCAAGCAGCTTCCGGGCTTCGGATCCAAAGCCGAGAAATCCAGCGCTGTTCATCAAGGGCGAGCTGAAGATCAGCTCCCGTTTCCCGCTGCTGATAACCAGCCCCGCGTTCGACCGTCCGGCCGAGGTCATCTTAACCCTGAGCCAAGGTCGCTTGCATCGAAGACTGGACCATCGACGCAAGCCAATTTCATGCCGCGTGCGAGCGGGGTGGCGCAAGCCTGGCAGGCACCGAACCCGCACAGCAGGTCGGGTAGAAGGAGGACCTGGATCGTTGGTTGAGATTCGAGTTTTGCCCAGACTGACTGAAGCATAAGGAGAGACTCCGGGCGTGCCTCGCAGGCGGCATAATCCGCCCAGCGCAGCCCTTCCTCGAGGCCGATTACGACCTCCACGGCCGGGTTGAGCTCGGGTATGTGCCGGCCCCAATAGGCCAGCTCAACCCTGCGATCCAGGCCAATCCTGATCAGAGGCATGAGCCCGGTAGTGCGTTCCAGACTGGAAGCGATAAGCCAGCGCCGGGCTGTGCCGGGCGGCGAAAAGCCGTGGCCGAGTGGACCCATCAGGTCGAGCCTGGTACCAGGAGGCCAGCGGTCGGGAACCATCACCGAGCTGAATCCATCAGCATGGATGGCGGCAGGGAAGAGTGGGATGGGGTGGGAGGCAAGTTCATCCTCTGCAATTGCCATGACGAACTGCCCTGGTGCCGGGATCATTGACGGCTGACAGGATAACCGGCCGGAAAAAATCCCGGGATCGAGAAGATGGATCTCACGCAGTGTTGCTGCACCGCGGGTCATGTGCGCATGCTAACACGTGACTTCATGGAAGGGCAATGTCAGGCTGCTGTCGGGAGCCTCGCGACCTGCATGGTAGAATCTGCACGCTTGAAGAGAATGAAATCCATCTTTATGAACATTTGAGGAGGAGAGAATGAACGTCGCTGTTGTTTTATCGGCACTTGCAACACTGGCCTGGATCGCAGCGTTGGCGACCATTGGATTGGCGGTTATGCGCGCGGCCCGCGGGCAGCGTTTGAAGGCCGCCGGCGGGATCATTATCGCGGCCATCATCCTGGCGCTGATCCTGACCACGATCAGCTCCGGCCTGGTCTTCATCCAGCCAACCGAACGTGGCGTGGTCATCACGGCGCTGGGCGAAGGTGTCCGCACCCAGGCACTGCAGCCCGGTTTGAACTTCGTCGTCCCATTCCTGGAAAACGTCGTGAAATACTCGGTCGCGCGCCAGACTTACACCATGTCGATTGCCAGTGAGGAAGGCCAGATCAGTGGAGACGATTCGGTCGATGCCCGCACGGCAGACGGCCAGATTGTGAAGGTCGATGCCTCGGTCATCTTTTCGATCGACCCCGACCGGGTCGTCGAACAGCATATCAAATGGGAAGGACGCTACATCGACAACCTGGTGCGCCCGGTGGCGCGCGGTGTCATTCGTGATGCGGTCTCGCAGTTCGGAATCGAAGAAGTCGTCAGCTCAAAGCGCTTTGAACTGCTGGCAGCGATGGAGGATGAGCTGGCAATCATCTTCAATGAGGGCGCGCTTGTGTTGCATGACTTCGTGCTGCGTAATATTGCCTTCTCGGACGAATATGCGGCTTCTGTAGAGCAGAAGCAGATCGCCGAACAGCTGGCGCAGCAGGCGGTGTTTGTCGTCCAGCAGCGTGAGCAGGAAGCCGAGCAGGCACGCCAGGTGGCCCAGGGCAAGGCTGATGCCGTGGTCATTGAGGCTAAGGGCGATGCGGAAGCACGCCTGATCCAGGCCGAGGCCGAGGCCAAAGCGCTGGAACTGATCGCGGCTGCGCTGCAAGACAACCCGGACCTGCTGACTTTCGAGTACATCCAGAAGCTGTCACCGGGGATCCAGGTGATGCTTGTACCGAGCGACAACCCGTACCTGCTGCCGCTGCCGGAGCTGCAGCCGAGTCCAACACCGTAGGTGGAATTGGGACAGGGATTACAGGGAGACCATAAGCCTTGAGCGCTCTCCCGGAATACCTTTATCAGTAGAAGGTTTCCTGAAAATGCCCAAGCTCTATCGTAGGGGCGGGGTTTCCCCGCCCCTACGGCTTTCATAGTTAGAACGTGTTCTTGCTTGACTCCGTAAAACCTACCCCAGGCGGCGTACGAAGAACGGAACCAGCATCTCCTGTTCGGAGAGGCCGCCGTGGCGGCCGATGAGGGGATTTTCCTTCGGTGCCCACCACAGGTATGAATCGTTCAGTGCGATAACGACCCGCTCGCCGAGCCGGTCGCTGACTGCCGCAGCCGGGTCGCCTGGCCCAAATAAACCAGCCTCAAGAGCGTGCCCAGAGTTTAAAACGCGAAAGGCACCTGGCCATGTGCGTTCGATGTATTCCTCGATGGCATCAGCCTGACCTGGCCGCGGGTAGAGATAGGCCAATCGGTTCTCGCCAGTCGGCACCATAACAAGCCGGCGGGCGAGATTCGGGTGGGAAGCCAGTTCGAAGTTGGGATCTTTCCGGGTTGTCAGCTGGCCATGGTCGGCGAGCAGGGCGAAAAGGGTGCGTTTCCCGATGGCCGGATCCAGCTGCTGGACGAAATCTTGATTCATACTGCTGACCAAGGCCAGGAAATCCGCCCGGGCACGTTCCGAATCAGGTCCATAGCGGTGCGAAAGGCCATCAACCCCTCCGTAGTACACCCACAGGTAGCGTTTCGAATTCAGCGGCTGTTCGGCCAGCTGGCGCACCCCGATCCACAGGTCAGGTACGCTGGAGAAGGTATGGACGTTCACCCCTGGGTAGTGCATGCGAGAGAGGCCAGACCCGCTGAGGCTGTAGTGCAGGAAGGCATGGGGTTCGATCCCGTGCCCCTGAAGGTGCGGGCCGATTGTTTGAACCGGGAGGAAGGTGAGCGGGTCAAATCCAGCACGATAGAGTAGGCCGGCAGAGCCTTCAAAAGCGGCCGGGGAATGGTTGATCATGTTGGCGATCAGGCCGAATTCTTTCAAGAATACCTCGTACCCCATGATGCCGTGTTCGGCCGGGCTGCGACCGGTCCACAAGGTGGTCAGCGCGGCGCTGGTGGTGGAGGGTACGACCGAGGAGAGTGTCGAAAGCAGACCGTCATCGAGCAGTGAGCTTGCCGGTCCGGAAGCGTGGACCAGCCAGTCTTGAAAGCGATGCAGCGCAAGTGCATCGACCAGGACTACGATCACCTGGTCGACATTCTCAGCCAGCTGCGAAATCTGAGGGAGATCGAGCGGGGCGTGGCTCAGGGGCGGCGCGCCGAGCCAGGCGCAGATACTGGATGGCAGGTTGAGAATGGAGAGTCCGTCGTAATGAGGGTGCAAGCTGCCAAAGCCCAGGTCAAGATCTTTCAGGTGCTGAGCGAGAATTCGTTCACGAGCTTGCTGGCTGCGATCGGACAGGAGCATGTTCACCTTTACCCGGGTTGCTGGTCACTGGTTTGATTGAGCGTGCTGGCCTATAATTCTACTCGACATCCCCCAAGGGGAGGTGAGGAGGAGACGTGCAGCCGACTCAGGCACCTGTAGCAACGGCTCCGCGCCCGGCATCCCAATCCTGGTTCCGCCGACGTTTCACCGGTCGCAGCGGCCGAAGGCTGCGCGAGTACCTGACCGGTTACCTGATGATCCTCCCGGCCACGGTGCTGATCTTCGTGTTCGGCATCTTTCCGGTTGGTTTTGCACTGTACGTCAGTGTCCACCAGTGGAAGCTTCGACGCGGGGATTTCACTGGTCTTAGCAACTATGTCCGGGCGATCGATAATCTGATTTACGTCCTGCTTTTTGCGCTCGCTGTGGGAGCGCTCGTATTAAGCTGGACCCTGCTCCGCCGCATTCGCCGGCCGGCGGAGGAGCAGGAGGTTAAGCCCTGGATTATGGCGTTCCCTGCTGCGCTGCACGCTGCCGCCCTGATCGCGTTCATCCGCTGGACAGTGCTGCTGCTGCCGCAGGTGCTGGATATCGCCAATAAGGTCATCGCGGTTGAGAGGACGCGTGAGCTTTTCGTCCGGCTGTTGGGTGAGGCCTTCTCCACTCCGAATGTCGTTTCCGCTCTACTGCTCTTCCTGCTGCTGTTAGGAATTGCACTCCTAGTATCGATCGGTTTTGCACGCTGGTGGCGCAAGCCGGGCGCTTTTGGTTATCAGGTTTCATTTACGACAGTCTGGTTAGCATTGGTAACCGGCATTTTTCTGGCCGGCTACACATACCAGCAAGCGGCATTGGCCTACCAGGTCACTCTGGACACGGGAGCGAACCCCGAGCTCTGGTCCCAGATCATCACCATCGGCAGCGGCGTGCTGCTGCTGGTCGCGGCCTGGTTCGTCTGGCGCGGAGCAGAGGGAGCTCAATCGCATCGTAAGTTCTGGCTGCGAATCCTGGGCGCCACAGGGCTGCTGGTTGGTGGCTGGGTCTTAATCGGTGAACTGCCGATGGTCATCGCTGCCGGCGACAAGGATGTGTGGGAGGGCTTGAAGGTCACCATTTTCTATTCCCTTGGAACCGTTCCCTTCCAGCTGGCATTCTCGCTGTTCCTGGCCGTCCTTCTTTTTCAACGCCTGGCAGGTTCCGAGGTCTTCCGGATGCTGTTCTTCCTGCCTTACGTCACCCCATTCATCGCGTCTGCCGCGGTCTTTAAACAGATGTTTTCCATCCGACCACAGGCGCCCGTAAACCAGTTCCTGCAGTTCATTGGCCTCGAGCCACTGCGCTGGATCCAGGAACCAAATGGAATCTTTAAGCTGCTGGCCGAACATTTCGGTCGCGTGATCCCCACCTGGGCCGAAGGCCCCAGCCTGGCACTTGTCGTGGTAATTATCTTTTCGATCTGGGTCTACGTTGGGTATGATACCGTCATCTACCTGGCAGGCCTGGGGAATATCTCGACTGAGTTGATCGAGGTAGCCGAGATCGATGGTGCGAGCCGCTGGCAGATCTTCCGCCACATCATTTTTCCTTTGCTTTCCCCTACCACCTATTTCCTTTCGCTGATCGCCATCATCGGCACCTTCAAAGCGTTCAGCCATATCTGGGTCTTGCGGCATGAACTCGCACTGGGTACGGTCGATACTTTCAGTGTGACAATCTTCCTCGAGTTTTACGACAAGGTTCGGTACGGGTATGCTTCAGCGCTGGCTTTTATCTTGTTTGCCATCATACTCAGTCTGACGGTATTAAATAACCGGCTGCAAGGATCGAGAGTGTTCTATGGATGAACAACCAGGAAACGAGCCCCGTCTTCCAGTCAGAAGCGGTTTAGGTCACAAGTTGGTACGTAGCATCACCCAGCACGGATTGACCTACCTTGTGCTGATCCTGGGTGCGTTGCTCGCGGTCATCCCGTTCGTGTGGATGATCTCGACCTCCTTCATGACGGTCGGCGAATCGATGGGCGTGAAAATGCTCCCGAATGCACTTCACTTCGAAAACTATGTCGATGCGTGGAAGGAAGCACAATTTGGCGAGTACATGATCAACAGCATCCAGATCACCCTGATCACGCTGGCCGGGCAGCTCACCGTTTCCATCCTGGCGGCCTATGCATTCGCCCGGATCGAGTTTCCAGGTCGGGATCTGATCTTCGGGGTGATGCTCAGCACGATGATGATCCCGGCCATGGTGCTGATCATTCCCAACTTTCTGACGGTTACCTGGCTGGGGCGGATGGGCCCGATCCCATGGATCAACAACTGGCCGGCCTTAACAGTCCCGTTCATGGGGAGCGTGTTTTCAATTTTCCTGCTGAGGCAGTTCTTCGCCCAGATCCCCGATGAACTGTATGACGCAGCCCAGATTGATGGCGCCGGGCACTTTAAATTCCTGATGAAAGTTGTGCTGCCGCTGGCAAAGGCGCCCCTGATGGTGATCCTGGTGCTCTCCTTCATGGGATCATGGAATGCGCTTGCCTGGCCGCTGCTGGTCACGAACACACCTGATTGGCGCCCGATCACGGTTGGCTTCCTGAGCTTCATCGATGAGGCCGGGCAGCGACTGAATCTGATGATGGCCGGTGCGGTTATTACGATCGTGCCGATACTTGTGCTGTACTTCTTCACACAGAAGCAATTCACCGAATCGATCGCCCGCAGCGGCTTGAAGGGTTGATCAACGGGAGGGAGGTGGCCGACGGCGAGAAGGATGATTAAGTAGACAGTTAGCGATTTCACCAACTACTGTTCGAGGAGGAAAGTACGCAATGAAGAAGACTTACGTATGGTTCATGCTCCTGGCACTGGTCCTGCCGCTTGTCCTTTCAGGCTGCGGCACGCCCGCCACGGAAGCTCCGACCGAGCCGCCAGCGGCCGCGCCGACGGAAGCCCCGATGGTAGAACCCACGGCCGAGCCGGCGATGCCGGCGGTCGACCCGAGTGGCCAGACTGTTACCTTCTGGCACGTCTGGGGCACAGGCTCGACCGGCGAGGGACTAGTTGCGCTGGTAGACGAATTTAATGCCACCAATGAGTGGGGTATCACGGTCGAAGCGCTCGATCAGGGAGCCTATAGCGATCTGGAAAATGCCATGAATGCCGCCATTCAATCCGGCGACCTGCCCAATATCCTCGTGGGCTACACCAACGCCCTCGATACCTGGTACTCAGTCGGCGTGATGGCTGATCTCGACAGTTATATCAACGATCCAGACTACGGCCTCACTCCCGAAGAGATCGCCGATTACTACACTGGTGCGTGGGAGAACGGCATCAATGCTAACGGCGACCGGGTCGGGTTCCCGCACGGGCAGTCGGAGAACGTGAACTTCTACAACAACACCTGGGCCGAGGAGCTTGGATTCGCCTCACCGCCGACAACGCTTGCCGAGTACAAAGATCAAATCTGTGCCGCGACGGCAGCCAATGCCAACGATGACAATCCTGACAACGATGGCCAGGGCGGCCTGGTGCTCTACACCGGCGCCAGCAACGTCGCCTCCTTCGTCTTCGGACTGGGCGGGGATCTGTACAACGACGCCGGCGATGGCTATGACTTCACCAATCCGGCCGTGACCCGGACGGCGGAATTCTGGAAGGAAATCTGGGACGAGGGTTGTGCCTTCGCAACCGAGGGCTATCCTAATCCCGAATTCGCCACCCGGCGGGCGCTGATCACGATCAGCTCGACCGCTGGCTACACCTATCAGGCGGATGCCTTTGAAGCCGAAGGCGCCTACCACGATGATGTGTGGACCTTCACGCCTTTCGTGGGTGATGGCGGCACGCAGGCGGTCGATGCCTACGTCCAGAACTCGGCTATCGTGACATCGAGCCCGGAGAAGGAATTGGCTTCCTGGCTGTTCTTGAAGTGGTTTACCAGCCCCGAAATCAATGCCAAGTGGATCGAGGCGAGCGCGTATTATCCAATTCGCGCCAGCGCGGTCGATCTGCTGTCGGACTACGCCGCGGCCAACCCGCTGTGGGCGCAGGGCCTGGAACTTGCTCCTTATGGTGTTGGAGAGCCGGGCTGGGCGTCCTGGGGCACCGTTCGCCGCGATGTCCAGGATACCTTCTCAGCCATCCTGCAGAGTGATGCCGACCAGATCCCGGCGCTGCTTGAAGAACTGAATGCAACTGCAGCCGAAGCACTGGCCGAGACTCAGTAACCATCGCATCGATTTCGAAGCATGGTAAGCGGCGGGGCGCCGATGGGCGCCCCGCTTCTCTACATCCACAATACGGATCCTCGATGGATGTCTTCAATAGAGTCCTGGGCAGATACGATGAACCCACCCTTGCTTGGGCTACTCGAGGTTTGAACTACGTTCCCAGGAGTGATCGACCCTGATGACACCAGGGATGCATTCTGTTCGGCCGAAACCCGAAATCGTGCAGGTTAGGTTATTCGCATGAAAGGGATGGCCCTGGCTGTTTGAAAGATTAGATACGTTACGAAAGAGGAAGAACCCTCAAATCAGGCGCGATCGAGTTGACTGACGATCTGCAGGACATCGGTCCGGGAAAGTTTTTGCTTACCAACACTGCGGGCATCGAGCGTTGCGATCGCCAGAGCATGCGGAATGGCGATAAAGCTTTTATATAACGCTGGAAAGCTGCTGCTGTAATTCTCCGAAGAGGAAAGATGGTCCCGAGCGTAGTTTTCCATGTCCACATCTCCCCATCCTTCAGGGTAAAAGTCCACGCCTCGCTTGAGGTCATCCTTACGGTTCCGCAGGATATTAACAGCCTGCAGTCCACGGCCGAAAGAGATGGCATGGCTGCGCTCTGGCTGCAAGCCCTCAAACCAACCCCACAAATCACAGAGTAAAAGCCCGATGGCTCCGGCGACGCTGAACGTGTAGCGATCAAGATCGGATTGGGTTACCACAGACCAACCGCGCTGGGCCCACATCGCCATCCGTTCAGCCATTGCAGCGGTAGCATCCCAGATCCTAGGAGCGATTGCGCTGGGCGCCAGGATGGCCCACTCGCCAAGCCGCAAAGTAACTTCTGGCAGCACGGACAGATCCCGGAAAACATCCTTCAACTCTTCGAGCTTGAAGTTATCTACGGAATGCTGACCCTGAAGGGAAAAGCTCACGGACTGCAGGATTTTCGATTTTTGCTGTGGATCAAGAGTGGGATGATCCTCGATCTCATCGATTGCCCGCATGCAAAGATAGGCAGAGGCAACGGCTTCCTGAAGCCCTTGGGGCAGCCGTACGATCGGTAGATAGAAAGTTCGGCTGGTTTCCTCCAGGATTTTGAGCATCGATTTGCGTTTCGTCAAGGATTCTTCTCTCTCGATGAATATCGCGCTGCGAACCATTCACCGGCGCATTACTGTTTCGCGTAAATTCTCGTTGAATATAACACCGCAAGTATCACTTTCGACACTCATGAAGCGGAGTTTATTGTAAACGGATAACGAGGTTTCCGACAGCATTGCGAGACATGGCCGGTGCGACTTGAGGTCCAAATCGGGCTTTCTAAGGCCGAGTAATGGGGAGATAGCTCTGGGTTTAAGCACCCGCAGTTAGCTTTCAATGCTGTTTCATTCGGTGCTTCACACCCAAAACCATGCAAGCAGTGTAACAAATGCAGGATGTCGAAATCGGGTCCGGCTCCGCCGGTATCTAATACGGGTGGGTTACGGTATTGCCGGTTGTCTAGGATTCTTACACGGTCAACCTGCAGCTGGAATCCGTCTACCTCACCGGCTCCAGTTCAGATTTAAGATCGCGCTCCATCGATATCTAACCTTTCTTGTCTTAATATCACCCGTGCGGATATACTTTGCCCACATCCTGCGATCGGAGCGATCCGGACTTGTCATGATTACTTCTGAACGTGAAATCCGCAGTACATGCCCTTACTGCGGGGTAGGCTGCCAGGTTACCCTGCACGTCCACGACGAGAATATCCTGCGCGTAAGCGCACCCTTCGAGGCCGCCCCGAATTACGGGATGCTCTGTGTCAAGGGCCGCTTCGGCACGGATTTCATCCGTCATCCTGCGCGCCTTCAGAGACCGCTCATCCGAGTCAATACCAACGAACCGCGTTCTGCCACACCAGTCTGGCGCGAAGCTGATTGGGAAGAGGCATTGGAGCTCGTTTCCGGGAAGTTGGCGAATATCGTTCGCAAGTACGGTGGGGACAGCATCGCCGCATTCGCCTGCGCCAAGGCGACCAACGAAGAGAACTACCTGCTGCAGAAACTGGTACGGGCGGTGCTGGGCACGAACAATATCGACCACTGTGCCCGGCTGTGCCACGCTGGCAGCGTCACCGGGTTGCAGCTGGCGATCGGCTCAAGCGCGATGAGCAATTCGATCGCCGAAATGGAACATCTCGACACGTTCATCGTCACCGGTTCAAATACAACCGAAACCCATCCTGTAATCAGCAATTTCCTTAAACGGGCTGTGCGCCAGAACGGAGCCCGCTTGATCGTCATCGATCCGCGCAAGGTCGAGATGACCGATTTCGCTACGTTCTGGCTGCGCCAGAATCCGGGCACGGACGTCGCGCTGTGGCAGGCGATGGCGCATGTTGTTGTGGAAGAGGAGCTGTACGACCAGGCTTTCATCGAAAGCCGCACGGAAGGTTTCCCGGAGTACAGCGAATCGCTCGAGAGCTGCACCCCCGAATGGGCGCAGGAGATCACCGGTGTCCCGGCCGACGACATCCGCCGGGCGGCGCGGCTCTACGCCGGAGCGGAGAGCGCCGCCGTTTACTGGGGCATGGGCATCAGCCAGAGCACGCACGGGACCGACAACACGCTGGCCATAACCAACCTGGCCTTGATGTGCGGGCAGATCGGACGGCCCGGGACCGGGCTGAACCCGCTGCGCGGCCAGAACAACGTGCAGGGATGCTCCGACAGCGGCGGTCTGCCAAACGTCTTCACAGCCTACCAGCGTGTCGACGACCCGGGGATCAGCGAGCGATTTGCAGGCGCCTGGAGCCGGGGAACGTTGAGCCAACAGCCTGGCCGCACGGTGACCGAACTGGTCGAAGGGGCTTTCGATGGCTCGATTCGTGCGTTCTATATCATGGGCGAGGACCCGCTCACCAGCGAACCGAATCTCAATCACGCCCGGCATGCGCTTGAAGAGCTGGAATTTATCGTCTGCCAGGATATCTTTCTCAACAGCACCGGACAGATGGCGGATGTGATTCTGCCTTCCTGTTCCTTTGCCGAGAAAGATGGAACCTTCACGAACTCCGACCGGCGGGTCCAGCGTGTGCGTAAAGCTCTTGAGCCCATTGGCGATAGCCGGCCGGACTGGCAAATCCTTTGTGATCTTGCGCCGCGGCTGGAGGCAGAGCTCGGACAGTCCGAGACTGCCGGCTGGAGTTATCACGGCCCGGGAGAGGTGTGGGAGGAGATGCGCCAGGTCACGCCCGATTTCTACGGTATTACCTACGAACGTCTCGAGCGGGAGGGGGGTGTCCACTGGCCCTGTCCAGGCGAGGACCATCCTGGAACGCCCTACCTTTTCAGCGAAAACTTCCCGCGCGGGCGGGGTAAGTTCTGGAGGCTGGATTACGGCACTCAGAGCGAACTGCCCGATGATGAGTACCCATTTATCCTCTCCACCGGCCGCGTGCTCTATCAATGGCACGGCGGCACGATGAGCCGGCGTTCAACCCTTGATCATATCTGGCCTGAAGCGACGGTTGAGATCCATCCCGCTGACGCTGACCAGCTGGGGGTCGACTCAGGGGATTGGATGCAGGTCAGCTCACGCAGGGGTGCGATCGTGCTGCGGGCGCTCGTCTCCGAACGATCACCGCGCGGATTGGTTTTTATCCCGTTTCACTTCGTGGAGGCAGCGGCAAACATACTCACGCTCGATCGGGTTGATGAGCGGGCCAAGATCCCTGACTACAAGATATGCGCCGTGCAATTGGCAAAGGTCGAGGCGCCGCTCGACCGGGATCCGGCCACGGATCAACCTCTTTCACAGCGCGGGGCGATCAAAGATCAGGCTGATTTGATCCATTAACCTGAGAGGGGATTTGCCTGCGTTGCATCCTCAGCTACAATCAAGTCAATCGCTTTATATGCAACTCGGAGGCTGTAATGAGCCGGGATGATGAAATTGAGCGACTGCGCCGGCTGCGAGATCGACAAATATCGCTGCGCGATCCGGGCCAGAAACAGGAAAAAGTCCAGCACCAGGTCGCCCGCAAACGCAGGGCCAGCCGAGAACCCTTCCGTTTCTCAAGGATCTTCACTGACCTGCCGAAGGTCATCACCGGAACATTGCTCGGATTGCTGATCGGCATCTTGATCGTCATCGTGCTGCCATATTTCGTGCATACCGAATGGGTCAACATAGCCGGCATCGGGGCGGCTGTCATCCTGACTTTTTTCGGAGCAGCCTTTGGCCAGGCGATCGATGCCCGTGATCGATTGAGAGACGTTTAACTCGTTTATTCCTCTAGGTTCAGCTGAGAATGTAGGGGCACGATAGTTCGTGCCCCTACATGATTCTATTCGAGAGAGAACGTTGCAATCACCGGGTCGTGATCGGAAGCGTGCAGTGGGGTGGTGTCATCCGGCGTGGGGAGTGGTTGGTCTGCGTCCAGGTGCAGGATCTCTACGGATTCGAGCTGACCCCACAGACTGCTGCTGACCATGATGTGGTCAAGTGTTTGGGAGACGCCCAGGTAGATATAGGTGTAGCGTGCCTGCTCTGGCAGGAGGTCAAAGACGTGCTGTAAACCCGCATCCCGCAACGTCTCAATCGGCGGGCTTTCGTAGTAGGAGTTCAGGTCGCCCATCACGCCCACCCAGGCCTGCGGATCATCAGCAAGGATTTCTTCAACAAGGCCGGCATTCCAGGCCGCCTGGGCCGTGCGGCGTGGTTCGGTCGCTGCCTCGCCTCCAGACATGGAGAGAAAGTGGTTGTTGAAGAGGGTTAGTTCGCTGCCGCCGTTGCGAAAGCGCAGGTGCACCATCAGCGGAGGCCGGCTGGTCAAGCTCCCCGGTGCTGGAAATTGGGCGACCTCCAGAACTTCCACCTGATCGGCGCGCACCAGGTAGCCGACATCGATCCCACGGCTATCCGTCCCCTCCAGCAAGTAAGGTTGGTAGCTGTATTCCGATAGAATTTCGAGACCGGCCAGATCTTCCAGGATGCCGATGTGCTCGACCTCCTGCAGGGCGACGATGGTCGGTCCGCCAGCCGCCTTAATCGTTCGAGCGATCTTCTCCAGATCGCGATCGTATTCGGCCTTGCGCGGTCGCGGTGGGCTGCTCGGGTGGGGGTCGAGAATGTCGAATAGGTTTTCGACGTTCCAGGTCATGATTCGGAACTCGTTCGTGCCGGTTGAGCTGAGCTCAGGAATGGGAGGCGGCGGCCCGACTTCGGTCGTCGGATTGGATATCGGCTCGATCTTGTAGGTCCCAAAAGTGTAGGCCAGTGGGCCGCTTGCAGCGAGCACACGATCCCCTGTCGCCAGCGCGAGCTGGATGCCCGTGCGATCTTCGAAGGCTTCCGAGGACCCATCGTCGATGATGATCAAATATCCGGTTGGGTCGCCGCGGTAGAAGCGATTCAGGTGATGCTTCTCGAGCGCAAGGAAGACCTCCCCAAAGCGTGAGGTTGGCCCGACAACGACCGCCGGCTCACCCAACTCGACCAACATTCCTTCCAGAGCCTCGTAATAATCATGGGCAGTCTGCGGCTCGGAAGGCGGGTCAAGCGGCTTGGCTTCGGGAAGCTTTATGCCGGATGCTAAACGCCGGTACTGGGAGCAGTCATCCGGGGCAAGCTGCGTCTGGGAGGCGATTTCGCGCATTACGCCTGTGATCTCGATCCAGTCGCCACTCTGGACATTGAGCGCTGAATCACCACAGACAACAAACAGCCCTTCGGAGGTACGGCTGTCCCCATCTGGATCGCCCTGCAGCCAGAACCCATTCAAGCCCGGGAACACGCCGGTGACGATTCCGGAGGTCGTGACGGTCTTCAGTTTGTAAGGTGTGCTCTCGCCTTCACCCTGCAGTGCCCAGATTGGAATCTCCTGGCCAAGGAAGACGCGTAGCGTGCTTCCCTCGGCGATGTGTACTGAATCAGGATCCTGCAGGCTGTAACCGCTCACACTCGCGTACTCGCCAGCCAACGCCCTGGCACGCAGATGAACGGAAGCCTGGCCTCCTCCCGGCGAAAGCGCCGGCAGCTCCCAACGCAGGACGCCACCACCAAGAGTCCCGCCATCCAGGGTCTCGATCAGAGTCAGCCCGGGCTGCGGCCAGGGCAGGTGCAGTTCGAGACCGCTTTGCTCGAGCTTCGTATAATTGGCGGCTGAAAGCGTGAGTGTCAAGATTTCGCCCGGTTGAACTGTGAGCGGGGCATCGGCGGTCAGGATGACCTCTTCCGGGAACACTTCGACCAGGTCACCGCTGAAGCGCGGGTAGAGCTGATTGTCGGTATCGGTTACCTCGAGAATACCGGTCGCCTGGTATTCGCGTCCGATTTCAAGCGGTTCGACGTTGATGCCGGTTAATTTGTCGACATAGAGCGTAATCAAGTTTCCGGAAGGATCGCTCAGATCCACATCATAGCTGTATGAAAACTCTTCGATCCGCGTAGCCGTCCCCTCCAACTCAACCAGCTGGCCTGGCAGTGACTCCGTATCCTGGCTGGCTTGCTGAATCGTGATCGCGAGCCCCTCTGGCCCGGGGTCTTTCTCGAGAAGCACGACCGTTTCAGTCGACGCCACCAGTTCACGCGCGCCGCGGTATAACTGCATCTGACCGGTTACACGTACCCTGTCGCCGACTTCCACTTGCAAGCTGCCCTCGCCCGAGGGCACCCAGACTTGCACACCCGCGCTCTCGTCCTGCATGTAGAACTTGACGTTTCCCGATCCTGCGAAATAGCCCCCGGTGTACATCGTTGCGATGCCTTCCACCATCACCTGGGAATCGATGAGATCGCGAGCGACGCTTATCGGTATGATGCCTTCCTCAACCTGAATCCACGCCGGCTCAGCATAGGAGTAGCCTCCCTGGCTGTCGGTAGCAAAGACGTCCCGCAGGGAAAAGGTGAGGTAGGTCCAGGGTGCAGCTGCACCAAATGTCCAGCTCTGACTGGCTCCGGCTTGCAGCTCGCTGGTGTTCCAGGAGGCAAGCCTATTTTCGATGGATATACCGGCAGGGCGATCTCGAATTTCGAGTCCTTCCGGAATTGGAAGTTGAACTGACAAGCCTGAGATCGAGGCAGAATCGTTGTTGGTGAGCGTGATTTCAATCGTAAAGTCATCGCCTGGGGCAATCGATTCGGGTGCAGCCAGTTCGAGCCGGTACGGGAGCTCGGAAGTTGGTGTGCTGGGGCTGGCGCTGTTCTGGGGTATTGGCTGGGGTTGGAGGTCGAAATCGGTGCGATTATCGTCCCGATCGACGTTGTTGCCGGCTGGGCCGCCTGGCTGGCGTTCGAGGGACATTCCGTTCTGAATCGCGGGGGCCGCCTGCCCCTCGATAAATTCTGGCGGGGCATCTCCCCAGCCAAGCGAGTCACGCACCTGTCCCTGGTCGTCGACCAGCCGCAAGCCGCCGCGCGAGAGGTTCAAAGCTTGATCGAAATACCCGTCCGCTCTAATGCCCAATTCGAGTCCTGAATGGACAAGCAGCAGATGGCCATGTGGTGGAATCGAAGCCGGCTGGTCCCAGAAATAGAGTGGCGTGCGCTCTTCATCAGGGGCGAGCTGGTATTCAAGCACCCAACCCCTGACATCCTGCCGCTCACTGCCGGGATTGTAGAGTTCGATGAACTCGTACAGGTTATCGCCCGCTTTGCCAGCCAGCACCTCGCTGATCAAACCTGTCGGCTGCATGGCGGACAGAGTCGGGGTCGCTGTCAACGATGGAGGCTGGCATGCTGGAAGTAGGAGCGCGGCGGCCGCGACGAAGACGACTGCCGCGAAATTCTTCAAAGTTTTCTTGATGTCTCTATTTCGGCTCATGACCGGATCCTGATCGCTAGGCGTGTGGCAGGGATATCAGCAGATGATACCTCGACGGAAATGGAACAGAAAATTACATCCTTACTGACGATTAATAACAGATCCAGGACGTGCTCCAATGTGCCTGACTGAACATCAACTCAGCGCGTCCCGCCTTTGAGCTCCAGTTCCGGGAACGGGCTCACCCCGCTTGCCAGGAACCCGGACAATTGACTTCGCAGTACGTGGTCAAAGAAAGTCAGGCTGACAGTGTTGATGATCTGAACGACACGCGGACCGGAAATCGGGCCTTTCAGCCCGATCGCTGGCGCAAGCGGGCTGAGAAGTGGAAGGTCGCTAAAGTCGTAATGGGCGGTGCCGGCGATTCTTCCTCTCCACGTTTCACCCTGAGAATGGGCGAAGAAGCGATCAAAGAGCTCGAGGTTGCTGCTGGTCGTCCAGCTTTCGCTGAAAAGGTAGAGTCCGGGCTTTGACATGCCACCATCCAGCGTGATTTCAGAGACCGGCTTCATGTAGGGATCCATTCCCAGGACGGCCTGGCAGCGAGAATCGCGCCGGCAGAACTCGATCGCCGCACCTCCACCCGTCGAGTGGCCCATGGCGGCGACATGTCCGAGATCCAGGCGGCCGGTGAAGCGGTTGCCATTCATACCCTGGTCAAGCTCCTCGAGTGTATCGAGCGTGAAACTCAAATCCTCCGCCCACTGGTTGCCGAGCTGGCGGGTTGCCTGCAGGCTTTCCGCTTCGCCCAGGCTATCCGGAAGCGTATCCGGGTTGTGGTATGCGACCCGCCCATCAGGAAATACCGTGACAACCGCACCGTAGGTGTGCTCCACAGCGGCGACGATAAAACCATGGCTGGCAAGCTCGATCGCCTGGTTGCTGTTTTGCGCCCGGAATCCGCCGTATCCGTGAGAGAAGAGCACGACCGGATAGCGATCCGTGCCGGTCGGGAGCGAAGCTTCGAGCACTGCCGGGGATACGGCCAGGGTGAGATGGTTAAGAAAGAAAGACGGCAGCCCGAGCCAACGGGCGATTGCCGGAGCGACGATATCCGCCGACTCCATCCAGGGGGCTTTCCCCTCCCCGGTCCCGGCAGAAGCCGGATACCAGATCTGCAGCATCAATTCGCGCGGCTGGCCGGGCTCTGGTGCGTAGGGATCCAAACGGCTTTCATCGTCCAGGTAGAGGGTGGTGGTGCCAACGGCGAACGGGCCGCCGGGGTTATCGAGCTGTGGGACGGGCAGAAGTACCGGCAGGCCAGCTGCAAGGACCAGTGCCACGATGGCCAATGCGACGAGTATCCAGCGCCGCTTCCGTCGGTTCGGGGAATGAGGGATAAGACTGCCAGTGAGGAAAAAGACGATCGCCAGCAAATAGGCAGGCAGCATCTGCCAGCGATAACCCTCAGCGATGATTTGAAGAATGCTGGCGGCAATCGCCAGTGCCGGGAGAACAGGAATGCCCTTCAGTCGGAGCTGCGCGCCCCAGATCAGGCGCAGACTTTCCAGTCCTAGAATCGCAAGCAGGGTGATTTCAAACGGTCGCATGGTTGAACTCCGGTTTCTGGTTGGCTTAAGCTGCAGGTCAGGGTACTGGCCGCTCGAGCTTAAGTTGCTTTACGACGGCGAGCGCGCAGCAGCTCGCGGAATTTTGGTTTCAGTTCTGCAATGATGGGAGATGGCTCAAGCGGCTGCCAGGCCTGGATCGCTCCCTCAACAGGTTCTGGCCAGGTTTCTTCGCTGTACCAGATTGTACCCGGGCGCTCGGCGTGGCTCAGCAAATCGAGCGCCTGTGAAAGAACGCGCAGCTGCTGGGAGGCATCGCCAGCAGCGCCGAGCGGGTGTCCAAATGGAAACTCAACCCCCAGTGTGCGTGGGACGCCAACTTTCTCCGCCCAATACGGCATCATCGTGATTAAAACCGTGCTCAAACCAGCTTCTTCGAGCGTACGTGCCAGCACGGGCACGTTGATCGCGCAGTCCGGTCAAGCCGGGGTCAGAATCACGCACTGGACTCCAGCGTTCAGGAATGCCCTGGCGATTGCCGGCCCGTATTCTGTCTCCCAGGAGGAGGTGTCGGGTGGAAAGCCCTGAAAGCCCATGAAGGAGTAGTTCTCCTCCGCTAAACCGCCGATGATTCCCGACTTTACTAGTCCCTGCATGCGTTCAACCGGGTAGACGATGTTTACATCCCGTTCGATGTCGCTGGTGTTGAGGTGGAGATGACTGACGCCGATGTCCGTCAGGCGGTTTGCCGGCGGCAGCGTCCGGTAGGTTGGGTCCCCCCAGGTCGGCTCGCTCTTCTCACGCTCGGTGTCAAAAGGAGGGTCTTGCTGCTTATCGTATAGCCCGGCCGAGGTCACCAGCCCGAAGACGCAGTCTTCGACAGGTCCGGGGAGCGGTGTCCATGGGATGGATTTGTGGGGTGCAACCTCGATCGACTGGTAAAAAGCTGCGATGATGCGGGGGAGATACTTAAAACTATCGACCGCCATACTCTGCTCCAGGCTGCAGCTGTAAAAGGGAAGATGGTTTGAGATGGAAGTGGACATGCATACAGTACAGTGACCTTCGACACCAGGTTGTGATCAACGCCAATTCGATCGCAAACGCTCAAGCGCAGGTGCTGTCAGATGTGGATGGTCGCTCAAGATGGCGTCACATCCAAGCAGCTGATAATACCTCAGCCGGGGCTCTGGCGCCGGGTCAAGCGGGGCTACCAATTGGCCCCGGCGATGGGCAAGCGAGACATAGAATGGGTTGAGGAACAAGAGTGGCCAAAAAGGGCCAAGCAGCGCTACGTCGGCCAGGGGCCAGATTCTGCTCAAGGTGATCCAGCCGATGGGAAGCTCTGGATCTTGCGCCTGGACGGCGCCAAGGCGCTCCTGGCTGAAGGACAGGATCACCGTCCGGTCGTGAATCCCCGCCGAATGAAGAAGGCTGATCAGGTTTTCAACCACGCGTTCTTCCAGGAAGCGATCGGATTTTAATTCCAGCGCCAGACCGAGCTCGGCTGGCAACCAATCAGCGAGTTCTTGCAGGGTGGGAATGGGTTCGGGCGGCAGCTCGGGGTGCGAGGCAGCTGCATTCAGCCTGCGCAGCTCGTCGAGGGTGAAGGAGGCGACTTTGCCGGTTCCGTCCGTCGTCCGGTCAACCGTGCCGTCGTGAATGCAAACAAATACACTGTCGTGCGTGAGATGCAGGTCGGTCTCGAGGATATCTGCTCCATCCTCAAGAGCTCGCTGAAAGGCCGAGCGCGTATTTTCGGGCAGAAGAGCCCGATTGCCTCGGTGCGCCATTAAGTATGGTCGGCCGCGGCCGGGAATCTGAAGTCTGGTGTTGTTACCAGGCATCGAGCGTCACAGCACCTGTCCGAGATCGATGCCGCGTTCGTGGGCACGGGTTGCGCGCCACTCATCGATCGTCAGCGGCGGGGTTGAGTAGTCTCCCGCCGGACGACGGACGAGTTCCATCGCTCCTTCGGGACAGTGCACGATGCACACGCCGCAGCCGACGCAGCGTTCAGCGTCGACGGCTGCGATGTCATCGTGAGTGAGCGCATCGAATTGGCACCACTCCACGCAGAGCTCGCATCCAACGCAGAGCGCCTCTTCAATCGTATTCACGAACGGTGAGCGGGCGACGACGTTCGCCAGGCCAAACTCCTGCAAGCCGCGCAGAATCCCGCAAGAACATGTGCAGCAGTTGCAGATGTACCAATGGCCTTCCTGCTTGTTGCTAACGGTGTGAACCAGCCCGGCCTCGGCCGCTCGCTGCAGCGTCGCCAACGCCCCCTCACGATCCAGGCTGCGGATCGAGGAGCTGCCATCGAATGCGTCTTTGGTCGGGCTGAGGACCATACAAACGTCCAGCGGGTGATCGCAGCCCTCACCGATGAGTTGTTTCTGCTTGCGGCAGATGCAGTCGACGACTCCCCAGGCCTGTGCCTGGTCGATCAAATCGGCCGCGCTCTCGTAGGGCCGGACTTCCATCTCGACCCCGATCGTTTCCTGGACAGGGAGGACACGGTGGAAGGAGGGTTCAATGCGCACTGCATTGACGAAAGCCTGCTTGTAATATGCCTCGAATCGTTCAGCCAGTACCCGATCGATCCGCCCGGCTTGCATCTCATAGATCCCGACAACGAAGGGCATCAACCCAAAGCCAAGACCGTTTTCAAGCCGACCAGCTTCGATCAAACCTCGTTTCGCCATCCCGCGCAGCAGGTCGCGGACATCATCGGCGGGCAGGTCGACCCGGACGGCGATCATCTCGGGGGATTCAAGCTGCATGCGAAGCTCGGCCGCCAACCCGGCTTCCTGTGGCGTAAATATAGTTTCCAGGAGCAGCAGTTCAGCGCCGTCATCCGTCGGCGGGAAGCCCTCCGGCAGTTCGTTCAGGCGGTGGGCAAGCTGGCGGTACGCAGGGTTGGTCATGTCGGTTCTCCTTTTGCGAGTTGAACCGTATGTCTTGGATTTGCGGTTATTTTAAGCTTTCCGCTGCCGCCTGGGTCAATTCCGTCAGCGTGACGATGTGGTAGCCGCGCGCCTGCAGTTCAGGCAGGATCGTTTCAAGGGTATTAATAGTCCGGATCCCTCGCTCCTGCACGTCGTGCAGGATAATCACTCCCCCAGGATACACTCGGCGGAGAATATAGCTGGAAGCGAATCGGGAGGAGGGGAGGTGGGCGTCCCAGGGATAGATCGAACCCAGGACAGTGTGGTATCCATAGCGGGAAAGGATGGCAAGCATGTTGCGGCTGTACCACCCCGAGCCAGGCCTGAACCAGTAGGGTTCAGCATAGGGAGTTAAAGTCTGCCGGGCAGTGAGCAGCCGCTGTTCGAAATCCGACTCCGAGAGGCGGATGCTCGGCTGGTCGGTGATCATATGATTTCCGATTTCATGACCTTCAGCGATCATCCGTTCCAGCAGCGATTCGTTGCCCGCCACGTGTTCAGCCAGGATGAAAAAGGTCGCGTTTGCGTGATATTGGCCGAGAGTATCCAGGATGCGGGGGGTTGTCGCAGGGTCGGGGCCATCATCGATGGTAAGTGCCACCAACGGCAGCTCTGTTTCCACGGAATAGAGCACCTTATCGGAAGCCCCGTTTAATTGTTTCAAGACCCAGCGTGGTTGAAGCATCAATATCGCACCAGAGAACACGAGAAACAAGCCAAGCAGTGATCCTGCCAGCCATCTGCGCAGCATCAGGACCTTACCATTGTAATTCGGCCGGGGCGCAAGTGAAACAGGTGAATCGGTCCATCGCTTGCAGCAACCAGGCTCCAGTCTCTATTCCGATTTTTCGACCAGCATTCGCCGCAGCACCTTGCCCACAAATGATTTGGGCAGCTCGCCTCGGAATTCAATTTCCCAGGGCACCGCGTAAGGCTCAAGCCGTTTGCGGCAGAGCTCGAGCAGCTCCTCTTTGGAAAGATCAGTACCCGGGCGGGGGACAACGAATGCTTTCACATGCTCACCGCCATCCTCGGCCTGGACTCCGACGACGGCCACCTCCAGCACCTTGCTGTTTTCGTAAAGGACCTCTTCCACGTCACGCGGGTATACGCTGTAACTGCCAGCCATGATCGTGTCGCGCTTGCGACTGATTATTGTGAAGAAACCTTCCGTGTCCATAACGGCCACATCGCCTGTGTACAGCCATCCATCCTTGAGCGAGGATTCGCCCGGATCCAGTTCTGCTCCCCGCCAGTATCCCTGCATCACCTGTGGGCCACGAACGATCAGCTCACCGATCTGGCCCGGCGGCAGGTTCTCATCGGTTACCAGGTCCACGATTCGTGCGTCCGTGTTCGGGATTGGTATCCCCATCGAACCGGGTTTACTGGGGCTGTCAAAGGGATAGGCGTGCGTTACCGGCGAGGCTTCCGTCAGGCCATAACCCTCCACCAATCTGCCATGTGTCAGTTTTTCGAATTTTTCCTGGACCTCGATTGGGAGCGGGGCGGCGCCACTGATACAGGCTTTAATCGACTCAAGTCCGTATTCCCGCACTTTCGGCGCCTGGTTCAAGGCGGTGTAAATCGTAGGGACCCCGGGGAAGATCGTCGGTTTGTAAGTCTTGATCTGATCGAGTACTTGATCCAGTTCGAACACCGAGAGCAGTACGATCGTACCGGCCATGGCGATCGGGATATTCATGGCGCTGGTCATGCCGTAGCTGTGTGTGAGAGGGATCACCGCTAGGAAGGTCTCCTCGCCCATGTGGAGATCGGGAATCCAGTGTCGTGTCTGCAATGCGTTGGCGACAAGATTCCAGTGCGACAGGCAAACACCCTTCGGCTCATCGGTCGTGCCGCTGGTGAAAAGAATGGCAGCCTGGTCCTCGGATTTGACCTCGATCCCGGGTGATTCCCACGATGCGTCCATCATGAGGCGGTCCATCTGAAGTCCATGTGGGTCGCCGGCCAGATCCTCGGAAGGTTCCAGGTCAGCTGCTTTCCAGCGTGCCAGCAGCTGGCGGTGTGTGCGAGCCGACACCGCACGGCGCAGCGAGGTCAGTACAACCCGGGCCGAGGTTTGTTCAGTGACCCGTCCGGCCAGTTCATCAAACTCGCTAAGCGTCAGCAGGACGCGCGCACTGGTTGAATGGACCTGCTCGAGAATGCTCTCCGCCGAGGCATCCGGGTTTGGCATAACCACTACTCCGCCAATCTTGAGCGTGGCGTAATAGGCTACGATCAGCTGTGGCATGTTTGGAAGCACGAGCATCACTCGATCGCCCGGTGCGACGCCCAGGCCGTGCAGTGCGTGTGCGAATTGGTTTGCCTGTCGGTCGAGCTGCTGGTAGGTGAGCTTCGAGCCATAGAAGACGGTTGCCGTTCGTTTGGGCAGCCAATCGGCTGAAATTTCGAGAAAGCGGTGCAGCGGATGGCGAGGGATCGGAATCGTGTAGGGGGTGTACTTCCCATAGCTCCGCAGCCAGGGTCGCTCTGGTTGCGCGGAGGGCGTGAGGGAAGAGTCGCGCCAGCTGTTGCGGCGGCCGTTATCGCCTCCAAGTACGAAACGTTCAATCGCCCGGTTGACGGCTTCGTGGCGCTCGAGTTGAACTTTATGCTTTGAGGCACCGATATCAATGACTTCAGCGCCCGGGATTGTGTCGATTACACGTTGATAGACAGACTTTGGGAAGTAACGATCGCGCTCGCCGGTGATGATGAGCGTGGGGGTTTCTATCCGGGCCATCGTCTCCCAGCCACGCCACTTACGCAGGTTATTGAGCATCATGCGTTTCATGACGTGGACTTCGGCGTTCCAGCGCGGCCGGAAACGCCATAACGGCCGCAAAGCAGCCGTCGGTACACGTGATAGAAGCTGGGCGGCACGCGGCAGGGGATATTCGCCAGCCGTTGTGAGCAGTACAAGGTGATCGAGCCGCTCCGGGTGCCGCGCGGCGTATTCGACGCAGATCGAGCCGCCAAAGGAATGTCCGATGAGCGAAAACTTTTCGGGAAGCTCGAGCTCGGTGCTGATCGTCTCGAGGTCCTCGACCAGTTCGTCCATCGTGTACTGGGTGAAGGGCGCGTCGCTCTGGCCGTGACCGCGCAGATCGGGCGCGATAACCCGAGCAAACTGCATGAAATGGTTAATCTGGTATTCCCAGGTCTCGGCCACACCTGCGTAGCCGTGAACAAAAACCATCGTCCGCTCGACACCTTCCGGCCAGATGTCCACCACGCTCAAGTACGAATCAGATACCCCTCGAATGGGGACCTCGGTCCGGTAGAGGTTGAAATCGAGGGCGATCGCCTGCCGCTTCATACCGCGCAGTTTTCGTTTCATAGCATGAATTCCCTTTGGTCGAGATGAACGAAGTAATTCACAGGGTTGAAAATGAGAACACTAAATATCGGGTCCGGATGCAGCCCAACTCTTGAACGCCCATCATGGACGATATTCCCCACCGACTGCCTGAGCGATGGCAGGTGGTTGAATTGTAGCGGGTGAGCGGAGCGGGTCAAGCCGCTGACGGCACAGAGCTTGCAACGAAAGATGCATTCTCCCCCAGTGGGCTGTGAGGGTGCCAGGATGGCAGAATTTCTTCTAAGCGATGAGAACCGTAGGCGGCTGGCCGAATTGCTGCGCGATGCTCGTTGTCCAGCAGAGTTCGACCGCCCGACATTTCATGCACTTCAGCGTGGTGAGCAAACGGCAATTTCGATGCGCGGATTGGACGTAGTCTCACAAATTTGCGGAAGGGGCTTAGTACACACATTGAAGCACCCGAACGGTTGATCGGAGAGGGTTCTGGCTGAAGTTATGTGATCCACAGACGATGTCCAAGACATCGCTGGGTTCAAAGTGGAGCAGGGAGCGGGCGCACAGCCCGCTCCCTGCGCGTTGTCCAAGATCCAGATTCGGTATGGCTCACGGCGAGGCGGGCATGGGTCTTGCAGCTATTCATTCGCCTCGCTGCACGTGTAGGCTAGCCAGGCTCATTCAGCTGGCTGGCCTACACGGCTCTCGAAGGCAGCGAGGGTACAAATCATCGCGCTGGGATCATGCTTTGGAGGGTTCTCGATGCAGGATTCAATCTCAGAGTACAGGACATTCATCGTGACACGCCGCCTGAAAATGCAGGGTGTGGTGGAAACGATGAGCGAGCAGGTGCCTGAAGTACGGGAGGCATTTCAAGAACTCGAGGGGCAGCTGCTTCAGCGCATGGAAGCGTACAGCGCGGAGGGTTGGCGCATCAACTCGCATTCACACAGCATCTACAACGGCATTCTCATCGTCAGCGTACTGCTCGGTCGTTGAACACGCCCGATCGATATCTTTCAGGCGGGATGATCCCTCGATCCAGCCGTTAACCGCTCAAGGCGGTCGATCATTTCCTCCAGCACCTGGAAAGCCTGTTCAATCGGCTCTGGCGAGCGCAAATCAATTCCTGCCAGGTCCAGTGCATCCAGCGGGTAAAGCGACCCGCCCGCCCGCAGGAATTTCAGGTAATTCTCACACGCCCCTGGCTCACCGGAAACGACTCGCCTCGCCAGAGCCTGAGCAGCAGCGATCCCAGTTGCGTATTGAAAGACATAGAAATGCACGTACAGGTGCCCAAAGGTTGCCCAGGTCATCCCGGCTCGCCGTCGGTCGATGTTCATCGCGCTGCCATAAGCTTCGGCCAACATGTCGGCCATGCGCTCGATCATGGTATCGGGCGTGAGACCTCGTCCGGCCTCGATCTCCTGGTGCATGGCAAGCTCGAAGCGAGCCAGCGTGGGCATCTGCAGCAGGTAGCGATGGAAGTTGGCCAGGGCCTCCTCAATTAGCGCAATCTGGAAGGACGGGTCGGTCTGCGTTTCGAGCAGGTAGGCTCGAACGAGAGCCTGGTGCATATTCGAGGCGACCTCCGCCACGAAAAGCGAATAATCGCAGTACACCAGCGGCTGCTCACCCCAGCATAGGTAGCTGTGCATCGAATGTCCGAGCTCATGCGCCAGGGTGCTCAACCGGAAGAGGGTATTGTCGTAGCTCATCACGATAAACGGGTGTGTGCCGGGAGATCCCCATGAAAACGCACCCTGACGTTTCCCCTGATTCGGGAGAACATCGATCCAGCGCTCCTCCAGCGCTCCGCGCCGCACTGTTTCAACGTATTCTTTCCCCAACGGGGCCAGACCCTGACAGATCCATTCGACCGCCTGCTCGAAGGATACGACTGGTGGAGATTCCGTGAGTGGGGCCCAGGTATCGTAAAGCTCCAGCGAATCGACCCCCAGCAGGTGTTTACGAAGCTCAAAATAGCGATGCCACACAGGAAGCTTGCGCTGGGTGGTCTCAAGCAGGTTGTGAAAAACACTCGTTGGAATCGCATATGGAAAGAGAGCCGACTCCAGGGTCGAGGTGTGGCGCCGGATCCTTGCAGCGAAGACTGCCTGCTTGGTGGAGGTCTCGAGGTTGCTTGTCAGCGTGTGCCGGTGCTCTAGATAGCGATCGAAATAGCGCTGCCAGGCATCCTGCCGTAGCGTGCGGTCTCGGCGGGTGAGCATGCCACTGAATGTCCCTTGAGTGATCTGTAGCAGGTTGCCATCGCTGGCATGCGCGTCACCGAACTGCATATCGCTGTCGGTCAGAGCACGCATTGTGCTGCTGGTACCAGCGAAAGGATCATCGAGAAGCCCCATCAGGTTTTCAATTTCCGCTGATCGGTAATGTCCAGCTTTTCGGAACAAGTCATCGAAGTAATGCTGGTAGATCGCGAGCTCCGGATTTTCATCCATCCAGGTATTTATCTGTTGGATTCCGATTTGCAGGATGCCCGGCTCAAGGAATGAGGTCGCGGCACGCGTCTGTGCCAGTAGACTGCGAGCCCTGCTGGAGCGTCCGGCTGCTGCGTCGTCGGTACTATCGACGCTGTACTCCAGCGATGCGTACAGCAAAATGTGCTCGACGCGATTCATGAGAGCGTAGCTGCCCTCCAGCGCCTGTGTGAGCGCAGCTGCGTTTGCGTTGAATCCTTCATATGTCGTCGAAAACGATTCGACTTCGGACAGAACATTCTCAAAGGCCTGCTCCCAGGCTTGAGGGCTTTCGAACAGGCTCTCACGGTTCCACTTGAAACGTGGATCGACTTGATCCCGTGTTGGTACGCTGTTTGATTCCATTTCACCCTTCCGACGTTTGCTGGAACGATCCGGCTTCCCAAGTATATTGTAGATGAAACAATCGAGGTGGATGTTCGGGTTATGGCTGACGTTCGACAGTCACGCTAAGTCGATGGCCATCGCTGATCAACTCGATGTCGCCGTTCAGATCCGTTCTGAGGATGTCCTGTCCGGTGGTGGGGATTAAGCCAGCACCTTCACCAGCTCCGCAGGACATCAGTAGCAAGCCTGATGTGCGGGTGAGCAGCTCAGGCGGAAGGACACGCGGATCTCCACAGGCCGGAAGCAGGATCGCGGCCCAGTCATCAAAGCGGTTGGCTTCGGTGAGCGCTTCGATAAGTTCTGGATCGGAACCGGGAAGCAGCATGCTTCGGAACGATCCATATTCCAGCGAGAATGCGAGCCCGGTATCGCTGGCTTCAATGATCTTTAAGCTTGCCCCATCGCCGAGGTCGAAGCCCATCCCTGCCCTGGCAGTTATGATCGGTATACCAGCTCGGTTCAACTCCTCCAGGACGCGCTCCACCGTGCTTCCGCTTGCAGCACTCGGAAGCAGGACCTGTGTTGCCGGGTTTCGGTCCTGTAACCCAATCAGGCCTGCCAATTGGTTGTACCCGTCTCCAGCCAGAAGAAGCCAGTCCAGGTGGTGATCGAAAAGCGAAAAGTGAGGGCTCATCTGTTCGCTCGACCGCAGCGAGCTGGATCCACCGTTGATCAGCAGCGACCCTCCCCCGGGAGCACGAATCAGGACTGCCTCCCCGCTACCAACATCAAAAACGGTCAGATGAAGACGGCCGTCGGGTCGGCGAAGGAAAGCATGCCAGGAGAGAAGGGCAGCGATGAAGAGTAAAGTCAACACGGGCAGCGCGGATAGCCGGCGCTGCAGGCTCTGGAGCACATTCTGCATCCAGTCCGCCTTCCGGCCGTGGAACCATTTCAGGCAGAACGTGATTCCGAATAAGCCAAGGTAGTAGGTCAGCGGGAAGAGAAAAGACAACGGCTTGAGCCGCAGCGAGCCTGCCGGCAGGCTCGCGAAGGCTTGGACCAACCCAATGGTGGCCGAAGGGAATGGCCACGCAATCCAGGCTGCAACCTGCCCCAGAGGCAGAGAGATCGCCGTGAGCATCATCGCCAGACCACCGGATAACATCAAAGCGGGCTGCAGAGGCAGGACGAAGATATTGGCCAGGATCGAGACCAGCGATAGGCGGTGGAAAGCGACTGCGGTAATTGGAAGCGTTGTCAGCTGGGCAGCGAGTGTGAAAAGGGCAAATTCGGCGACGAACGGGCTTAGGCGCTCCGAAGCCTCAGAGCCAACCAGATGGTCGAACACCCGCCGCGCACCTTGCAGCAGAGGATCGGCATACAGGATCAGGCCGATTGTGGCAGCAAACGAGAGTTGAAATCCGACCTCGTAGATCGTCAGCGGGTTGATGAACGTCATCACGATAGCCGCCAGCCCAAGCGATTGTAGAGCCTGGCTCACGCGGCCCAGATAGCCTGCGATCAAGCCGAGAGAAGCCATGACTGCTGCCCGCACCACCGGTGGGTCGGCACCCACCATGACGGAATACGCGAGGATCAGTGCGATTGCTGCAATCGCCCCGCGCCGGCGACCGAGCCAGCGACCGCTAAGCTTCATGCTGGCTTGCGCCAGCAGAGTCAGATTGAACCCTGAAATGGCAATGATGTGAGTCGTTCCAGTCCGGTTAAATGCGTCGCGGGTGGAGCGTGAGATCCCGCTTTCGACACCGAGCAGGATACAGGCCATGAGTTGAGCTTCGGGATCGGGGTACGTGCGCAGGATGCCCCGCAGGAAATGAGCCCGCAGCCGGTAAATCGCTGCCAGAACTGGGTTTCCATGACCGTGTTCCAGCAGGTCAACAGTTGCAGTTGGCATCCAGCTGTAAATGCCCTGATTGGCGAGCACACGTGCGAAATCAAAATCGATTTCGGTCGGCGGTGTACCCAATTCCCCATTGATCCGCACCCAATCGCCGTACGACCACTCCTGCAGCCGGCTGGCGTACACGAGCACAGTTCCATCGACCGGTGCAGCGGTCTCCAGCTGTGGGATTCGAATTCGTTCGACCCGAATGATTAACCTGGTATAGGTCTCGCGCAACTCGGAGTCGTTGACGATCACACCCGTCAGGCGGACCTCACCCCGCAGATCGTTAAAGAATGAGACTTGTGAGGCATCGGCTGCAGGCAGCTGAAGTTGCAGCCGCACCGCGCCGACAAGCATGACCAGCAGAGTTCCAAAGATCACTCGGTAGGATTGATTTTTCCGGAAGAGGATCAGTGCGAGCGCGGCGAGGCCGACCAACGCTAGCCATGCCAGCTCATCCAGCGGCAGGGCGCGTGCCAGCAGGATGCCAATGACCCAGGCAGCACAAATTGAATAGAACAGCATCCGGATCCCCCTGGTCTCTCAGATGCGAATTAGCGAATTTGACGGCTAAAGCAAACGGGGGTGACTACGGTTTCACTCCCCCTTGGTGTTGACGCGCACTACCCGGCCGACTCAGTATCGGAACCGGCCGGTATCTCATCCTTTGACAGCAGCGCCATGCCGTCAACCATACGGCGGTTAAAGAGCATCGCCGGAGCTTCGGCGTGGACATTTGGAAAGAGGATCGCCTGCAAGCTTGCATTGAAGATGGGTATAAAGAGGCTCTCGCCTTCAAACATCAACCCCCCGAAGCTGAATTTGCCCGGAGCTTCGACCAACCCCCGCACTTCGTAGCCACCCATTATGACTCGCACCCAGTGCGGGACGGTCGTCGAGTAACCTCCGCGAGCAAAGCTCGTTGGGCCTAGTTGAGAGCGACTGCTGAGCAGGGCGGCTGCGATCTCGTTTTTCACGACGTAAAAGGTTGGGTAGCGGGCGACTAGTTTTCCCGGTTGATGCAAGCGCATGAGCATCGCGCCTTCCAACTCGATATAGGAGGCAGTGGTGATGTTTAGGAAACTAAAGAGACCGCTGGCTCCGGGATTTACCCGTCCCAGGATGCGGTGGCCAGTCGAGTAGATTTCAAGCGGGATCGAACGGTTCGCCATGTATCCTCAGATCTAGATGGGGAGCGCGAATGTGATCGAGGTGCTGGCAGGAGTGTGTTCGTACCACATCACGCCGCGCATGCTTTCGACGATCATGCGTATCTCGCCCATCGAAAGGCCAGGGCCCATGGGTCCCGAAAGCGGGTTCGTGTCAGAAGCCGTGATGGCCTGCACAGTATCCGGAGAGAGCCCCGAGCTTGAATCAGAAACGCGCACTGCAGCCCACGCGCCATCGTGCATATCAACATTCACGGTCAGTGGAAATTCATCGCTCTGCGAACGAAGAATTTCAAAGCGATGAGTTTCCAGGATCACGCGCCCCCGCCCGGTGCGTCGGACGGCTGCTGCCACAAGCGATTCTAGGACCTGGCGCACTTTTTCCTTGTCGCCCTGGAAGAGTGGTATCGGATCGCTCTGTTCGGCGTTTAGGAGCAGGCCCTTTTGACGTGCCACGGGACGCATCGTCTCGACAGTCTCGATGATCAATTTTGGCAGGTCGACCATCTTTTCGGCTTGTTCCGGATCAAGCTGCACAACGGGCTCGGATTGGAAAGCCCTCAGTTGAGCAAGGGCGTCGTCGATCGTTTTTTGTTGCGCTGGGTTAAGATCATCGCGCATATGGTCAAGCAGGGCTGTCACGCGCTTGACCCCTGCCATGAGGTTCGGTGTGACGGCGACGGCGGGGTTGGTCGGCGGAGATACTTCACGTTTCAACGGCTGGGTGCGGATGGTGCGTTTAAGTGAAGCTTGCTCGAGCGCAACACCCGCCCAATCGGCCAGCGCCATCAGCAGCGTCAAATGATGTTCGGTAAACGTCCGTGAAGCGAGCCGGTTATAAACCCCCAGGACACCCACGACCGAATCATTCACCCGTAATGGTACATTGACGGTTGATTGGACCAGGAACCCGGTTTGTACTTTGACCGGACCTCCCTCAAGGGAAGGCTGGCGAAGCAAAGGCTTGCCGGTGTGGTAGACCTCGCCGACGAGCGTATCGGTTACCCGCAGCTTCTGAAGCGTTGCGTGACGTTCTCCAGCCTGTTTACTGGCACGCAGCACAAGCTCGTGATCATCCGGTTCAGCCAGGTAGATTGAAGATTCCTCCGCGTCGGTCACAAATGCCGCTGCCTCGACAACGCTGCGCAGGATTTCGTTTAGATCGCTCAGATCAACAACGACCCGTCCGATTTCGCTCAACATCCGGATTTCTTCCGTCCGTCGCCGCAGCTGCTCGCGCAGGCGTTCCATGCGTTCGGAAAGTTCTGAGGTGTCGGCCTGGGTCGAGCGCGTTTCGCTCAATTCCGAAATCGCCTGGCAAAGCTCGGCAGGTCGGTATGGTTTCAGCAGGAAATCATGAACACCTATCCGGAAAAGCTCGCGCAGCTTGGCGAGTGGTAAATGAGCCGCAAGCAGGATTGCCGGGGAGGCATCGCCAGAGGCGCGGAAATTGCGCAGGCTGGCTAGCGGATCGCCCCGCAGCTGTGTGACATCCACGACAAGCACATCGGGATCCGGTGCGTCACTGCCCCGAACCCAGGCATTAAACCCGGCGGGTTTCAGGATGCGTTCAACGATCGCCTGTGCATTTGAATCCACATCTGCAATCACGAGCACGTTCGGAGTGGAGGGGGCCTGTGGCGAGACGACCATTTCATTTCCTTCTTTTCGTCCAGCCTCGATCAAGATCTACGCCTGTGTTCCTCAGGAGGACTGCTTCCGCCAGGATCTGATTCGAGCTGCTGTCGTCGGAGGCTGGTCTTTTGGGTTCTCCCGGGCCAGGAGGGATTTAGCAAGCGGGCGATCGCGCCAGGATCGTATTCATGATAGTCGCAAATTGGGCAGTACCAAGCCGGTACATTCTGGGCGCAGAGCGGCCAGCCAGCGATGCTGGCGAAGTAGAACAAGCGGACTGATTGGAGCAGTCCGAGCTGGCATGCGGGGCAGTTGTAGGCAGTATTTTCCTTCATTGTGCCCGACACAGGAATGACATGAATCTCGGCGCCGGATTGTCCCTTCTGAAATCGTTCATGTCACAAACACGCGCCCGGGTCGGCGGGTGCTTAATGCAACGGAATGGTTTCCAGATTGTAGCATAACAGGACGGGCGGCCTGAGGTACGCTGGTCATTCTCCAGCCGCAGCCAGGTCGTAATGCGGTATCAATCCAGCTTCGGTCGGGGGCCAATAGATGAGGATTGCCTTGCCGATAATCTCGTCAAGAGGAAGTGGGCCCCAATTTTGCGAATCGGAGGAGTTGTTGCGGTTATCTCCAAGGACGAAGATTTCATCCCCGCCGAGCGTCCAATCCCCACTATAGCGCGGCACAACGGTCAGATAGGGTTCTTCGATCAGTTCGCCATTGATATAGACCTGGCCCGCGCGGACACTTACATCTTCACCGGGAAGCCCGATCACGCGTTTGATAAAGCGACGTTCCGGGTTCAGCGGAAAGTGGAAAACGATGATGTCGCCGCGTTCAGGATGGCTCCAGCGGTAAGCAAGCCTATTGACAACCACAAACTGGCCCTCATGCAGGCTGGGCTCCATGCTGATGCCCTCCACCCGAATGCGTGCCGTAAGCAAGTTGACCGCCAGGAACAGCAAGCCGGCAACGAGAACTGTCTGGAAGAGCTCCCCCATGAAGCCGAGGAAGCGCTGACCGAGCGATGGTTGTTCAGGTGGAGCCCACTGAGGCGGCAAGGGTTCTTGAAATGGGCTTTCGTTCACGATGAGCGATTATATCATGCAGCACGGTCGCCAGCGGGTCAGCTGACTTATCGCCCGCTCTCAGAGCGCGGCCGGAACACCAGGCGGAGGGGAGTGCCCAGGAAACCGTAACGAGCCCGTAGTCGGTTCTCCAGGAACCGTTTGTACGTGAAGTGGACTAACCTCGGATCATTGACGTGAAATAGGAAGGTGGGTGGGTCCACACGAACCTGGGAGGTGTAGAAGAATTTCAACTGCCTGCCGCTCTTCGCCGGCGGTGCATGTTCGCTCAGTGCGTCCTGGAGCATACGGTTCAGTTCACCGGTGGCAATCCGGCGTAATCTCTCTTCCTGCACTTGAAGGGCTATCGGCAGGACCTGCTCGACCCGTTGGCCTGTTTTAGCGGAGATGAACAGGATCGGGACGTAATCCATGAAATTTAATTCGTGACGAACACGGTCGCTGAAATTGAGCATGGTGTAGCTGTCTTTCGTGATCGCATCCCATTTATTGACCAGCAGCACGACCGATTTCAGCTTATCGATCACTAATCCGGCAATGTGCGTATCCTGGGCGATGACGCCCTGGGTGGCGTCGATCATCAACAGCACGACATCGGCTCGATCGATGGCTTTCAATGCCCGCAGGACAGAATATTTTTCCACGCCGGGTTCGATCCGTCCCCGGCGGCGGATCCCGGCCGTGTCGATCAGCGTGATAGGCGTATCCTCCAATGTGATATGGGTATCAACCGCATCGCGCGTTGTACCAGGAATGTCCGATACAAGCACACGTTCTTCGCCCAGAATGTGATTGAGCAAGCTGGACTTGCCAACATTCGGCCGGCCGACGATGGCGATATGCAAGATCTCATCCGGCTCGGCCTGCTCAGGCTGTGATCCCCCCAGTGCCGCAATCAATTGGTCGAGCAGGTCGCCTGTGCCTCGGCCATGCAGCGCGGAAACTGGAATCGGATCGCCCATTCCCAGGGCGTAGAATTCGGCCGCCTGTACCCGGCGGGCGGCGTTATCACAGCGATTGACCACCAGCAGGATCGGAGGGCTGGTGCTCCCGGCTGCCCGTCGCTGCTGACGCCGCAGAATCTGCGCCACCTCTTCATCGGCAGCCGTGATTCCGCTTTCAACATCGACCAGGAAAAGAACAGCGTCGGCGTCACGGGCGGCGATTGTCGCCTGGTCACGGACCTGGTTAATGTAATCTTTCGACCCAACGGAAAGCGGTTCGCCCCGGCTAAGGTTGGTTGGATCGATGCCGCCGGTGTCGACGATATCGAAGGTTAAGCCATTCCACTCGGCTTCCGCGACCAGGCGGTCGCGAGTCGTTCCAGGAGTGTCATCAACCACGGCCAGCCTTTCACCGGCCAGGCGGTTGAAGAGCGTCGATTTGCCGACATTTGGGCGGCCAACAATCGCGACAACCGGTCTTTCCATCAAGGTGTTGGAGTTGGTACAGCAGTCGGGGTGGGTCGTGCGACGGCGGTAACCGTGACTTCGATCACGCTTGGCGTCGGGGGTTCCCAGGTGATGCCTTCCGGTACGCCAAGCACCTGGGGGTCGATCTGAAAGCTGCCGAGGCTCAAACCCTGCATATCCAGCACAATGTGAATGTCCTCCGGCTTGAGCCCATCCAGGTCAATTGCCGGGCCGGTCAGGATTAAATTAATCGATTCGGGGGAGGGGTAGGCATACAAGCCGAACCCGAGGTTCTGCAGCTCAACCCGGCGCGTGACTGTAATCGAGGTCTCGATAGGTTCGATTTCTATCTGCACGCGAACGTTCTGTTCACCGATGAGCGAAAAGCCTGTCGGCAGGTCGAGATCGACCCGGCGATCGAGGCTGCGCGTTTCCTGCGAGACATCGATAGGCACGGTCTGGACGAAGGCCGGAAGCGCTTCGAGTGCTGCTGGATCGGGTGAGAAAACAGCCACCTGGCTGGGGGAGACATTAACACGGGTGATGCGATAGTAACCCTTCGATTCCAGTTCATCCTGTCCGACAACAACCGGGATTACCAGTTTCGAAGCCAGGTTTTCAAGTTTGGTGACCCCAATCGTGACGTGAATCGTGTCCGTATCGATTTGCAGACCGGTAACCGGATCATCTTGAGCATCGACCAGCCTGAGGGTGAAGTCCGCATCGATCGGCCGTTGGCGGCCGTTCAGGTCGACGATAACCTCAGCCGCAGTTACCTTGCTGACAACCGAGGCGGGTCCGCTAACCGTGACCTGTTCCAGATCAAGCTGCGGTTCTTCGGCACGGTATCCCGAGGCGACATCACCCCGCGTCTGCACCCGCACATCGACACGTTTTGTGGACAGGGCTTCGATCGTCAGGGTTACGACGGCCGGATCTATCGAAGTGACCTGGGTGGCGCGCCGGTCCACCTCCCTGTCGAGTTCGACGCGGTGGATTCCGGCGTCAAAGCTGCTCAAATCAGCGCTTATGCTGAGATTCTGGCTGTTCAAATTGCGCCAGACGGATTCAGGGGCTCGCAGGGTCACCTGGGCGGTTTCCGGAGGCGCGCCGACGATGGTCAGGCCTTCCTGAAGTCCGTTGTAGTTGATCGGGATCGGCTCCGGAAAGAGCTGTTCGATCAAGGGGTCTTCCTGGCTAACAGCTGCCACCCAGGCTGTCACGGCCAGGATGAAGGACAGGATCAGCGGGCCGAAATTTTCGCGTATCCAGTTTAACATCGCGAATCTACCCATCCCTCGGGGTACGTGAGAGGAATCGAGTTTGCCAGGCCAGGAAGCGCTCGATCCAGGCCGGAACGCGTCCCACCGTGCGCGGGCGGAAGAAGGCCGTCAGGATGTTTCGCAGGCGGGCTTGATCAAGGCGCCGGATGATGCGGCCATTATGCGTGACCGAGATGCCGCCGGTTTCTTCCGAAACTACGACCGAAACGGCGTCGCTAACCTCACTGATACCGAGTGCGGCACGGTGGCGCAGCCCCATTTGTCGTTCAGGTGAACGGGTGAGCGTGCCGCTCGAAGAAAGCGGCATCACACAGGCGGCAGCGGCAATTCGGCCCGCGCTGATGATGGCGGCACCGTCGTGCAGCGGGGTGTTAATATGAAAAATTTGTAGCAGCAATTCAGGGGTCAGCTCCGCGTCCAGCGCCACCCCGGTTTCCTTGTACTCATCGAGCGGGATCTCGCGTTCGATCACAATCAAAGCCCCGTAGCGACGATCTGCAAGGCGCTGTGCGGTTACGCCAATCGTTTCGATGAGATGCTCAACATGATCTGGTTCTGCCGTCAGATTGAACCAGGCCCCCGTACGCCCCAGCCGTTCCAGTGCACGGCGGATTTCCGGGGCGAAGATGACCGGAATAGCGACTAGGAGCGCAGGCAGCGAATTCTGAAGCAGCCAGGTGAAAGCCGGCAGGTTCAGCAAACTGGTCAGCAGGGCAATGGTAATTACCAGCACGATCATGCCCCGCAGCAGTACGACGGCCTGAGTCCCCCGGACCAGCCGCAGCAGGAAGAACACTACCAGCGTGACCAGCAGGACATCGACGAAGCTGAGCAGGTCGAAGCGCTGGAAGAAGAAATTGATCTCGGTGAGAAAGTTATTGAGCATGCGTGCTGTGTCCGGTTGGAACTGGCACTATTTCCCGCCTTTTAAATTCTTAAGCAGCTCTTGATATCCACCCAGGTTGGGTGGGTCCAACCCCAGGATGGTCGTGATCGTCTGAATGGCATCTTCTGTCTGCCCGGCGTCGAGCTGGATCTCGCCCAGGGCGTCGTATTGGGCGATGGCATCTGCCTTCCGACCGGCGGCGCGGTAAGCTTCCGCCAGCCGGGCATGGAGCGCTTGCTTGCCGGGATGTTCTCGTGCGAGTTCCTCCAGCAGTTCGAGCGCTTCGGAGGCACGGCTATCTCGGACCAGCTGCTCGAGGTAGACATCCAGCGCCTTCCCGGCTGCCTCTTCCTTGCCCAGCCGTAGATTCAAATCTATGACATGTGAACGGGCTTTTTCGTTCTTTGGATCAAGGTCACAGATCAGGTTGTAATCCTCGAGCGCCTGATGCCAGTCGAGCCGTGAGAGGTCGAGATCTCCCATCTGATCCAGGATCCGGACAACGTAGTCCGTATCGACCGTGCTGCGCTGTGCGAGGTTGTAGGCATCGCTGAGCGAATTGCGGGCTTTGTCGATCTCAGCCATCTGACGGAAGAGTTCGGCCAGCTCGAGGTATTGTTCGATAGCTTTCCCGGCGCGATCTTGCTGGGCAAGCAGCGTGATCAACTGCTCGCGGGCGGCGATATCAATCGGCGAATGCTGAATGATGCGGGCAAAGACATTAACAGCCTGGGAAATTTCGCCCCGCACTCGATGGGTCCTGGCAACGGTCCGTAGCTTGGTCATCCCGCCGGAGGTATTCCCTTGCCGCAGCATAATCTCCGCCATGCGGAGGTGCAGCCCGAGGTATCCTGGAACATTGTCGAGCGAGAGCATCGCATCTTCCAGGGCAGCGTCATACTTTCCCTGTGTAACGTAATCGTCGATGCGGCTGAGAGCCTGCAGAACGCGTTCCGTGCCGCCGACGGCGAGCATATCGGCGATCGGGACGATCGTCGTGCCCTCACCCTGCCCCTCCAGCTGCTGGCGCGCCTGGCGCAGACGCTTCAACCACTCCGGTCCACTCAGGAAACTGAGCGTATTTTCAACGATCCCCGAGAGCGTTTCCTCGTCGCCCTCATCCTGCGAAGCGAGAATCGTGTCGTAGAGCTGCGTAAGCTGGCTCGACTGTTCTTCGTCCACGGAGAGTGAATCGGCTTTACGCAGTGCTTGCAGCAAGTAGCGGGCAGCCTCGCGCAGATTTCCCTGCATGCGTGCCAGCCGGCCGAGTGCCAGGTTTGCCCCCAATTCAAGCTCGGGGTGACCGACGGAAAGGGCCAGGTGACGGGTTGCTTCATCGACCTGATCCATGCTCTTCAGCAGAATTCCGAGGTTATAGTGTACTGCTGGGTGATCAAGGCCAGCTTCAATCGCCCGGTCATATTCCTTCACCGCCTGCGCCTTGTTGCCGCGCGTTTGGAGATCAATCGCCTGGCCAAGGTAGCGCATCATCTGCGGCTGAGCGATCGATTTGCGTTCGCGGCTCATGCGGCCTTCCGTCAGCTCCTTCATGTCGGTTGGCGCGTTCTCGTCGTCCTGGTTTTCGCCCTCTTCGAATACTAATCCAGCCATGATCGTCAGCGCCCGAGTCTGGGCGGCTGTTTCGGGGTCCGCTTGCTGACTGTCATCATCTTGCGGCGCTTCATCCTCGGCCTTGAGATACTCCTTGACGTCGTCCATCCGCAGCGGTGCCGTGACCGCCCGGGGGGCGGAAGGGGGTGGCAGTTCTTTCCCCTGCTGCAGCATGCGCAGCGTACGGGCAGCTTCTTTGTCGCCCGGTATGATGCGCAGAGCTCGCTGGACGGCCTCGATGGCTCGTTCCTGCTTCTTCCCTTCCTGCAGGATCGAGGCAACGGCCAGATATTCGTACAGCGCCTCGCGTTTACGCCCCAGACGCTCGAACGTCATCGCCAGGCGAGAACGGTTGTTGAGATCCTTGGGGATCATGCGGGCGATGTGCAGCCAGTTGTCGATCGCCTTGTCCGCATCACGCCGTTTAAGATGCATTTCGGCGGCCAGAGTGCGCTGGGCCACTGCAGCCTTCGTTTGGGCCATCTTCTCGAGAATTTCGGCGGTTTTTTCAATCGGGATGGGATTTTCAGGTGCTAACTTGGAGGCGTGCTGGTAGACGTCCAGTGCTTCCTTGTAGTTTTCTGATTCGAGCAGTGCCAGGCCAAGGCTCGTCATCGCGCCGGGATGATCCGGCTCCAGAGCCAGCGCTTTGCGGTAAAAATCGATAGCCCGGTCCCACTCGAGATCCCAGGCTGCCGAGTGTCCTAGACGCATGGATTCTTCAAAGAGCTCTTGGCGATCGCTCATCTTCACTTCAATCCGATATTTTTGGGGTAGCGAGGCGAGTATAGCACAACTGTACCAGCCCCGCCCCGGCCTTCACTTCCTACTACGGATACACGCACGACAGCCCTCAACTGACCGTAACTGGCTCCATTTCAGCCCAATTTGGACCAGCCTTGGCGTCCGTTTTCAGCGGCACGGTGAGCTTATAGGCTTGCTGCATCTGCTCTTGCACGATTCGGGCCGTTGCCTCCAACTGTCCCTGTGGGCATTCGAGCACCAGCTCGTCGTGGACCTGAAGCAGCATCCGGCCTTCCAGCCCGGCTTCGGCCAAGACCGGGGGTAGATGCAGCATGGCGAGTTTGATGATATCTGCTGCTGTCCCCTGAATGGGGGCATTGATCGCTTCCCGCAGGGCACGTGCCCGGGCAACTTCTGAGACCGTTGCATCGTGAGTGAGCTGTGGAAAATAACGGCGCCTGCCGAGCAGCGTTGAGACATAACCATCCTCTACGACCTGCCTGCGGACACCGTCTAGGTATTCCTTCACACCGGGGAAGCGCTCAAAATAGGATTTGACGAAGTTCTCAGCCTCGGCCAGCGTGAGATCCGTGGTGCGGGTCAGTCCAAAGGCGCTCATGCCGTAGATCAGGCCGAAATTGATCGCCTTGGCATGCCGGCGCATATCCGGCGTGACCTCACCGATTGACACACCCTCGACAGCCGCGGCGGTGGCAGCGTGAATATCCTGGTCATCGAGGAAGGCGGCGATCATCGCTTGATCCTCGGCGATGTGCGCCACGATGCGCAGCTCGATTTGGGAGTAATCGACGCTAAGCAAAACATGCTCGGGCGCAGCGATGAAGGCCCGCCGAATCTCACGTCCGAGCTCGGTTCGAATGGGGATATTCTGCAGGTTGGGATCGGAGGATGCCAAGCGGCCGGTGACCGATCCGGTCTGGTTGAACGAAGTATGGACACGCCCTGTTTCTGGATTGACCTGGGAGGGGAACGCATCCGCGTAGGTTGATTTGAGTTTGGCGAGCTCCCGCTGCTCCAGGATCAGCTCGACGATCTCGTGTGAGCTTCGCAGTTCTTCCAGGACGGACGCAGCGGTGGAGTAGAAGCCAGATGCGGTCCGGCGGGCATTGTCCGGCGGCTGCAAACCGAGTTCTTCAAACAGCACCTGTGAGAGCTGCTGGGTTGAGTTTACGTTGAAAGAATGCCCGACCAGTTCGTAGATTCTTGTTTCCAGTGCATGCAGCCGTTTCGAGAGTTGACCGGACAGCTGCTTGAGGAACTCGACATCGAGCATGATCCCGGCTCGCTCCATTCCGGCCAGAATTGGAACCAGGGGCATCTCGAGTGTCTGGAACAGTTCGATCTGATCCTTGGCCTTTAACTCATCCTCCAGCTGTGGGCGTAACTGCAGGCAAACCTCAGCATCCGCAGCGGCATAGGGAGCGACATCCTGCACCGGGACCTCCGCCATCGAACGCTGCGATTTTCCGCTCCCGATCAATGTCCCGATTTCCGTCATCTCGACACCCAGGCGCACCCAGGCCAGGTTCTTCAAACCCAGGCTGCGCGAGCCAGGATCGCACAGCCATTCCGCCAGCATGGTGTCGAAGACCAGTGGTTCTGCTTCAAGTCCCAGCCGGGCCAGGACCAGGAAGTCGTATTTCAGGTTGTGGCCTACTTTCGGGATCGCTGTATTGGTAAGCGCCGGCCGAATCGCCTCCAGGACCAGCTCACGGTCGAGCTGCGCGCTCCCGGCGAGGGAAGCTCTATGGCCGGTTGGTATGTAATATCCCTGTCCGGCTTGCACCGCGAGCGATATGCCTACCAGCTCCGCCCGCATGGGATCTGTGCTGGTTGTCTCAACGTCGAAGGCAATCACCCTGGCCTGGTTGAGAGCCTCCACCAGCTCATCGAGTGCGACAGGGGTTGTGACCGTTATCACCTCATCTGGCCCGCTGGCTTCGACCGGTTCGCTGCTCACAAAGAGGCTCATCTGTGCGCCGCCCCCGGTGTGTTCTGATCCAGGGATGCGATCCATCAGCGAGCGGAACTCAAGGACACGGAACAACTCAGTGATCGCATCGCGATCGTACCCGGCGGCGCGACATGCCTCCAGATCGAATTTGATCGGCACATCGGTCACGATCCTGCCCAGTCTTCGGCTGAGCATCGCCGTTTCGCGGCCTGCGATGAGTTTCGATTGGAAACGTGAGGGCACGACGTCGATATGCTCATAGATACCATCGAGCGTTTGGTACTCTTCAAGCAGTTTGACGGCTGTTTTCTCGCCGACGCCTTTAACCCCCGGGATGTTATCGCTCGTATCCCCCACGAGCGCTTTCAAGTCCACCAACTGTGAAGGATCCAGTTCGTAGCGTTCCTTCACTTGAGTTGGCCCGTAATCGACGGCTTCTGAAAGCTTCTGCCCCGAGAGCCGGATCTGGATCTGGTCAGTCGCCAGCTGCAGCAGGTCACGGTCACCGGTTAAAATGATGACCTCAACTCCGTGCTCGGCTGCCTGTTTGGCAACGGTCCCCAGCACATCATCAGCTTCGAAACCATCCGCTTCAAGAATGGGGATTCCGAAGCTGCTCACCACCTGGCGAATGCGGTCAAGCTGCAGCCTGAGGTCATCCGGCATCTTATCGCGCGTGGCCTTGTATTCCGGGTAGAGTTCATCACGAAAGGTCTTACCGGTGTCGAATGAGACGGCCAGGTACTCCGGCTGTTCCTGCTCAAGCAGGCGCAGCAGGACCGAGGTGAAGCCATAGGTGCCGGCGGTGGGCTCACCTGATTTTGTGATCCAGCGCGATCCCCCGCCAACCCCTGTCAGGGCAAAGTACGTCCGGTATGCAAGCGCATGTCCATCGATCAGGAACAACCTTGACTTTTGAGCCATAACCGCTCTCCTCCAGCTGGGACCGGGCTGATTCTAGCATTCTACCAAGCGAAACGTCCCTGCCGACACGTGTCCCCCTGAATAAAAGGGCGCCCGGGGTGAACCGGGCGCCTGGTTTGATCCTGAGAAGGGTCGACTGTAATCAGCGGACGATTCGTGGCAGCAGCCAGAAGGCCCAGTCCTGGTTGGACGGTCCATGAGCCTGAACCGCCAGGACGAATTCGACCGATTTGCCGGCCAGCGAGGACAGGTCGATATCGAGCTTGCGGATGCTTCCATCATAGCTCTCGTCCCACTGTCCGAGGTTCTGAAGCGAACCGCCGTCGGCCCGGTAGTTGAGTTGGAAACGGACATCGCAGGCGGTGCCGTTGAAGAGGCAGCCGATGACCGCCTTGAAGTGGTCGCCGCTCTCGACATCAAAGGCCGGGAACTTACCGGTGATGACGCCGTTGTCGACCCATTCGGGGTGGGTCTCGAGCGCTGGCTCGTCATCGGTGGCTCCGGTTTCAAGTTTGGGGTTGTTTACTTTAACGACGAATCCTTCCGAATCACCGGTCGAGCCGGGACAGGGAAGATTACCGGCTCCACTTACCCACTGCGCATCGCAGTAGTGGCTGACGAAATTGTAGACGACGGTATCGCCCCCGCTCCCGACCTGGATGTCAACCCAGAAGGCGACGTCCCCGGCGCTGCCCACACCGAAAAGGATGCCTGCATCGGAACGAAGCTTCCAATAGCCGCGATAGCTGCCCGAGCTGCCCGGGGCTTTCAAGTCGACAGAAAGATCAACTGCCTGCCCCGGTGCAACCGTTCCGGTCAGAGCTTTGGAGGCCGGTCCGTTCATCGCATCGCCGGTATCAAAGACGAGTGAATAGCTGGAATTCCATGTGCACGTCCCGGTGTTCTTCAGGCGCCAAGTCTTGGTGAAGTTGGCATTCGGTCCAACGGAGGTCCCATCCGGCACGGTCACATCGCTCACGAATGCGGCCCGGTTGCAGGGCGTCACCGTCTGGGTTGCAATCGGCGTGCTGGTGTTGGTCGGTGTAGCCAGCACCTCGGTTGGTGCCGGTGGAGCCTGGGTGTTCGTCGGCGGTATCGTGTCAGGCGGGTTGACGGCACCCTCGGTGAGGCGAGCCTCAACTGTTTGTGCCGCGAACGTAGGGAAGAGATCGGGCGTTGCCGTCCCGGGGTAGTTGCAGCCCGTAAGGATCAACGCCAGAGAGAGAAAGGCCAGTATTGGCAGAATGCCGGGCGATATGCGTTGCATCGAACGCCTCCTGAGAATTCACACCGCGGTTTCCGTGGAATCAAACCTGGTCCGGTGTGTCCTACGGATGGATGCTACTGCGAGCCAGATTTTGGGTCAAGTGACATTCTATTGAACGGGAGCGGGCGAGGGAGCCTGGATCGGTTCAGCAATCATGCTCCAAGGGCCAGTCCAATCAATCTTGACCGGGAGAATCTGTCCACGTAAATCTCCCTCGGCCTGCAGGAAAACAAGCTTGTTGGTGCGGGTTCGTCCTTTCCAACGTTCGCCCTGACGCTGCTCGAAGAGGACTTCCGTGGTCTGGCCGGCGTAGCGGGCGTTAATTTTCTCGGCGATGCCTGCCTGAAGCTCCTCCAGCAAACGAAAGCGGCGCATCTTTTCATCTTCTGCGACGTCATCCTGCATGCGGCGTGTTGCGACGGTCTGTGGGCGGGCGGAATAGCGAGCCAGGTGAGCGACATCGAGCTCGAGTTCTTGAAGCAGGTCGTAGGTGCGCTGGAACTGGGCCTCGGTCTCGCCCGGGAATCCGACAATGATATCGGTGGCAATCGAGACACCCGGGATGAATTGGCGAATGCGATCGATCAAGCGCCGGTAATCATCTACGGTGTAGCCACGCTTCATGCGGTCCAGGACTTCATCGTCCCCAGCCTGGACCGGGACCTCGATGTGTTCACAAACCTTGGGCAGCTCGGCGACCGTCTGCAGGAGTTCATCGGTCATCCAATTCGGATGGGAGGTAAGGAAGCGAATGCGGTGTAAATCCGGGATTTCATGCAGCGTGCGCAGGAGATCTGTCAATCGGAGGCCATCGAGGTCCAGACCGTAGCGATCGACAATCTGGCCCAGCAGGGTGATTTCACGCACGCCTTGAGCGACCAATGAACGTGCTTCGCTGACGATTTCACCAACCGGACGACTGCGTTCCACCCCGCGCCGGAATGGGATGACACAGAAGGTACAGGCATGGGAGCAGCCATAGACAACCGGGACGTAGGCTGAAATAAGCTTGCCGCGCTCGGCAAGAGGCAGGACAAGGCCTTCGTCCATGCTTTCGAATCGTGCCATCGTCTCCGCCTCTTCTAACTGGCGTCCCGTCTGTTGAAGCAGATGCTCGAGCAACGGAGCGGGGTTCGAAGGGGGTGAGAACACATCGACATAGGGATAGTGCTGGCGCAAAGCTTCGTCGCCGCGCACACCGACCATGCAGCCCATTAAATTGATTACCAGATCCGGGCGGGCTTTCTTCAGCGGACGCAGCGAGCTCAGCCGGCCATGAGCCTTGTCTTCCGCGCTCTGCCGGACGACGCAGGTGTTGAGCACGATTACATCGGCCGTCTCAGCCCTGGATGTCGCCTGATACCCAAGCTTTTCCAGCGCCGAAGCCACACGCTGGGAATCGGCGACGTTCATCTGACAGCCGGCGGTCCAGATATGGTATTTCATCGGCCCGATTATAACCTTTTATGGTCTGAATTGAGCTCTCCGGTACACCTTCCTTACATGGGGTATGATTCGAATCTCGTGGAAAAATCCATGATCTCTCGCTACGGGGCGTTAATCCAGAAGGGACTGTCTCTCTGGGCCTGTCCATTGCTGCTGGCCTTGTTCAGTGCATCTTGCGCGGGCATGCATAGCGATAGTGGGCCGGTGCCAGTCAAGGCCAGCCTCTCACCCAATCCAACCGCCACACAGTCCGTCAGCCTGAGCTCCACAAGCTTGCCGACTGCAAGCTCAACACCAGAGCAAGAATGCAATCAAAAAGGCGGTGAGCTGCTCCGGACCGAGTTTACCGACCCAATCATGACCGCGTTCAGGATCCCTGTGAATATCTATCTGCCACCCTGCTACAGGGTGCGGGCAGACCGGTATCCGGTGGTCTATCTGCTGCATGGATACCCCCGGGATCAGGATCACTGGCTCGAATTAGGCCTGCAGGCAGAGCTCGATTCCTACATCACGAGCGGGGCGTGGCCTGAGATAATCGTGGTCATGCCGTTCCAACCCGAACCGTATTTCACCCACACGGATGGCGGGCCGGGTACTTTGGAGCAGGTTATCATCGAGGGACTGGTGCCTTATATTGACGCCAACTTCCGTACAATTCCCTCAGCGCAAGAGCGGGCTCTGGCCGGGATCTCGCGCGGCGGTGTCTGGGCGCTCGAGATAGGCCTGCGCGCACCTCAGGTCTTCGACAACGTGGCGGCGCTAAGCCCGGCACTGACCGTGAATCACCCCCGAACAGAGTACGATCCCAGCCAAATCGTCCACAGAAGCGAATCGCTGCCGGGGAGGATCTGGCTCAGCGTCGGGGATTCTGAACCGTCATTTCAACTGGGGATCGATCGCTTTGCTGCTGTACTGGATGAGCGCGGGATTCCCTACACTTATATCCATTCAAGTGGACGACACGAGGATGCTGCCTGGATCCCGCTCATCGAACCTTTGTTCGAGTTCTTGCTTGCGCCATCACCCGAATCAAAGCCATGATGAACTGACCTCGTCGGCGGGGATTTCGAGTACAATGGACCTCGCCATCCAGCCAGGCGGACATATCTGTCTTGGGAGGGGAGGGTGCTAGATGACTGACTCAGAGAGTAACGCGGCCGATGTAATTGAAGCATATCGCAAACGCCGGGAGCGGATTACACCCCTGATCCTCGGGGGGCTTGCCGTTGTCCTGCTCGTTGTGGGCGTCTTTTTTGTGGTCCTGTGGTTCACCGGGGACAATCCCCCGGCGATGCCCGGATTTCTGGCATCGAAGACCCCGACCGCAACGGTTACCAATACTCCCGTACCCCCAACAGCGACCGCTACGATCACATTGACCCCCGAACCATCACTGACCCCGACGCCAGAAGGGCCGATTACGTACATCGTGGAGCCGGGTGACACGCTGAGTTCGATTGCCGATTCGTTCGACGTGGATGTCTTCCTGCTGATGGCAGCAAATGGCATCAGCGATCCAGATCAAGTGTTTGTCAACGACGAGTTGATCATCCCCGGCCCGGACTTCCTGCTCCCGACGGTTACACCGCTGCCTGGCACGCTCTTCCCTGGCCAGGAGATCCAGTACCAGGTTCAGCTCGGAGATTCACTTGAATCGATCGCAGCCCAATTCAACAGTACGGCGGAAGCGATTGCCGACCGGAACGAAATCGAGGATCCGAATGCGATCGGCGTGGGAGATGTGCTGATCATCCCGGTCAACATCGCCACCCCGACGCCTACCTTTACGCCACGCGCAAATCAAGCGACGGCAACCCCCTGACGCATTACTCGAAGAAAGTGAAAAGCCGCCCTGAATTTCCCGGGGCGGCTTTTTTTGAATGATTCAGTGACAAAATGAATTTCACGGCAAATCTTCTATAAAGCGTTGAATAGCTTTCCGAACGGCCTCATCTCGTTCGAACTGCAGAGCTGCTTCGAGAGGAGGGCGGCCGGCACTGCCCGCGATACCGGCGATCGCCCAGGCTGCCTGTTCACGCAGGAGCGGTTCAGCGTCTTTCAGCATGATCCATTCCAGCTGCCCGAGCAGATCGCTCCGACCGGTATTTCCAGCGACGACAGCCGCATTACGGACCAACCCCCTGCGGCGTGGGCGTTCGAGCGGGCTGCCGCGCAGCCCCCGGTGCCATGATTCAGATTCAAGCTCAAGAAAGCCTGCTAGTTGGGGCGGATTCAATATCTCGCGCGGCTTGAAGGCAGGGTTGGAGCCCGGGTGCGCGAAACGCAGGTTCCACGGGCATACTTCCTGGCAGATGTCACAGCCGAACAGCCAATCCCCGATCTCGCCCCGCATTGGTTCCGGAAGCGCACCTTTTTCTTCGATCGTCAGATAGGAGATGCAGCGGCCGGCGTCGATGGTGCGCTCCGGAAGGATGCATTTTGTCGGGCAGGCATCGATGCAACGAGTGCAGCTCCCGCAGAAATCGCGGCTGAAGGGCGGATCGGGGGTCAGGTCAACCTCGAGCAGCATTTCGGCCAGCAGCAGATACGATCCACGGCGGGGATGGATCAGGCATGTATTCTTACCAATCCACCCCAGGCCGGCCCGCATCGCAAGCTCGCGCTCGAGCAGGGGGCCGGTATCCACGTAGATTCGGTGCTCGAAGGGACGTCCCAGCTCCGCTTCGATATACTCGGCCAGGGCTCTTATTCCTTCCTTCAATACGTCATGGTAGTCCTCGCCCAGAGCATAGGCCGCGATGCGGGTTTCCTGCGATTCTCGGGAAGGCGGATCGTAATACGTGCCGGTGATTATGATCGAGCGGCACCCAGGCAGGATTCGGCGCGGATCCGCACGGCGGGTGAGGGCTCGTTCACCCGCCAGGTACTGCATGCCAGCATGATATCCGGAATCAATCCACTTCTGGAAGACATCGAAATGGGCCGGCGGTTCGGGGCCAGTGATCCCAACCAGGTCAAAGCCCAGCTCGTGTGCCCGGTTTTTTATTTCCGTAGAAATTGTGCGAATGTCGCCCATCGCTTACACACCCCTACGGCACCATTCTACCGTTCTTTCGGGATGTATCCATGGAACGTGACGAAGCAAAGGGCGACGGAGATCCTCCGTCGCCCGGAAACTTGCCCTGACCTGCCTGGATCAATTTTTCGAGAGATATTCGTCGATTGAGCGGGCGGATTTTCGACCGGCTGCCATGGCTGTTACGACCAGGTCTGGTCCGGTGACGCCGTCGCCGCCGGCGTAAATCCCGGGCCTGGAAGTAGCGCCAGTTTCGGGATCGACGACGATCAAGCCCCATTTATGAGTCTCGAGATCGGGTGTGGTCTCACCAATGGTCGGATCAGGCCAGTACCCCAGCGCCAGCACGACCGTGTCAGCCGGGACCGTGAAATTCGAACCTTCGATCGGAACCGGCCGGCGGCGGCCGCTGTCATCCGGTTCGCCCAATTCGCACTGCAGGCACTCGACGGCGTTTACACGCCCATCAACCCCGGCGATGTAGCGCACCGGTTGGGTCAGGAAGCGGAAGTTGGCACCCTCTTCCCGGGCCAGGTAGCGGTCTTTTTCCCCGCCCGGCATCTCGGCTTCCGTCCGGCGGTAGAGGCAGGTAACCTCGTTCGCGCCCAGGCGCAGCGCGGTCCGCAGGCAGTCCGCGGCTGTATCGCCGCCACCGATGACGACCACCCGTTCACCGACTTCGGGGACGCCATCCATACCGGCCGGCAGGATGTCCGGATTGACGTTGCAGCGGACGAGGAATTCTGTCGCCTGATAGACGCCCGGAAGATCAGCGCCGGGCACGTCCATCTTGGCGTCGACCCCCGACCCGACACCCAGGAAGACCGCATCGTAGCCCTGCTCGAGCAGCTGATCAACGGTCTCATCCTTGCCAATGCGGGTGTTTACCACGAATTCAACCCCGGCCTGCTGGAGATCATCGATCACGGTTCGCACGGTCTCTTTGGGGAGCTTGAAATTGGGAATGCCGTATATCAGCAGCCCTCCCGGGGTGGGCAGCGCTTCGAAGACCGTAACAGAATGACCCTTGCGCACCAACTGCTCGGCGCAGGCCAGGCCGGAGGGGCCTGAGCCGACGATCGCGACGCGCTTGCCGGTAGTTTTGCCCACCGGGATCACGACCTCAGTCTGCTGGCGCTGGTAGGTGGTGACAAAGGCTTCCAGAGCACCGGTGATGACGGGTTCATGGCGCTTGCTGCGCACGCACGCGCCCTGGCAGAGTGCCTCGTGCGGGCAGACCAATCCGCAAATCTCGGGCATGCTGCTCGTCTGACGGTACAGTTCCGCTGCGCCGATGAAATCGCCCTGTTCGATCAGCCACATCGCCTGTGGGATGTCGTTGTGTACGACGCATGCCTCGACACATGCCGATGGCTCAGGACACTGAATGCAGCGCTCGGCCGCCGCACGTGCCTGTTCCGGTGTAAGTGGAAAGAAGGTCGCGTCGAAATCGCACAGCCGCTCTTCAACGGGCCGTGCGCTCACCTCCACATACGGAAGCTTCATGCGGGCTTTTCGATCGATTTCAGGTCGGTTGCTCTTCGAATCAGGCATTGAAATACTCCTGCTGAGATGCAGAGTGCAATACTCTAAGATGATACAGACCCAAGTGGTCAAATATTAGTTTAGAAAGTCATTCCCCTCCGTGACGGTTGTCACAACCTTGAGCACAACTTCACTATTCATCGGTTACAATTCTCCCGGTACATAAATTGCATGGATCAAGTTCAGCCCGCCGCCCATTCGATATACACGATCGTGGACTTCGATAATCGCGTAATGCCGGCAGATGGTCAGCCTGGCAGCAGCGCTGGCGGGACCTTGTGAACGGATAAAAGGAAGAGTGATGAAACGCTGGTGGATTATCGTGCTTGTTCTGGTCGTTCTCGTGGCTGGTTTCCTCGGCTTGCGCGCTTTGCGCAGCAGTCGATCCGCCGCCGCGGGCTCGAGTTTTCAGACCGAATCAATTCAGCGAGGTGAGCTGACCGCAACCGTGGGTGCAACCGGTGTTGTTCGCTCGAATCAGTCTGCTCTGCTGTCCTTTGGGACGAGCGGAACCGTCGATTTTGTCCTTCAAGGCCTGGGGGAAAAGGTCCGTGCAGGCGAGGTGCTGGCGACCTTGCAGAAGACCTCGCTCTCGGCGCAGATCATCATGGCCGAGGCCGACCTGGTAAACGCGCAGCGCGCCCTCGATGATGTGCTCGCCTCCGATCAGGCTCGCGCAGCAGCGCAGCTTGCCCTGGCTCAGGCACGCGACGCGCTGGACAAAGCGCAGTACACGCTCACCGTTCGCCAGGCAGGAAACCGGGCCAGCCAGGACACCATTCGCGGGGCAGAGGCCAACCTCACCCTCGCAGACGAAGAAGTGGATCGGGCTGAGCAAATCTACTCGCATTCGAGTGGTGAGGCGGCCAAGGCGCTGGCGCTGTCCAACTTGACCGCCGCAAAGCAAAAGCGAGATTCAATCCAGCACAATTTAAACTGGTACCAAGGCCAACCGGATGAGAACGAACAAGCGCTGCTTGAGGGCGATGTCGCCGTCGCCGAAGCCCGCGTCCAGGATGCCGAACGTGAATGGGAACGGGTCAAGGACGGCCCGACCGAGGAGGATATCCGGGCTGCACAGGCACGTGTGGATGCGGCCAAGGCGACAATTGAACTGGCGCGCATCACCGCTCCTTTTTCAGGCACCATCACGGCGATCGAGATCATGGCGGGTGACGAAGTAACTCCTGGCACGCTCGCATTCCGCCTCGATGATCTCAGCCGATTGCTGGTCGACGTCGAGCTTTCAGAAGTCGACATCAACCGTTTGCAGATTGGCCAGCAGGTCACACTGAATTTCGATGCGATTCTCAACCAGGACTACACCGGCGAGGTGACCGAGATTGGCCAGGTCGGGAACTCGGTGCAGGGTGTGGTGAACTTCCCGGTCACAATCGAGCTGAAGGATCCCGATCAGGCGATCAAGCCCGGAATGACGGCAGCGGCAAACATTCTCGTCGAACAAATCGAGAATGCGCTGCAGGTCCCCAACCGGGCGGTGCGTGTGATCAACGGTGAGCGGGTGGTTTATCTGCTGAAAAACGGCCAACTGGAACCGTACGCCGTTCAGCTGGGGGTCAGCTCGGATCTGTACAGCGAAGTCCTCGACGGTGAAATCAAGGAAGGCGACCAGGTTGTGCTCAACCCGCCCTCCTACATCTTCGATCCGAACCAGGAGCCACCCTTCGTGCAGGGCATGCGGCAATGACCGACTGGGTCATCGAAGCAGAAGGCCTGACCAAGGTTTACCAGATGGGCGAGGTTGAGGTGCACGCCTTGCGCGGCGTGGATATCAGCGTCGAACGCGGTGAGGTGCTCTCCATCATGGGGCCTTCCGGATCGGGCAAGAGCACGCTGATGAACATTCTTGGATGCCTCGACCGGCCTACGTCCGGCAGCTACTTCCTGGACGGTGAGCAGGTGGCAACCTTGAAGGACGACCAGCTGGCAGAGATCCGCAACCGCAAAGTCGGGTTTGTTTTCCAGAGTTTCAACTTGCTCGGGCGCCAGTCGGCGCTGACCAACGTCGAGCTGCCGATGCGCTACGCCGGAATTGCAAATGGCCGGCGCAAACGGGCCGTCGAAGCACTTGAAGCGGTGGGTTTGGGCGATCGTGTACACCACCGCCCGAATGAGCTCTCGGGGGGTCAACAGCAGCGGGTGGCGATTGCCAGGGCCCTGGTGAACAACCCTGCCATCATCCTGGCCGACGAACCGACTGGAAACCTGGACAGCCATTCGGGCGATGAGATCATGAAGATCCTGCTCGATTTGAATCACGAATTCGGCACCACGCTGATCTTCGTCACGCACGACCCGGAGATCAGCGAGCAGACCCAGCGCGTGATCCACCTGCGTGACGGCCTGCAGGAAACCGTGGAGGCCGGGGCATGAGCCCGGGCGTGCGAGGTCGAAGCTGATGTTTGTCTGGCAGAGTGTTCTGGAAGCGCTTGATAGCCTGGCGAGCAATAAAATGCGCTCCGGCTTGACGATCCTGGGAATCGTGATTGGAGTCGGGGCGGTTATCGCCATGCTTGCCATCGGGACGGGCGCACAGGCGACCATCACGGGTTCAATCAGCGGCATCGGCACCAACCTCTTGTTTGTATTACGCGGCGGGAGCGAAGAGATCCGCAATCCAAAGCCGCTTACGCTGGGCGACGCGGATGCGCTCCAGGATCCGTTTTCCGCCCCTTCCGTATTGTCGGTAGCGCCTGTGATCCAGGGTTCGCTGGAAGTGACCTACGCCGGCGAGGGTGATTTCATCCCCGCTCTGGGGGTTACGGCTTCCTACAACAGCGTCCGCAATGTGACGATGGCCGAGGGTGATTTCATCGACGACGTTCAGCTGCTCGGCCGGGCTTCGGTCGTCGTCCTGGGGCCCGATACGGCCGAGACGCTCTTCGGCCGGCGGGAAGGCGTGACGGGCGAGACGGTGCGCATCGAGGGCCAGCCGTTTCGCGTGATCGGCGTAACTACCGCCAAGGGCGGCTCGGGATTTCAGAACCCCGACAACCAAATCTACCTGCCGATGACCACCGCTCAGACCCGGCTGATGAAGCGCACGCGCGGCAATGTCGATATGCTGATGGTTCAGGCAGTTGATGCCGATCTGGTGGCCGAGGCTGAGCAGGAAGTCGCTTCGATCCTGCGCGCCCGGCACCGCACCCCAATCGGCGAGGACGATTTCACCGTCTTCACCCAGCAGTCCTTTCTCGAAACTGCCACGACGATCCTGAACGTCTTCACGATCTTCCTGGGCGGCGTGGCCGGAATTTCGCTGCTGGTAGGTGGAATCGGCATTATGAACATCATGCTCGTCTCGGTCACCGAGCGCACGCGTGAGATCGGGCTGCGCAAGGCGGTCGGGGCGCGCAAGCGTGACATCCTGCTCCAATTCCTGACCGAATCGGCGCTGCTGAGCGTCTTCGGCGGGTTGATCGGCATCGGATTAGGGTGGGCGCTATCCCAGCTGGTGGGTGCGATCGCGGCTGCCTCCAACGCCGACATCAACCCGGTGATCGGGCTGGATGCGGTGCTGCTGGCAACGCTGTTCTCGGCTGCCGTCGGCCTGTTCTTTGGCCTTTATCCGGCCAAGCGCGCCGCCGACCTCGAGCCGGTGGAAGCGCTGCGCTACGAGTAGGGCACACTCAATCGGCATACAAAAAGGGACCGGCACCAGCCGGTCCCTTTCGTTTCCACGATATTCGATTCAAATGCAGTGTTCCTTTAAGTGACCTTTGAGAAATTGACCGGTGTAAGAAGCCTTGTTGCCGGCAATCGCCTCCGGTGTGCCATCGGCGATTAAGCGCCCGCCGGCATCCCCACCCTCCGGCCCCAGATCAATCACCCAATCGGAAACCTTGATGATGTCGGGATGATGCTCGATGATGAGCACGGTATTGCCCTGGTCGACCAGCCGCTGGAGCACGTCGATCAGTTTGTGCACGTCGGCTGCATGCAAACCAACGGAGGGCTCATCCAATACGTAAAGCGTGTGCCCGTTGCCGCGCTTGGAGAGTTCGCGCGAAAGCTTGACACGCTGCGCCTCACCGCCAGATAGCGTTGGGGCAGGTTGTCCGATTTTCAAGTAGCCGAGCCCGACGTCCTGCAGCGTCTGCAGGCGGCGCACCATCGGCGGAAAAGCCCCGAAAAATTCAAGCCCCTCCTCGATTGTCGTATCGAGGACATCGGCGATGGTCTTATCCTTGAAGCGGACCTGGAGCGTTTCCCGGTTGAAGCGCGCCCCGTGGCAGACTTCGCAGGGGACGTACACATCAGGCAGGAACTGCATCTCGATCCGCAGCTGCCCCTGACCCTGGCAGGCTTCGCAGCGGCCGCCGCGCACGTTGAAGGAAAAACGGCCCGGTTTATAGCCCCGCACCTTCGATTCGGGCAGCTCGGCGAAAAGGGCACGAATATGATCGAAGAGCCCGGTGTAGGTGCCCGGATTCGAGCGCGGTGTGCGGCCGATCGGGCTTTGATCGATGTTGATCACCCTATCGATCGCCTCGGCCCCCTCCAGGCCGTCATACGTTCCAGGAAGGACGCGCGAATTGTTGAGCTCCCGTGCCAGGGCCTTGTAGAGCACCTCCACCATCAAGGTCGATTTGCCCGAGCCGGAGACACCCGTAATACAAACGAATTCGCCGAGCGGGATGCTGACGTCGATGTCCTTCAGGTTGTTTTCGCGCGCACCGCGAATGACGAGATGCTGGCCGTTGCCCGGACGGCGGGTTTCGGGCACGTCGATGCACAATTCGCCGGTCAGGTATCGGCCGGTGACCGATTTCTTGTTCTTCGAAACCTGCTCCACGGTGCCTTCCGCCACGACCTCTCCGCCGTGCTCGCCGGCGCCGGGACCGAGGTCGATGACCCAATCGGCGGCGCGAATCGTGGCCTCATCGTGTTCAACGACCAGGACGGTATTGCCCAGATCGCGCATGCCCTCCAGGGTGTGGATCAGGCGGGCATTGTCGCGTGGGTGCAGGCCAATCGAAGGCTCATCCAGGACATAGAGCACGCCCATCAGGCGTGACCCGATCTGGGTCGCAAGACGTATGCGCTGGGCTTCCCCGCCGGAGAGCGAGCCCGCTGAGCGGTTGAGCGTGAGATAGTCCAGGCCTACATCAACCAGGAAGCCGAGCCGGTCTTCGATTTCCTTCAGGACGCGGCTGGCGATTGTGCGCTCACGATCGGTCAGGGATCCCTGGTCAGATTTCAGCTCGCGCACCCATTCCAGGCTCTTCAGAACCGGCCATCCCGTGACCTCGACGATGTTGACGTCCTTGATCGTCACCGCCAGGGCCTCCGGCCGCAAACGCAGCCCATGGCAGACGGGGCATGGCTGCTCGGACATGTACTCCTGGATCCGGTCTCGAATGTAATCGGATTGGGTTTCGTTGTAGCGACGTTCAAGATTGCCGATCACGCCCTCGTATGCGGTCTTATAGGTTGCCGTGCGGCCGTCACGACCTTCGTAGCGGACAGTAACTTCCTTGCCGTCTGTACCGTAAAGGATGATCTGCAGCTTCTGCTCGCTGAGTTCTTCCACCGGCGCATCGAGGTCGATTTTATAGGCCTCAGAAACGGCTTCCAGCAGCTGCCAGTAGTAGCCCTGTCCATCCTTGGACTGGTTGGACCAATTCATGACCGCCAGCGCGCCTTCGCCGAGCGAAAGGGAGCGATCGGGGATGACCCGCTCAGGGTCGATTTCGAGCTTGCTGCCCAATCCCTGACATTCGGGGCAGGCTCCGTGCGGCGTATTGAAGGAGAAGGTGCGCGGCTCGATTTCGGCCAGCGTGGTGCCGTGATCGGGGCATGCCAGGTGCTCGGAGTAGGGTATGTCGACCGGTTCACCGGCAGAGAGGTCGGAGACGACCAGCATGCCCTCGCCCCAGCGCAGCGCGGTCTCGACCGAGTCAGTCAGGCGGGAGAGGAAAGCCGCGCCCTCGTCTTCCGGTGCAGGTTCGATCACCAGCCGGTCGACGATCGACTCGATCGTGTGGTTCTTGTAGCGATCGAGTTCGATCTCATCGTCCAGCGAGAGTACCTCTCCGTCGACGCGGGCCCGCACAAAACCCGACCGGCGCAGTTCATCGAACACCGTCAGGTGCGTGCCTTTCCGGCCCCGAATCACAGGGGCCAGGATCATGATGCGTGCCCCAGCCGGCATCCTGGCTACGGCATCAACGATTTCCTGTGCCGACTGCTTATGGACTTCCTTGCCGCAGATGGGACAGTGCGGTTGGCCGATGCGTGCGAAGAGCAGGCGCAGGTAGTCGTAGACCTCGGTCACGGTTCCCACGGTCGAGCGCGGGTTGTGCGAGACGCCGCGCTGGTCGATGGATATGGCCGGCGAAAGCCCGTCGATGTAGTCCACGTCTGGCTTGTCGAGCTGGCCGAGGAACTGGCGGGCATAAGCCGAGAGCGACTCGACGTAGCGCCGCTGACCTTCGGCAAAGATGGTGTCAAAGGCGAGCGACGATTTACCCGAGCCCGAGATGCCGGAGATGACGACCAGTTTCTCGCGCGGGATTTCGACGTTGATGTTCTTCAGGTTATGTTCACGGGCACCGATGACGGTGATTTTCTCTTGGGGCATGCAGTTTTATCCGGTCCGCCAGGTAAAGTATCCAACCGGTCATTATATCAGTATGCCCCAAGCGGCCGGAACCAGGAGGGTGAACTTTGGGGGTGAAAGTGGTGGAGCGGTTCAGGAATCGGGGGTACGCGGGTGACCGCACCAGGGGCAGCGTTCATCGCCCGCAGTCAGGCCGGCATCGCACTTCTCACAGCGCAGGCGGGAGGCAATCCAGCGCTCGGCGTCGGCCAGCACGTCGGTCTCGGGGACCGGATGGCGGCCGTTGCCTGAGCGTCGTTTCGAGCCGCCGAAGCTCAACCCGCGTCCCTGCAGCGCCTGGGCAAGCGCCTCGCTGAGCCTCGGGCCGAGTTTTGGACTGGCGGGTGGTGCAAGGCGCTGGATCTGCTCGCGAGCCTGTTTCGGCAGATCTTCGATCATCCACTCCGGCAGCGGCGATGCTTGATCCCCGGGTCCATCAGTTAACCGCCGCAGACGGCCGCTCAGCTCTTCCGGCAGTGGCGGGCTGCTCTCGACCGGCGCAGTCCCGCTTTCAGGCTGCAGGCCGCAGGCCGGGCAGAGTCGCACGATGCCGGCCTCGTTCAACGCAGGCCAGAACTGAAGACGCCCGCCGCAGGATGGGCAGCGTTCTTTGGAGGCCTGAGGTTCGGGCTGGGCGGGCATCGAGATTCGGGCCTGAATCGGGGCTCGTTGGAGCCGGAGCTTATCCGACCGGGGCCAATCGGTCCTTGACCGAGGTCAGCCGCCCGATCGCGTTGGACTGGTTGGCGTCGAAGAAGCGCTGTGCATACTCCTGGTTGCGCCACTCGAAGGCGGTTTCCAGACCCTGCGTCTCACTCGGTACGAGCAGCGTCGTGCGGACGTAAACGGCATCCGGCGGCGGGGGGTAGTTGCCGGCGCGGTTGAGCAGGAACGTGACCGGACCGGCATATCCGACGATGAACAGGATGGCCAGGATCATGAAGTCGGGAACCGTCAGGGCACGCGGGTCGATCAGGCCGATGACGAGCGAGAGCACGACCAGCACCATGCCGATGATGGCCGAGATCAGGTGCGCCTGCAGCCGGGCATTGCCGGCCTCTTCCGTGCGCAGGGCGGCGCGCTCGCGGCACTCGGCGCAGAGCGGGACGTTAAAGCTGGTCACTTTCCGCTGGCCGACCTTCTGGCCGTTGGGCAGCGTGCCGTAGACAGCCAGCCGGCCCTTGACCGGAGTCCGGCCGCAGTGGGCGCAGTCGCCGCTCGGGAAGACCACGCGGTCGCCGAGCAGTACGACCCGGTAGCGCTGTCCGGGCGGAGGGTCGGTCTCACGCAGGTGGAAGGCGCCGCGCGGTTCGGCCCCCTCGGGTTCAGCCTCTGCCTCCTGCATCCATTCTGGCATCGCCTCCGCCGCCGGTTCGGCCGTAACGGCTCCCAAACGGGCAGCCATGGCGAGGGGATCCTCCCCGCTACCTTCATCATCGGAAGCCGTTTCGTCTTTGAAGACCGGCTGCGATTCGAGCCGTACGCCCGAGAGCGGTGTGTCGGCAAGCGGCTCGGATTCGAGCGGAATGGCGGCCGAACGGCGCAGGCCGGAGAGGAAGTCATCCTCGTCCTCGGCCGGACCTTCGGAAAGCTGCTCGATCTGCTCATCTTCTTCGGAACTTAAGGCGCTCAGGCGCTGGTTGAATTCGAACGGTTCGAATTCCTGGTCTCCGGCGTCCTTCTCAGGGTTCTCAGCCTCGGGAGCCTCGACCTCTTCTGCTGTGACTCCCGTTCGGAGGGAGGCAAAGGCATCAAGCTCGACCGGCTCTTCATCCGGGGCAAGGCTTTCGTCCTCGAATTGGGTCCAATCAGGGACTTCGGGCTGTTCAGCGGCAGGCGTTTCGTCGTCCTCAAACTGCATCCAGGCCGGCGTTTCAGCCGTCGGCTTACTCGCTTCTCCAGCTTCGGGTTCGCCTGAAACGGGCGTGAGGGCCTCAAAGGCCGAGGCCAATCCGAGCGGGTCGTCTTCCGCTTCAAGCGAATACGGTTCGCCCGGAATAACGGCTTCCGGCTCGGACTCGGTCTCATCTTGAGCATCGAGCGCGAGCTCCGGGGCAGGTTCATCGGCAGCCTCTTTCGACTCGACGAATTCGTGCCAGGAGATGGTTGACGGTTCTTCTGCTTCCGGCTTTTCGGGTTCTGTGCTCTGCGCCGCCCAGGGCGGCGGGATGAGCTTGTCGGCCGGGTGCGGTTCGTCGCCGTCGACCAGCCCGGCCGGTTCTGATTCAGCCGGCGCTTCGACCGCTTCCATGGCGGAGGGGAAGTCAGCCTCCGGCTCCATCTCTTCGGGTTCCGGGAAGGCTGATTCTGCCGGGCCAGCGGTCATTTCGGGGATCGATCCGAGATCCTGATCCCCAGCCATCGTGCCAAGCAGGAAATCCTGCTCGACCTCGTCTTTCCCGGGAGCGGCCAGGTCGGGCGGCGCCGGTTCGAATTCGAACGGTTCGTCAGCCACCATGCCTTCAACGGCCGGCTCGGGAGTGACATCGAGTGCGGGTTCACCGACTGCCGGTGGGGTGGATTCGACCTCAGGAGTGGGTTCAGGAGCCGGGCCTTCGGCCGCGATCTCGGCCAGGAAGTCAAACTCCGAGCCGGTCTCCGGCTCGCTTTCCTGCGGTGCTTCTGCTTCGAGGGTAGGTTCCTCAACCGGCGTTGCGGCCGGCGGTTCGGGGGTCTCAAATTCGATGTAGGGCGTCGTGGGACGCTCATCGGCCGGCGCAGGCTGGGGCTCTTCATCGGCTGCCGGTTCAGGCTCGGGTGCCGGTTCGGGTGCGGCTGCCTCGGGGGCAGGTGGTTCACCCTCGAAATCAGGCAGGGTCGGCCGGTCGGGCCTGGCGCGGTTCTCGATCGCTTCGGCAAAGGCCCACTGGCGCAGCGCGAAGCTCTCGGCGTCGGCGTAGCCGCCTGCGACCTTGCCGTAGAAGATCCGTTCGCCGCCGTCTTCGACCAGGAAAGCCGAGCTGCACTCGCCGCAGGTCACGTAATCGGGCAGATTGGGGACGTGGCCGACGCGCAGCGCCCCGGCGCCGCAGATGGCGCAGCGTTTGCCGCTGGCGTAGGAATCTTCAATCGTAGAGCGCGGAGTCACAGCCATTTAGGTTTCAACCACCCTCATATAAGAAGCGCACCGAATGTAGCATATCGACCGCCCGACTGCAACAAGGCTATGGTCCCAGAGGGGTGAGGTTGCAAGATTGGTGCTTGACTTCGACCGATTGACATGCCCCCAGCCAGTCCCCCT
>DAOUEL010000019.1:0-89419 GCA_034430595.1 Anaerolineales bacterium | reverse complement strand
GAAAGGGTTTGAGCTCTCCCCAACAGCTGGGGCTTTGATTGACCTGCTTGACAGGATCGATCCATACGTTGAAGGCGACAAGGTGGATTTCTTCATTTCGCTTCTAAGTAAGGTCAGTGAGCGAATTCGATTGATCCTAATTTACAACCTTTAGGGGAGGACAATCGATGGAAGACGATTTCGAGTTGATCATTAGCTGGATGCTGGAGCAGACCCGGAGTGCTGCGGGGCTGCATGTCTTATTCGGTCCAGGTGTGGGATTGGATGAAGTAATCGAAGTAGATAAGTCTCCGGAGGTACAGGAGGCAATCAGGAGGTATGTCGACGATCTAGAGGGTTGGCAGCGAATACTGGATGAGTACCAGCGGAGATGGGACGAGATAACACTAGACTCTACCGAGTGAGCAAGGGGGGCCGTGTGGACAATGAACTGTTCAACTCCATCGTTGAGAAGGCAAGAGTCGATATAAAGCAGGTCATGGATAGGTGCGCTAAAAGCCCTGAGGTGTATGGGGCACCCCCTCAGAACATTTATTTACTGGAGCACGCCTATTTACATCCCCCACCAACTCCAGCTCCCTGGGGTTCAGAATCTAAAAGTAAACTCGTTCAAAACATCAGCGAAGGCCAGAAAGTCCTCTACGGTGACCGGCAATGGAGGACGCCCCCTGAAGTATCGGCGCTCCCGGTCCGTCATGCGTGGAGGATCGATCTGGAAAATCTCACCCCCATAGATCCCTCCATCATCGACGCTCAAGTTGAGAAATACAGCCCTGTCATCGAGAAAATTGAAAACATGCATGCAATATTTCCTCTTGTACGGATCCACTTCACTTATACGCCTGATTTGGTCGAGGTCTATATGGATACTCAGTGGGCGCGAGTTGGAGGAAGTGGGATGACATACGAAGTCATCCAAACCGACAGGGGGAAAATTCTTAGATCCTGCATGACTCGCTGGACATCCTAACGGCTGATGCTCTGGCTTTCCCCCCATGCCCCCAGGAACGCCCAGGGCGAAAATTGCGGTGCTGTAGGTCAATCTATATTTCCCTTGTTTGAAAATTGTCTGTGAGTAGAATAAGAAAAAAGCCAGCCCCGTGGAGGGGGCTTGGCTATGTGAGTCGGCTGGGGTAACAGCCAACCTCAATGCGATTTTAGCACTTACACCCCGGCTGAGAAAGTCGGGGTGTTGTTATGGAAGAGAAGCAATCGAAGCGCAATTCTATTCTCCAGCAGCTTGGTGAAAAAGTGACCCTTGTTGACCACCATTCGGAATATATAACTAAAATAAAGGCCGAGCTTGATTCCGATCCGCCCCCAGAAGATCGCTCTGAATTCAAGAGATGGGCTCAGAAGCAAAAGGTAAAGGTTGACAAGCAGATTGCTGAAGCTATGAAGAAATGGAAATCAATTCCAGCTTATATACCTGAACCCGAAAAGGTTGGTCGGGAGCGTGATTGGTCTGCTACGTTTGAGGCGTGGGATGCAATCAAATCTGAGATTCCGATTACCCTTGATGACTTGGCAATGAAATTCAATTTCCATCCCCAAACAGTGCGGCGTGCCCATGCAAGATATAAGAAACAGCATCACCGAGAAGCTACAAATATGTAGCCCTGTATTCCTTGTTTGTGCGTCGATTTACCTCTAAGATCGTGGTTGAGGTTCGCGGCGGACCATTGGCGGATGGCAACGCCTGAGCGGACTTTCAAAGGTAGCCAGGTGAAAGGCCTGGGATTGAGTTTTATGAGCAATATACATAGTGGCCGATTTGTCCTAGAATGACAATGCAGGGGTTTGGTCACTAGCCCTTGCCATAAAACTCACTGTCCCGCTTGGGGTGTTGCCATACACGTAAGACCAGGCGGGAACAGAAAATCCTGGGCCTTGAGCCAATAGCTCAAGGCTTTTCTTTTTCCCGCAATCCGGCGGGCGGCGTTGCAGCGTCGAGACTTCTATAGATTGTGGGCGTCATGAACATGGACATCGAAGGATTTATTTCGTCTCTCCACAAGTGGGCTGAGAGTAGCAGGATCACCTGCAGGCGGCACCTTGGGTACTGGAAAAAGATGATTGGAAATCGACCGTTAGAACAAATCACTATACCCGAGTTTGAAGCCTGGGCAGCGTCCCGAGGATGGGCCGAGTCGATGCGCTATAACTCCCTCTGGGCAATCCAGGGCTACATGGATTGGGCCGGGATTGAGAGCGGGCTTTCCAGTCATAAGATCACTCGCACGATCCCCCCGCTTGATCCCTATATCATCCTCGAGCAGGTGAAGAAACTCGTTTCCCTTTGCGACACCTCAACTCCGAAGGGCTTACAGGATGCAACCATCGTTGTTTTCTTTTGGGATACCTGGGCGAGAGTTGACAGCGTTCTCAACCTCGAGCTGGACCACATCAACCAGGCCGAACAGGAAATCCATTTCCACACCATGAAAGGTGGGAATGGTCACACCGTGCCCTACACCCTCACCCTCAAAGATTGGCTTGATCGATGGCTGCCGGTGCGCGCAACGATTGCGCGGCCGGGGGTGCGTACGTTGTTTATCAATATTCGCCGCGGGACCGCGCTCACCTATTCAGGATTTCGGGAAATCTTAGAGGCGCTTGGAAATAAGATCGGGATCCACCTTACCCCGCATATGTTCCGGAGAGGTGCCGCGCGGCACCATGCCAGCATTGGCGGCAGCGATCGAAAAGGCATGGAACGCGGCGGCTGGAAATCCTACGCCTCGTATTGGCGCTATACACGCGGAGTGGATCTTGACGATTTGAAGGGTGAGCGATGGGATGACTAACAAAAAAAGGCGCCCGAGGGGTGTTAGCAGCACCCCCCGGGCAGTAGGGAATGTGGGCCTCACAAACCCTGTGCCGAAGGTGGGATTTGAACCCACATGAGCATAAGCTCACTACGCCCTGAACGTAGCGCGTCTGCCAATTCCGCCACTTCGGCGCGCGTCGCTATTCTAACCGATGCCGCCCTTTTGTCAACGAAGTGGCCTATCGCCGCCCTACCCGACCTATTCGGCGACCTCGTCCAGCTTCAGGCTGATCACCTTGCTGGCCGAATCGAGACCCATGCTGACCCCGTACACGACCTGCGCCGCCTGCACGGTCTGGCGGTTGTGCGTGATCAGGATGAATTGCGTATGCGCGCTCAGTTCGTGCAGCATCTCCGAGTAACGTACGACGTTTGCCTCGTCGAGCATCGCATCCACTTCGTCCAATACGCAGAACGGCGTCGGCGAGACCTTCAGCAGGGCGAAGATCAGCGCGCTGGCAGTCAGGCTGCGCTCGCCCCCCGAGAGCATCGCCAGGCTCTGCGTGCGCCGCCCGGGCAGTCGAGCTTCAATGTCGATTCCGCTCGCCGTCAGATCATCGGGATCGGTCAGGGTCAATCGCGCCGACCCGCCGCCGAACAAGCGCGTGAAGGTCTCTCGAAAGGCGGTCGCCACAGCCTCAAACGTGACCCGGAACTCGCGCTCCATCAACACGTCAAGCTCAGCAATCACCTCCCGGATCTGGCGTTCTGCCGCCCGCAGGTCGTCGACCTGGGTCGTGAGGAATCCCACCCGTTCGTCCACTTCACGGTACTCGCGGCGTGCCTCCGGGTTGACCGGACCGATGCGGCGCAGCTGCAGCCGCTGCTGCTTGAGCTGGTTCTCGATATCTACCGGAAGCTCCTCCACGCGCGGCAGGTGCTCGACGATCCCTTCCAACGGAAGCGGCTCCTGTGGCGCGGACGGGTCCTCTTCTTCAAACGCGACCAGCCCGAAATCGTCCTCGATTCGGCGCCGCAGGCTGGTCATCTCTTCCTGTTTGCGGGCGAGTTCGATCTGCACCCGGGCGTGCTCACGTTCAGCCTGCTGGAGCGACAGCCGGAGCTCACTATCGCCAGTCTCAAGCTCGAGCCGTCGGGCCTGTGCCTCGCGCAGCGAACTCTCGGCCGGCTCGATCTCGGCCTTCAAAGATTCGATGCGCTTTTCGACCCCGGCCAGCGACGCCGTACCGACTTCGATCGCCTGATTTAATTCAGCCTGTTCCCCCTGCTGGCCTTCGAAACGCTCTCTGCGGGTCTTGATCTCACGCTCCAGGAATCGTTCACGATCGCGCAGGGCGTCGAGCTGGGTTTGAACCGTCTCAAGCTGGTTCTGAGCTCGCTCTATGCGCGACTCAAGCAGCTGCATCTCGCTGCTGCTCTTCGCCATCTCAAGCGCGTGCATGCTCGAGCGGTAGGACGTCTCCAGCCGCCCCCGTTCAGATGCCAGGTCCTGACCTTGCTCCTGCAGCGCGGTGAGAGCGGTTGTTACCTGTAGCTCCTCCTGATCGACATCGTCAATCAATTTTTGGACCGACAACTGCTGCGCCTGCAAGCTCTCAAGCTCGCGCAACGCTTGGCCGAGTGCTTCCCGAGCCGAGACCACCTCACCCTCAAGCTGCTTGACGCGCATCCGGGCGGATTCAGCCTTCTGGTCAGCCTGCTGGCGTTCGGAGCCCAGCTGATTCAATTCGGCGGCAAGCTTATCGACCTCGGCAGTCCTCTCACGCAGCTGGCCTTCCAGCCGCCGGCGGATCTGATCGAGATCCCGTTCAGCCTGCCCAGCCCCGATCGTAATCCGCCCCTCTGAGCCGAAATAATCACCCTCAAGTGTGACAACTCCCGAACCTATCGGAAGCCGACTGAGGACTGAGCTCGCAGTTCTCCGGTCTTCAACGACAATCGTCCGTCCGAGCAGCGCGTCAAGCAGGGGTCGGTGCGCATCAGCTGCCCGTACGTGCTCGCTTGCCAGGCCAAGGGAATGAATATCCATTGGAATCTCAAGCAGTTGGGATGAGCCACCAGTATCCGCTGACAGCATGATGGCCGCTCCGTCAGCCTGGCGAACCGCTTCGTCATCGGCGGCTACAAGTACAGCGTCCAGGTTCTCGAAGGTTACCCCCTGCCAGGTACTCCCGAGTGCTGCCAGCACCGCAGCTTCATAGCCTGGATCAATCTCGACCTGCTCTGCCAGCCGGCCTAACACACCCTGCAGCCGGCCGGAGGTATACGCAGACCACAACCTGCCTGCCTTGCCTCCCTCCCCAAGATTCGGATCAAGACCGGCCAGCTGGCCTTCCAGAGCGGCGCGCTGCTGCCCGGTGGACGCCAGTTCGGCACGCAGTGATTCCTCGCGCGGCCCGATTTCCTGTACACTGCGCCGCGCTTCTTCCTCAATCCGGTGTTGGGCGGTGATACCTTCGTCAATCGTTTCCAATGCCGCTTTCGCCGCTTGCTGTTTTTCATCGGCGGCATGGAGGCCAGCTTCGATCTGCGATAGCTCCTTCAGTCGCGGTTCACGCTTCTGGCTCAAGGCAGCGCGGCGTTTCTCAAGCTCCTCCTGGCGGGCGCGCAGCCCGCCTTCGCCGGCGGCCATCGATTCCAGCCGCTCACGCGTCGAAGCAAGGTCCGCCCGCAAGCGCTCGCGCTGATCTGCCCCGACCTGGCCGGCATCGAGCAGAGTCTGGCGCGAGGCCAGCAGGTCAGAGAGCTCCCCTTCAGCCAGCGACACCTCGGCTGCGAGGGCGGCGTCACGCTCTTTCAGCTCAGCCAGCGCCGTATCCAATTCACCCAGCTCGGGCTGTACTCGCTGGCGATCGTCCTCCAGCCAGCGCAATCGTTCCTCGGCAATGGCGAGCTCGCGGCCGATCCGCTCACGCTCATGAGTCTGTTCGGCCATCGCCTCACGCCAGGTCGACAACTGCTCTCGCAGTTTCTCAATCTTCATGCGCAGCGTTCGTATCTCGCCTTCAGCGCCGGACTGGTTCTCCTGCAGGGCATCGCGCTCCGCCGCGTAGCTCTCGGCCTGCTCACTCTTTTCACGCAGTGTGTCGAGCAGCCGGTACCAGTGGTAGCCATACCAGATACGCAGCAGTTCCTGGAGATCGGAGCGTACCTGGTCGTACCCCTGAGAACGGTCGACCTGCCGCTTCAAACTCCGCAGTCTGGGTTTGAGTTCAGCCAGGATGTCCTGCACCCGTTCCATATTCCGCAGCGTATGCTCCAGCCTGCGCAGTGCTTCCTCGCGCCGGCTGCGGTACAAGCCGATACCGGCCGCTTCCTCGAACAGCTGCCGCCGTTCGTCGGCCCGCAGCGAAAGGGCTGCATCGACCAGGCCCTGGCCAATGATGGTGTAGGTTCGCTGGCCCAGTCCGCATTTCGAGAGCAGCTCAGACACATCGCGCAGGCGCACGCGCTGGCCGTTGAGCAAGTACTCGTTCTGGCCATCGCGGTACGCACGCCGGCCGATGGTCACTTCTGTGAATTCGATCGGCAGCCAGCCGTCGCTGTTGTCAAAGGTGATCGTGGCTGAGGCCATCGAAGCACGCGAGCGGGCGTCCGAGCCGGAGAAAATCATATCCTCCGTCCGTTTCCCGCGCAGCAGGCTGAAGGATTGCTCGCCCAGCACCCATCGGATGGCATCCGTGATGTTCGATTTGCCGGATCCGTTCGGTCCGACGATGGCCGTGATTGTTGGAGCAAAGAGGAACAGGTTCTTGCTGGCGAAGGTCTTGTAGCCCTGCATCTCGAGCGATTTCAGCCTAGCTAGGACGGGAGTCTGCTCAGCCACCTTGTTTGTGCTCCCGCTCCGAAGCGATGTGGTTCAGGCGCTCGAGAGCCGCGGCGGCGGCACGCTGGGCTGCGTCCTGTTTGCTGTGACCCGTGCCGCGCGCGGTGATCACCTCGCCGACCCGCACCTCGACGGTGAACTCGCGATCGTGGTCAGGCCCTTCAACCCCAACCGTCTCGTACTGAGGGGTTTCACCCAGCTCGGCTTGAGCCCACATCTGCAGAATCGAGCGGGCATCGATCAGGCGCTCATCCTCCAGGGCGGCTTCGGCGGCAGCGATCAGGCGCGGTTCCATGAATTCGGTCACACGCTCCAGGCCTGAATCGAGGTAGAGTGCACCAATCAGGGCTTCAAAAGAAGCGCACAGGATTGCCGGCCGGGAGCGGCCGCCGGTGCCTTCCTCCCCCCTTCCGAGCAGCAGCGCTTGGCCCAGGTTCAGCTCCTGCGCGAAGCGTGCCAGCTGTTCGGTCCGCACCAGTGCTGAACGCAGTCGTGTCAGTGCGCCCTCGTCCATCTCGGGGAAATGATTGTAGAGCCAGGCTGCGGTAATGAAGTCCAACGCCGCGTCACCGAGGTACTCGAGGCGTTCGTTATCCTCCAGCGACTCGGCATGCTCGTTCAGGTAAGAGCGGTGGGTTAATGCACGGCGCAACAGCCGCTTGTCCGAGAACGACAAGCCAGCCTGCCGGACCCATTCATCCGGTTTCAAGGAACTTCTCTCTCCAGGAACTTGGGGGACGCCGAGGGCTCAGGTTGCCTGAGTGCTCCGCGTTCCACCAGTTCGTGTCCAGGCGTTCTCTCAAGACCCGCTTATTCTAATCGTTGAAGCGGCGGAATGCCAACACCGCATTGTGTCCGCCAAAGCCGAACGCGTTGCTGATCGCCAGGTCAACCCTGGCCTGCCGGGCAACGTTCGGGACATAATCCAGATCGCATTCCGGATCGGGCGTATTGAGGTGGATTGTGGGCGGGATGACGCCCTCCCGAATCGCTTGAATGCAGAAGATCCCTTCCAATGCGCCGGTGGCGCCCATCATGTGCCCGGTCATCGACTTGGTGGAAGAGATCGCAACCTGGCGGGCATGGCCGCCCAGCACGGTCTTGATTGCGCGAGTCTCGGCCACGTCGTTCAACTGCGTTCCGGTGCCGTGGGCATTGATGTAATCGACCTCTTCCGGCGCTGCGCCAGCGCTTGCTAGCGCCTCTTCGATCGCCTGTGCCCCACCCTCGCCGGCTTCGGAGGGCGCGGTCACGTGGTAGGCGTCGGCCGAGGCACCGTAGCCGACCATCTCAGCCAGGATCTCGGCCCCGCGCGCCCGGGCGCTTTCCAGGCTCTCAAGCATCAAGATGGCTGCACCTTCCCCCATCACGAAGCCATCCCTTTCGGCATCGAAGGGGGCCGGTGTCAGGTCCATCTGTTCATTGCGGCGGGAGAGCGCACCCATCCGGTCGAAGCAGGCCACACCGATGCGGGTCACGGTAGCCTCCGACGAGCCGGCCAGGGCTGCATCGAGCACGCCGAAGCGGATCAGGTGCCAGGCCTGGCCGATGGCATCGGCACCGGAGGCACAGGCCGAAGCCACGGAATAGCAAGGCCCCTTGATGCCGGTATCAATCGCGATCAAGCCCGCGGCACCGTTCGGCATGAACATCGGGATCATGAACGGGCTGACCCGGCGCGGCCCATCCTCGATCAACGTCCTGACGCCCTCTTCCATTGAGCCCAGGCCGCCGACTGCTGATGCAACGATCACGCCCACCCGGCGCGGGTCATGGTCGGAGACCGTGTACCCCGAGCTCTCCAACGCCTGTTTAGCGACCACGGTGGCGAACTGTTCGTAGCGATCGCGCCGGCGGGCCTCACGCGCGTCCAGGTAGCGTTCAACCTCGAAGTTCTTCACCTCACAGGCAATCTGGACCAGCATGTCGCTGCTATCAAAAAGGGTGATCGGACCGACACCAGAAGTGCCCGCCACGAGCGCCTGCCACGTATGATCAACGTCATGGCCGAGGGGATTGACCGTGCCCATGCCCGTCACAACTACTCGCTGTGTCATCTCCCAGTTCTCCTTAGCACCAACGGCCAGTTTTTTTCGGTTAAATGTATCGCATTCAGGGTGACTTTAAACCGTTCCCGGTGAGCACCATCACAACCTCGCCGCCGGTTTTTTCAAGCACCGATTCACGCGCCGCCCAGACCACCGCCGATGTGGGCTCTACATATAACCCGGCACCGCCCAGGGCGTCGCGGCTGGCTCGAATCGCATCCTCATCCACGGCTTCCATCCAGCCGTTAGATCCAGCGACCGCAGCCAGGACCGCATCTCCGCGCATCGGATGCAGGATGCGAATGCCCTCCGCCTGGGTCTCGCCTTCCGAAACCCACCCCAGCCCAGCCGCACCAGCTGCGAAGACAGCCCAGACCGGAGCGCAGGCTCGCGCCTGCACTCCGACCAGCCTGGGCAGCACCTCGATCAGGCCGGCAGATTGCAGGGCGTTAAAGCCGCGCCATAAACCCAGCAGGAGCGTGCCCTGCCCAACCGGGACCACAACAGCCTCCGGAGCGCTGTTCAGCTGCTCGTAGATTTCATACGCCACGGTCGCCATGCCGGCCAATCCATGCGGCAAATAGGCGTGGCTGGCGTAGAACTGGCCTCCTTCGGCCGCAGCCCGGGCCGCTTCGGCCACATCGGCCCGAGTCCCTGGAACCGGCACTAACTCCGCCCCGTAGGCTTCGATTTGAGCCCGTTTCGGGCCTGAGGCGTATTCAGGGATAAAAATGCGGGCTTTAATCCCAGCCCGGGCAGCATACGCAGCGAGTGAAGAACCTGCGTTCCCGGAAGAATCTTCGATCACCTGATCAATACCGGCCTCAGCCAGGGCGCTGATCAAGACCGCACTGCCACGGTCTTTAAAGGACCCGGTCGGGTTACATCCCTCATATTTGAAATGCACCTGCCGCCCTTCGTATTCCATTCCAACCAAGGGGGTGGACCCTTCGCCCAGGGTGATCCATGCACCGTGATCCGTAGTAGGAAAGGAAGCTCGAAAACGGCCGATTCCATCTACAGGATGGATGGTGAAAGCTGCCGGGTCGACCTGGAGTGGCTCTGCAAAATCATAGATACCGCCGCAGTCTGGACAGCGGTAGGGCAGCTCTTTATCCGGGTAAGGGTGGCGGCAGTTTGTACAGAGCAAAGGCCAGCGAGTGGGGTTAGTGCTGCTCACGACAGGTCTGAGGCCCGATCCTCTGCCGAGGGCTGGTAGTCTCCTTCAACCCAGAACTCGCCCTGCGGTCCGACTTCCTGCTTCCAGATGGGGACGATTTCCTTCAAGCGGTCGATTCCGTAGCGCGCAGCCTCGAACACACCGCTGTCGCGGTGCGCGGCCGTGCAGGCGATGAGCACCGTCGGTGTACCGGGCTGCAAGCGGCCGACACGCTGAATGATGGCGACGCGTTCGACCGACGGCCAGCGCTCGTGGATCTCGCTCGCCACCTGGCGCATTTTCTGCTCGGCCATCGGTTGGTAGGCTTCGTAGTTCAACTCGATCGTCTCATGCCCACCGCCACGCTGGGTGCGCCCGCGCACTACCCCGGTGAACACGCAGGCTGCGCCAGTTGAGGGTTGGACCATATCCGCCAGAAGCGAGTTAAGATCGAGTTCGTCGTCAGTAATGCGGAAATGGTCACCGCTCGCCCCCATCCCACCGCTGACGGGCGGGAAGAGCGCGACTTCATCACCCGGTGCGAGGCTCTGTTCATCTCCGGCATACTCGCGATTTACAGCCACAATGACGGTTGGAAGCGATTCGGTGATCGCGGGATGATTCTCCTGCAGGAATTCCTTCAACCGGGCAACGGTTGCGCCTGCTTCGAGCTCAAGGTCCTCTTCTTTCACCCCGGCTCGGTCGCGCAGAGTGGCAAAATATTTCACCTGGATTTTCATTCCCGCCAATCCTCGAGCACCAGGTCTCCGCTCTTCCCGCCGTGCTTCTCCAGCAGGCGGATGCCCTCGATATGGGCTGCCTTATCCATGCCTTTGATCATGTCGTAAACCGTCAGGGCTGCTACGCTGACTGCTGTTAGCGCCTCCATCTCCACCCCGGTGCGGGCATGCGTACGCACGGTTGCGGTGATGATAACCCCCGGCAGGCTTGAATCGAACTCGAGCTTGACATCAATCGAAGTGATCGGCAGCGGGTGACAGAGTGGAATCAGCTCGGGCGTGCGTTTCGCTGCCATCACCCCGGCCAGCTCGGCGACTGCCCGCAGGTCACCCTTTTTCAGATCACCGGCACGCGCCGCTTCCAGCGTAGCAGGATCCATGACCACCTGGCCGCGAGCGACAGCCCAGCGGTCGGAGGCATCTTTCGTGCCCACATCGACCATGTGGGCTCGGCCTTGCGCGTCGAGATGTGAGAGTTCCTTTTTCTTCATAGCGGGTATTATACCGGTCCTGGCAGGCGCCTCCAAAGTCAGCTTGACACTCCCGGCCCCTCGGCTATAATGATGCGTGCCTGCTTGAGAGCAGGCTTACTTGTGTGACGAACTCGTGGAGCGAAAGCATGCCGCCTCTTCCAAAGCGAAAACACTCGAAAGGCCGCCGGGATCGCCGACGTGCGCATGACGCACTGCAATCCCGCCAGCTGATCGCCTGCACAAATTGCGGAGAGAAACACCTTCCCCATCGAATGTGCCCGAACTGCGGGCATTATGATGGTCGCGAGGTTGTGGAAATCGAGACCAGCTGACCACGGTCCTCTGAAAGTGGGCCGTGCGCTTGCACGGCCTTCTGATTCCAATGACACTCCATCCGCAAACTATGGCTTTTCTCTTCCCGGGCCAGGGCTCCCAGGCTGTTGGCATGGGATTATCCCTGGCAGAAGATGAGCCCGCAGCAGCCCACATTTTCGAACGGGCTGATTCGATTCTCGGTTATCCCCTTTCGGAACTGTGCTTCCATGGTCCGGCGGAACGTTTAAACGAGACGCTGCATACTCAGCCGGCATTGCTCACCCATTCAGTAGCTGTGCTTGAAACGCTGAAGGTGCGCCACTCCGATCTGGCGCAGCCAGCCTATACAGCCGGCCACTCACTGGGTGAATTTGCGGCCCTGGTTGCCGCAGGTGCGCTGGAGTTTGAGGATGCGCTGCAGCTCGTCGCGGCTCGCGGCCGGGCAATGAAGAGGGCAGGGGAAATCCATCCTGGCGGCATGGCCGCCGTGCTCGGGCTTACGGCAGACCAGGTTGAAAATGCCTGTGCAGCAGCCACCAACGACGCACAGGGAGGCGTCTGGGTCGCAAACGATAACTGCCCTGGCCAGGTCGTCATCTCGGGCGACGACGACGCGCTTGAGATTGCAGGCCAGTATTTGAACGAGGCCGGGGCACGGCGTGTGATCCGCCTGGCTGTCAGCATCGCAGCCCATTCCCCACTCATGAGACCAGCCCAGGAGCAGTTTACCGAGGCACTTGATGCGGTGGAAATCTCCAGCCCATCGAGCAAGGTTGTTGGCAACGTCCGCGCAAGCGTACTTGCCGATACCGACCAGATTCGCGCCGATCTTCAGGCCCAGCTCACGTCGCGCGTGCGCTGGACTGAATCGATCGAGACGATGATCGCAGCTGGTGTAGAAACCTACGTCGAGATCGGTTCAGGCAATGTACTTACCGGTTTATTGCGTCGGATTAACTCGGGAATCGTCGGCTATAATCTTGACGATCCCTCCAGCTTTGAGCTGCTGCCGCTCTAAGGCGCTCCTATGATCCGACGCATCCTGTACGTCATCATCTTCGGCCTCACGCTTTATTTCGTTATCCGCCATTTCAATGAATTGAAACTGATCATCGAGACGATGAGCCGCGCCGATGGCCGTTGGCTGCTGCTGGCAATCGTGGTGCAGTTCTTGTGGCTGGTTGCGGTTGCCGCCAACCTGCAAGCTTGCTACCGCTTGATGGGAATCGATGAGGCACTGACCCGCATGGTGCCGCTGACCGCCGCCGGCAACTTCATCAACGTGATCGCCCCGAGCTACGGTGCGGGCGCGATGGCGGTCTTCATCGCCGACGGCCAACGGCGAGGTAAACCGGCCGGCAAAGTTTCGACGGCTTCCTTTCTCTACCTGGTCTACGATTACGCTGGCTTTATGATCGTGCTGGCGCTCGGGTTCACGGTCCTCATCCGCCGTGGTCTGATGACACCTGTGCTGATCGGTGCGGCAGTGTTTGCCGTGACGATTGCCGTGAGCGTAATTACGCTTACCATTATCGGCATCCTCTCGGTCGACCGGATGGCGCGTGTGCTGGTCTGGCTGACCGATCTCGCCAACCGCATCCTGCGCCCAATCTTGAAGCGGAACTTGCTCGACCGGGCGAAGAGCGAGCGTTTCGGCCACGAGATCGCCGAGGGATTACGAGAGATCCGCCGTTCGCCCAAGAGCCTGATCATCCCCGGAATCTACGCCCTGCTGCGCAAGGCGGTGATGGCCCTGATCCTCTTCATGGTCTCCATCGCCTTTCACACGCCATTTGATGCAGGCACGCTGATCGCAAGTTTCTGCGTCGGCTACCTATTCACGATCGCCTCGGTTACGCCTTCTGGCGTTGGCTTCGTGGAAGGCGCCATGGGGCTCGCACAAACCGCGATGGGCATTGACCCGGCTACCTCAGCCGGGATCGCCTTGACCTACCGCGGCCTTACTTTCTGGCTCGTGCTGCTGTACGGCTTCTTTGCCATCCGGCTCGTGGGCTACAAACCCAGTAATGCAAAGCAGCTTGAGGAAGAAGCCGAACTCTCCGTGCTCCAGGCCGAATCCGGTAGCCTGTCGGCCTCCGATCCAGTAGAAAATACCAGTCTCAACACAGCCCCCCCAGAACTGGCCAATCCCGGGAAGAAAGGCCCCTCCAAACACGAAACCTAGCTTGCTCCCCGGCTGGTGTAAAATCGTCAAGGGAATATCCGAAACCAATGTGTGAAACTCGATGAGTTCTCAATCCTTCTCGCTGCGCCGCCTGCTGCTGGGGGATCCGCTCGCCAGCTCACAGCTGATTCACGAGAAAATCAGCAAGGTCAAGGCCCTGGCAGTCTTCTCCTCGGATGCCCTCTCATCGGTCGCATACGCCACGGAAGAGATCCTGTTTGTGCTGGCTGCAGCCAGCACGGCCGCGCTCAGCTTTTCCATTCCAATCGCTCTGGCCATCGCGGGTCTGTTGATCACGGTGGGCTTTTCCTATTACCAGACCATCCATGCGTATCCGAAGGGCGGCGGGGTCTACATCGTCGCCAAGGATAACCTTGGCACCGGTTTCTCACTCGTAGCCGGTTCTGCGCTGTTGATCGATTACACATTAACGGTTGCTGTAAGCGTCTCCGCCGGAGTAGCCGCGATCACTTCCTGGCTGCCCGGATTGATTTCCTACCGTGCAATCCTGGCGGTGTTGGCCGTCGCCTTCGTTACCTGGATGAACTTGCGCGGCCTGCGCGAATCGGCCAGCTTCTTCGCAGTGCCAACCTACCTGTTCATCGCCGGCATGCTGTCGCTGCTGGCCTTCGGTTTCTTCCGCTGGTTGACGCTGGGCGGACTGCCAGACGTCGAGGTGATTGAGCCAATTCACGCCGACCTGGCCGTTTCGGGCGTGGGTGCGTTCCTCATCTTGCGCGCCTTCTCTGCCGGCTGCACCGCGCTGACAGGAATCGAAGCCATCAGCGATGGCGTGCCAGCCTTCAAAGCGCCGGAAGCCGATAACGCCGGCAAAACCCTGCTGGTCATGATCACATTGCTGACGTCGATGTTCCTCGGCCTCACCTTTCTCGCCCATGAGGTGGGCGCCGCACCCAGTCACGCGGAGACCGTACTATCGCAGATCGGCCGCTCGCTCTTCGGCAATGGTCCCCTCTACATCGGTGTGCAGATCGCGACCGCTCTGATCCTGCTCCTGGCGGCGAACACCGCATTTTCAGATTTCCCGCGCCTGTCCTACTTCATGGCACGCGACGGCTACATGCCGCGCCAGATGGGAAACATCGGCGATCGGTTGGTATTCTCAAACGGCATCACCCTGCTTGGGGTCCTGGCGTCAGTTTTGATCCTGATCTTCAACGGGGATACACACAGCCTGCTCCCGCTCTATGCTGTTGGCGTTTTTATCTCGTTCACCCTTTCCCAGTTCGGGATGGTGCGGCGCTGGTTCCGCCTGCGGAGCCACGGCTGGCAGCGCAACGCGGCGATCAATTCGTTGGGTGGAACTGCGACCTTCGTCGTGCTTATGATCATTCTCACCACCCGCTTCCTAGCCGGAGCCTGGATCGTGCTCGTGTTGATCGGTTTCTTCACGCTGACCCTGCTCCGCATCCACCGGCATTATGAGGGTGTGGCCGAAAACCTGTCGCTTGATAACTACGGCGCTCCAACCCGCCTGCGCCACCCGCGTGTCGTGATGCCTATCGGGGGCGTTCACCGGGGAGTGATCAAGGCGCTCGAATTTGCCCGCTCGCTCTCACCGGACGTGACAGCGGTCTATGTCGAGACCTCACCTGAAGAGGGAGAGAAACTCCGCCAGCGCTGGGATCGTTGGGGCGACGGAGTGCGGCTGCAAGTCCTGAAATCGCCCTACCGCTCGATCGTCGGACCCTTGATTCAGTACCTCGACAAATTGGGTGAGGAACGCCAGCCAGGCGATGTGATTACCATCGTCCTGCCGCAATTCGTGCCCGAACACTGGTGGGAGAACCTGCTCCACAACCAGACCGCCTGGCCGCTGCGCCTGGCGCTCCTGTTTCGAGCAGGGTACATTGTTATCGACGTCCCCTACCACCTGGGAGAGACGTCGATGGAGGAACTCAATTCATGAAGCTGATTATCGTCGGCTGTGGGCGGGTTGGAAGCGAACTAGCCCTGGACGTATGTGCCGATGACCATGAGGTCGTGGTCGTCGACCGCGAGCCGGAGGCTTTTCACCGCCTGGGGTCTGATTTTCACGGCCGAACCCTGCAGGGCGATGCCCGCGAGCAAAGCGTACTGCTGCGGGCCGGTGTCGAAGAAGCAGACGGCCTGGCGGCGCTCACTTCCAGCGATGAAATGAACCTGGTCACAGCCCGCATAGCACGTGAAATCTACAACGTGCCAAACGTCGTCGCCCGGGTCTATGACCCGATCCATATGGAAGTCTTCAAGCTGGCCGGCCTGCAAACCGTCGTCTCCTCCTCGTGGAGCGCGCACCGCATCCAGCAGCTCCTGACCCACCCAGGCCTGATCGAACTGGCCAGCCTCGGGCACCGCGAACTGGGCTTGATCGAGGTGCTGGTCCCGGACCACCTGGTTGGAAAGTCACTCGGACTGTTCGAGTTAGAAGGCATTTCCAGCCCGACGGTCGTCATTCGCGCCGGGCATGCCCAGATGGCGGCAACTGACTTGATTATGGAGGAAGGCGACCTGGTCGTGCTGACGGTCGTCAATGACGCGCTGCCCGAACTCACGCAGCTGCTGGAAGGGGAGGCCTGAGATGTTCGTCATCATCGTCGGTGGCGGGCGGGTTGGCTCACACCTTGCAACACTGTTGCTTGAACTGGGGCATAAAGTCCGCCTGGTGGATTCGCGAGCAGCGGTGCTTGAAAAGCTGCACCGCGAGATTCCGACCGAATCGATCCATGCCGGTGACCCACTCAATCCGGATATCCTGGGGGATGCCGGAGCGGGAGAAGCGCAGGTACTCGTCATGGCGACGCCCGATGATGCGACCAACCTGGCAGTGGGCTTCCTGGCAAAGAAAAAGTACAACGTGCCACGCGTGATCGGCCGTGTTAACAACCCGAAGTATGCCTGGCTTTTTAATCCCTCGATGGGCATCGACGTTGCGCTGGATCAAGCCGACATCCTCGCCCGCCTGATCGAGGAGGAGATGTCGCTCGGAGATATGATGCCGCTCTTGAAGTTGCGGCGGGGCGAGTTCATGCTTGTCGAAGAGAAGGTTCCGGCAAATGCTCAGGCAATTGGGATCATGATCAAGGATTTGAAGCTGCCCGAAAACTGCGTCATTGCCGGGATCATCCGGGACGGGGAAGTCATCGTGCCGCGCGGGATTACCGCCCTCCACGCCGACGATGAAGTGCTGGCGGTCGTGGACCGGTCAGCCGCCGAAAATCTCTCGGCGCTTTTCAAACCGCCAGCAGCCTGCTAGACCTCCAGAAGGTCGGGGAGATATCCTCGGGCTGGAAAAGAGAGACAATGATTGTTCGCGAAGCCATCGACTTGATCGCCAGTATTCCTAGCGATGTGGGTGCTCACCTTGCCTCAATTCTCGCGCTGGGCATACTGTACGGCCTGGCACGATCAGCGAACTCAAAAAGCACCTTCAGTTCTACTGAGATGTGGTGGAGCATCAGTGAAATCCTGATCTTGCTCCAACTGCTCTATTTCTTGACCGCCGGCCTGGTGGGGATCACGCTCCTCGATGGGCGGGTGTTGCTTCCTGTCTTCAACCGCTTCCTCTCGCTGGCAGCTTTAACTCTCTGGATCCATGGCTTTAAGACCCTCTGGCCTGATGCCACGCGAGGACGCTGGATCGGAACTCTGCTTACGCTCGCACTGCTCGGCAGCCTGGCAGCAATCTTCTTGCTCTCACCGCCAAATTGGGCTGACCGCCTCAACCGCAGCCTGTACGATGCGGGTTGGGGATTGGCAGGTTTAGCGCTGGCCGGTGCGAGCGCCATCATGCTCGGGGTTCGACGACCAAAAGGCTGGAAAATCCTGGCCGCGGGTTTTGGGTTTCTCACCTTTGGCTTTGCACTGCACCTGGGGCTTGGCCCTGCGGAGAGCTCGCAAGCCCCCTTCGTGCGCTGGGGAGAGCTGCTGTCACTACCGCTCCTGGTGGTCGGTGCCGTCCAAACGTTCCGAAGTGAGGCGGTGATAACGGTACCAGTGGAGAACAAGCCGAATGGAGGTCCTGATCCATCCGAAGAGGAGTTAACCTTCCTGCCTCAGGTCTTCCTCAATTTAGCTGCCGTGATGCAGGCGGAGAACCCGCATGACCTGGCCCGGGCGGCAGTAGAAGGTATCGGGAGGTCGATGAAGGCTGAATTAACCCTTCTTCTCACCCCCCCGGAAGCCAGCGGGTACCTCTCTCTTGCCACTGGATTCGACCTCATCAGTGAGCGACATATCGAGGGACAGGCGCTGGAAAGCGCTGAGCTGCCTGTCATCACGCATGCTTTGAAAAATGGCCATGCGTTGATCCTGCCCGATTCCAGCAAAGCACAGGACCTGGTCACGCTACGTAAAGCAATCGGACTCGACCGAACCGGTCCGGTTCTGGTAGCATCGCTGACGAATGGTGAGGATGTACTGGGCGGTATACTGCTTTTCTCACCCTATGCCCGGCAGCGCTGGTCACAATCAAGCCGGCGGGTGCTCATCCGCCTGGCTTCGCTCGTCGCCGAGCAGCTGGCCGCCGTTCAAGAGCCTGTGAGTGAGCCTCACTTTCCCAGCCCTCAACTCAGCTCAGACCTGATGCACACACGCAAATTGGTCGAGCGCCTGATCGATGAAAACGCCAAGCTGACCGAGCAGTTGATCAACGCCACCGATCAGGCCGGGCATGAACTGGCCGAATTCTTAACCAATCACCAACTGGCGGAAGAGACGATCGTGCTGCTCGAGTCAGAAGTGGAACGCATGCGGCGGGCGGTGCGCGACGAACCGGTCCCGCCCACTCAGACCGAGCAGGTTGAACAACTCTCCTTCGAACTGCAGCAAGCGCTCCAGGAGTTAGCCGCGGCACGCGCCCGAATGGCGATGATGGAGTACAACGGAGACACCTCCGCCAAATCAACCATACAGCCGGACGACATCGAACTCATCGCCGACCTGGCACGCGACCTGCGGCAGCCAATGTCATCCGTCCTGGGCTATGCAGAACTGCTGCTGGACGAGTCCGTCGGGCTGCTCAACCGCAAGCAGCGTGAATTCCTGGAGCACGTCCGCAGCAGCACCGAACGGATGGCGATATTGCTTTCGAACCTGGTTAATCTTGCCGCGATCAAGACCGGCACCCTGAACCTCGTGCCTACCTCCATTGATGTGTTGTTCCCGATTGAAGACGCCGTCAATCAGGTTAATCCAGCCCTGGGACGGAAGGGTATCAACCTGCGCGTGAACCTGGGCAAGGCCTTGCCCCGCATCCTGGGGGATCCGGATGCCACCTACCAGATCCTGATTCATCTGCTGAACAATGCCATCGGTGCCGCGAATGAGGGCGGCGAAATCCAGATTGGAGCCCGAATCGCAAGTGAAGAACAGTCTGGATTTCTCAGCCTGTGGGTCAATGATAATGGACCGGGCATTCCCCCCGATGCGATCCCGAAAGTTTTCGACGCCCACTACCCGACCCTGGGTAACATTCCCGGAATCGGTGATGACGGGGTCGGTCTCTCGATCGTCCGCTCGCTCACCGAGGCGATGGGAGGCCGGATCTGGGTCGAGAACGCTCCCGAGGGAGGCGCTAAATTTACGCTTCTGCTCCCGCTTGCTGAACAGCCAGTCGGAGATTCTGCCACAGCCGGAAACTGAACCCCCATATTCATGAAGGCAACGTCAGGTGGCACGCGTCTTGCAGTCTGTCTGTTAGAATCACGATTCACTCTGCCAGGCAGCGTAATTTGAGGAACTTTTCGGTTAATTGAGGCGTCTTGAGAGGGATGAAGAAATCCAGCACAGAATGGACCAATAGCCCCTGGCCAGCAATTTCAATCGGCATGCTGGTCCTGATGGTGTTTATCGCCGGCTCATGCACCACGCTCGGGAGCGTGCTTGCTGGGGCCCCGGCAGCCTCGGTTCCGTTGGCGACCGCCAATCCGGATGCGACAGCTACGCCAACAGCTTTCGCACCCGTTCCGCCGACTGAAACCCCTCCTCCACCACCGCCCGGAACGGCTACGCCAATCGCCTCGCCAACGCCGATCAACCCGTGGGGTGATTACCCAGCGCCGGTCGAGCCCTCGGCGATCGAAATCCGCCGTCCGGTAGCTGAGCTGCCAGTTTCAAAGGAAACCGTCAACATCATCATCATGGGCTCAGACCAAAGACCCTACAGCTATGGCAACAATACCGATGTAATGATGCTGGTCTCTCTCGATCCGAAGGCGGGAACCGCGAAACTGCTCTCGTTTCCGCGTGATCTGTATGTTTTCATCCCTGGTTGGCGTGTTGACCGCATTAACGTCGCTGACGCCGTCGGTGGTCCGGAAGCTGTGGCGCAGACGATCCGGTATAACTTTGGATTGGACGTCGATCACTGGATGCTGCTCTATTTCTGGGATTTCACCAACATCATCGATTCGCTCGGCGGTGTCGACGTCGCCGTTGGTGGTCCGCTGTATGACGAGTGTGGCGGTATCCACTGGAATTACGGGCCGGGCACATACCACATGGACGGCTTTACTGCGCTTTGCTACGTACGAATGCGCAAGAACTCCGGTGATTTCGATCGCCTGCGCCGCCAGCAGGAGGTCGTCCTTGCTGTGTTCCAGCGCATGCTGACGCTCGATGGCCTTGCGAAAGTGCCTGAACTCTACGATCAGTTCAAGGGCATGATCGAAACTGACATGTCCCTGAACGACATCCTACCACTGGTCCCGCTCGGGACGAAGCTCGCCGCCGACTCCGGGCGAATTCAACGCCTCGCCATCACAGCCGATATGGGGGAATTATGGCGGGTGCCCTACAGTGGTGCCTCGGTTGTTCTTCCGCGCTGGGATTTAATTGACGCCATGCTCAACGAGGCATTTCCTAAGTAACCCCTGAACTCCAGCACGAGTTGACAAGCAGGCCTTCGAGGGCTAGGATTGTCGCGGCATATTTGGCTATGCGAAGAAGTGCCGCGAGGTGGTCACAATGGATGACACATATGAAGACCTGCCCCTCTTCTCACGTGGTGGGCCGCGGGCCGAGTTTGAACGCAGTTCCCAGAGCACGCTCAATGCTACGTCCAGCCTGAGCGCAGCGATCAACAGCTGGGGCGAGGCACTCGAAGAACAGGGCCGCTCCATCCATACCGTCAAAGCCTTTACCGGCGATTTGCGCCTGGTTGCGAAATTCCTCGGCGGAGGCCAACCACTTCAGCAAATCAGCACCAGCGATCTGAAGAATTTTCTGGACTGGATGCTCAACCACCGCGGCGTACCCTGCAGTCCGAAAACCTACGCTCGCCGCATCACCTCGCTCAAATCCTTTTACCGCTGGCTGGTTGAAGCGGGTGTCCTGAGTAAAGATCCCGCCGATGCCATTCCCCAGCAGTCGGTCATCAGCCCACTACCCGAGGTCTTGACCCAGGAGGAGATGTCCCTGGCGGTCGAAGCTGCTCAGGCGATGCGCGAGGCAGACCCACCGGATGCTCGACCCTACACCCTGCTCACGCTCCTGCTTGAGACCGGAATTAAAAAAGGTGAATGTCTCAACATCCACCTGAACAATATCGATCTTGAATCGTCCGAGGGGCCGATACTCTATATACGCTACGGCCGGGTCAGCAAACGCTACAAGGAACGGAAGATCCCCTTGAGTGGTGAGTGGGTCGCAGCCTATCGGGAGTACGTCCAGCAGTACAAACCCGAAGACCGGCTCTTCCCTTGGTCACCGCGCCGGCTTGAATACCTGCTGGAAGAGGTCGGTGAAACTGCCGGCATCGAGAAGCATCTCTCGTTTGATATGTGCCGCTGGACAAGCGCACTGCAGGACACGCTCGAGGGTGAAGATAAAGATACAATCCGACAGAAACTGGGCATTTCCAAGATCCAGTGGCGTGAGGTGGGCAACAAGCTCGGCCGGCTGGCAGATCAGGTAGCAGAGTAAATCCCAATTGGGGAACGACCAAATTGCGTGTTTGCAGCGTACGGCGCTGCCCCCCCTTTGATTTACTGATCAACCCGGCGCAGGCCATACGCTCCTTCAGGCCTCGGGATTCCATCCACAATCCCACCTGGCCTGTCCCGGGAGGGGAAACCCCACCCCCCACACGTAAATTTAGATCCAGGTTGTCTAGGGGCACGATATATCCCCCTGCCTGGTTATGGATTGACCAATCGATAGGGGCACGGCGCCGCCCCCCAACGGTTTCCTATTGACCTGCTGACCTGGCAGCATACGAAAACGGGCCCCTTAATTGCAGCCCGGGATCTTCCCTTGTTCTTAAGCCAGCTACATCTTCTTGACGACGATGTCTCCCAGGACATTCGCAGCCTGGTCGCCGCGGTCGGCGGCATTCGACAGGTGGCGGTAGATCTCACGTAGCTTGAGCATCTGAACTACATGATCGATATCGCGCGGCAGTGAGAACAGGTTCGCGATCGCTTCACGGTAGACCGTCTCCATCCGGTTCTCGAGCGCCTTCGCCCGCACTGCATGATCGTTGGCGACACTGGGATGGTCTTCGAGCCGCATAACGCCCATGTGAATTTCACGCGCAGCATCCGTCAGGAGCGAAACCATGCGCACGATGTATTCATTCGGCTGGATCTCGAGCATGTGCATCTCTTCCACCGTCGTATCGGCGTAGTCAAGCACGTCGTCGATCGCCAGCGAGAGTGAGAAGATGTCTTCCCGATCAATCGGGGTGACGAAGGTCTGATTTAATTCGTCGATCAGGATGCGGCGCACCTCATCGGCCTGGTTCTCGACCTGCGTAACCCCCTGCGCAATCGATTCCTTGGGCTCGCGTACGTAATTCATCAGCTGCTGCATTCCATCAACCGTGTATTCGGCCTGTTTTATCAGCAGCTCAATGAAGCGGTTCGTTTTCTTCCGCGAGAAAATACTCATGGATAGTCATTCACCTCTCCCAACATCCGCTCGCCTCGCAGGAAGACCGACCGACGTACGTCCCTACGCAGGGTGAACGCTATGCTGGATATCTCATCCTTCAGAATGGTACCATCGACCAGGATTTCGAACAGGTCAAAACGCCAAATGCGCCTGAGCCTAATTGCATGTTGGCAATTGCTGTTAAAACAATCGGGTCATCTAAGTCCCCTATTATATGCTCGATGAAGGTGGTATTGGAAGATCAAGAACATCACAAACTCATCGAGCAGCTGCTATCAGGACCTCTCACCAGCGCACAGGCGAGCGCTGCCAGTGGATCTCCCTGCCCGGGGGCTCCAGGCTGTTATTCTATTCATCTCACCCATTCCCAGACAACCGATTCCTCCCCCGCAAGGCCGAGATCTGTATTACTAAGCAGGATCAGCCCGAGTGTCATGTTCACCTGGTTCTCCCTGTTGACGTGGAAGTATGCCGTCAACGGCTAGGTCGATTTCGTCAGATGCGCTCGGTCCGGGACCGTCAAACTGCGGCTCGGCCTGCATCCTGCTTGACAGCGCGCGTGCTTCCACCCACAATAGGCCCATGCTCGAACAGGAACTTCCACCCGGGCACCGCTCGGGTTTTGTGGCGATTGCCGGCCAGCCAAATGTTGGCAAATCTACGCTCATCAACCGCCTGCTGAAGCAGCAGGTTGCTGCCGTATCTCCCCGTCCGCAGACTACCCGCCGCCGGCAGCTGGGGATACTGACGCTTCCCGAAGCCCAGATCATCTTCGTCGACACCCCCGGGATCCACGAACCGCAGCACAAGCTGGGTGAGCACATGAACCTGGAGGCGCTTGAGGTCTTATCCGATGCCGATCTGGTCCTGGCGCTCTTCGATTTTGAAACACCGCCTTCGAAGGACGATCTGCGCCTTGTCGAACATCTTCGTGCCCTGAACCCACGGCCAGGACTTCTCGCGGTCTTGAACAAGCTCGACCTGGTCCCCGAGGACCGGCGCGCTGAACGGAGAGCAGCCTACCGGACTCTGCTTCCCGACGAAGATTGGTTCGAGATCTCAGCCTTGTCGGGCGAAAACATCCCTGCGCTTCTCGAGCGCGTGGTTGCCACGCTACCGCAAGGTCCGCAGTATTACCCGCCCGACCAGGTGACCGATGCCTATGAGCGCGACATCAGCGCCGACTTGATTCGTGCAGCCGGCATGCACTTCCTCCAGCAGGAAGTGCCACACAGCCTGGCCGTTCGCATCGACCGCTACGAAGAACGCAACGAGCGAGGGGCTTACATCGAAGCAACCATCTTTGTCGAGCGCGATTCCCAGAAGGGGATTGTCATCGGGAAAGGTGGAAGGATGTTGAAGCAGATCGGAACGCGCGCCCGGAAGGAGATCGAGGCCGTCACTGGCCGCAAGATCTTCCTCCAGCTGCGGGTTAAGGTGCTGCCGGGCTGGCGCAATGACGAAAATGCCCTCAAGCAGTTTGGTTTCAGGACCTCCGGGGATCAGGATGGCTGAGCAGCACGGTGGGGACAAGCCGGCCCGCAAAAGGCGGCAAGCGACCGAGACCAGCCGCTTCGGCTCACCCGGGCGTGCCAGCCATGACGCCTCCGCCTTCTATTCGAGTCGAATGTACGAGGACCGACGGCCGGAGGTAACAGCACGCTTTGTGGAAGCCGCGCTCCCGGCGGAATTGGTCAACACGATCCTGCTAAAGTCTTCGCGCGATATGCGCGATCTGCCGGATGACTGTATCCACCTGATGGTGACCTCACCCCCCTACAACGTGCAGAAAGAATACGACCAGGACCTGACGCTGGAGGAATACCGCACCCTGCTGCGTGACGTCTTCGCGGAGACCAGGCGGGTGCTCGTGACCGGCGGCAGGGCCTGCATCAACATCGCCAACCTGGGCCGTAAACCCTACCTGCCGCTGCACGCGATGGTCATCTCGGAAATGCTGGACCTGGGCTTCCTGATGCGGGGGGAGATTATCTGGGACAAGGCTGCCAGCGCCAGTGCCTCGACCGCCTGGGGTTCCTGGCTTTCTGCCGCCAACCCCGTGCTGCGCGACGTCCATGAATATATCCTCGTCTTCAGCAAGGGTTCATTCAGGCGACCGGGCGAGGGCCGCGAGAGCACCATCGCCCGTGATGAGTTCCTCGAGTGGACAAAGAGCGTCTGGACCTTTCCCGCTGTCTCAGCACGCCAGATCGGTCATCCGGCGCCGTTCCCGGAGGAACTCCCACGGCGCTTGATTCAGCTTTACACCTTCAAAGGCGACGTCGTGCTCGATCCCTTTACAGGATCCGGTACAACCTGCCTGGCAGCCCGGGATCTTGGCCGGAGATATGTAGGCTACGAGATTCATCCTGAGTATTATGAACTGGCACAGGAGCGTTTACGGAAGGAATCTAAGTAGAGCGGTTCAGGTGATCATGAGTTATCCCTCTCCCTTCAGCACAAGGTACGGTTCAAAAGAGATGCGGGCTCTCTGGTCGGAGCTTGCCAAACGCAGAGCCTGGCGGCGGGTTTGGGTCGCAGTAGCGGAAGCACAGTCTGCGGCTGGCCTCGTCACGCCTGAACAGGTTGACGAACTCCGGTTGCACGCACAGGATATTGACCTCGACCGGGCAGCAGAAATCGAAGCGGAAATCGGGCACGACCTGAGGGCTGAACTGCGCACCTTTGCTGAACAATGCCCAGCAGGGGGCTCGGTCCTGCACTGGGGGCTGACTTCAGCCGATATTCAGGACAATGCAGAGATCATGCGTCAGAAGGCTGGTCTATCAATGCTGTTAGAGCAGCTGCGCGCGGTCCTGCTGCTCTTCGGTGAGCGAATCGACGAGACCAGCGAAAAACCCGTGATGGGTTTTAACCACTTCCAGCCGACCGAGCCAACCACGCTCGGGTACCGCTTGAGCATCTACGCTAACGAGCTGCTCGAGCACTTTGACGCGCTGGCCCGCCTGCATGGCCGATTGCGCGGCAAAGGCATTCGGGGTGCTGTCGGCACCTCCGCAGCCTTCGTCGAGATGCTGGCAGGGAGTGAGGTCACGCCCGAAATGCTTGAAACAAGTGTCATGCAGGCGCTGGGGATCGAAGCTCACCCCGTCTCGACCCAGACCTACCCGCGCGTCCAGGACTACACGCTGCTCACACTGCTGGCGGCCATGGCAGCCTCGCTGCACAAATTTGCCCTCGACCTGCGGCTGATGCAATCGCCGGGGTTCGGTGGCGCGCAAGAACCTCTCGACAGCAAGCGTGTGGGATCGAGCGCGATGCCGTTCAAGCGGAATCCGGAGCAGGCTGAAAAAATCTGTTCGCTCGCACGGCTGGTTAGCGCTCAAGCAGCCGTTGCCTGGAGCAACGCGGCCGAGGCAGGCCTCGAACGCACGCTTGACGATTCCGCCAACCGCCGCATCATTATCCCGGAGGCATTCCTGGCAATCGACGAAATGCTGCAAGCCAGCGGAAATATCCTGCGTGAGCTCCGCTATGAACCCAGCCCAGCCCCGGACCCCTTGGTCACATTTGGTCCCTTCGCCGCCACAGAACGCGTGCTGACCGCAGCGGTGAAAGCCGGGGCGGACCGGGGGGAAATGCACGAACGGCTGCGGGAGCACTGCACGCGTGCATGGGAGCAAATCCAGGACGGTCAGCCAACCTCATTAACTGACGCCCTGGGACAGGACACGTTCATCCTCGGATTCCTGCAGCCAGGCCGGATACGAGAACTGATGCGCGCCGAGGACTATGTCGGCCTGGCTCCAGAACGAGCCCGGGAGACTGCCCGTCGAATTCGGGAGCGTTTTAATCCCGAGCATGGTGCATGAATGAAGAAGCTTACGCCGGGTGAAACCCTGCTGCTAATCCTGATATTGGCCGTGGCTGCTGTATGTATTCGACTGGGAATCTGGCAGCTTGACCGGCTTGGTCAACGCCTGCAAAAGAACGCCGAAATCAAAGCCCGCCTGGCTGGTCCAACTCTGTATTTCCCGACAGAGATCCCGCTGGAGGATCAAACCTACCGGCGAGTTTCTGCAGCAGGCCGCTTCGATCAAGATCAGGCGATCTTGCTTGAGAATCAGCCTTACAACGACCAGGCAGGTTTCCATCTGCTTGTTCCATTCATCGTAGAGGATCGCGGGCAGGTGTTACTGGTCGATCGAGGATGGATTGACTTTGAACAGGGCTTAGGGGCGGACCCGCGAGAGTTAGCTGGAGACTTCTCTGGTAGTCTCACGATCGAGGGCGTGCTACTGCCTTCGCAGCGCGAACCAGCCTTGGCGTTCCTCGCCGATAAACCCCCTGCCCCAGGAGAACCTGCCCTGCTTTCATGGCGCGTCGTGAACCTGGATGGCCTCCAGGGTCAGGTGCCGTACCCGCTTTATCCACTTTACCTGGCGCAGACTGCACCACCCCCGGCTTCAAGCGACGAACCGCTGCCGGTCTTCGAGCCCGATCTTTCTAACGGGCCTCACCTGAGTTACGCGATCCAGTGGTTCTCGTTCGCTGCGATATCTCTTGTCGGCGGCACGGCGCTGCTACGCCGCCAGCGTATGCGACGCAAAGCACGTGAACAGGAGAAAGCCTCATGACGATCTTCCTCGTACTGGCCGCGATCTTTGCCCCCCTGAATTGGTATGCCGTTTTCACACCGCGCCCAAGGCTCGAGCGGATTGCCAAGCCGGGTGCGATGCTCTTCCTCATCCTGTGGTTCGCGACACGTTTACCGGATCACTCACCAACTGCCGGTACCTGGTTTATGGTTGGACTCATGTTCTCGCTCACCGGCGATATCTTCCTGATGCTCGATCGCAGCCAGTTCATCAAGGGGCTGCTGGCATTCTTCTTGGCACATGTAGCCTACATCGTCACATTCAACCTGGGCGGGATTATTTTCAACGGATCTCTGCTTGTGCTCGCAATCTTGATCGTGTTGCTGGCCCTTTTTCTGGTCCGGCGCATCGCAGCCGGGCTGCGCGCAAGCAGTAATCAGAAGCTTATTCCACCCGTGGCTGTTTATGCAGTTGTACTGGCATTGACCTTCTGGTCGACGCTGTCCACCTTCTGGCGTCCAGGCTGGATTGGACGTCCGGCCTGGCTCACGGCGATCGGTGGCGGCCTCTTCTTTCTTTCAGACAGCCTGCTGGCCTGGGATCGGTTTGTCGAAGCCCTGCCAAAAGGGCGATTCTGGACCATGCTCACCTACCACCTGGCCCAACTCGGGCTCACACTGGGAGTGCTGATGGCGCTTGGATTGCTGGCCTGAGTATTCCAACAGATCAAAAAACCCCGGACGCCATATAGCGTCCGGGGTTTTGGTTCCTGCACCTTGAATTTTACAACTTCGTGAAATACTCGCGCTCGATCGCACGCCAATCCACGTCGGCCGGCAGGCGCATGAACTTGGCCAGCAATGGATGCACTTCTTGAATCTGCTCCGCCACCTGCAGCGCGAGCCGGCGAATTGAGAAATGGGCATTGGGCGCGGAACGAAGCTCACATAAGTGAAAGGCTTCGCGCAGATTGAGTGTCATCAACACTCGCCGGTTGAAACCATTGGGCACCAGGTAGGCAGCAACGTATGGGTTCCACCCTTCGAGTTGGCGGAATGCCTCTTCAGCCATCTCCATGGCTTCACGGTAGCGTGTTTCAAAGCCAGCATCGGTCAGCAAGCGGGGCACTGCAAACCCGAGCTCTGCCGTGAGCCGTTGAGGGGTCTGGGTCATCATGCGGTGGCGCTTAAGTTCGAAGTAAGCCCCTTGATCCAATACGGCTTCGAAGGTGTAGGTACTGTGCTCGAGCTCTCGAAGCGGGTCGTCGAATGGTTCGAGATCGCCAAGCAGTGTGCGTGCGAATTCCTCACGCTCGGTCCGGTCCATCGCCTCCACCTCTGCCCGAGCGTGATCGTAACTGCAGCTGCTGTGGGCGAAAAGGGCGGCGGCAAGTACGCGTGTCTCAGCCCCTGGTTCATAGTCGAGCAGACGGACGGTGCCCGAACCAGATTGCGCTGCCAGCCCCTGAGCCAGCGTGTCAAGTGCGGATGCGCTCCGTTCGAGATAAGGGACCCGCTCGGCATACTTGACCAGGGTCGGCGTCTCAACCTGGGCTGCACGCTTGACGCTCTCACCAATCTGGCGAACCTCATCCAGTGGGTGGCTGAGCATCTTTCGGATGGCGTGTTCCAACACTCTGGCGTTGGCGGTCATGCCGACGTTGGCAAGCGCAGCCGACGGCAGCAGGAAACGGCAGACATCGACGTATTTCGATCGAATCCGTCCCTCGTACCGCCCCTCGGCTTCGTCCTCTTTCCTGGGAAACCTGGATTCCACCACTTTTCGTACGGGTTCCAGCGACTCGGCGTAGGCGGCAAAGAGGGCATCGCAGGTGTCCCGGTATGGCCCCTCATAATCCGTCCCTCGCACCTCAATCGGAACGTAGTAGCTATGTGCATCCCACATCTGATAGCGGGTAGATTTCTCGGTATAGGAAGCCAGGCGGTTCGATTCGATGCTCTCGATCGCCAGGCGCGATACGTTCTCGAAGGCGATATGCAGAACGGCATGCTCGGCCACTGAAGCATGACCGTAGCCGACGACCCATTTCTCGTGGAAGCGGGCAGAAGCTTCGTCAGTCAGTTCCTCAGCAATCTCACGAAAGGACTGCGGTGACCTCGACGTCTTTGCGAAGGTCACCGCGATGGTTTCCGGGCTCAACTGGCGCGGTTGGAGCAGGTAGATCTCACGTGGGCGGGCATCAGGCATGGTTCTCCTCCCTTCGCTCAGCGATGATCTCACGGGCACGCTGAATATCCTGCGTAATTTGGTCCATCAGTGCCTGGGGGTTCGGGAAACGGCGTTCATCCCGCAAGCGGGCGAGAAAGAACAAGCTCAGTTCGACCCCGTATAATTCCCCGGAGTAATCGAGTAGATGGGCTTCGATCGTGGGTGGACCACCATCCGCTTCGAAGGTCGGACGGTGCCCGATGTTGGTCACGGCCGAAGCCTGCCCCTCGCCCCAACGAGCGAAGCAGGCATATACGCCCGCCCGTGGATAAGCGCGTTCATCCCAGATCTCAATATTCGCTGTCGGAAAACCCAGTTTGTGGCCGCGCCCTGCACCGCGCACGACCCTTCCTGGCAGCTTGAACGGTCTTCCGAGATATGCCGCTACCTGCGAAACTGCGCCCGAGCGCAGTGCTTCACGAACCCGGGTTGAACTGACAATTTCGCCCTGGACTTTAAAGGGGGGCACAACATGGAGTTGAAAGCCTCGCTCTATCGCCTGCTGTTCGAGATACGCCCGGTTGCCTTCCCGGTTATGCCCGAGGGCAAAGTCCTCACCCACCCACAGGCTGTGGATTCCCAGTGAAGTTTGCAAGCGATCGAGAAAATCCGCTGCGGCTACACGCGAAAGCTCCAGGCCGAATGTCTGTGTAATAACATAATCGACACCCAAACTTCCAAGGATTTCGGCTTTTTCGTCAGGCGTGTTGATGTAAAAGGAAGGTTTCCGTCCCCGCAGAACAACCGAAGGATGAGGGAAGAAGGTCAGCACAACCGCCGGGCGACCGGATTGATGCGCCTTTTCAACCAGCTCGCGTACCAGCTGCTGATGACCGAGGTGAACGCCGTCGAACGAACCAATTGTCAGGTCTGATTCTGCGAGATGGATCGCGGCCAGGTCGTGTATGTGTTCCATCGAGCTCAGTGGTTGAACACCTTTCGTGGATGCCACAGGTCACCTTCTGGAGTGGCTTCCAGGAGTGCGATCAAATCGCCATCGGGACCAATACCACGCGCCATTCCGGAAACAACCTGATTGGATGGAATTCTACGTCCGTTCAGAATGTCTTCCAATTCCTGGCCTCGAAGTTCGAGTTTCGGCAAGCCTGGAAGTGCATCCGCCGCTGGCCGGCGGTACATATCCCAGTTGCCCGCTGCCAGTGCAACCTCCAGCGCGGGCAACGGGACGCTCTCTTCCAGTGTAAATACCCCGGCCTTGGTGCGCCGTAAACCTGCCAGGTGAGCTCCAGTCGTCAGGCGCTCACCCAGGTCGTTGGCAATCGAGCGGATGTAGGTCCCTGCCGAGCACTCAATTTCGATCACAAGATCGGGTGGGCGGTATTCCACAAAGAGCAGATCGTAGATTGTTACCGTTCGCGGCTCGAGCTCAACATCCTCACCCTTGCGGGCCAGCTCGTAAGCCTTCTTGCCCTGGATCTTGATCGCGCTGTACGGCGGAGGAACCTGGACGATCTCACCCTTAAATTCCTGTAGTGTTTCGCGAATATCCTCAATGCGGGGAGCCGCCCCCGTAATGCGTACCATATCCCCTTCGGAATCGAACGTCTCGGTGCTCGATCCGAAGCGAATCACAGCCTCATAACGCTTTGAATCCGTTGAAAGGAACTCACTCAGACGGGTAGCAGCCCCGAGGCATAGCACAAGCACGCCTGAGGCACGTGGGTCAAGCGTACCCGCGTGTCCGACTTTGCGGATGCCAGTCCCTTGACGGACGATACTCACCACCCGGTGTGAAGTAGGTCCAATCGGTTTGTCGACGATGATCAAGCCGAAATCATTCATGTCTGCTTTGACCTGTTAGCGTCCGGCAAGATGCCGATGTGTCGCTTCGAGCACACGCCGTTCGACATCTTCCAGAGACCCGCGAACCATGGCGCCTGCAGCCTGCGCATGACCGCCACCCCCAAAAGAGGTGGCAATCTCGGCCACATTCACGCCTGGATGCGAGCGCCAGCTTATCTTTACCGCTCCCCCGCTCTGCTCGACAAAAATCAGGGCGACCTGGTAATCATCAGCTGTTGTCAGAATATTGATCAAATCTGCATCATCAGGCCCGGGATAGCCAACCGCTTGCCGGTCTTCAAGGGTCAGGTCCGTCCACACAATGCCACCCGCCTGCTGCAGCCGAGAGAGGCCACGCCCCCAATAGCGCATGCTGACCAGGTCGCGGCGGTTGAGAGCCCGGTCGTAAATATTGCCCAGGTTCGCACCGGCCTGCATCAAGTCTGCCGCAACATATAAAACTTCGGGGGTGACGCTGTTCGTCCGGAATCCGATTGTGTCTGTAATGAGGCCTGTCAGCAGGCACTCTGCGACGCCCTGGTCGATCTGCAGCCCCCAGCTAGGGATCCGAAGCTTGAGAATCTCGGTGGTCGCAGCGCGCTGCGCCTCGACCAGATTGAACCGGCCAAACATCGTATTGGTTGGATGATGGTCGATGTTCAGGTCGACCGGTCGAGGGAGATCCATCACACTAAAACCAGTCCGATTGGCTTCTGAGCAGTCGACCAGGATCATGAGATCGGTGGCGGAGGGGAGTTTTCCTGTCACCTGTGCAGCACCGGGAAGGAATGCGAAACGGCCCGGCAGTCCATCCCGCAGCACCGGCTGGACATGTTTCCCTGCCAGCTGCAGTGAACGCGCCAATCCCAGCAGCGAACCCACGGCATCCCCATCCGGTCGTTCGTGCGTCACGATGGTGATATTCTGTGCGGTCTCCAGCTCCCCCTTGATCTGGGCCTGTTCAGGTTTCCCGGGGTCCGCCATCGTCTACGTCGTCCTTCTCGTCCTGGATCTGCTCGAGCAGTTCCTCAATGCGGGCGGCGCGTATCTGTGTGAGGTCCCAGCGGAAGCGCAGCTGCGGAAAACTCCGCAGTTGAATGCGGGCTGCAAGTTGGCTGCGCAGAAAACCGCGTGCACTCTCAAGGCCTTCAAGCACCTCTTTCGCCCGGTCCTCAGCATCGGTTGCGGTGATGTAAACCGTCGCAAAAGCCAGCTCTCGATCTACATCGACGCCGGTGATTGTGATCGACTGCAAGCGTGGGTCAGAGGCTTGACGCATCAGGATATCAGCCAGTTCTTCCTGGATACGTTCCCCGAGCCGTCGGGCGCGTGCCTGGCTGGGCATATTTGGCTCCTTAGGCTACCGGTACGGTTTCCTCAACGTAGCACTCGAGGACATCGCCGGGCTCAAACTCGTTGAAATTCTTCAAGCCAACGCCGCATTCAAAACCTTCACGCACTTCACGCACATCATCCTTCTCGTGCTTCAGAGATGAAATCGAGCCGTCAAAGAGCACCTTCCCGTCACGTACGACCCGCATGCCCGCGTTCCGGCGCAGCTCGCCCTCCGTCACCTTACAACCGGCGATATTACCGATCTTCGGAATTCGAAACACTTCCAGCACCTGTGCACGTCCGAGCAGCACTTTGCGGGTTTCAGGCTCGAGCATCCCCTTCATTGCCTTTTCCACGTCCTCGGTCAGCCGGTAGATGATGTCGTACAAACGAATGTCAATCACCTCGGCATCGGCTGCCATACGTGCAGCCTGGTCGGCGGTCACGTTAAAGCCGATCACCACCGCACCGGAGGCAGCCGCCAGCATTACATCTGATTCGCTGATGTTACCGGTTCCGGCATGCAAGATGTTGACGGTGATTTCACCAGCGCTCAAGTCGCTCAAGGAATTCGTGATCGGTTCCAGCGACCCCTGAACATCCGCTTTGATGACCAGCCGCAGTTCCTGCGCCTCGCCAGCTTGAAAGGCTTCAAAGACCGATTCAAGAGTTGCAGCCGGACGTGGCTGGCGCCCGCTTTGTACGAGCTCCTCGCGCCGCTCACTGGCCAGCGCACGACCCTCGCGGTCACTCTCAACAACCGTGAAGAGCTCGCCTGCCTTGGGAACGTCTGATAAGCCGAGAACTGAAACTGGCGTGGAAGGCCCGGCCGCTTCGATCGGGTTGCCCTGGAAATCAAACATCGCACGGACATTGCCGTGCGCAGTGCCAACCAGGACGGCGTCACCGGTTTCCAGGGTGCCGTTCTGCACTAACAGCGTCGCCACTACTCCCTTTGATTTATCCAGTTCGGCTTCGATGACTGTTCCAAGCACCTTGCCCTTGGGATTGGCCTTGATAGCGGTCGAATCAGCCACGAGCAGGATCGCCTCCAGCAGGTCTTCCAGGCCGGTGCGCTCCTTGGCTGAAACGGGCACGACCATCGTCTCGCCTTCCCAATCATCGGGAATCAAGCCGACGTCGGCTAGCTCCTGCTTGACCTTTTCAGGATTGGCGTTAGGACGATCAATTTTGTTCAACGCAACTAGGACCGGCACTCGCGCTGCACGCACGTGCGCTAGCGCTTCCCTGGTCTGCGGCATGACACCATCATCGGCGGCCACGACCAGGACGGCGATATCCGCGCCCTGCGCGCCGCGCGCCCGCATCGCGGTAAACGCAGCATGACCGGGGGTATCGAGAAAGGTGATTGGCCTGCCGTTATGAGTGATCTGGTAGGCAGCGATGTGCTGCGTGATGCCTCCGACTTCACCGCCGGCGACATTCGTCGAGCGAATCGCATCGAGCAGCGTCGTCTTGCCATGGTCGACGTGCCCCAGCACGGTAACTACCGGCGCGCGGTCCTTGAGGGATTTAGGATCCTCGTCTTCGATCAACTGCCGCCAGCGCGGTAGCGCGTTCTCGTCCTCGGCGGCTTCGGCATCAGGCAGTTCCATCGGCTTGGCTTCAAAGCCAAGCTCGCCGATCACAATTGCAGCGGTGTCGAAGTCGATCATCTGGTTGATGTTCGCCATCACACCATTCGCCATCAATTGCTTGATCACGTCGATCGGGCTGGCATCGATCATGGTCGCCAGCTCACGGACGGTAACGGTGGTGGGGATTTCGATCGTTTTATGGCCGTTCTCGCTCATAAAGCACCTCCGGCACACGAGCACTCCGGCGTTGCCGAACGAGTCAGCCCAGGGGTAAACTACGGGGAACTGTTCAAGTCGGACTCACACCGGCGAAAAATAGCGAAAGCATCTGCTTCAGCCATTTTGCTCGTCTGTAAGCTTATTCATATGTTCTTCAAGTGCCTGGCGCGAGCTCGCATCAATCTCTGCGCGAAGTGCCCTGGCTAACGATCCGGAAAGTGCTTTCTTCCAGCAGGATCGCTGTTCGTGTATATAAGCCCCACGGCCAGGCAGCTTGCCGCTTGGATCTATCTCGACGCCTTCCGGACTTCGTACAATCCGGATCAGCTCTCGTTTAGCGAGTGTTTGCCGGCATCCGACGCAGGTTCGCTGCGGAACGTGCCGACGGCGCACAGGCTTACGAGCGGACATGATCCATCATCGGGTTTGAACCCGTTTCATATCCGGTGGGTTGGGGAGGCTCAGCCTTCCCATTCTCCAAAGTCATCGCGCTTGCGGCGGCGCTTCACGACCATCTCGCCCAGCTCCGGATCATATTCAACAACGCGCGTCTTGCGTTTCTTTTCCTTCTTGCGTCGCGCGATTTCTTCCTCGTCCAGTTCTTCTTCCTCATCTAGCTGAGGGACTTTCTTGGAGAATTCTTCAATCAGCTCTTCAAATGTCTCCCCAATTGCGTCCGGTGCAATGGCGACTTCTGGCTCTTTCTCTGCCTCACCGGCTTCGGTACCAACCTCTAGCGGCACCTCAATCGCGGCTTCGGCCTCGCCAGCCTCTACCATTTCGGGCTCGGCTTCGGCTTCTGCCTCGACCTCCCCCTCCAGCCCAGCTTCAACCTCCGCCTCCTCTGCGACGGCCTCGGTTTCACCCTCCGCGACAGGTTCTTCGACCAGCGGGTAATCATACGCAGCCAGGCTGTCTTTCAATTCCTGCAGCGACTTCGGGCCAAAGCCAGACAGGCCGAGGATCGCATCTTCATTGATGCCAAGCTGTTCGAGGACCTCTCCGGCAGTCTTATAGCCACCTTCTGTGAGCAAGTTGAAGACCCGAGTTGAAAGCCCAACGTCTTCCAGGTTCACGTCGTAGGCCGTGGCCGGGAAGGTATCCCGCACTTCGGCCAGCCGGTCCAGGGCCTCCTGGCGCCGTTCATCACGCCGCGATTCGATTTCCTTCTGCACCCGATCGACGAAGGAGGTCATCGAGCTGTATTCTTCCGGGGTGATCGGGCGGCCTTCTTCCTTTTTAGCCAGAATGCCCTCGATCTTCGCCATGGCTTCGGTTTCCAGTTCCGCAAACTCGGCGAAAGCTGGATCGGTAACCAGGCGATTGAGCGAGTCGGTAGCTGCCTCTTGCAGGCTCTTAATATCGATCCGCCAGCTGGTCAACTTGGCCGCCAAGCGGGCATTGACGCCTGCACGGCCGATGGCCAGACTTAATTGATCTTCTGGAACAACGACCATGGCCGTCTTGCCACGATCGGGATGCTCGTCAAGATACACGCCGGATACGCGTGCCGGGCTGAGAGCCTTGGCGATGAACGTTGCCGGATCAGGATTCCACTCGATGACATCAATTTTCTCATCGTTCAAATCGCGCACAATGGACTGAATTCGAACCCCGCGCAGGCCAACGCAAGCCCCGACCGGATCGACCCCGTCCCGCAGGGCTGCAACCGCGACCTTGGCGCGCTTGCCAGCCTCACGTGCAATCGCTTTGATTTCCACCAGGCCCTGGTTAATTTCGGGCACTTCCATCTCAAGTAAGCGGCGCAGCATATGTGGATGAGTGCGCGAAACAACGATGACCGGGCCGCGTGGGGATTTCCGGACTTCAAGGACGTAGGTTCGGATGCGGTCACGCACGCGGAAGTGCTCACCGGGAATTTGCTGGTTGCGGGGCAAAATCGCTTCCGCTCGGCCAAGACCGACCGTGACCGCGGAGGGCGTAATCGAATGCACCGTGCCGTGCACCATGTCGCCTTCGCGTTCAATGAACTCCTCGTACTGGGCATCCCGTTCGGCTTCGCGCAGGCGCTGCAGGATGACCTGCTTGGCGGTCTGGGCAGCTACTCGGCCGAAGTCTTCTGGAGTTGCCTCCACCATGACCATATCGCCCATCTGGGCTTCAGGGTCGAATAAGTGCGCCCGCGCCTCTTCGACTTCGGTCTGCAGGTTTTGAACCTCGTCCACGACCTCTTTCTCAACGAAAACCTCGACGTCGCCGGTCTCGGGATCGATCTTGACTTCGACATTCTGTGCGTTCGAAGCATTGACCGCTCGCCGGTACGCGGAGATCATGGCCGCTTCCAGCGCTTCCATTACGGTATCGCGCGGGAGGCCAAAACGTTCGCTGATTTCATTAAAGGCCAGGGCAAACTCACTCTTCATCTCAGTTCTTTCCTTCGTAGTTAGATACGGCCGTGCCTATACGCAGAAAAGTGGGGGATGCCCACTTTTCCAGACCAACGATATCACGGGACGATTGCAAGAAGATTCTAGCACAAGGGCGAATGGCGAGCAAGGGCAAACACAGAATATTTGACCGACAGTTTCACACCTCGAAACCGATTCGTATGTCGGTGCCTGGGCTGCTCAGCGTGTGAGCGACTTCCAGCGGTCGATGCTGCTCTGCTTTTTCTCCAGCCTCTGCAGAATAACCTTTGCTGATGGTTTCGCCCAGTCGGGTGTCGGTACGTCGTAATCAAAGCCTTCCAGGTGTGCCCGCTTGATCTTCTCGTCCAGCAGGTACTCGATCGAATTGATCAGCGGCTCATCTTCCGGGGTGACCAACGTCCAGGCGGCACCATCGGCGTCCACGCGCGCGGTTCGCCCGATGCGGTGAACGTAATTCTCCGCCTCATCCGGGGCATCGTAATTGATAACGTGAGAGATGCCCTCGATGTCCAGCCCACGGGCAGCCACATTCGTGGCGACCAGGATACGTGAATGCCCGGAACGGAATCGCTCCAGGGCCTGATTGCGCTGTTTCTGCCGGAAATCACCATGGATCTCGGCAACGCTATACCCGCAGTCACGCAAGCGGCGCGTTACGACATCCGCTTCAACCTTAGTTCGAGTGAAGACCAACGCACTATCGACCCCTTCACATTTCAGCAGCTCGATCAGGAGCGGAAGCTTCAGGTGCTTGGGAACCGGATACAGCCTCTGATCGATAGCTTCCGGGGGCCGAGCGGTGGCAATTTCAACCCGAACCGGGTTCTTCAGATAACGATAGGTAAGCGAGACGATCGGGCCTGGCATCGTGGCTGAGAAGAGCATGGTTTGACGCTTGGCCGGCATGTGGCTGACAATCTCGTCGATGTCCGGCAGGAAACCCATATCGAGCATTCGATCGGCTTCATCCAGGACGAGAATTTCGAGTTGTTTGAAATTGATATTGCCACGCCGCATATGGTCCATCAAGCGTCCAGGTGTTGCCACGACCAGGTCGAGCCCGCGCTTGAGCTGATCGATCTGGCGCTTGATCGGCGCTCCTCCGTACACTACCCCGGTGCGAAGTTTGGTATAACGCGCCAGGTTGCGCGCCTCTTCTGCGATTTGCATCGCCAGCTCGCGCGTAGGTGCCAGTACGACGGCACGTGGCCCGCCCTTTGACTCCGACGCTTGCAGGCGTTCGAGCGATGGCAGCAGAAAAGCCACGGTTTTACCAGTGCCGGTCTGCGCCGTTCCGAGGACATCTGCCCCACCCAGCGCGGCCGGGATGGCGACTTCCTGGACTGGCGTGGGCTCTTCAAATTCCATCGCCCGCACAGCCTGCAGCAGTGGCTCACTTAATTGTAGGTCTTCGAATTTCATGTATTCCTTCCAGTTGTTATAGCACGGCGCACTGCACCGATTTAAAGAAAACCGCTCCGATACTATGGGAGCGGTCTTGGATCCGATCCAGTAACTTATGTTAATTTTATCGCGAATGGGGAAGTGCGTCAATGCGTGGATGATAACGCCCACAGCTCCCCTGACCGTAGCCACAGATCGCGTCTAACTCAAGGAAACATTTGACGCGCTCACGCCAACCACTTATGATTGCGACGGTCCCAGCACAACCTTCGAGGTGATTTATGGAAGTCGGTCTGGTCAAACGCATCGACATCGATGCTGAGATGCAGCAGTCCTATCTGGACTACGCGATGAGCGTGATCATCGCCCGGGCTCTACCCGATGCGCGGGATGGACTCAAACCGGTTCACCGGCGAATCCTGTATGCAATGCACGCGATGGGATTACGAGCTGATTCGCCCTACCGCAAGTCCGCCCGCATCGTTGGTGAAGTCCTCGGCAAATACCATCCCCACGGAGACATGGCCGTTTACGATGCCATGGTGCGTATGGCTCAGCCTTTCTCAATGCGCTACCCAATCGTTGAAGGACAGGGGAATTTCGGGTCGATCGACGGGGATCCACCCGCCGCGATGCGTTATACGGAAGCGCGGCTCTCCCCGCTTTCGCTCGAAATCATGGCCGACCTGGAGAAGGAAACGGTACCCTTTGTCGACAACTTCGATGGCTCGCTGCGTGAACCGGGCGTGCTTCCTGCGGCCGTGCCCAATATGCTCGTCAACGGGGCGACCGGCATTGCGGTTGGCATGTCGACTTCCATTCCTCCGCATAACATGGTCGAGGTATGCGATGCGCTGATCCATATGCTTGAAAAGTGGGATCGGCTGGACGATATCACCATCGATGACCTGATGAATTTTATCCACGGGCCGGATTTCCCGACGGGTGGCATTATCCTGCGAAAACCCGGTGAGGGAGATAACCTGGCCTCGGCATACGGCAGTGGCCGTGGCAAGCTCACACTTCAAGCACGTGCCCATATCGAGGAGATGGGCCGGGGACGCTCACGAATTATCGTCACCGAACTTCCCTACCAGACGAATAAGGCAAGTCTGATCGAACGCATCGCCGATCTTGCTCGGGGCGGTAAATTCGACGGCCTTTCCGATCTGCGCGATGAGTCGGATCGCGATGGGATGCGCATCGTGCTTGAACTTTCCAAGTCCGCCGACCCGCAAAAGATCCTGGCAGAACTCTACCGGCGTACGCCGATGCAAACCACCTTCAGCGTGATCATGCTGGCACTTGTTGATGGCGAGCCGCGTCTGCTCAGCTTGAAGCAGGCTTTGCGGGTCTTCCTCGAGCACCGCGTGCAGGTGGTCCACAGGCGAACGGAATTCGATCTGAAGCGCGCCCAGGAACGCGAGCACATCCTGGCCGGCTTGCGGACCGCGCTCGATAACCTTGATGAAGTGGTTAACCTGATCCGCAAGGCCCGGGATGCGGAACAGGCACATCAACGGTTGATAACACGCTTCAACCTGAGCGAGATTCAAGCGCAAGCGATTCTTGATATGCCGCTGCGACGCCTGGCAAGCCTCGAGCGCAAGAAGATCGACAACGAGTACAAACAACTTCAGGTCCGGATCAAAGAGCTTCAGAGCCTGCTGCGGTCGGGCAAGAAACTGCGGGGATTGATCTCTACGGAATTGGAGGATTTGAAGGAGCGGTATGGGGATCGACGGCGGACGTTAATCGCCCAGACCTCTGGTTCGAAAAAGGGGCCGGTTCTCACCGCCTCCGACCTGGCGCCGGATAAGGAAACCTGGGTTGTGGTGAGCGCCGAGGGCATGATCTTCCGCACGCCTTCAGCACGCCTGCCGGCCATGTCCGGGCGGAGCGCGCCGCGTCTGATAGTTGGAGCGAACACGCGTGATCTGCTTTACTTATTTGAAAAGGATGGCTCCGCCGCGGTCGTACCGGTGCATACCGTTCCCGAGAGCGACGATGCCCGGGGCGGAAAGCAGTTTTATGGAGTCACGCCTTTGGGGACGAACAGCGAACTGGTTGCCGGCGTGGCCGTTTCACCCGCGCTGGTTGGCGGCGACGAAGGAATAGCTACGCTCTTCTTCGCGACGACGAACGGCATGGTGAAGAGGACCGATCTGGCTGCACTACCCGGTCCCTCGGCACACCCGTTTGAGGCGATTAAAGTCGCAGAGGACGATGGGTTGGGTTGGGTGCAGCTTACCCACGGTCAGGATGAGGTGATCCTGATCAGCCGGGTCGGGATGGCGATCCGCTTCAGCGAAGAGGAGGTCCGGCCGATGGGGCTAGCCGCGGCCGGGGTGATGGGGATGAAGCTGGAGGAAGTGGACGACCGGCTCGTCGGGATGGGGGTCGCCGTCGACAAGCAGGAACTTCTCGTGCTCACTGAGGATGGCCAGGGCAAGCTCAGTCCATTGAAGGATTACCCCCGCCAGGGGCGCTACGGAAAAGGTGTCATCACCTGGAAAAGCACGAAGGACGTGAAGCTCGCTGGAGCTGCCATCGGTGAGGCTAAAGACCGGGCGGTAATCCGCTTTGCTCGCAGCGCGCCGCGCTCGCTGCGCTTCGGGGATGCCCCGAAGCGGGTCCGGGCTTCAGCCGGCAAGCTGCTTTTCGAACTTGGGACAGGCAACCGTATCACCGGGGTCGACCCGGCCCTGCCACGCCCGGATGTTGACTCCTCTGTGGCAGGCACTGCTGGGAAGGAGAAGACTCGCGAGAAGGAGGAAACGACAAAACCGGCGAAGAAGACAAGCTCCAAAGCTAGAAGTTCACAACCTGCGAAGAAGAAATCAGACCGCACGACAAAGAAGAAGGGAACTGCTGTAAAAAGGAGGACCGTCAGAAAGCAGGGTCCTGCAAAGAAAAAAGGAACTGCAAGGAAATCCGACCAGGGGGTGAAGAAACCCTCCAGCAGTAGAAAAACACCATCATCCGGCAAAGGGTTGCGTGGTAAAGCTGGAACGCGAAAGAAGAAATCTTGATATGAACGCGGGTCAGGGCAGCGTATAGATAATTTGGTTTTCGGGCCGTGAGCAGGTGCAAGCCGGGACGACCTTTGATCCCTTGGTAAGCGTGCCCTGGTAAAGTTCGCCGTTGTACGCTGCCACCCAGCCGTCAAGCACAAAGCCCAACGGTCCGGTCGCGGGCAGCCATTCCCCATTGTATTTGCGGGCGATATGAATATGCGTACCCGTCGCACGTCCGCCTTCGCAGGAAGGGTGACCAAGTGGATCGCCGCGTACGACCCGCGTCCCGGCCGCGATTCGTCCCTCGCTGGCAACATGGAAGAAGAACACCACCCAGCCGGTGCGCTCATCGCCATCCCCATCTAGGTCCAGAACGACGATTGCCTCCCCGCTGCGGGCGATGACGCCGTCGGCCGGTGCGGCGAACCATTCGTTTGATTCGACGCAGCCGCTCTCTGATGATGGCGGCGCGAAATCCAATGCCCCAATCGCCGGACTCGAACCCCAGGAGAAATGGGGCCCACCCGAGAAATCCCAGATACGGTTCGGCAGGAATGGCAACCCCAGCTCAGGCTGCTGCAAGCTGCTGGGGATCATGGTTACTTCTCGCTGGAAGGGATCGCCCCATAATTCGAGGTAGGTCTGGTAAAAACCCTGGGGGCTCACGGCTAGATCATAGGCCTCGCCTGTGAACATCTCTGCGAAGAGCCGGTGCAGTGCAGCGGTTCCCGCGTTCAGCCACGAATCAGGTCTCTCAACCAAACCTCCCATCAGCTGGATCTCATCCAAATCCCCGCTGCGCCATTCATAGTAGCCTTCATTCAAGCGCTCGGCTGCCCAGACCAACTGCCAGAATAACCCACGGTAGCGGATGTCCTGAACGCCCATGGGATAGGTCAGATCTAGCGGATCCGGATCGGGATTCGTGAGCGCTCCCGTGCGGTATTCGAGCAGTGTCAGCAGCAATCGCGGGTTCAGGCTGTAATTTTCAGCGATTACCTGCACCACCTCCCATGCCTTGCGCTGCTTCTTGTAGGCGAAAGATTCCATTCCAGACAAGTAACCCGGAGTCTCCTTGACGAACTGCTGCAGATCGAAATCGATCGCACCGGGACCATAGACGACTTCGCTGTCAGGCAAAATGTGAAAGGGAGATCCACTCAGCGGGGAGTAGTAGGCCGGCACCTGGAGCGGATAACCCGGCGGCAGAGTTGTGACGGCCGAGGGCAGATCCGGATTAGCGGCTCGAATTTCGCCAACGCTGGTATTGAAATGAGCAGCTACACCCTCAAGCGTATCCCCACTCTGAGCCGGATAGACGAAAATCTCGCCCGGAGGGAAGAGCCCGCGCGTGGGCAACGGGGTCGGACCGCCGATGAGAGTTTGGACTGCTTGTTCCGTGCTATCAGGGACTGTTTCTTGCGGTGTGCTGCAGGCGCTCGGCACCATGCTGAGCAAGATCAGCGTGAAAGCAAGGCCGCGAAATGTTCGGGTCATCTTTGAATCAGTGTCTCTGCCGAGGCACACGTACAGGCCAGCACTTCTTCTCCGTCTTTCACCAGGGCTCCCTGGTAGGGTTTCGAACCGGCGCGCGCGACCCAGCCGCTCAGGTTGAACGGCAGCGATCCATCCGCCAGGATCCATTCCCCATTGTACTTCCTGGCAAGATGAATGTGCGTCCCGGTTGCGATGCCCCCCTCACAGGAAGGGTGGCCAAGCCGATCTCCAGCGACGACAAAAGTGCCCACCTCAACCCGGTCGTCCTTGTAGACATGCAGGTAGAGCAGCGACCAGCCAGTTTGCTCGCGGCCGTCACCATCAAGATCGATCACGACCGTACCGTTTTCACTGCGTACGACCAATCCCGGCGCTGATGCAACCACCCAGTCCTCAGAAACCATGCAACCGGTGACGCTCGAGGCCGGGGCGAAATCAAGCGCCGCCCAAGCGCTGTCGCGCTCCCACGCACCATGCGGCCCGCCGGTGAACGACCAAACATGGCCGGCGATAAACGGCAGAATCAGCGGAGGCTGCTCGACACCCGGTTCGAAGAGCGGGTAATCGTAAGCCCAGGGATCACCAAACAGCGCCTGGTAGGTGGCGATAAAACCTTCGACATTGAGCACCCGTTCCCATGTAAGCTGATTTCGGTTGATCGCGAAATAATACTGCAGGGCGACCGTCCCGGCGTTCAGATCAGGGGCGAGCCGCTGTGTCGTAAAGTTCTGGAAGTGGACATCGGTCAGGGAGCCATCACGCCATCCGTAGTAACCATTGCCGAGTTCGTTTGCCAACCAGGTGAGCTGGCGGGAAAGGCCCATGTGCTGATTGTCGATGAAATCAAGCGGGTACATAAAGGCGTCACCCTCAGGAACAGTCGACCGTGTCAGCCAGCCGCTCTGAAATTCGAGCACCGCCAGCAGGATGCGCGGGTTGATCGAGTTGTTCAGTGCGACACGCGCTACGATCTCAGGTCCTGTACGCCAATACCCGTTCACGATCTCCCGATAGCGGTTGAGATAACCGCCTTTCGAAGCCGCAAATGCGATGACATCGAATTCGGCTGCATTCGGCGAAAAAACCAGCTCGCTGTCCGGAATCAGCTTCACATCCGGTCCCGTCTCAGATAAACGGCTTGGGATGAGAAGGACCTGCCCGGGATCGATCATAGCTTTTTCATCGGGCAGCACATCGGGAGAGGTGATTTCCTGCGGGAGCACGCCGAAGCGAACGGCAAGCGCCCGGCGGTTGTCGCCCGGTTGGGATTCGTAAACGATGATCTCCGAAACCTCTGAGGCTGAAGTGGTGGGAGTGGCCGGAAATGTCGGTGACGCGACCGGCTCCGGGCGATCCGGGGTGGGCGTTGGGCTGGGCGGGATCTGTGTCGGAGGCAGCGTGGAGAGCGGTGGATCTACCTCCTGCGTGAGCTCCGGCCGCTCCGTGGCTTTATCCGTCGGGTCTGGCAGTGAGCCGGAACCGATCGCGCCCGGCGGTGGAACATCAGCCCGCGTGCAGGCTAACCCCGCCAGGAAGAGCGCGAACATCGGCAGCAGCACAGCTGCCCTGACCCGGCCGGACCCTGCGGAAGTGAGCCGTCTAGCGCGTGATCTGGTTTGAATCATCTCGGCAAGCACACGCTTCCAGAGTAACACCGCCGCGTTGCAAGTAGCCATCGTAAGGCAAACCGGTTCCAATCGATACCCATCCATCAAGCACGAACGGTATCTCCCCGTCAGCCGGAATCCATTCGCCATTATACTTTCGCGCCAGGTGCAGGTGTGTTCCGGTTGTCACGCCTCCCTCGCATGACGGATGGCCTATATGCTCACCAGCCTTGACGATAATTCCGGGCGCAACCCGATCCCTGCTTTCGACGTGCATATAGAGCAGCACCCATCCAGTTTGTTCGTATCCATCGCCATCGAGGTCAAGCAGTACTTCCCCATTTTCGGCACGGACGATGAGGCCGTCGGCGGCAGCGACCGCCCATTCGTCAGACTGCACGCAGCCGTAGGCAAAGCCGGGCGGAGCGAAATCCAGCGCGGCCCAGCCAGCCCAATCTCCCCAAGCGCTGTGCGGACCTCCCGTAAAGGACCAGGTGCTTCCGGGTTCAAATGGTAACAGCAGGTTGGGTTGTTCGAGATCCGCTGGTAGAAGTGGCTCGACCCGGCGGGTAAAGGGGTCGCCATAGAGCGCCCCCAGGACGGCCGCGAATCCGGTCTCGCCCAACTGCGTCCGCCAGGTGGCGATATCCGAGGTCTGGGCGAAAAGCGTTTGAATGGCAGCCGTTCCTGCGTTTATTCCCGGGCCGGGCGGCACGACCGACCCATCGGCCAACAGATACGGACCGGACCAGCCCGCCCGCCAGCGGTAGAAACCCAGGTTCAATTGATCGGCCGCCCATGAAAGCTGGCTGAAGAGGCCCTCCCAGTTGTAGACCGCATACCCCATCGGATAAACCAAGGTGCTGGCTGATGGCGATACCTGGGTCAGCCATCCCGACCGGTATTCAAGCAGCGCGAGCAGCAGTTGTGGATTGACCGAATAACGCTCAGCGACCAGCTGCACGATCGCCGCTCCGCTGCGTTGTTCCCCATCAACCTCGCCCACGTACTGCGACAGGTAGCCGCCACGGCCGTTGATCTCGGTAAAAAGGTCAAAGTATACGCTCGCTGGTCCGTAGACCAATTCAGAATCCGGGATCAGCTTTAAGCTCGGGCCGGGGGCCTGCGGCTTGGGTGCAGGGATGATCAGCCGCTGCCCGATTCCCAGCAGGTCGGGATTCAGGATTGAATTCGCACGGGCGATGTATATTGCGGATACACCGAAGTTCCCTGCGATGGAGTTTAGAGAATCGCCGGGCTGCACGTAATAGGTCTCCTCTTCGGTCCGCAAGGGCGGTGGCGGGCGCAGAGCATCGGGCGTTGGTGTACCGGCTACAGGCTGAAGCGGCATGGTCGCTATTGGCTGCTCGTGCAGCGCGATCGGCGTGCTGGTGGGTAAAGTCGTTTGATCATCAGGCTGGATGTACCCAATCCAAGGCTTGACCAGCGCATCCGGCGTCGCTGAACTCTGTGCCGCCTGGCACCCTGTAAGAAAGATGGCCGCGGCTGCAATCACTGCAGAACAACGCATGCTGTGCTGCAACATGGGTTGCAGGCTTGATGGGAGTAGCCTTTTTTCCATATGGGTCACAGGAATTTCAGTGAATCTTCCCTTCTGGCGTTGATCCCAATATTCATCTTAACGGCCAGGGGGCAAGATCCATGCCAGCTTGAGGCAACTACAGCTGCTTCTCCAGCACGTACGCCGGCTCGTGGATGTGCTGCAGCACACCTTCATGGTCGAAGTAGCTCCAGTTGCCCTGGTCTTCGCCGAAGATGCGGAAGCCCTCGCTTTCATAGAGACGCAGGGCGCCATCGTTTTCTTTCGCAACCGAGATCACAGCCCGGTTGTAGCCGTGAGCGATCAGCTCTACCTCGGCTCGTTTCAACAAGCTCCGTCCGATGCCCTGATTGCGGAAGGTTTGCTTTACTCGAAATGAATGCAGATAAGCAGCTGCCCCCCCCCGAAAACGGTTTTTCCAGACGTTCTCGAATGCGATAAAAATCTGCCCGATCAACTCTTCATTGACTTCGGCCACAAGGAGCAGCCGGTTTCCACGCTCGGCTTCACGCATCGCCTGCTGGTAGACGCGCCGGAAGTGTTTGTATTCGCCTTCCCATTCGAGCGCCTTCAAATCTGATGCCTGCGCTTCGCGAATGCGGTAGCGGATGGCTTCAACCATGTGCCAGGTGCTCCTCGATCATCGACTGCAGCATGCGCCGCTCTTCGGATTTGTTGGTGATTTTACCGTCCAGCCAACCGGCACGTAGTGACCAAAGGATCTGCTTGTAATGGGGACCAGGCGGAAGTCCCAGTTCACGCAACGTCTCACCGGTCGTTTCCGGCCAGATATCACGCCAGCGGATCAGGTAGGACTCAATCCATTTACGACAGCGCGGGCAATCCACGAGCCCCAGCCATGCTCCAATCAGCGACCGGTCGTTGGACTCATCCAACCTGGCAACAAGCCAGCTGGGTGATGGTTCGCCTTCCAATCCCAGCAGGTCGGAACCGATTCGCATCGTCTCCAACAAATCCTCACGATCGCCTGCCCCGAAACGCAAGCGATCGGCAAGGGATGAGATTTGCTCCTGCCGCAGCCGGAAAAACCACTCAGCAAAGAAGATAAAATCGCCTTCCGGGCGATGAATTCCGGCCGGGAACCCATCTCCAAACACGGCCGCTTCAAACCTCTCCGCCAGCCAGTCGTCCCAGGTCAGCGCCGGGTGGATCGCCTTGAGCAGTTCAAGCTTGTTGAGCCGGTCCATAATCCGAACCCGCTCCGGCTCATGGAAAATCGGGTCGAGTTCAGCGCGAATTCGCTCTCCACTGACCTGTTCCAGGAGCGGTAGGGCTTCGTGCAGAAGCTCCAACGTGCGCTCTTCGATTTGGAATCCCAGGCGCTGCTCCAGGCGAACTGCCCGCAGCATGCGAGTAGGGTCATCCACAAAACTGAGGGAATGCAGCACGCGTATCTGGCCGTCGCGCAGGTCCCGCCCACCACCCCACGGATCGAGCAGTTCTCCATAGTGCTTTCCATCCAGCCGCAGTGCGAGAGTGTTGATCGTAAAATCGCGCCGGTGGAGATCGAGCTTGATACTGCCTCTCTGGACAGAGGGCAACGCCGTCGGATGGGTGTAAAACTCGGTTCGTGCTGTTACAAAGTCCAGGGTATGGGGCAGGATAAGGTCATCACCCTGCGTCAGGTCCAGCGCATTACGTAAGCGCGGCTCACGGGCATCCAGCTCCCACTTCGCCGTGCTGAATTTGCGGTGAGTGATCGTCCTCCCACCATAGTTCCCTGCCAGGGCATGGGCCAGGCCTATCGCATCCCCCTCCACGACAAGATCAAAATCGACGCTAGGCTGCTCGAGGATTAAATCGCGTACAAAACCTCCGACAACATAGAGCGCATCGCCGCGTTCCTCAGCCTGCTGGATAACAAGCTGGAGCAACCGCAGCCGGGGCTGGGGAAGCGCTTGTTCAAGGTGCTCCGCCAGGCTGGCGCCAACCAGCTCCTGTTCCGCCATTCCCAGCGTGTTGATCAGGTCGGTGCGGGTAACGATGCCGATGATATCGCCAGTCTCATCGTCCACCACGGGAACCTGCCCCCAGCCATGCGTGATCATTTCGCGTTGGAGCTGATGAACCGAATCGCCTGCTCGTACGAAAACATGGCCAGCGTCCATAATGCGTTCGATGGCATCTTCTGCCATGCCATGCGACATTGCACGATCAACCGCCCTGCGCGTTAGAAGTCCCACTACACGACCGGCCTTGATCACCGGATAACCTTCATGGCCAAAGCGCAACATCTGCTGCGCGGCTTGACGAACCGGCATTCCGGGTTCGAGGAGCTGCGGGTCGCGTGACATGATCTCGCCAACCGTTACCGGGGGGACGACCAGCTCATGCAAAAGCTCGATCACTCGCGCCCGCACCTGATCGATGCTCATCTCGCGAATGAGCGCTGCTGCCGCGCGAGCGTGACCTCCGCCGCCAAGCGCCTCGGCAACCGCACCGGCGTTGATTGCATCATTGGTTGAACGCGCCACCAGCTGGATACTGCCGCCAAGAGCAACGATTACGAACAGGCCGTCCGGGTCAAAGACATCACGCAGCTTATGTGCCAGGGTCGAGATTTCCTCGACCAGATCCCCGGCCTGGCCGTGGGCGATCAGGATTGACAGCCCGTGAATATCGATGGTTTCGACCGAGGTGAGCAGCTGGTTGTACAGCTCGCGTTGGCCATTGGATAAGGGATGGTTGAGAAAATCGGCCGCCATGCCGAGGTTGGCGCCGGATTCAAGCAGCCATGCGGCCGCGCGCACATCGCGCGCAGTGGTGCTGGCATAGGTCAGTGATCCCGTGTCTTCATAGATCCCCAGGAGCAGCAGCGTCGAATGGGCCGGGTGAAGGTCAGAGCCCAATGCCTGGATCTGCTCGACCAGCATTGTGGCGGTCGCCCCCACCGGTTCGATATGCAGAATGACGCCTTCCCTGGTTTGGTCGATAGGATGATGATCGATGATATGCATCCCGGTTTCAGGGGTCATGCCCTTCACCGACGGCGCTGACTGCGTGTCGACGAGTGTCACCTTCTCTATTTTCCCTGCGGGGAGATCGGGAAATTCGATAAATGGAAGCACCTCAGCATATAAGCTGACATACGCCCGAACGTTGCGATTCAATCGCCGGGGAAGGACCGGAGTGACCTCCCGATCGAGTAGATATACCCCGAGCTGGCTTGCGATGGCATCAAAATCCGCCTGCTCATGGGTGCATACGATGTGCATCCGTTTCCTGCTCCCCTAAGTCTGGTTCATGCTCCGTTGCGACGTCCTGCTTTCCAGACGGTCGGATTATACAACGCCAGGCGTGGGTTGCACTTGCATTGCAAGACCCTGCTTGAAATTAGTCAGTTATGTAAAGTCACTTCTCCACTTTGAGAATGTACTATCCTCGGACATCACGATACAATCCACCCCAGTTTCATCTCTCGGGGAGGTACGCGTTGAACGCTTCAACCGTGACTATCCGCTCCGCCGATTTCAATGACGTCCCCCGCCTCGCCAGTCTGGCAGATCAGCTGGGCTACCCATGCAAGATTGAAAGCATGGCAGACCGCCTGAACCAGCTACGAGATCGTCGCGATCATGCGATCCTGGTCGCAGAATCCCCTGACGCGGGAGTCGTAGGCTGGATCCATGTTTTTGTCCGCCCGCTCCTGATTGCCGAGCGTGCAGCAGAAATCGGGGGGTTGGTCGTTGATCATGAATTCCGTTCGATGGGCATTGGCGAGTTGTTATTGGAAGCGGCGGAAACCTGGGCGCTGCAAACCGGGTATGCGCGGTTGCGGGTGCGATCGAATGTCACCCGCAAAAGAGCGCATCGCTTTTACCACCTGCGTTCTTACCAGGTGATTAAAACCCAGATCGTCTTCGAAAAATTGCTCAATGAGGAAGCTGAGCAAGAATGCAGTTAGGCCGGCAGCGGCTGGAGCAAGACCCCACTCCAGGGAGCGAGAGGCAACGTCAGATGCCCCTCCTCGATCCTGAAGATTTGATCATCCAGCAAGTTCTTCGCCAGGCAGGTTGAACTCCAACCCGTTTTCTCAACCGGGAAGCGGAGGTCACATTTCGTATCTGAGGCGTTAAGCACCATCAGTACAGCCTGCTCACCTTTTCCTCGCAGCATTCCGAGCGTGCCCGTTTCATCATCGGCATGGATTAAATCCAGCCACCCATCCCGAAGTTCGGGGATCGTCTTCCGAAGTTTGATCAACCGTGAAAGGCAACGGCGATTCTCTTTGTCCCAGGAACCCTCCGCCCAGGGGAACGCCCGCCGGCAGTCCGGGTCCTTGCCACCTTCCAACCCAATCTCATCTCCGTAATAGATCGCCGGGATTCCGGGGAACGTGAACTGAAGCAGTTGGAGCAATCTCAATTTTCGATCGTCGCCCTTGAGAAGTGTTCGAATGCGCGGGATGTCATGGGAGCCGAGCAGTAGGTACTGGGCATAAATATTCTCACGCGGGTAGGCATTTAGAAGCTGATCGAGCCGCTGGGAGAAGGCCGTTGCCGATAGGATTCCCTCCCCGATGAATGCAATCAGTGCTTCGCGCAGTGGGTAGTTCATCAAGCCGTCGAAGTGGTCAGGCCCGATCCAGCGCGGAGCCACCTCCCAAATCTCCCCCAGCAGGTACGCCTGTGGGTTGATACTGCGTACCGTCTCCCTGAAAGCGGCCCAGAACGAATCATCATTGATTTCGTTCGGTACATCCAGCCGCCAGCCATCAATCCCGAGCTCGGTCCAATACTTGGCAACGTTGAGAAGATATTCCCTCACTTGCGGGTTTTTGGTGTTGAACTTGGGCAGGCTCTTCATTCGCCACCACCCGACGTAGTTATGTGCATCACCTCCGTCATACGGCCGAAGCGGGAATTGTTTAACATGGAACCAGTCTCGGTACGGAGAATGCTCCTGATTTTCGATCAGGTCATTGAAGGCGAAAAAGCCCCGCCCGCAGTGATTGAAGACGCCGTCCAAAATCAGATGCATGCCTTGTTGATGAAGCGAATCGAGCAGCTGGCGGAACACATCCAGATCCCCCAGTTTCGGGTCAATGCGGAAATAATCATAGGTGTTATAGCGGTGATTGGAACTGGCCATGAAGATCGGCGTCAGGTACAAGGCGTTGATTCCCAGGTCAATCAGATAGTCCAAATGCTGCCTGATCCCTTCCAGGTCGCCGCCCTGGAATCCCCACAGCGTGGGAGCTGAACCCCAGAGCTGGGCGTTCGGTGGGTCGTTTGCCGGATTACCGTTCGCAAAACGATCCGGGAAAATCTGGTAGAAAACCGCATCCTTCAACCAATTTGGAATGCTCATCGATCGATCGGCTCCGGTTTCATGGATCCCCTCTGACCCTTGATGTAATCGGGCTTTATGGTGTGGGCGTGGAGGTCGGCGTCGGCGTCGCCACCCGGGCTGATAACACATTCAGCCCTTGCTGCGGGTCGGCGCCTTTCAGGACGACACTGTTAATCAGGGTTTCGATCGGCCCGATAAAGTCAGCCAGGTCAGGTCGGATCGGAAGCGGAATCCCCGACCTAAGCATGGCCGAGATGGTCTGCATTCGCGAATTCTCAATCGTGACGCTCTCCTGGGCCGGGATATGAGCCGCTCCCTCTGGATCGCTCAGAATTGCCTGGGACTCGGGCTCGAACAAAAAGCGGGCAAACGCCCAGCTGGCTTCCAGGTCGCCCATCTCGATTCGGGACGAGATGTAAACGTTTTCGGTCCACACATAGCCCTTCAGCGGTTCGCCGGTCGAGGTCAGCAGCGGCCAGGGATCAACCGTCAAAGAATCTGCGCCGAGTGTGCGGGTAAGCGTACCGAGGAGCAAGGAAGAATCGATCAACCAGCCGCTTTTACCCTCGACAAATGCGCTCCGATCTTCGTCACCACCGATGATGACTCTGCCTGCTTTCTCCCAGGTGCCGAGCATTTCCAACCAGCACAGCCCGGTTGGCCCGGCGACCGCTAGCTCACCATCCGGTGAGAATAACGAACCTTCACAGGCGGCCAGGAAAGGCGCTGAATTGTAAAAACCCAGGTCAAAGACGCTGGCTTGCATCGTCTCCTCCCGCAGGGCAATCGCATCCCCTATCAATCCACCCAGCTGCGTACTACGATCCGGCACCAGGGTCGAATTCCGATAGAGCACATTGCCCTGCAGCTCGAGCGGAAGCCCGGTCATCACCTCACCCGAGATAACCTGCGCCCACGCTACCGGATAGAGATCGTTTTGCAGCTGTGGGTCAATGAAAGCCGAAACATCGATGACCGCATCACGTTCAACCAGCAGCGGTCCCCATGTTGATGGACCGACCAGGATCGTCGGACAACCCCCGCTCGTCAGGCAGGCCAGATATGCGTCGAGCAGCCGGTCCTGCGGGTAGTAAGAGAGCGAGAACTCGAATTCCGGATGCTGCTCCCGGAACAGAGCGATGACAGAGCGCAGGGCATCGAGCTCGTCCGGCGCCCACGATGTCCAGATTGAGACCTTAGCCTGGGTCTCTGGCGTCGAGGTTGCCGGCCGGGTCGGCAGGAGAGCTGGGATTCGGGTTAGCGTAGGGGTCAGGGCTGTCCGGGGTGTTGGCGAGGCTGTTTTGCCTCCACAGCCCGCGAGCAGGGATGTGAACAGCAGCGCTCTCAAGAGCACCAGCACAACCCGGTGAAACCCCACCGCGAATCGTCCTTGACTGTTTCTCATGACCGCCATGCGCTGCCTTTGTTGGTCTGGCGAAGAAGAGGTGCGGCTCCGTTCATCCGCCGAGTTTACCATAGCAGCCTGCCACGATCACCCGGGCTATAAGCAGCCTTGTGACAAGAGCGGCTATAATTTTAGCCATGTCTTCTGACACCTGCAGCTGGCGTCTGCTCATCTCCGAACCGCTCTCCGGCCCGGAAAACATGGCCCTGGATGAAGCGATCATGGAGAGCGTCGGGGCAGGCCTGGTGCGCCCGACCCTGCGGCTCTATGCCTGGCACCCTTCTTGTCTCTCGCTGGGGTACGCTCAACCAGTCGCCGATGTCGATCATGCCGCCCTGGTGGAGCATGGCTGGGATCTGGTCCGCAGGCCTACTGGCGGCCGTGCGATTCTCCACACCGACGAACTGACGTATGCCATCGTCGCCCCAGCCGATCATCCGGAGCTGCAGGGCGGTGTGCTTGAAAGTTATCGTCGCTTGCGCAGGGGATTGGCAGCCGCCCTGGCCGGGCTTGGGCTGGTCGTTGACCCGGCACATGGCGAACCGCTTTCGGCTGAAAGCCGGGCGAACCCGGTCTGCTTCGAGGTACCCAGCGCCTACGAGATCACCGTACGCGGATTCAAGCTGCTTGGCAGTGCTCAAGTCCGTCGCCGAGATGCCATCCTCCAGCACGGCACGCTTCCACTGGCAGGCGATTTGAGCCGGGTGTGTCTTGTCCTTCGTCATGAGAACCTGACCTCGCGTGAGAAAGCCCGGGAGCGCCTGCTCGAAAGAGCTGCGACCCTGGAGAGCTTACTTGGGGAACCGGTGCCGTGGAATCATGCCGCGCGAGCTATACAGGCCGGCTTTGAAGGTGAACTTGGGTGGCATTTTGAACGCGGAGTTCTGCTTCAACGCGAGCTGGACCGCGCCGATGTACTTGCCGCTGAGCGCTACCGCAGCCAGGTTTGGACGGAGCGGATCTAGCCTATTGGAATATCTCTAAAACCCGGGGCGGTGCAGAGCGATTAAGATTCACTGTGGTTGAATTGGACGTCCGAGAAACCAAGCGACCGCAGCAGCCGGTAAAGGTAGCTCTCGGCATTGAGGCGTGCCTGGTCAAGAATCCCATCCTCGATCGCTGCCTGCTCCATCTGCTGCTCGGCGGCCAGCCGGGCGGCGGATTCAAGTGTGACGTCGCCCTTGCGCAGCAAGCCGACCTCGCGATTGTAGACATAGGTCTTCTCATTGTCGAGCGTGCTGATGAATATCTCGGCCGGCGGAAGATTGATCGAGACCTGCCCATCGCTATCCACCTTGACATCATCCGCCCCGACCTGGTCGAGATCGATGCCGGCAATCACCACGCCATGCGCAACGAGCAGCAACCTGTCCCCGAATAGAAAGCCAAAAGGACCCTGCCCTGTCTCCGCGGTGATGACCTTCTCAACGGTGTACTGCATGGTTTCAAGGCGCGCCAGTGCTCGGACTTCGTGGACGATGGTCACCGGGTCGGGCAAGATCGTAGGGGTGGGATGGAGAAGCTGTGAAACCTGGGTGGAAAGTTCTGAACGCAAGTCGACAATCGGCTTGGTTGCACGCTGCACGCTCGCAAACAGCAAGTAAGCAGCGAGAGCTATCACGAGCACCAGGCCCGCGGCAATCAGGAGAACCGTCTTTCGAAGCATGAGTGAATTATAACCTTTCATCGCTGCTTGTGCCACGCGAGCACCTAAATTAGACTCGAAGTGTGCATATCGGAGCGCTCGTAATCGATCTTCATCTACCCGGCTGCAGCTCCTTGAAGGAAAAACGCAGCCGTCTGAAGCCATTGCTAGCCCGACTGCACCGCGAGTTCAACATCTCAGCCGCAGAAATCGGTGCGAACGACCAGCATCGTTCGGCGGGCATCGCCTGCGTCGTGGTGAGCAACGACAGCCGGCACGTACAACGCGTACTGGAATCTATTCTCGCCTGGATCGAACGCAATCGGCCCGATCTGCAAATCATCGATCATCAAATCACAATGCTCTGAACATCAGAGCGGAATGGGAGTCAGGATGAATCTTGGTCTGGAAGGAAAACGTGCTGTGGTCACGGCCGCATCACGCGGACTGGGCAGGGCGGCGGCACTGGCCTTGGCCCAGGAAGGCGCCCGGCTGGCCATCTGCTCCCACAGCAGGCAGATTGAGGAATCAGCCAACCACATCCGGCAGGAAACCGGCAAGTCCGTCTTCGCCCAGCAGGCGGATCTCACCAGTCAGGAGCAGATTCATTCCTTCATTGATGCGGCAATAAAAGATTTGGGCGGCATTGATATCTTGATCATCAATGCTGGTGGACCGCCAGCAGGTGCCTTTCTCGATCTTTCGCCAGCTGACTGGCGAGGAGCGATCGATCTGACACTGATGAGCACCGTCCATCTTTGTTATGCTGTCCTGCCGACGATGATCGAACAGGGTTCGGGTTCGATTGTCGCCAACCAGTCCTACTCGGTTAAACAACCGATTGCCAATCTGACTCTTTCAAATGCCATCCGCCTGGCCGTCATCGGCTTGGTGAAATCGCTGGCCAATGAAGTCGGTCCAAAAGGCATTCGTGTGAATTCCATCAACCCGGCCTGGATCGACACCGAGCGGGTGGAACAAATCATGCAAGCTAGGGCAGAGAAATCCGGTCGGACTGTGGAGCAGGAGGTGGAACGTATCACCGCCGAACTCCCTCTCGGGCGTATGGGGACCATGGAGGAATATGGTCGTACGGTTGCCTGGTTGGCGTCACCAGCGGCTTCGTTCATCCATGGCCATGCGCTGATGTTCGACGGAGGAGGAACTCAGGCTCCGCTCTAAGGCCTACGAGCCGTTAAACCAAATCACGCAGCATATGCTGCGTGATCCGGTAGAGAGAAACGCGGTTGCCAGCCAGCGATCCTACACAGTTGTTATGCCTACGCCGCTACTACTTCTTCAATCTTCAGACGGCGTCGGACGAGGGTTCTTAAACGAGAAGCAAGCAAGCTTGCATGAACCGGCTTGATCAAGTAGTCATCGGCACCGGCGTCGAGCGCGCGGGCGACGCTACCTGGCGATCCAAGCGCAGAGAGAATCAGGATCGGCACCTCGGAAAATTCACGAATGCGCTCGCAGACTTCCCAACCATCCATGCCGGGCATCAGCAGATCAAGGATAATGACATCCGGTTCCTGTTGGCGACAGGCTTCGATACCATCTTTTCCGTTGAACACGGCGCGAATTTGGAAATCCTGGCCACGCAGCAGTGTCCGCAGCATGATCGCCAGATCTGGATCGTCATCGATGAGAAGGACTTCGACTGCCATAGTTACCACCCTTTCTGCGACCTCATTATCACTGATTTCGGTCGCTTTGAACCTTACAGGGTCCTTTCATCAAGCATGACCTCGGAATGCCTTGCACGAGATATCAGGAAACGCTATGATGAGCTCGGCGTTCTAAGATACAGCAGGGATTAATGTCCGACGCACAGTTGCCAGCCAGCCGTCAGGTCGTTGTGTATTGCCCACAGTGTGATCACCCGCTGCCGGGTGACGCACGCGCCTGCCCGAACTGTGGGATCGACCTGGCGCTGCTCTCGCTTCTTGGCGAGAAGGCATACCTGGATGGGTTGCCCAAATTTGCCCCGTTGGACACAACACCGCAGTGGCTTGTGCCCCGTATTGGTGAATTCCTTATCCGTCAGGGAGTGATAAACGAAAGCCAGCTTGAACAGGCTCTAGAAGTCCAGCGGACAGCCGCCGACAAAGGCGAGCATGGGCTGTTGGGGCAAACGCTGCTCCAACTGAACTTCCTGGATCGTGAGACCCTGGATCAAGCCGTCACCCAGCAGATCGTTGAGCTTCATGCTGCGCTTCAGGAATCCAACCGCACCCTGCAAAAGCGAGTTGATGAGCGCACAAAAGAACTGCGGCATGCCCTGGATCGCCTGACAGAGATCAACCAGATTAAAGCCAACCTGATCTCGAACATCTCGCACGAGCTTCGCACCCCGCTCTCGCACATCAAGGGCTACGCCGAACTGCTTTCAGCCGGAGAGCTGGGCAGCCTTGAACCGGAGCAGATGGAAGCAGCACAGGTCATAAAACGAGCATCTGAGCGGCTTGGGAGCCTGATCGAAGATCTGATCGAATTCTCGACCGCGGCGCGCGAGGGTCTCACACTGCGGGTGTCACCTACAAACATTCCGCCGATGATCGAGGCTATCATCAAGCGTTCTCAACCCAAAGCCGAGAAAGCCGGTGTCGTGCTTGAGGTCGATCTAATCCCTGATTTGCCCGCCGTGAAGATCGACCAGGAACGGCTCTCATGGGCCCTTTTTCAACTCGTAGATAACGGCATTAAGTTCACTCCGGGAAATGGTCGCGTCACTGTGAGTGCCGTGCCTGGTGATCTCGGGGTTGACTTCAGCGTACGCGATACGGGAATTGGAATCCCGCAGGACCGCCTGGATGAAATCTTCGAACCCTTTCACCAGTTGGACGACTCTGCCACCCGCCGCTACGGTGGCACCGGACTTGGCCTGGCGCTCGCCAAATTGATCGTCGAAGCTCATGGCAGCCAACTGAGCGTGGATAGCGTAGAGGGGCAGGGGACGGTCTTCAAATTCACCGTCCCAACGGCATGAGATACTGATGACCAGTCCGCTTATCCCGAGCGATACACTCACGCACGGCACCGAACTCAACGCCGTCTACGCAATCGCACGCATTGTCGCCGAGACCTTCGACACCGAATCGGGGCTTGACGCTGTTTTCCGCCTGGCCCGCACGATCTTCATCTTTGATACCGTCGCCCTTTACCTCTATGATGAGGAGAGCGAGCAGCTTGAGCCGCATTACGCCCGCGCGCTTGGCCGGGGGCGATCGCGCGGTGCTGAACTGGTCTGGGGTGAAGAAGCAGCTCAGGAAGCGTTCCGCAGCGGCCAGACAACTTTGCGCCAGGAGGACGCCGGGGCGAGCGTAAAGGAACGCGATCGCCAGCGTGATTACCTCGGACTTCCGCTTATGGTGATCGGCCGCTGCGTCGGCAGCCTGGTTTTTGGGCGATTCGGTGGACCAGCCTACCCAGCTGAGCATATCCGCCTGGCCGAGTTTGTCGCCTGGCACGTCGGCCAGCTGCTCGAGAATCGCCGCATGGCGCGCCGGATTGCCAGCCTAGAGGCCCAGCGTGAACTCGCTCGCATGCAGGATGAATTCATCTCGACCATCTCCCACGAACTGCGAACCCCGCTCGGCTTTATCAAGGGTTACGTCACGACGCTCCTGCGGGAGGACACCACCTGGGAAGAGGCAGAGCGCGAGGAGTTCTTGCGCATCATTGATGACGAGGCAGACCGCCTGCGGGAACTGATCGACAACCTGCTCGATTCGTCCCGACTTGAGAGCGGATCGCTCAGCATGACGCTCGAACCTGCACCGCTCGGACCCGTTATTCGCGATAGCGTTCAACGGTTACAGGGCGCTCATCCCGACGTTCAAATTGAGCTTGAAATTGCAGACAATCTGCCAAAAATCCGCCTGGACCCCACCCGAATTGCCCAGGTGCTGGATAATATGTTAACCAACGCCAACAAATATGCCCCCGGCTCTCCGGTGAAAGTGCGAGTCATGGAAAAAGATGATCGGATGCGGATCGAAGTGATTGACCACGGTCCAGGAATCCCCCCCGAACATGCCATCCATCTCTTTGAACGCTTTTTCCGCATGCCTGAATCTAGTAATATCCGAGGAACAGGACTAGGACTTTACATCAGCCGCAAGATCGTCGAAGCTCACAGCGGCGAAATCGGTGTCGAGAGCGTGCCTGGGGAAGGTACAACCTTCTTCTTCGAACTGCCTTTAGAATCGACCTCATCACAAGAGCAGGAGTCTTCCGATGTCTGATCCGACGAACATCCTGGTGGTGGACGACGAACCAAGGTATCTGGCTCTGGTCCAGATCAACCTGGAAACCGCCGGCTATTCTGTAATTACAGCCATGGATGGGCAGCAGGCTGTTGACGCGGTCGCAGCTGAAAAACCCGATATCGTGCTGCTGGACGTCATGATGCCGGTCATGGATGGGTTCACCGCCTGCGAGCGCATCCGTGAATTCTCATCGGTGCCGATCATCATCCTCACGGCCAAGGGTGAAGAGCGTGATCGCGTGCGCGGGCTGGATGCTGGCGCGGATGATTACATCGTCAAACCCTTTTCAGCCCAGGAACTCCTGGCCCGTGTGCGCGCGGTTCTGCGTCGTGCAGAGCGCGAGACGGTGGATGGATTCCACCAGCCAGTGTTCATACACCACAATCTCGAGATCGACCTGGCCAAAGCCGAGGTGCTCGTGAGCGGTGAGCCAATTTCTCTTACAGCGACCGAGTACCGCTTGCTCCAGACATTTGCCAACGCAATCGGCAACGTTCTCAGCCCGGAGGATCTGCTTACGTCGGTCTGGGGTCCGGAGTACAAGGACGACAAGGAGATCCTGTGGGTATGCCTCAGCCGGCTGCGGCAGAAGATCGAACCCGATCCAAAGAACCCGACCCATATTGTTACCCGCCAGGGAATCGGCTACCTCATGCCTCCGATTGATGAAGAAAGCTAAGGAGCCTTTCGACCTTGAAGGCTTCTAACATCCTGTTGATTGAGCCCGATCGTCAGACGGCCGATTTCCTCACGCTGACGATCACGGAGGGGGGACGTCAGGTTCAACATGTGCTGGCCGGTAAGGAAGGGCTCATCATCGCCTGGCGCGACCGGGTGGATTTAATCGTCACCGAGCTTGATCTTCCCGATATCGATGGGATCGAGCTAATCCAGAAACTCCGCCGCGACCAGCGCACCCAACGAACGCCGATCGTCGTACTGACCCACGTCAGCCAACCGGAAAAGACAACCGAAGCGATGGAAGCCGGTGCCGACCGCTACCTGGTGAAACAGCCTGATGCGGTCGATCAACTAGGCCAATTTATCGACTCCTTCCATCCCGCGAGCGCGAGCCTTGAAACAAAACTGACACGTGGTGGCCCGGGATCTCTGATTACCTTTCTTGGTGTACGCGGAGGGGTCGGGACTTCCTCTCTGACGGTGAACCTGGCCCACCTGTTGGGGATGGAGGCCGGCGCCGACCAGGTCATCCTGCTCGATCTCGATCTGCCGCTCGGCTCCCTGAGGGAAATAACAGCTGGAACGGCAGACTTAAATATCGTTGAGCTCACCGCAATCGACTTGCCGGATCTCAGCCCGGACGAGTTGAAGAAGCGCTTGATCCCTCCCAAAGGCTGGGCGATGTCTCTCATTCCCGGCTTGGACCACCCTGGAGAGGCCGAAAGAATCCAGGTAACCCAGATCGGGCCTGTACTTCAATCCCTGCGCTCGACCTACCGTTTTGTGGTAGCCGATCTTGGACGCAGTCTGGGGCCGGTTTCCCGCCTTGCTCTCAGCCAGGCTTCGATCATCGTGTTGGTTTTCTTTCCCGATGAACTTGGCGTATCGTCGGCGATCGAGATTCGCGAGTCGCTCTTCCAGGACGGCATCGCTGCGGATCGTGTGCTTTTCCTCTCAAACCGCCCCTACCCAACCGACAGCCTGACGGTCCGCACCCTAGAAGAGCGTCTCAGCGGCTCGGACTTGACCGCGATCCCGCATATGGACGATAACATAGCCCTTGCAAACGCGATGCACACTCCGCTCCAACGCCGCTTTCCTGATGGACGCGGCACATTGGCACTCGTGGAGTTTGGCGCGCGAATTCGTGAAGCCCTAACCGTGAGACAGCCAGATTGATTCGGTTACGCTCGATTCCGCCGCACGCCTGGCGGGGATTTTGGGACTGCCTCAAGGTGCGCTATAATCGCTCAAGCCTGTTTCATGGAGCTGCCCGATGACGGATCCCCAAACTCGCCTGCTTAGAGCAAAAATGCTCGGTGCCTTGATGCGTGAGGTTCGGACCGAGAACGGGAAAAGCCTAACCGAGATTGCCGAACTGCTCGGAATAAGCACAAGTACCCTCTCTTCCTATGAACATGGCCGGAAATCAATTTCACTGCCCGAGCTCGAAGTGCTTGCTTACCACCTGGATTCTCCCCTCGGGCTGTTCCTTAATCCTTCTCCGGAGGACCTGGAGGAAGGCTACCGCTTCGACACCCAGATCATGGTCACCCTGCGTCAGCACATAATCGGCGCTCAGTTGCGGCAAGCGCGCGAGGAGAAGAATCTCACCCAGAAGTCGCTTGCAGAAGCTGTAGAAATGCCGGTGAGCCGTGTCAGCGCATACGAACGGGGTGAGCGGCCGGTACCCGTACCCGACCTGGAGAGCCTACTGCAGATACTCGGCTGCCAGATGGACGACTTCATCGATAAGGAAGGCCCGGTCGGGGAATGGCTGGCCAACAAGGTCGCATTTGAGCAATTCCTTGCCCTGCCTGATGACCTGCGTCTTTTCTTCCACAATCCCACCCACCTAACTTACCTTCACATGGCCAGGCGTCTTTCTGAATTGGATCTGGCCGATTTACGTGCCGTATCAGAAGCGTTGACGGAACTCCTCCCTTGAACGAGCCGGCGGCAGCAGATCAACTGGCGGAGGAAGCGTTGGAACATTTCCGCCAGGACCAATTTCAAGCTGCGCTGGACGGGTTTAGGGAAGCTGCCGCACTCTACCGTCAGGCTGGGCAACCCGTGCGGGCCGCAGAAATGGCTAACAATTCTGCCGTTACCCTGATTAAAGTGGACCGGCCGCAGGAAGCATTGGAGGCGTTGAGTGGCACAACGGAGATCTTCGCTGAAGCGGGCGAACGGCGACTGCAGGCGCAATCCATTGGAAACGAAGCCGCCGTCCAAGAAGCACTTGGTCGGCCGGACCTTGCCCTCGCTCTTTACCAGCGGGCACTGGCCATCTTCGATGAGATTGACGATGATGAAGCCCGGTCGTATACACTCCAGGCAGTGTCGAGACTGCAGTTGAAAAGTGGCCAGGCATTTCAAGCCCTGGATAGCATGCAAGCCGCACTCGATGCACGACCCAGGCGGGGATTATTCGGGCGAATAATCCAGGCAATCATGCGCCTCCCCACCCGCTTGCTGAACCGCTGACCCCCCTTGATGGCCAGAGTGAATAATTCAGGTGTGTATACGGTCTCCAGCAGCGATCGGAATCTAATCGGCTCTTTCCTGACGAGCGCCGCACTCAAGCACTTCCACCTTGACTGGTTCAGCATCTTCGACATTCTCGACGAACAGCCTTTCTTGCTTCTCTCGGAAGGAGAGAACCCGCTTGCCATTATCGCCTGTCCGCCTGATCCCCCGCAGGTGGCTTGGATCAGGCTCTTCGCCGTCGGCGAAGAACGGCAGGAAGAAGAACAATGGCAGGCTCTTTGGGAGCCTGCCAGGGTTAGCGCCATCCAGCTCGGTGCCTCTTGCGCCACTGCCCTCTCCACCCGGGATTGGTTTAGCCGCCTGCTTCAGGCGTCGAGTTTCAAGCTGGCGAATGAGGTACTGTTCCTGGAATGGTCCAACAGCGATCCACAGGTTGATCTGCACCAGGCTAATGAGCTCGGTATCCGAATGATGCAGAAAGATGACCTGGCTGATGTCGTTGCGATTGATAACGCTGCTTTCAACCCGATTTGGAGCCTGTCACTCCGGTCACTGATCGCCGCACATTCGCTCGCCTCGCTCGCAACCGTTCTGGAAGTCGATGGTCAGATCGTGGGCTATCAAATCAGCACCGCCTCGGCCCTCGGAGCCCATCTTGCCCGCCTTGCGGTTCTGCCCGATCAACAAGGCCAGGGATATGGCCGGGCATTGATCCAGCACGTGTTGCGGGTTCACTCCCGACGCGGCCTGGGTAGAGTTTCGGTCAACACCCAGGCGGATAACCTGAGCAGCCAGCGTTTGTACCACTCGCTCGGTTTTCAGGAGACTGGCCAGCGATATCCACTGTACCAGGACAATTTCTAAGCCACGGAAAGCTCGCCTGCCTGGTTCTCTTACTGGCAGCGAGCACGGCCGTGATATCAATTTCCACGGCAAGTCATTAGTCAAACTTCAATTGCTGCCAGCGAAAACCTGCATCCCCTGCTCAGCACATGACCCGATAGGTTCGTGTCTTAAGTCCTTATGTATGGACAAGAGAGACCTTTTATGGCAGGATTCGTACTTATCACCGTCCAGGAGGTTGATAGATGAGCAAACGTGAGGAGCTTCGAGAGAAACGACGCCGCTCACAGCAGCGGAATTTGCTGATCGGCGCGCTGATTATCGTGGGTATTGTCGTGGTCGTTATTGGCATCGTGATTTACCGCACGCAGGCGATGGTCGGTGACATCGTCATGGCAGAGGTGCTCGACTACCCGGCCAGTCAGGACGAGACGCTGGGCGATCCGAATGCACCGGTACGGATCGACGAATTCGCTGATTTTCAGTGCCCGGCCTGCCGCCAATTTCACGAAACGACCATGCAGCAACTGCTGGAAACGTATATCAAGACCGGCCAAGTCTACTTCGTCTTTCACAACTACCCTTTCATCGATTCGAATGCACCGGGCAACGAATCCCAGGACGCGGCTATGGCCGGATTGTGTGCGGCTGAACAGGGCCAGTTCTGGCCTTACCATGACATGCTCTTCGCGAATCAGATCGGCGAGAACGTAGGCAGTTTCAGCCGTCCTCGACTGGAAGCGATTGCCGAACAGCTTGGACTCGATCCATCCTTCAATTCCTGCCTCAGCCAGGGACAGTACCGCGATCAAATCTTAAACGACATTGCCTTCGCAACCCAAACTGAGGTACGCTCCACACCCAGCTTCTTGATTAACGGACAGTTGGTCGTTGGAGCTCAACCTTTCTCCTCCATGGCGCCGCTGATCGACAGCGCCCTGCAGTCAGGGACCCCCGCGACCCAGTAACAACTAAAAAGAGGGCGCCTGCTCGATGCAGGCGCCCTCGCAAGATACCAATCCTACAACCCAATCCGCTCAACCAGCAGGACCAGCAGCGGCACGACGATGATGGCCGGCAATAAATTGGCGGTCCGGATTGGTTTCAAGCGCAGCAGCGTGCTGATTGCCAGGCTTAACAGCAGCACACCACCCACGACCGATACCTCGGCCAGCATCAGCGGCGTAAAGAAATTCTGAAGCTGAGCTGCCGCCAGGCTGAGCCCACCTTGATAAAGAAGTACCACCACGATGGAAAATAACACGCCAACGCCGAAGCTCGAGGCCAGGGCGAGCGAGGCGAATCCGTCAAGCACGGCCTTGATCGCCAGGAGTTGGTAATCACCGATCAATCCATCCTGGATTGACCCGAGGATCGTCATCGGTCCGACACAGAAAAGCAAGCTGGCAGATACAAAACCACGGATGAAACGGGTGCCCTGATCGTCTCCGCTCCGGCCAGCAACGAAGCGCTGTTCCAGCGCAGCCCCGATCCATTCCAGTCTTCTTTCAACCTGCCACCATTCCCCCAACAATGCACCAACCAGCAGGCTCACCAGCGGCAGCAGGATGTTTTCACCCTCGAACCCTGCGCCCTGCAGGAAGAGCTGGATGCCGATCGCCAGGGTAAAAACTCCTAATGCTGACAGCACGCTCTCACGCGCTCTCTCGGGGAGCCTGGTTCCAAAAAGCAGCCCGAATAGGGTCCCGATGGCGATAGTGGCCGAGTTCAACAAGGTGCCTGTCATGTGGAGCCGCCCTTCGCCAGGCTGTGACCCTGGACCCCCGCCTGCTGATTCTCCCAAAGTGAGAGTATGAAGCACAGGCTCGAGAGCCGGTTTAAATAGGGCAAGATTTGTGGATTTTCTACCAGGCCTTCGTGTACCAGCGCCGCCACATGGCGTTCGGCCCGGCGGGTAACTGTTCTCGCCAGATCGAGAGCGGCGCCAGGTTGTGAATCTCCCGAAATCACGAAATCGCTCGGCATCTCGACCAGGTCGCCAAATTGCTCCAGCTTACCTTCCAGCCATCGGACGCGTGCCGGAGTGAGTTTGCGGAACTGTGCGGCTTGCTCCACTGGAGCCGCCACTTCGGCCATGATATGGTAGAGATCGACCTGAACCTGCCGGAGAGCTTCCCTGCTCGCCTGCGAGGCAAGCGAGCGTGCCACACCCAGGGCGGCCTGGGCTTCATCCAGCGTGCCGTATGCACTCGGACGCGGTCCGTATTTCGGAACACGACCCTCGCCTAGAAGACCCGTATAACCCTCGTCGCCTTCGCCGGTGAAGTATTTGGGCATAGGCAGATTATAACTGCTTTGAACCTTGGGCTCGCTCGATATACAATAGATCTGGAGTTCACACAGGGGGATCGAAATGATTGAACGCTGGACGACCTACACCGCCGGCCTCCTGACGGGTCTCGCAGCAGCAGGATTATTATTGCTCCTGCTTTCCCCCCGCCGACAATTACCGATTGAGCTTCATCCTGCTCCCACTCCCGGCCCACTGCAAGTCCATGTTGCAGGAGCAGTGGTCAACCCCGGAGTTTATACCTTACCGAGACATGCCATCGGTTTCGACGCTCTGCAGGCGGCCGGGGGGTCACAGGAAAGGGCTGACCTGGATCGTGTAAATTTAGCCTCCGAACTCGAAGATGGCCAAAGGTTGTACATTCCCTTCATGCCTGAAGCGAACTCCAGCCTGGCTTCAGCAGCGCCGGCCTTGATGGACGACCCTCAAATTCAACTGGATATCAACTCGGCTGACCCCTCTGAACTTGAAACCCTGCCCGGCATCGGGCCCAGCCTGGCGCAGAAAATCGTCGAATATAGAGATGAACACGGCTTGTTCAATTCGGTTGACGAACTGCTTGCCGTCTCAGGCATTGGTCCAGCAAAGCTCGATCAACTGCGGGATTTGATCAGGGTAGACTGAGATTGTTGGCCAGCATCCCCAGGGAAGGTATAATCCCGGCGATGCCCGAACTGCCCGAAGTCGAGACGATCGCCCGCACCCTGCGCGAAGGCGTTCTTGGACCGGCACTTCCCGGTCTTCGCTTCATCGGTGTGAGTACACGCTGGCCGCGTCATTTCACCAGCCCAAGGCTGCCGACCTTCCGGAAGCGCATTCAAAATCGGCGCATCCTCGACGTTACGCGCCGGGGGAAGTACCTGGTCTTCCCGCTGGACGAAGGGTCGCTTCTCATCCATCTGCGAATGAGCGGAGATTTACTCCTTGCTCCCACCGACCAGGAGCCCGGTCGTTTCGACCATACCCGCTTCCACCTCGATAACGGCTGGGATCTTCGCTTCAGCGATGCGCGCAAATTCGGCCGGGTTTCACTTGTCCCTGATAAAGAGCAGCTTCTGGGTTCGCTCGGACCAGAGCCCCTCGAAGCAGGATTTACGCCCAAGCTCCTGGCCGAACTTCTGGCCGATCACCACCGGATGCTGAAACCGCTCCTGCTCGACCAATCCTTTATCGCCGGAATCGGCAACATCTACGCCGATGAGGCACTTCATATCGCCGGGCTTCACCCGCTGCGTCGCAGCGACTCGCTGGGGGAAGATGAAGTGCATGCTCTCTGGCATGGAGTACGAGAAGCGCTGTTGGCGGGTTTAAAGCATAATGGTGCCAGCATCGATTGGGTTTACCGAGGCGGTGAATTTCAGAACCACTTCCGAGTTTACGGGCGCGAAGGTGAGTCTTGCCCCGAATGTGGTTCCACAATCACACGCATTGTCGTTGGCCAGCGTGGCACGCACTTATGTGTCCATTGTCAACCGGAGGTTGAAACATGAACAATCAGCTTCTCGTAGGCCTGGTTCTGATCGCATTCGGCATAGGACTTGCGATTCTGGCCTATATGATCCTTAACAACCGGAGGCAGGATTCTGGGGAGGAGGGTTCGGAAGCAGAACAGGTGCCTGAACCCGCCGTGATTGAAGGTTTCACCTCGGAAAAATCCGATGATGAGGATCTGCCCGCTCCTTTGCCAAGCCCTGCCATGGATGCTGCGGAGGAATCCGTGGATTCACCCCAGATCGAAGAGGATGAACCAGATTCTCCTGTTGAAAGTAAGGAACCCCCTCCCCCACGCATGCCAGCTGCAGGCCCGCGAATCCAGGTCGCCACGCTGCTGCGCGACGAGGTCAGCGGTTCATTGATCGTAAAAATTGGCGACGAGGAGTTCGACGACCCTGAGGCGCTAAAAGCCTCCCGGTATTGGACCCGGCTGGAATACGCTGCCCGGGATCTGAGCACGTGGGTTCAAAAGCCGGAAACGGTGCGTCCCCCCAGCGTGGTGCGGGAGACGGAAGTGCCAGACCGAAAGCCGGCCAGCATGATCGAACAGATTAACGACATCCTGCAGGTGAAAGTGGAAGCCACCGGTCGATCCGACCTTGCGGTTCGCCTGGTGGAAGGGCCGGGAGGTATAGCGAAGGTACTGATCGGGGTTAACAGTTACGAGATCGCCGATGTCCCTAACCCCGAGATCAAGGCCTTGATCCGGGAAGCTGTCGCTGACTGGGAATCTACCCAGTAGCCTTCTTATCGAGCTCGATTACGTCGATCCCCAGCCGTCCGCCTTGCTCAATCAGGCGGGCGGCCTTCACGTTAGGGTCATGCTCGAAGAACAGCCAGGCATCATGCTCGAGCGCCCATCGTTGCCAGCGCTCTTTGGAGCGGATGTTCTCAAGCGGCAGGACATCGTAGGATGTCAACCAGGCTGTGCGCTGCATGTGCACGGCGTAGGATGCCATATCGCCCACGTATAAACCACGCCAGTTCCCGCTCGAAAGCATGATCGATTGGTGCCCCCGGGTATGCCCGGGTGTTACAACACAGCGGATATGCTCCGTGACCTGTGTATCGCCATGCAGCAGCCGCAGGCGCCCCTGCCGCTGAAGAAGGTTGAAATTTACGCCGTAATAGGTGCCGCGCGTTCTTGCGTCAGGGTGGGAAGCCTCTGCCCACTCGAGACGTTGAACCCAATATTCGGCGTTTGGAAATGACGCCGTCAGCTCCCCGTTGACGAAGTGAGTATTTCCGCTGCAGTGATCCGCGTGCAGGTGCGTATTGAGGACGATGTCCACCGCCTCCGCCGGTACACCCTGCCGCGCCAGATCATCGATTAACGTGCCCTGCGGCCGCTGCAAACCCCACTGCTCCACCGCTTCGGGCGTGAGTTTTGTGCCCAATCCAGTGTCGATCAGAATCGTCCTGCCTTCCGAACGGACCAGCAAGCACTGCAGTGTCATCGGGATGCGGTTTTCTGAATTCGGTTCAAGGTAGCGGGAGTAGAGTGCGCGTGGTACGAGTCCGAATGGACCGCCTGCATCTGCCCACACCGTTCCGTCGCTGACAACGGCAAATGAAAGATCGTCAATCTCAATCATCAGCTGCCTGCTCTCCCCAGAATTCCGCGATGAACTGCTGCTCCAAGATCCGCTTCGGTTTCGGCTCAAGGAAGCTCGCCTGGACTGCGCTGAGGGTCATCCCTTTTAGAGTTTCTGGTGAGAGGTTCAAATACCGCTGCGCAAGGCCGTATTCGTCCGAGAGTGTTATGTCGAAGATCGCGGGGTCGTCCGTTGTCAACGCAACCTGCAGCCCCGCCTCAAGCATCTCCGGCAGCGGGTGCAACCTCAAGTCAGAAACCACGCCGGTGCGCTGATTGCTCGTCAGGCTGATCTCGAAGCATACCTCCGATTCTCGGGCCTCGCGCAGCAACGCCTCATCCTCCAAAATGCGTACGCCATGCCCGATTCGACGAGCACCGAGTTCCCGGATTGCCACCGATAACTCGTCCACATCCCCCCATTCACCCGCGTGAACCGAGATATTCAGTCCCGCGGAGCGGGCTCGCTCCAGAACCGGGGCGAATGGTCTGGCGGGATGATTATGCTCATCACCTGCCAGGTCCAGTCCAACGACCCCTCGCGTTCGCAGCCCGGCGGCAACTTCCGCCACCTGTGCGGCCAGGGCCAGGGGTTCGTGCCGGTTGAGGCTGAGCAGGAATTGGACCTGGATGGAGTGAATTTCGGCTGCGGATAATGCAGCTGAAATCACCCAGTCGCTGACTTCTTCGAAGGTAAAATTTCCCTGGGAGGCGAGCGCGGCAGGCGTAAATCGAAGTTCGAGGTAGCGCACACCATCTGCGGCGGCGTCCTCGATCACCTCGCCGGTCAGCCGTTCAATCGTTTGCCGATCGAGGAAGAACTTGCGCAATGTTTCGAAGCGCGAGAGGAAGAACTCTGGCTCATGTGGGTCGCCTTCTTGAACCGTAACGTTTTGCGGCAGCGCCTGGAGATCAATCTCATCAAGCACGGCGTGCTCCTGCACGAGCTCCTGCAAGCTTGACAGGCGTAAAGACCCCTCCAGGTGACGATGCAGGTCCACCTTGGGCCAGCTGTGGAAACTAGCGCTTAATTCCATCGGACCTATCGTCGAGGGGAAATTGCCGCAATTTTCGTCTCATTCAGGCTTTAACCGGGAGGAGTTGATCGTGCTGCCACCTCGTAGATAGAAGCTGGAGCTCAACGTCGTCTTCGGCGACGTTTGTGCGAACTCTTCGACCCGCCAGAGCCACCATTTCCCGATGCCGCGACCCGCTGTGCGGCCTGCGGTGCCTGGACGGATTGAGTCGAGGCCGTTTGGGCCGGAGCAGCCACGCGCAGGCGGTACATGCGGGATACCACACCGGCACGGATTGTGTTTAGCAGGTCCTTAAACAGATCGAATGCCCGGCTTTTGTACTGGACAAGTGGATCGCGCTGACCGTAGGCTTCGAGCCCGATGGAAGTACGCAGCGCTTCCATCTGGGTTAGATATTCGACCCATAATTGGTCGGCGACCGACAGGAACAGCTCGCGGTATGCCCGCATAAGTGCCTGGGCGCCAAGTGCTTGAGCCAAGGCTGCCTGTGCATCGTTCCCGAGGGAGGTGATGGTTTGCGATTGCTCCTGCGTTTCAAGAAACGGTGTATTGACCCCGTCGGTAAGTGCCCGTTGGATACGTTCGTCAAGCTGATCGATACGGGTGCCTGCGATACGCCCCAGGTCGGCGTTTCCAAGAGCGGACTGGATCGTAGTCCGAGCAGCATCAAGATGCCGCAGAACACGCTCTTCGATCGCAGTTGGCTCCTCGTCCTCAATCAACTCGGCAGCGTAGAAGGGATAGGTCAACCGGCCCACAAGGACAGACTGCCGCTGGTGGGTCTTGCGGTCGAAGAAGCTGCGCTGGCCGTAGCTCATCTGGACCAGCAGACGGGTTTTCAGGTTCCGGTCGATTTCCGCTTCACGCCGTAGGGCATTGTGCAGGTCCGTATCGACCTCTGCCAGCAGGCGCTCATCGCGGGCGCCGGCGATACGGTCGAAGGCCTCCATTAAGGCAGATTCTGCTGCGTCCCAATCGATCGGTTGCTGCAAGGTCGGCTCGAGTCCCAGCTCCTCTCCCAGTCTTCGTTCAACGGCCTGGACCAGGCCGGCCCAGATGCGCAAGCCCATGCTTGATTCGATGAGGTCTGGCACCCGGTCAAGGAATAAACGCGGTTCCTCCCGCAGATGCTGCAACCCGGCCTCATCCATCTGGACTCGTAAACCGGCGGCCGATTCAACTGCACTCAACAAACGACCGGTGTCCACCGTTTGGCCCGAATCTTCGGCTTCCATGATCGTTGCTTCCACCGCCATTTCGGCCGTATCACCCCGGCTGCGCACCTGTTCGTCCAGGCGCTCCAGCGAACGTGCAAATTGATCTTCGATCACCAGCCGCAAATGTGCGGTGTTCGTTTCCAGGCTGCGCCGGGCGAGTTCGAGCAGCGCAGCCTTGAGCGGATCGGGTTGATCGATACCGTCCAGCGTGTCAAGGATGAGCTGGATCATGAAGGATGGGTAGGGTCGATCTCCTTCCAGTCCGATGGTGGGCTGAATCTCTTCCAACCATGCAAGCAGCTTCCACGGTCCTTCGGGATCTTCGAAGGCCATTTGCACGTGCTGGGAGACCTCTTGCTCAACCATGGGGTACAGGTCTTCCGTCATGTCATCTTTTGCGAAGACCCGGTTGCGCTGACCGTAGAACACTTCTCGCTGCTGGTTTAACACATCATCGTACTCGAGTAGATGCTTGCGGGTGTCGAAGTTCGCACCCTCAACCCTGGTCTGCGCTTGCTCGATTGTGCGGTTCACGATGCCGTGCGCGATCGGCGTTGCATCATCAATGTTGAGACGCTGCATCAAGCTTGAGACCTGGGCGCCACCGAAAAGGCGCATCAATTCATCTTCGAGGGAGAGGAAAAACTGCGAAGAACCCGGATCCCCCTGGCGTGCGGCTCGGCCGCGCAGCTGGTTGTCAATTCGCCGTGACTCGTGACGCTCCGAACCGACGACGTGCAGACCCCCGGCCTCCCGCACCTTCTGTCCTTCCTCCATAAAGGTGCGCAGCTGGCTCACCTCAGCGTGGTAAATGCCGATCGCCTCTTCATCTGCACTTTCGAGCGCCTCCAGGCGCTCCCGCATGCTGAGGTTCTCGGGATCATCAATGCCCACCCGCCGCAGGACACGGTTGACAGCCGCCAGGATTTCCTCGGCGATCTCCCCGCCTAGTTTGATGTCGACACCGCGGCCAGCCATGTTGGTCGCAATCGTGACCGCGCCATAGGACCCGGCCCAGGCGATGATCGCCGACTCCTCATCATGCTTCTTTGCATTGAGCACGTTATGGGGGATGCCGCCGTTCAAAGCCCCCACCAGGCGCTCGGCATAGGTGGGCTCCAGTTCGAGCAGTTGGAGCAGGCGCGCGACGTTTTCCTCGCGAGTTGGGTTGAGCGAGACATCCAGCTCACGCGCCATCGGGCGGAGCACAGAATTCTTCAACTCATCCAGGCCGGCATTAAGCGGCTCGAGTTCATCGATCCGCATGCCATCGTCGGATAGGTCGTGCCGTTCGAGATAGAGATCCCGCAGGAGCGTGACGTTCATTAAATTCTGCAACGCCTCGGCCCGTAGCCTGCTGGAGAGTCTTTCGGAAAGCTCAACGGAAGTCGTGCCAACCAGCAACGGCTGGCCGATCAAATGCCGCCGCAGGATTTCCATCGTGACCGAGCGCAGCTTAGCCTCTTCCGTCCGGTAGACGACGTCGGGGTAGTCTTTCCTGCGCCAGAAGACCGGTGCTTGATCCGAGTCCTCCGTGCGTGCGTAGTATTGGAAGCGGTTCCCGTCCTCGCTGTATTCAACCTCAACCAGGTCGGTTTCGGGACTGAGCGCAATGAATTCGAGGTTGGTTGGAAGTGGGAGAACTTCCACGTCGTAGATCTTGCTGAACTCTTCCGATTCGGTCACGGCTGTACCGGTCATGCCAGCCAGCTTTTCGTACATGCGGAAGTAATTCTGCAGAGTGATCGTGGCGTAGGTGACGTTTTCCTGGCGCACCCGGGCGCCTTCTTTTGCCTCAACCGCCTGGTGCAGACCATCGGACCAGCGCCGGCCGGGCATCATGCGGCCGGTGAACTCGTCCACGATGATCACCTTGCCGGCTTGGACGACATAATCCTTATTGCGCTTGAAGAGATATTCAGCCCGCAGCGCCTGCTCAAGATGCCCGAGCAGACGTGCTTGCTCGGGGGTGATGTCCTCCGGCCGATCGGGATCCCGCAGCGGCGTCTGAAGGAGCTGTTCTACATGGTCCTCGCCCAATTCGGTCAGCGCAATGGTACGATCGCGTTCACTGATCTCATAATCTTCCGGGTTCAGCTGCTTCACGACCTGCGCCATCTGTAGATAAAGCTCGGGGTCCTCATGGGAAGGGCCCGAGATAATCAACGGCGTGCGGGCTTCATCGATGAGAATGTTATCGACCTCGTCGAGAATGGCGTAATTGTGGCCGCGCTGCGAACGGGCTTCGATCGTGCGGGCCATGTTATCCCGCAGGTAATCAAAGCCAAATTCGTTGTTCGTGCCGTAGGTTACGTCCGCCGCATAGGCTTCACGGCGATCCACCATTCGCAGCTGGTGGACATCCTCCTGAGTCGATTCGAACGCCGGATCGTACACGAAGGCCTTGCGGCCATGTTCCGTCCGGGCAGCCTCCTGCAGCACGCCGACATGCATGCCCAGGAACTCAAAAATCGGACCCATCCAGCGTGCATCTCGACGGGCCAGGTAATCATTGACCGTGACCAGGTGGACGCCCTTGCGCTCCAGTCCGTTCAGGTAGATCGGGAGCGTCGCGACCAGCGTCTTGCCTTCACCGGTCTTCATTTCGGCGATCTTACCCTCGTGCAAGACCACCCCACCGACCAGCTGTACATCAAAATGCCGCAGCCCGATCGTACGAACGGACACCTCACGCACAACGGCAAAAGCCTCGACCAGCAGATCGTCCAGCGTCTCACCAGCAGCAAGGCGGCTTTCAAACTCCGCTGTCTTGCCTGCCAGCGCGGCATCGGAAAGCGCCTGCATTTCTGGTTCGAGGTCGTTAATCTGGTCTACGAAATGGCGGTATTGATCGAGCAATCTGGCGACGGAATCAATGCCGAAGACACTCGCGATTCGTTTAAACATGGTCTAAACCTTTCCCGGCGGGGATTATAGCATAGCGGAGCTTCGAGCCTGCCTCCAGCCCGCTGCGGGGATCGCCTTGACGGCTATGCAACGCACGCTACAATTAGCGGACGGGGCGGTGGCGGAATTGGCAGACGCCGGGGACTTAAAATCCTCTGCTCGCAAGAGCGTGTGGGTTCGACTCCCACCCGCCCCACTGATTGAATGTGTTGATCAGACCTGGAGCTGGCTCGACCAAACTCGAGCGCACGGTCGGTCTCCTGGCCGGAAGGGGATATCATGCACTCTGTAACCCGCAGATCCATCTCGATCCTGGCACTACTGGCGCTCAGCGCCTGCACCCTGCCAGGTGCTGCATCCCCGACGCCATTTACCTTTCCAACACCAAATCTGACCCATACGGCGATCTTCGCCGCCACGGCGACCAACACTCCCCCTCCACCCACACTCCCGCCGCTCGAATCCCCGACCAGCCTTCCAGCGACAGCGACCGAGCTGGGCGCAGCAACCGCCACCACAGGCCCATCTCCAACGCAAACTCCCGTCCCGGCAGAGGCAGTAACCGCGGCATACCTCAGTGCACCGCCCGTCATCGACGGCAGCCTGGCTGATTGGAGCACGAGCGTATATAGCGTTGACCGTCCCCTGTCATATGCAAGTACCGGCTGGACCGGAACGGCGGATCTTTCGGCTCGCTACCAGCTCGGATGGGATGTTAACTACCTCTACCTGGCCGTGGAGCGCTTTGACGATTTGTTTGCCCAGGTTTCAACCGGACGCTATCTCTACCGGGGAGATGATGTCGAAATCCAATTCGACGCCGACCTGGCAGGCGATCAAAGCAGTACGAGCTTGAGCAGTGATGATTATCAAATTGGTCTCTCACCGGGCAACTTCGGAAGCCGGGCACCGGAAGCTTATCTCTGGTACCCCCGCAGCCGGGAGGGTGCACTTTCCAGTGTGAACGTCAAAGCCAGCCAGCAGGGGCAGGGATATATTCTCGAGGCACGCATACCCTGGACAATCCTCAACGTTACGCCGAAAGAAAATGACCAGTTCGGCTTTGTGCTAGCCTTATCCGACAATGACCAGGCCGGCGTTGCGGCCTGGCAATCGATGATCGCGTCCGTAACCGGCCGCAGGCTTGCAGATCCAACCACCTGGGGCAGTCTCGTGCTCGGTCCTGCCATAGCAAAATAGAACACATCGGATGGGACATCAAGCCGCCCGCTGGAATCAGTGGGCGGCTTTCGTTTGATATACGCTTGCCAGGTCAGTCGATGAGAATGGCAGCAGTTCTAGAAGAGCACAGAGGCCAGCTCATCACGGTATTGACGGGTGAGTTCATCGTCATCTCCGAGCAGCTGGAACAACGCCAGCATGATTTTGCGCGGGAGATCGTCCCGGTAATGTTTGTCCTGGCGCAGGATTTCGAGCAGGCCATCCATAGCGGCCGGCAAGTTATCAAGCAGGATCAGCTTTCCAGCCTGCAGCAGCTCGGCCTGGAGGGGATCGGCGTTCCGGACCAACGCGTCCTGGTCGACATCAGATAGCAACCTGGCCAGGGGAATCAGCTTCTCCGCGGAAGCCCACTCGCTTCCCCGTGGGAAATCATCGAGGATTTCCAGCGCCTCTTGCGCTTGCCCTTGCATCAGCAGGCTCTCGACTAATCCCAGGGCAGCGGGCGCATTGGATCCGTTTTCAGCGAGAACAGCACGGAACTTCGCCTCCGCCTCGCTCCAATGATGCGTCAACAGCAAGCTGCGGCCTTGCTCTACCCCCAGCATGAGCTCGTTCGGCGCAACTTGATCGATGAAGCGCCTGACAAGCGCTTCGGGTTGAGCACCGACGAACTCCATTTCTATCTGACCGTTTTTAAATGCTTTCACAGCAGGGATGCCCTGCACTCCGTAGCGGGTTGCCAGATTCGGATTCTCGTCCACATTCAGCTTTGCGAGGACGAACCTGCCGCCACCCTCAATCGCCAGGCGCTCAAGCAGCGGTCCGAGGATCTTGCACGGGCCGCACCATTCGGCCCAGAAATCGACGACCACGGGCTGCTGGTGAGAACGCAGCAGCACGTCCTGGTCAAAAGTGGCCTCTGTAACATCGAGCATAAACTCATTCAAGCCCACATCCGTCTCCTGATCAATGACCTTCGAATGGACTCTAATCCCATCATGTTTGAAGAACGTCAGAAACTGCCCCGGTGATCCGCATGAATATGGTGCTGGCTCTTATTCATCCGGGATCTCGGGACCCGCAGGCTGGATCACCTCAAGCACGTCTCCATGAACATCGACCCTCACCTGAAACCCCATCAATCCAAGCCAGGTCAGCATGTCTTCTGGCAACCCGGTTTGCAGCAAGCTGTCAAACTGCTGATCGGCATTGCGGAGAGATTCTTCGATTGCGGCTTTGGTGAAAATATCCTCCTGGCCAAGCATGCGCATCGTACCCAGGCTGATCAACTCCTCGTTCCCTTCGATCATGCTGTAGAGCTCATCCAGCACCTGTCGATCGATATACTCACTTTCGATATGGCGCCGGAACCCCTCATCGTCAACGACATAGAAAGCGTTACCACCGACTAGCGCGACATCTACCGGATCTCCTTCGGAGTCGATCACGAGTCCTTGAAAAAGCGCCCTGTGTGCCAAGGCATCACCTCACCAAGATCCACGCCCGGCGAATAGCTGCAGACGTATTCCATGCTGGAATCTTACCAAAGACCAACACAATTTGTGGCAGCCAGGAGCTCCCACTTCAAATGAATTAGTAGTGGACGTTAACCAGGGTGCCAACACTGGCAAAGTTGAACAACCACTGCGCATCCGGCGTTCGCAGGTTGACGCAGCCATGGCTCATCGGGGTACCGAAATTACTGTGCCAGTAGGTCCCGTGCAGGGCATATCCGCGGTAGAAGTACATCGTATAGGGCACATCCGGCAGGTAGTACCCCGGGCCAGCCATATCGGCCGCGGTGTATTTGACGTAAACACGGAACTGCCCGATGACCGTGGGATACGCTGAAACACCGGTCGAAACGATGAATGAAGCCACGGCCTCGTCGCCTTCATAGGCAGTCACCCGCTGAGAGCTGATATCGACATCGATCCAGCGTCCCTCGTTCTTGAGCTGATCGAGGGGGACGCTGAAGGAAGAAGTCCAGTTCAGCACGTAGGTTGGGGTAGCGGTCGGAGTTGGCGTGGAGGTCGGCGTAGGCGTAGAGGTTGGCGTCGGGGTCGAAGTCGGCGTCGGGGTAGAAGTCGGTGTGGGGGTGAACGTCATCGTCGCCTTGGCGAGCGGATCCTGGGCGCGTTGAGGCTGGAGGGCTGAAGCCGGCAGGCCCCCAACCCAGAAACCAACCGCCAGGGCCAGCGCGACCGAGCTAAAAAGGGCGCGAAGAGAGAACGGCTTTCGCTGAGTCAGCGCTTCGACCGGCGTAAACTGCGGGATCAGATCTGCCGGAATGCGAGCACGGGCGAGCGCAGCCCCACGCTCACGCGATGGGAGCCGACGGACAAGCCAGCGGATTGCCTTGCGAGCCGGTTGGCTATCCGGGTTGATTTCGAGTGCCCGGGCGGCATAGGCTAGCCCGGCGCGCGGCTCTGAGACCGCAGCAAGGATCAACCATGCTTGCTCGCAGCCCGGATCCAGCCGAGTAGCACTGCGTGCCGCCCGTCGGGCAGCGGCTTTATCCCCCGATCGAATGGCGGCCTTGGCTCGTTCAAGAGCTTCGCCAGCTTGGGTAAATGATAGGGGTGAGGTGCTCATGGCAGGCTGGCCGGTTCGTTGTTCACGTAGCACAGAACGCCTTCTGCGATCCCGCGCGCCGCCTTTTCAGGATTGGACGTCAGGAAATCCCGGTCGAGGTAGAGAAAACCGGTTTCGATGATCGCGGCGGGTGTCTGTGAGTGGATCTCCCGGAAGGTGTGATATTCCGTCATATCACGTGTGATGCTGCCAGGACGATACTGTAAGCCCGTGGCGCGACCGTAGCGATCGACGATACAGTCCACCAACCGCTGAGAGCGATCCTGGACCACCGTCTCAAGGGCGCTGGCGACTTTATAGCCGGTGGCTTGATCGTTGATCGGGGTGCACGAATCAGCGTGAATCGAGACCAGGGCGACAGCCCGGTATTCAAACAGTCGCTGGTCAAATTCCTCCAGAACATCCACCGTCAATCCAGCTGCCTCCAGCGCCTGGGCGGTACGTAGACCGATCTCGCGGTTGACCTGCAATTCCGTCAGCCCGGTGTCCTGGCAGACCGAGCCTGGATCCTCATCACCGGTCGCCGGGTTGACACCGGAATGGCCGATGACGATCCCCACCCGCAGCTCACGTGGTTCTTGAGATGCAATCGGCTCCGCACCCGTTCCACTGCTGCTGCGTGCGTCAAACGCGGCCGCCAGCTGGCTGGCAAATTCCCCTGGACTGAGTCCGGCCGGAGTCCAGGCCGTGAAGAGCGTCGCCAGGATTCCGGCTACGAGGAGCGTAACGCCAAGATGACGCATCACCTGCCTTGCCGGTGGCGCGCTGGTTCCTCTCAAGCTCCGCAGCGAACTCTCTCGCGACATGTAGCCCCGATCCTCACAATGTGGAAGTCATTATAGCAAGCTAAAGGTACCCCGCCTATGGTCCCCGGGTCATCCGCCCCTCTTGACAGGGTATTCCCGCCATCTATAATATTCATCAAGATTATCATAAATATTGGAGCTTGAACCATAATGCTTTCATGCATATGTCTGAAGCGGGAGCGGTAAACACCGGTTCCCAGCTGCAGGCAGGGCAAGCACAGCCTAACAGACGATCCGGTGTTTCGCTCCCGCACCGCTGCTGCGGTCGATAGATCGCAGGGGTACGGAACGTGCCGGAACCGTCTGTTGATTTTAATAACGGGTGCATGCTGCCGCGGAGTTGTGATGGGTATCAATCTGGTTGAATCCACGCCAATCCCTGACCTGGATCTCGAAACTGGTTCAGCGGTCTGGTCAAGGATAGGGAACACGCCGCTGATTCGGTTGGAGCGCATCGCAACCGACCTGCCCGGTGGCGTTGAGCTATATGCCAAACTGGAATGGGCGAACCCGGGTGGCTCGGTCAAAGATCGACCCGCGGCGGGGATTATTCGCCATGCACTGGCGGAGGGAGTATTTGGCGGGGGCCGGGTGCTGCTCGATTCGACCTCCGGGAATATGGGGATCGCGTATGCCACGCTTTGTGCCGCATTATCACTTCCCGCCCACCTCGTAATTCCGGCAAACGCCAGCCCGGAACGCCTGATCATCCTGCGCGCGCTCGGGGCAGAACTGACATTGTGCGACCCGCTGGAAGGTTCAGAAGGAGCGCGGGAGCTGGCCGGTGAGATGGCGCAGGCCGAGCCCGATCGCTACTTCTATGCCAATCAATACGATAACCCCGCCAACTGGCAGGCTCACTACTCGTCCACCGGACCAGAGATTCTCGATCAGACCGGCGGGCGTGTGACCCACTTTATCGCCGGGATGGGCACTACCGGCACATTGGTTGGGGTTGGCCGTTACTTGCAGGAAGCAAAACCCGACACCCAAATAATCGGCGTCCAACCGGATGGACCGCTGCACGGCCTGGAGGGATTGAAGCATCTCCCATCCTCGCACCGTCCCGGCATCTTCGATCCAGCCCTCCCCAGTCGAATCGAGGCCGTAACCACCGAGCAAGCGTATGACATGCTGCACCAACTGGCCCGAGTGGAGGGCCTGCTGGTCGGAGTTTCATCCGCAGCAGCGCTTGTTGCCGGGCTGCGCATCGCCCGCGAGCTCAAGCAGGGAGTGGTAACGGTGATCTTCCCTGATTCGGCCGCGAAGTACCTCTCGCAGCCCTTCTGGAGGGGTACATGACGCTCGAAATACCTTCGGATGTTTTAAGGCAGATTCATGCTCACGGCGAGGCGAGTTATCCGCTTGAAGGCGCCGGGCTTCTGCTTGGGCGCGCCTCTCCTGCGGGCCGGAAAGTACTGGAACTGCTGCCGCTGGCAAACGACTTTGAACCTGACCAACGCCACCGCCGCTACCGTCTCGATCCGCTCGATCTGATGCAGGCTGAAGATGAGGCTGATGAGCGCGGATTAGACATCGTGGGTATCTTCCACTCGCATCCCGATCACCCCCCCGAACCTTCTGATTATGACCTGGAATGGTCCCTGCCGTTCTATTCCTACGTCATCACGAGCGTATACACTGGCAAGGCAGAGGGTAGCCGTTCCTGGCGATTGGAGCAGGATCGACGGGTCTTCCAGGAAGAAGAGATCATCCTCACAGAAGGGTCCAAGGAGAATCAATGAGCGTACTCAGAATGCCCACCCCGCTTCGATCCTATGTGGATGATCAGAAGGAAATCGAGATCAACGCCGCCAGCGTTAGTGAAGCGCTGCAGGAGCTCACTGGGCGCTATCCACAGCTCAAACGCCATCTTTTTGACGATTCCAACCAATTGCGACCCTTCGTCAACCTCTTCCTGAATGGCGAGGATGTGCGCAATTTGCAGGGAGCAGACACACCCTTGACCGAGTCCGACATCTTAATGATCGTACCAAGCATCGCTGGAGGGTGGTGATGACCAGGGATCGGACCCGTACGATCAATCAGAGCGGTTGACCGGGCACATCCCTCCAGCCGGCGCGATTTGCGATCAAGTTGAAAACGGAATCATTCAAAGTACAATCGCGAGATGGATGCAATCAGCAGACAGGGTAAAGATGTTGACAAGATCTCAAATTGAGCTCACCCACGATGAAATCCTACGTTATTCCAGGCATCTGCTGATGCCGGAAGTAGGCCTCAAAGGGCAGCAGAAATTGAAGGCTTCCTCGGTCTTGATCATCGGCACCGGCGGGCTCGGCTCTCCGGTCGCGATGTACCTGGCCGCCGCCGGTGTCGGCACGATTGGCCTCGTCGATTACGACGTTGTCGATTACACCAACCTGCAAAGGCAGATCCTGCATGGCACAGGCAGCCTGGGAATGCGGAAGGTGGAGTCCGCACGGGAGCGGCTGATAGATCTGAACCCGGATATTGAGTTCGTCCTCTACGACGAGCCTTTCACAAGCGAGAACGCGTTCCGGATCGCAGCCGACTACGACCTGATCATTGATGGCACGGACAACTTTCCCACTCGCTACCTGGTAAACGACGTTTGCGTGATGACCGGGAAGCCCAATATTTACGGTTCGATCTTCCGCTTCGAAGGCCAGGTGAGTGTCTTCTGGGCGGAGCATGGGCCCTGCTACCGCTGCCTTTTCCCGGAACCGCCACCGCCCGGGTTGATCCCATCCTGTGCGGAAGGCGGTGTATTCGGCGTGCTGCCGGGCACGATTGGAACGCTCCAGGCAACCGAGGCATTGAAGATCTTGCTCGGAATTGGCGAACCGCTGATCGGGACGCTCCTTCTCTATGATGCCCTGGATATGAGCTTCAGCCCGGTGCGCTTGAAGAAGAACCCGGAGTGTAAAGTCTGCTCGGTAAACCCCGAAATCACGGAACTGATTGACTACGAAGCCTTCTGTGGCGTACCAGGGCATGATCGGGCCGAGGAGCGGCTGCCATCAGAGTGGGAGATTGAACCGCGCGAGCTCGCCGAACGGTTGAAGTCCGGGGAACCGATCGAGTTGATCGATGTACGCGAGCCCCACGAACTCAGCATCTCCTCCATTCCGCAGGCGCGGGTCATCCCGCTCGGATCGCTTGCTGCACGCATGCACGAACTTGATTCAGCGCATGAAATCGTGCTTTTCTGCAAATCGGGCTCTCGATCGGCGCGTGCGCTCGAACTTCTTGCCGGAGCCGGTTTTCGCAAGCTCAAGAATCTGCACGGAGGCATCAACGCGTGGGCGAAAGAGGTTGATCCCTCCCTGCCGATTTATTGAAATCGGATCGTTCTTCGTGGGACGAACGAGTCGCACCCGGCGTTCAATGCTGGTCATCCTGGCGGTAACCGCAATCAGCGTGGCGGCCGCATGCGCACCCGCGGCGCGTCCTGTCGAACCGACGGCAGGGACGAGTGTGCCAGCACCGACCGAAATTTTCGCAACACGCACACCGGAAATCCATCTTGAGTTAAAGCAATACGAGCTTGTAAGCATTCCGGGCAGCACGCTCTTTCTTGGGACGGTTGAGAATTCGCTTGAAATCCCCCTTTCCGAGTTGCAGCTCGAGCTTGAACTGCGAAACCCTGACGGCAGCCTGACCGCGGCCCTTGAAATCAGACCCGTTCCATCCACTCTCGCCCCGGGCGAAATCGCTGGATTGTGGATGCAGTTGGAACCGCTGGATACGGATCTCATCCCTTCCCTGACCCTCAGCTCCTATTCGGAAGGCCCGCTCTTAAAAAGCGAGGTCGAAATCGAGATCCTTGAAACAAGGACATCCGGAAGCGGCCAGACAATTATCCTGGGCACGCTCACCAACCGGCAATTCGGATACGCCCGGCTCGATGATCTGATCCTGTTACCGAAAGAATTTACCGGTGAAAGGCAGGGCGTGGCGAGATTGCAGCTTGCGAACCAGGGTTTGCCACCCGATGAAGCAGTACCCTTCACAGCAGAGGTTCTGGGCGAGATTCCCCAAGCGGGTTGGCAGGTCTACCTGGCTGCATCCCCATTCGGCACGCCGGACACGCCACGGCTCGAGATTGTCGCACCACCGGAAGCCCGGCATTCGACCCAGGGAACCCCGTTCTTTATTTTTCAAATTCGCAACCCCGGCAGTCTATCACGCTGGCTGAAAGGCCAGGTAGCCTTTTACCGGGGGGAAGAGCTGATCGCTTTGGCCAGGCTGGATACGCCAGTACCCATCCGCCCGGGGGAAACCAGGCCATTTTCGATCAGTGAGCTCGTGGGGCTGCCAACCGGGGTTGATATCAGCCCGGACGCGCTGGAGGGTTGGGAGGCTGAACTGATCATCGACGCACTCGCCTCGCGGCCTGCGTTGCAGGAAACTCGTCTGCTGCGCCTCGAGGTAAGCCAATTCGAACAGATCGGCGACCTGATCTACCTGCGCGGTGAGCTTACCAACGACAATCCGGATACGGTTGAACGGCCATCAGCCTTGGTCGCGGCCCGTGATGTTGCTGGAAACCTGTTGGATTCTGCATGGACCATGCCCCAGGAAGTGCTTGCGGCTGGCGAATCGGTGGAATTTGAAGTGACGATGCTGCTTCCCGCGGGTGTGACGGCAGAGCTGAGCGAATTCGATCTGCAGGGTCTTGGTTTGGCTTCACCTTAGGTGATGTTGAAAGGGTTTGAGCGCCCTCCATCTGGTATACTTCTGATGCTGCCCCGCCAGAACGGGGCAGTTTAACCGTCTCTCAACTGGCTGGGGTGCAGTCGGGTAAACTGCATACTGTCGTCGTTCCTCAGGTGAGGAAACTCATGAATAAATCTCAGAAAATTGCACTATTCCATGAAATGGTGCTCATCCGCCGCGTAGAAGAGCAAGCTATGCAGCTCTACCAGGAGGGTAAAATCGGCGGTTTCCTGCACCTTTACATCGGCCAGGAAGCCGTGGGCAGTGGTGTGCTCGCTGCTCGCAAACCGCAAGATCGGGTCCTGACAGCCTATCGTGATCACGGCATCGCCCTCGCCTCCGGTATCGAGGCCAAGACCGTGATGGCTGAGCTGCTGGGCAAGAAAACCGGAACGTCAAAAGGTTTCGGCGGCTCAATGCACATGGCTGACGTCGGGCTAAATTATTGGGGAGGACACGCCATCGTGGGCTCCCACTTACCATTCGCCGCTGGAATGGCTTTGGCAGATCAATATCGCGGTGAAAAGAATGTCACGTTGTGCTTCTTCGGGGATGGTGCCACCAATATCGGCTATTTCCATGAAGCTTTGAACCTGGCTGGAGTTTGGAATCTGCCCGTCGTCTGGGTCTGTGAAAACAACCAGTACGGCATGGGGACTGCTGTGGCGCGCGCTTCAGCCGTTACGGAGATTCACAAGAAAGCCGAAGCCTACAACACGGCTCACAGCCGTGTGGATGGCATGGATGTCACCAAAGTCTACGAGGCAGCACAGCAGGCGATCGAACATGCCCGCGAAAAAGGGCCCTATTTCCTCGAGGCTGTCACATACCGCTTCGAAGGTCATTCCATGGGCGATCCTGAACGCTACCGGACGAAGGATGAGGTCGGCCAATGGGAAGGACACGACCCGATCGGCATTTTCCGCAAACAGCTCCTGGACGAAAAGATCGCTGACGAAAAAACGCTAAATGCAGAAGAGAAAAAGGTTGAGAAAACCGTTCAGGAGGCAGTCCGCTTCGCAGAGGAAAGCCCCAACCCCACCTGGGAAGACCTGGTCGAGACGGTTTATGTTGAAGAAAATGGGGAAGTGCTATGAGCGTCATAACCATGCGTGAAGCCATTTCCCAGGCTCTCTGGGAAGAGATGGAGCGCGATGAGAACGTGTTCATCATGGGTGAAGAGGTTGGCGTATGGGGTGGAACGTACGCCGTTACCCGCGGTTTCTACGATCACTTCGGCGAGAAGCGAGTGCGGGATACCCCGATTGCCGAATCGGTGATCGTCGGTGCCGCAAACGGAGCAGCGATGGCCGGTTTGCGGCCTGTAGCCGAGTTGATGACGATCAATTTCGCCTTCACAGCGATGGACCAGATCGTCAACCAATCGGCCAAGCTGCACACGATGTTCGGTGGCCAATTCACCGTGCCGATAGTCATTCGAGCTGTCGGTGGCGGCGGGCGGCAGCTGGCTGCCACACACTCCCAGACGCCGGATGCGGTCTTTGCCCATTTTCCTGGCTTGAAAGTTGTCTCGCCCGGTACTCCGCATGACGCAAAGGGATTGCTCAAAAGTGCGATCCGAAGCGACGATCCGGTGCTCTTTATCGAAAACGCAACCCTTTACCAGGTCCGAGGCGAAGTTCCTGAAGATGAGTATCTCGAGCCGATCGGCGTTTCCAAGGTACAGCGCCAGGGCAACGCCGTCACGCTCGTAACCTACTCCAAGATGCTCCAACTCTCTTTTGCAGCTGCTGACGAATTGGCCAAGGATGGGATCGAGGTCGAGATTGTCGACCTGCGGACCCTGCGGCCGCTCGACATGAGCCCGGTTCTGGAGTCCTTCAAACGAACGAACCGGGCGGTCCTGGTTGAGGAGGGCTGGCGATCGTACGGTGTTATGGCCGAAGTCGCAGCCCGGCTTTACGAAGAAGCCTTTGATTACATCGATGCGCCGATCCGACGCGTTGCCCAGCGTGAAGTTCCACTACCATACAACCGCGAGCTCGAGCAGCATGCCCTGCCCCAGATCGAGGATATCATCCAGGCAGTGAAAGGGGTGATTTGATGGCTATGGTCGTCAACATGCCCAAGCTGGGATTCGATATGGCGGAGGGCACGCTCATTCGCTGGGTGGCAAATGAAGGCGATGCCATCGAACAGGGACAGGTTCTGGCAGAGATCGAGACCGATAAAGCCACGGTCGAGGTCGAAGCAAGCGCAAGCGGGGTGGTCTTAAAGCATGCGGTGGAGGCTGGAACCAGCGTGCCGGTAGGCATGCCGATTGCCGTGATTGGAGCCGCCGGCGAAGAATTCGATCTCCAATCGCTGGTTGGACCGAGCGAGGCCACTTCAGGGTCGGCCGTTGATACGCCAGGAGCAGAACCCCAGCCCGCACCCAGCGAGAAAAGGGTAGTCGTTTCAACCGATGAAGAATATCCCGGCGGCGTGAAAGCATCACCGGTTGCACGCAGGGTCGCCGAAGAAGAGGGGATCGATTTGCGGCAGTTACAGGGATCTGGTCCCGGAAGCCGCATCGTCAAGAAGGATGTCGAGGCCGCGGTTCACCAGTCCACAGGGCTGGCAAGGCCCTCGGCCATCCCGCCTATGGCGGCCGGAACTGTGAGCGAGACGGAACGTATTCCGATCAGCAAGCTGCGCTCAGCCATCGGAAAACGCATGACTCGCTCGAAGCAGGAGCTGCCGCACTTCTACGTCACAACCGAGGTGGATGCAGGGCCGGTCCTGGAAGCGCGCGCCGTGATTAATGGTGCCTTTCCTGAAGACGAGAAACTCTCCATCAACGATTTCATCGTCCGCGCAGCGGCCATGGCCCTGCGCGAGTTCCCAAACCTGAACGCTTCGATCGACGGTAACGAGATCGTCCGGCACGGGGAGATCAATATCGGGGTGGCGGTCGCCGTCGACCAGGGTCTGCTCACGGTCGTTGCTCGGAATGCTGATCAAAAAACGCTGCGTACTCTTTCCGCCGAAATCCGAGTTATGGCCGAACGGGCGCGGGTTGGTAAGGTCCGCCCGGACGATGTCGAGGGCTCGACCTTCACGGTTTCAAACCTGGGAATGTTTGATGTTGATCACTTCATTGCTATCATCAACCCACCCGAAGCGGCCATCCTGGCAGTCGGCAGCATTCACGAAGTTCCGCTGCTGGAGGATGGAGCACTGGTTTCAGGAAAACGGATGAAGGTAACGATATCGGCCGATCACCGCGTCACGGATGGTGCCGAGGCTGCCCGCTGGCTGCAGGTTTTCAAACGTTACTTTGAGCAACCGCTGCTCATGTTTCTCTAGGAAGCTGAACCATTCACCACTGGCGGATTCCGGACGGCACAGGATACAATAGCGAGCGATCAAAGCCTCGGAGAGCAGTACGTGCCCGATTTTATTCGAATTCTGATCGTCGATGACGAACCCGACACTGTGGATCTGATCGAATTAACCCTGCGCACAGCAGGCTATGTGCTCCAATCAGCCTATTCGGCGAGCGAAGCAAAGCAGATTATAAAGGATGAACGTTTCGACCTGATGTTGCTTGACGTGATGATGCCGGAAAGCTCCGGATTCGACCTGGTCGAAGAGCTGAAGCAGGATGGTTGGAAACTTCCCCCCTTTCTCTTTCTAACCGCCCGCAGCCGCCCGGAAGATGTCAAGGCAGGCAACGATCTCGGCGCAAAAGGGTACCTGGTAAAGCCGGTTACACGCGGAAAATTGATCGACGCCATTCAGGCGGCTTTGTATGAGTCTTCCTAGCCTGCCAGATGGAGCTGCCCGCCAGCTGGAACTGCTCTCAAATCAACTTGAGGAGCTAAAACCCTACCTGCTCTCACCCGAACTCTTCTGGCCTCTTGGCGGCCGAATCAATGAAACCCCCCGCCTGACCCTCGGCAATCTGCTGCTCAACCTGCGGGCGATCCAGGCCGGTGAGTCCACGCTGGAGCCAGCACTCCGGGCACGTTTCAGCCAACTTAGAATCAATTGGGAAGTATCTCAAACGAAGTGGCCGGAGGCGCTTTCTTCAAAAGCGCTGCAAGAGATGAGCGCTCGCCTCAACCTGTGGCGGGGTTACCTGGGAGATCTTTCGGAAGGTCTTGGAAATCGCCTCAACTATAGAACCGAAGTTCGCAACCGGGTGCTCTTCGAGCTGCTTGTGCCTTACGCTGGACAGAACGAACCCTTCACCGAGCTGATTGATGCCATGCATGGCCTCGATGTGCGTTTCTCAACGATGAGCGTTCAAAGCCCATTTGTCTGGGATGATGCCTATTCGAAAGCTTTCCCTCAGGATCAATTTGGGATGCTCTACCGGGAGCCCATCGTTCAGAGCTGAGGGTAGGATTAAATACAACGGCGGGGGTTCGAACCCCCGCCGTTTTCATAAACCGGGATCTTACTTGGCGTAATCGACAGCACGAGTCTCGCGAATCACGGTCACCTTGATCTGGCCGGGGTACTGCATACCCTCTTCAATCTTCTTGGCGACGGATCGAGCCAGACGGTTCGCCTCCAGATCGTCAATGTCCTCCGGCAGAACGATAACCCGGATCTCACGCCCAGCTTGCAGTGCGTAACTCTGGGAAACGCCTTCGAAGGAGTTGGCGATCTCCTCCAGCGCCTTGATACGCTTGATGTACTGCTCCAGGCTTTCCCGACGGGCACCAGGTCGGGCACCGCTGATGGCATCGGCCGCCTCGACGATCACGGCTTCGACCGAATCCTGTTCGACCTCATGATGGTGCGATTCGATGGTGTTGACCACCTTCGGGTTGACACCGTAGCGGCGGCAGAAGTCCGCGCCTAATGAAGCGTGCGTCCCCTCCACCTCGTGATCCATCGCTTTACCCAGGTCATGCAGTAAGCCACCAGCCTTCGCGACCTCCACGTCTGCCCCGAGCTCGGCAGCGATCACGCCGGCCAGTTGGGCTGTCTCTACAGCGTGCGCGAGCTGGTTCTGACCATAGGAGGTGCGGAATTTAAGACGCCCGAGCTTCTTGGTTACTTCCGGATGTAATCCGGGCACTCCGGCGTCAAATGCCGCTCGTTCACCCTCCTCCACCAGCAGCTGTTCGACCTCATCCCGCTGCTCAGCGACGACCTTTTCGATTTGGGCCGGGTGAATCCGTCCATCGAGTACCAGTGTTTCCATCGCCCGGCGAGCGACCTCACGACGCACCGAATCGAAGCACGAGATCGTCACAGCTTCCGGTGTGTCATCAACCACGACATCAACCCCAGCCGCCTGTTCGAACGAGCGGATATTCCGTCCATTCCGGCCGATGATGCGGCCCTTCATGTCATCCGAGGGCAGCGGGACGACTGAGACGGTGACCTCGGCAACGTGATCCGAAGCTACACGCTGAATCGCATCGGCGACCAACGTGCGCGCCCGCTTCTCGCCCTCAAGTTGAGCTTCTTCTTCGACCTGACGAATGACCCGCAACATATCGGCACGAGCTTCTTTTTCAACTTCCTGCAAGAGCTGCGCTCTGGCTTCATCCTGGGTCATACTGGAAACGCGTTCGAGCTCGAAGATAATTTCCTCATGACGCTTTTCCAATTCGTTTGCACGCTTGTCGATCGCGCTTTGACGTTTGCTGAGCACCTGGTCACGCTTTTCGAGCTGGTCGAAGCGGCGGTCGACATCAGCCCGGCGCTGTTGTATACGTTCTTCTTCGCGGGATAGCTCAGCACGGCGGCGTTTCAGTTCCTCTTCCGCTTCGTCACGGATATGGAGCGCCTGGTCACGAGCCTGCAGTTCGAGATCCTTGGCTTTCGCCTGGGCCGTTTCAACAATCCGGTTCGCTTCAGCCTGCCGGCTGCGGACATTGCGTTCCAATTGAAGTTGACGAAGAAAATACCCGATCAGCGCGCCCGCTGTGAGCGCAATAACCACACTGATGATCAAAGCAGTGTTCACCTTGATACCTCGCTTTCAGCATCGGAATGGACTCGCTCTGGCAGGACCTGCTGCGAGACTTCTTTCACGACCCCATAGCTGAACCCGCGGCGTGTGAGGTACGCCATTAACCGTCGGCGGGCGACCTCTGGCTTGAGGTGTGAATATCTGCGCATGCCCTTCTCTGCTGCCTGGCGTGCCGCTCCCACTTCCTCAAAACCGCTCAGCGCCTTGTCGATAGTCTCGGCGGGGACGCCCTTGCGTTTGAGTTCAAGCCGCAAAGCGTGCGCGCTGCGCGGCCGGAAAGTGAGACGGTTTTCCACCCAGGCTCGAGCGAACTTGACGTCATCCACGAGTCCGGTTTCGCGCAGCCGGTCCAGCGTTCGGGTCAATACAGGCTCTGTGATTCCATTCCGGTATAGTTTGTCTCGGATTTCCTGTTCAGCGTGCGGCCTGCGGCTGAGATAACGCACAGCACGGTGGTATGCACGCTGTTCTTCATCTTTGCTGGATAATTGCGAAATTTGATCTTCCGTCAGGACCTGACCTGATTTGAGGCTGGCAGCGAGGGTTCGATCCAGACTGAATCGATAGGTGTGATCGATGAAAACGCTCACGCGCTGTTGATGCTTCTTCTGTGTTTTCAGCGCAGTGATCACTCCGCTCAAAACATCAACCTCCCATTCAATGCAAACGCCGCGGACCAGGTATTTTGGCCGCGGCAAAGGCAGACACGACGGGAATCGCTTCCCTGAATGATGGGTAGACCCCGATACCCACCCCACAAGGGGTGAGAACGCCAGGTACTATGTCTTCATGCCCGGTTGGTGGGCGATTTCTTCAAACCTTTACACCTGCTTGTTGCGAACTACGTTCCTGGTTTCTCGGTGTCAAATCTCATTCTTGAGATCGTTTCAACTGCCTTCGCCACGAGCTGTTCAGATTTCGATATCTACTCCGTAGCGACTCCACCGATCAGCAGTCACTCGGCTGATTCGGCCTCACGCTCCTCAACTTCCTCGCCTACAGCCTCGGGTATGAAACCCCGGATGGCCGTTTCAATCTCGTTTGAAGTGTCCGGATTCTCACGCAGGAACTGCTTGGCATTCTCACGTCCCTGCCCAAGCCGGATTTCGCCGTAATTGTAATAAGAACCTCGTTTATCGATCAAATCTTTCTCTACGCCGAGGTCAAGTATATCCCCGGCTTTGGAGATACCTTCATTGTACATGATGTCAAATTCAGCCACCTTGAAGGGCGGCGCCACCTTGTTCTTCACCACCCGCACCCGCACCCGGTTGCCCACCACTTCCTGGCCAACCTTGATGCTCTCGATCCGCCGCACGTCCAGCCGTACCGAAG